>JACMLY010000021.1 GCA_014379345.1 Chitinophagaceae bacterium
CGGTTAAAAAACGGATTAGCGATCCATTTAAAATACGCATTCAATAAAGAAGAAGAGGGTGTGTTTTTAAAAGGCAACCCAATATCTGATCCTCCAATGGAAGTGATCGAATTAGGGCCTTCTGCAATACTGGATCATTTTGCTAAAGGAGAACAACATGGTCACAAGAAGTTGGAGGTCCTTAAGTTAATTCTAATGGGTAATAGTGGGGTGGGGAAGACGAATTTCAGTCAGTTTATACGCAAGCAGACGCTTAATACAAATCACGTTTCTACAGATACCCTCGACATTCAGAGTTGGAAGGCTCCTTTCCTGAAATCTGAAGATGGTGAACTAATGCTTGTAAATATTTTTGATTTCGGAGGGCAGGACTACTATCACGATCTTCATCGCCTGTATTATTCACATGATACCGCCTATGTGCTATTATGGGATACTGCTACAAATTATTATGCTGAACGCAAAGAAGAACTTGCTGACAAAACTGAAATGATCTATGAAGATTTCCCCATCGAATATTGGCTGGAGTCCATCAGATACATCCTCTATGGGAAAAAAGCGATTGTTTTTGATAGTTCTGTTAAGGGTAGCAATGGGGTGATAGATATTCCCGAATTAAAAAGAGTGAGCATATCAGGTGCTCCGTCAATATCTGAAGAATCAGTTGTAAAAGTGGACCTTTCTTTGACTGCCCCCGTTTTAGTGCTGCAAAATAAAATTGACCAGGGTGAAGGATTGCTTAACCAGGTATTGCTGCGGGAAAAATATCCCAATATCACCACCTTTTTTAATGTATCGCTAAGCAAAAAGAACCGCGTGAGTTGTGTTAACGAAGTGCTGGATGCCTGCCTGGGAAAGTTAAATCTTGCCGGAAGAACCCTTGTTACATATCAACATGAAATCATTGAAAAATATTTAGAGCGCAAGATCCCTTTTGAAGTACTGACACTTGGTGAGTTTAAAGATAAGTGCGAAGCCCTCCTCCCTCAATACAAAGGTGCCCTGGATATTTCGGATGCAAGAACCATTGCAAGCGTCCTGACAAATCTTGGTGCGTTATATTTTGATCAATCTTCTTCGGGTGACGAGGGTGATGACGGAATTGTTTTTACGAGTATCGGTGACCTGAATGAAATGATTAAAAAACTGATGAATGAAGCGAAACAAGGCAGCGGCAAGGGAATTTTTCTTGCGAACCAGACCAAGGATTTTCAACACATAAACCATATTCTTCCTTTATTGATAAAAAACAGTTCAGTTATCCCGCTCGATGAAGACTCTTACCTGGTGCCACAGTTTCTGCCGGTAGCGGCAGATCCCCATGTTGAAAAATTTACAAAAGCCTTTGTTCATTGCCAGATACGGTATGTGTATACGGCATATTTTCATAAGCTATTGGTGATGTCGCTGTTCGCAAAGTTTGTGAGTAAAAAAGCTGATGGTGTTAATACCGATGATTCCATAAAAGCCATTTATTACTGGCGAAACGGTTTGATATTATCACAGGAAGCGGGCGGTAGACAACAGATGGCATTTATTAAGTTCCTGAAAGAACCAACTGCCTGCAGAATTGAAATCCGGACTTTATATCCATTTGGAAAAACGGGGCTCGAACGCGAGATCGAAAAAGAATTGGATGAATTAAATAAGGGCTGGAGCTTTACCAAAGAGGTATCAATAAATAGTGCGGATTACTTTGAGGTTAACTCAATGATCAGGCAGGTTAAGAACAAAAACTTTATTTTCCAGGGAAGCAAAAACATATTTACTGTTAACGATTTGAAGCACCTCGTCAATTTTGAAAAGGTACCCAAAAAATTATTTGTTTCTTACTCGTCAAAAAATTCAGAATTTGTTAAACGTTTCTGGACACATCTTGATGTGTTACGAACTGCCGGCTACATAGAACCCTGGTACGATCGTAAGATAGAAGCCGGAACAAAATGGGATGACAGTATTCAAAAGGAAATGCTTAGCTCGGATCTTGTAATATTTTTATTATCCCCGGATTTTCTTGCCACGCCATATATCATGAATGAAGAAGTAAAAAATGCAATGACCATGGAGATGGGTAAACAATGCGAGTTGTTTTTTATCCAGTTGCTTCATTGCAGCTGGGGTGAAACCGATCTAAAAAAATACCAGATGATGTTCGATCCTAACCATGCTGATAAAAGAGAATTTTTTATTGGCACACCGGGTAACGATGAAGCATGGAAAACTATCATTAATGTTTTAACGGCTAAGGTGCAGGGTTAGCTCACAAATGGCGTTCAACATTTGTATAGTTTGTCCTCACCGACGCTGTGTTTCGTTTAATATTCACTCTTACCTCCTGTTTTCCGCCAGATATTCAGTACGATGATCAATCCAAACAAAATGGCAACAGCTATAAACCATGGCAGGTAATTTTGATGAATCAATTCAATAGGATCTGTATTTCCCATAATAACCATATTTGACCAGTAATATGGCAGGCTTCGTTCTTTGTTTGCGGTTTTTAGATAATCAATCTTGGCAACTCTCAACGCATCATCCTTGCGCATACCAGCTGCAATATTTTTATGAAACAACACGGAGATTCTATAAACAGGATGTTCATCTGCCCGCCAGATCGTTGCCATTACTGA
>JACMLY010000146.1 GCA_014379345.1 Chitinophagaceae bacterium
GTGGGAGTTGACGGGTTCGAACCGCCGACCCTCTGCTTGTAAGGCAGATGCTCTGAACCAGCTGAGCTAAACTCCCTTTTTTAAATTAGGATGGCAAAGATAAGGGCAAATAGTTTTTAGCAAAATTTTTTTAAGTATACTGTATCTATTTTAGGGAGCGTTTATATTACATAGGGCAAGGCCCTGGTTGATTTAATATTCCCTGTTGCACAGACACATTAAATTTCTAATTTTGTTAGATAAAAGTTATCGTAATGCCTTATGATGGACATATAAGACCGCTTGATAAACAAGATACCGATGTGTTAACGGACCTCGAGGAACCCTGTAATCTTGTGGTATGGAATGATGAAGTAAATACCTTTGAATGGGTGATTGAAACACTGATGGAAGTTTGCGGACATACCGCCGAACAGGCAGAACAATGCGCCTATATCATTCACTATCAGGGAAAATATGCGGTGAAGAACGGTTCTTATGACGACCTGAAACCAGAATGTGATGCCATCACCGACCGGGGTATAGGCGCGACTATCGAAGTAGTGGCTGCCTGATAAACCTGAAGACCTGACATACGCCTTACTGCCTTTTGGCTTATATTCCTACCTTTCTACAGGCGCTAAACTTCGTATTTCTAACTTCGTACTTCTAATTCAACCCCATGCCCTTATTTGCTCTTGATAAACAGCTTGCCTTTCCTCCTGTTCATTTGGCTGAACCTGATGGACTGTTAGCGGTTGGGGGTGATTTGTCTCCTGAGCGGCTACTCCTAGCTTACCGAAATGGCATATTTCCCTGGTATGAAGGAAATCATATTCTTTGGTGGTGTCCCGACCCAAGATTTGTGTTGTTTCCGGAAGAGTTGAAAATAAGTAAAAGCATGAAATCACTTCTGAAAAAAAAGGCTTTTGAGTTTACGATCAATAAGGCTTTTTCAGAAGTGATCAATAATTGTAAAACAATTTCGAGAAGGGAACAGGATGGAACCTGGATCTCCGATGAGGTGAAGTTAGCTTATACCCTTTTGCACAAACTTGGGTATGCCCATAGCAGCGAAGTATGGCACGATGGCGAACTGGCAGGGGGCTTATACGGTGTCCGCCTGGGAAATATTTTTTTTGGCGAAAGCATGTTTAGTAAAATGAGTAATGCCAGCAAATACGCGTTCATCAGCTATGTACAGCATCTGAAAGCAGATGGCGTTGAAATGGTCGATTGCCAGGTGTACACGGAACATCTTGAAAGCCTGGGCGCAAGAATGATTGAAAGAGAAAATTTTATTCAGCAATTGCGCAACAACATGTAAGATTTTTTGCCACGAATTTCACGGATTACCACGAATTAAAATCAGTGGTAATCCGTGAAATTCGTGGCAAAAATGCACATCGTAAGGTTTACTGGTTAAAAACGTGCTCCGATGTAATGTGGCAGCATAGCTCTCCAGGTGGGCCAGTCGTGGGTCCATTCCTGTCCCCAGATATCCAATTCATACCAGATGCCCTTACCATATAATATGCCTCCAAACCGCCTTGCGGACTCCGGATCCTCATATGCACCACTTCCTGATAATATGTGAACATGACTGCTGTTCCTGATCTGCTCGAGAATAGCATGATCATTTAAATTCGGCATATAATGCATCGGGCTGTTATAGTATACGTCTTCATCATAAAATCCTTTTGTGTATTCTGTCAGGTCGTACACTCCGCTCATCGCAATGCAGCCGTTGATAAGATCGGGACGTTTAAAAAACAAATTGGCCGAATGAAGTGCACCAAATGATGCGCCGCAGGTTATGATCGGCGTTTCCCAACTGGTATTATTGCGGATAAAAGGCACTACCTCATTGTAGATATAATCATTCCATTGTTTGTGCCGGATGATCTTATGATGAGGTTCCATGCTATTGTTCATCCAGCTTTCATTGTTAATACTGTCAATCGAAAACACCTTCACCTTGCCGCCTTCTATAAGCGGTCTGAGAGAATCCATTAACTGGAACCGTTCATATTCCAGGTAATCAGCGGCTGCGGTCGGAACTAATAATAACGCAAATCCATAATTGCCATATACGGCAATTGGCATCTCCTTATTTAAGGAAGGACTGAACCATGAAGTAAGATTTCTATCCATAAGCAGTGTTAAGAAATGAATGTATGAAGAAATTGTCAACCGTTGACCGTCGGCCGTCGACCGTCCACCGAAAAACATTTTTTGATAGCTTTAGTACTTTTTTATTGACCGTTGACGATTGACGGTCGACGTTCAACGTTCCACTCACACTACCTTTCATACGCAGCTACCGCATAGTGTTTGAGTGCAGTAATTTTTAGACGATTGTCTTTTACATACACTTTTTTATACTCTCTGAATTTATTTTGTTTATCCATAAACCCAATGATACAGGAGTATTTTTCGGTGCCTTTTTGGATAACAGGCTTGGGCAATGTTCCAAAATTGGGCAGCTTCAATGTATCCTCACCCTGTATTTCTTCATACCTCAATTTTATCAGGTAGTGAAAAGTTTTCGGCGTTTCATAAAGCTTTACGGAAAAATACCAGTCGTTTAGGGGATTCTCGACCTTCTCCTGGTATTGCGCAACAGCGTCCTTACTGACGGCATCACGGTATTGAGGAATTACGACAGTTAGTGGATTTTTATTGCTTTCAGATGTCGGCGTTTCTTTATCCTGCCTGCCAGCCTGCTCACAGGCTATAAACAAGAAACAATAACAGAAAAAAGTAAGCGTGTAAAATTTCATAAGGTCAAACTATTTCAATGGAAAAATTCGATTTTCTTTTCAGGCCTTCGCTCGGCATATTGATAAATCAGTCCGCGGATATAGTCATTTTCGGGATAAGGCGTGATCTGTGGTTTTAAAGTCTCCACTGAGGTTATCGAAAATCCAGCAGGCACGTATCCCATTCCGTAAAACTTGCCTTTTTCAATAAGGATGCAACTTTGTTCCGCCGCATGCTTGCCTTCATCCATAACCGCAAAAGTAGGAAGCATTTTTTCAAGATATTCTATTGCCTGCTTAAGACGCAGATTATACTCTCCCGGGTCTTCATTTTTTGCACAGGCGCCCTGGCAATATTGTTCTGTTATTCCTATACAGGGGTCATCGTTCTGTTGAAGAAAACAGAGTTTTGGACAAAGTTTGAATTCTTTTACCAACCTGTTCAGCAGTCGATGGCCTTCGGCCAGCAAATTAAATGTATACAAAGGTTTCAGTTGTTGCTTTTTCTTATCGATCACCATCCGTAAAAAACCATTGCAATCTTCATACAGATATAAACCATAAGTAGGTGTAAACCTTTTCTGGCTGTTATTATATTCAGGCCATAGTCTTTTTATTTCTATACTTTCTAATATGAAGGCAATTAATTCGGTGCTGCATTGCTGGTAGGTAATGCTGTGTACATTACGTAAAAATTCCTGCCGCTGTCTCCCTGCTCCGTTATGTGTAAAATGACTGCTTACCCTGTATTTCAGATTTTTTGCTTTGCCTACATAAATTATTTTTCCATACTGGTTATGAAAATAGTATACGCCCGGGCAGTAAGGCAGGTTACCCACCTGCTCCTTGGGCAAATGCGGCGGTAAAGACTGTTCACGTGAACCTCTGCGGAGGAAATCTGTAATATGAACGATGCCGTCATTTTTTAAAATATGTTCAAACAACTGGACGGTTGCGGCCGTATCACCGCCAGCCCGGTGCCTGTTTTCAACGGGTATTCCAAAATGACGGCAAAGGTTTCCCAAACTATAGGAAGGAAGACCCGGAAATACTTTTTTAGTCAATCTTACGGTACAAAGTTTTTGCGAGATAAGCTCAAAGCCTGCCTGGAGGAGATGGTGTTTGAGAAACGAATAATCAAAATTGACATTATGGGCGATGAATATTTTGCCTTGCAGCATGTTGAATATTTGTGGAGCAACTTCTTCAAAACGTGGAGCCGATGCCACCATTTCATGCGAAATGCCGGTGAGGCTTTGAATATAATACGGGATTGGAACTACAGGCCTTACCAGGGTTTCGTAGCGGTCAATTTCTCTTGTTCCGTCGTGTAGCACAATACAGACTTCAGTAATGTCGTTATTTGAAGCGTAACCACCGGTAGTTTCTATATCAACTATAGCATACATGCAACAGTAAAGTTATGGAGACGATCGAAATGAAAAAATAGGGATTGATAAAGTGGAGAAGATTTTTCTATCTACGCCATCGGGCCCTATGATTAATCCAGACCTTGTGATTTAACCCTTAAATCCAAATCCATGCAAAAAATCATCCTGCAACGCGCGGGGAAAACGGCCTTATTGGCCTTCACTGCCATGCTTTATTTTGCCGCAGTGGCGATGTTTTCCTTCATTTTTACACAAAATTAAGAGGCACCCGGATATGAGGCTCAATACTTACAGCCCCGGCCTTTAATCCAGGACTGTAAGTATTTTCATGTATTTAAGTTAAAACACTTGTCCCGTTAAAGCTGTTATATTACATTTGTCGTTATAAAGTCGAACCCGGCAGCCCGGGCTTTACGCTTACCCCGATCCCACCCTATAAAAGTCTGACCCTTTCCCGTAGCCTGTGAATGTCACTAGTCATTCATTTTTTGTTAACTCAATCATAGTATATGAAAAAAATTAACGAGATGGGAGAAGCCGGCAAAGTAGCTCTTCTGGCAATTGGCTTTCTCACTTTTATTATGTTATTGTCATACCTCTATTGGTTCGCCTGATAACTAGATCAGGGCCCCACACAAGAAATTAATTTGCTGCACAGCGTGCGGTGAAATATTGTTTTCTATTTAGCAGAATGCCAGGCGTTCTGCTTTTTTTTGCCCGTACTTCACTCCCCAACAATTCTTACTTTTGCATCCCTGTTATTTTTTAAAGCTTTTCAATTGAATTTCTCTTATGGAGTTGACTAAGAATTATAACCCGTCCGAAATTGAAGGAAAATGGTATACGCATTGGAAGCAAAAAGGCTATTTCCGCAGCATTCCCGATCAACGTCCTGCCTATACGATTGTTATACCTCCTCCCAACGTAACAGGAGTGTTGCACATGGGCCATACCCTTAATGAAACGGTGCAGGATATTCTTATACGAAAAGCAAGAATGAGCGGGTTCAATGCCTGCTGGGTACCTGGCAGCGACCATGCTTCCATAGCTACCGAAGCCAAGGTTGTTGAGATGCTGAAGAAGGAAAAAGGGATTGAAAAATCGACACTTACCCGTGAAGAATTTTTACGTTATGCATTTGAATGGAAAGAGAAATATGGAGGCATTATTTATCACCAGATCGAAAAATTGGGTTGCAGTGTCGATTGGGACCGGGTATCATTTACAATGGATCCGTCCTATTATAAGGCGGTCATCAACGTTTTTGTTGATCTCTACAACAAGAAAAAAATTTACCGTGGCGCCCGTATGATCAATTGGGATCCCTCCGCAATGACGGCATTGAGCGACGAAGAAGTAGAGTACAGGGAAATACAGGGAACGCTGTATTATGTGAAGTACCGGGTGAACGAGGAAGCAGAACACAGCACACAGCATACAGGAGGTGGACCGGGGAATTATATTGTCATTGCTACTCAAAGGCCCGAAACAATTATGGGTGATACGGCTGTCTGTGTTCATCCCGTCGACCCGCGATTCAGTCATCTCCAAGGAAAGCATGTTATTGTTCCCTTGGTCAATAGAAAAGTGCCGGTGATCTTTGATGAATATGTAGACCCTGAATTTGGAACCGGGGCGTTGAAAATCACTCCGGCTCATGATATCAATGATTATAATTTAGGATTGAAACATCACCTCGAGATCATCGATACATTAAATGAAGACGGCACACTCAGCGAAGCTGCAGAAGTATTTGTAGGAATGGATCGTTTTGAGGCCAGAAAGAAGGTTGTAGAGGAATTAAAAAAGCAGGGTCTTTTACTGAAGGAAGAAGAATACCAGACAAGATTGGGATTCAGCCAGCGCACCAACGCTGTTGTTGAGCCGCGCATTTCTACCCAGTGGTTTGTGGCGATGCGCTCTTTGGCAGATAAAGCATTGTTAGAAGTACTTGAAGGAAGGATCAATATTCACCCCGGTGATAAATTTTTAGCTACCTATAAATATTGGTTGGAGAACGTGAAGGACTGGTGCATCAGCCGCCAATTATGGTGGGGACAAAGAATACCGGCCTGGTACGATGAAAGTGGAAAATTTGTAGTGGCCGAAACGGAAGAGGAAGCGAAGGAACTATTCAAGGCGCAATTCGGTCGACCGTCGACGGTCGACGATCGATTGCGGCAGGACGAAGACGTTCTGGATACATGGTTTTCATCATGGCTGTGGCCCATTGAAGTATTCAGGGGAATTTCTGACCCGGGAAATAAAGACATCAGCTATTATTATCCAACATCAGTATTAGTGACCGGACAGGATATTATTTTTTTCTGGGTTGCAAGGATGATCATGGCAGGGATGGAATACATGGGAGAAAAGCCATTTGCGGATGTGTACTTCACGGGCATGGTTCGCGACAAGTTGGGTAGAAAAATGAGTAAGCAATTGGGTAACTCACCGGATCTGTTGCTTCTCATTGATCGTTTTGGAGCCGATGCCGTTAGATTTGGGATTATGATCTCCTCCCCTGCGGGAAATGATTTATTATTTGATGACAGCTCACCGGAACAAGGCAGGAACTTCAATAACAAATTATGGAATGCACTGAAGCTGGTAAGAATGTGGAACGAACGCCAGATTCCGGCCACAGAAACCACTGATCATTCAGCGGACTTTGCTATTTCCTGGTTTCAAAGCAGGCTGTCAGAATCAAGATTGGAAGTTGATAAATTGCTGGCAGCTTTCAAATTGAGCGAGGCTCTTAAAACAATCTATTCACTAATCTGGGATGATTTCTGCTCCTGGTATCTTGAGTGGGTAAAACCAGGGTATGAACAACCCATCGGTACTGCCGTTTATGAAAAAACAATTGAATTCTTTAGCGATCTTCTTCAACTTTTACATCCATTCATGCCTTTTATTACTGAAGAGATCTATCACTTGCTTGGAGAAAGAAAAGAAGATCTTTGCGTGAGGCAATTCGTTCCGGTTACCGGAATAGATAGTGAAATTTTAAATAGTGGTGGGCTGCTGAAGGAACTGATAAGCGGTTTGCGAGACGCCAGAAATAAAAATCAACTGAAACCAAAAGAGCCTATACAACTGTTTATTCAAACAGTGGATGAAAATGTGTACACCCCGATTCAATCAATACTGGCAAAACAGGTAAATGCCGGAGCGATCAATTTTACCGGCGAAGCGATTGCCCATTCCATTTCTGTAGTTGTCGGCAAGGAAAAATTCTACATGGTTACGGAGCAACCGGTAGATATAAAAAGCCAGAAAAAAGAATTGCTGAAAGAACTCGAATATCTGCGGGGATTCCTGGTATCTGTTGATAAAAAACTCAGCAATGAACGCTTTGTACAAAATGCAAAGCCTGATATTGTAGCCATGGAACAAAAGAAAAAAGCGGACGCCCAAATAAAGATCAAAGTAATTGAAGACAGCCTGGCTTCTTTATAATTTTGACCATTCTGCCGTTCCCTGTGCACCTCTGTGCAATACCTCCTGAATCTCTGTGGTTGAATCTGGTGTTGCATACAAAGAGCCTAACGATAAGAGTTTTTTTAACCACAGAGGTGCAGGAGGTATGGCACAGGGGTACACAGGGAGACACAAAGGACGTGTTGGTAAGAATGATCGCTTACCGGTTCAACAAATTCACCGGTAACACAATTTCAAACTGATTTGCAGTTCTTCCCTCGAGATCCTGATCAATTAGCCGGCTATACCTGATACCAAAACTTACGGAATACTGGTTCCACCATTTCGTATCAAAAAATATTTCTGTTCCGAACGAACGGAAATTGAGCCTCACAACCTTGGCTGCGCTGTTGTAATCAGCTATTTGTGTATAATCGTAGAACAGATTGCCACGAATGCGCAGGAAATAAATAATATTTCCAAAACCCCAGTCGGGATATGCCAGGGGTAAATGATAATTTGCTCCGGCCTTCCACATCTGGTGAAAATTGTTGGTAGCGTATCCTCTTGAAAATGGAAAGCTGTTTGAGAACCGGATATCATTCAAAGTATCCCTCCGGTGCCAGGCGGCTTGCAGCACCAGGCTATGGTTGTTGGAAATTCCGGGCAAATACAGATTCCCCGAAACTAAAAACTGGGAGCCTTCCAGATTTGTGACAGCTTTTTTATAATTCACAAGAACGGTTTGCGCAAACCGGGGATAAATATGTTGTCTCGCTTTTTGGATCTGGTTAGAGAAATTAAGCGAGGCATTGATGTAGCCAAATGCCCGGTTTTCAAAACTATCCTTGTAATAACCGGTGAGATATCTTTTATTATATACATAATCACTACCCGTAGTTAAATAAGTGAATGTTCTTCCGTTGCTGAGATTTAATGGAATAGAAAAGCCAAGATTGGTTTCCCACTCGTTCCAGTATATACGGGGAGCGTTGGTCCTTAACCGTGCATTGCGATCGAATGTAAATTGGGTACCAAGCTTCAATACCGGGAACAAGGCTCCGTACAGGACAGAGAAACCCACCTGCTTATATTGTTCATTCCGGTTGTAGTTGAGAAAAACTTCCGATTGCATGGTGTTGAGAATATTCTCACTCACAAAAGAAAAACTGTAATCAGGATCATTTACATAAGGCCTGCGACTGTGAAAATTAAAAAGCCGGAATGACTTCTGATAGTTGGTGATCTTATAATTTCTGGTCTTTACGTCTGATAAGAACTGATTTAAAGAATCCGAGACTGACTGAATTCCAAAATTTGGTTGATCGGGTAAGAATTGAGATGCGGGTGTGTCAGCCGCGGTTTTATTTTTTTGGGAAAACATTAGCCGGTAACCACTAGCGGTAAATCTTGTCCATGCCAGTTTATCATTCAAAACAGTTACCTGGTAATCGCCCGTATTGTGTGGATTTTTGACCGTTTCCTGTACAATATATAACCGATCATTTTCCCAGCGGAAGATCTTATCTGTGCCGTCATATGATAAAGTGAAGTAAATTGAATTTTTATCTATGGCCGGGAAGCCAATAACAGACCACGAAAACGGCAGGATATATTTTGTGCTGCCATTGTTCAGATCAACAACTGCAATAGACATCTTTCCATCCTTATTCCTGACGGCACTGACCACTTCATTTTTGCTATAAAATTTTGGGTAGGTATAAAATAAGCCTTCAGGATTCGGGATTTTTTTTTCCAGCGAGCCGTTGTTTCCATTTAATAAATGCAGCGCACTGTTTCCTTTCGTGTCAACATGAACGGCAACTATATTGCGGCCGTCTTCAGAAAGATCGGGCGAGAAATATTTTGTTCTTCTGGTTAATTTTTTCTGAATGCCTGTTTGTACATTTAATAATTTCAATTCACTATAATCACGCCAGCCCCAACGTATATCAGGCTTGTAAGCGGCGTACACGATCTTACCATTCCTGAATGAGAAATAATTATCGATGGAGACATCGCGGGTCCTTATTTTTTTTTCGCTACTGTTTGTGCGGATAACAAACCTGGGAATACTACGATAGCTTGTATTCAAATAAACGATCGAGGCGGTATCGATCCAGTATGGAAATTCCTGGTCAGCGATAAAATGCTTGCGGAGGCCTACATCGGAAATGGGCTGTGTATTAAAAAAACGAAAAGCGTCCTCTCTGAATGCCCTGAATGATTTGCCGGAATATTTTCCTATTGCTTTTTGAAATGGATAAAATAACCCATTCCAGGCAGCAGCATCAGCAGTCACCCTCTTCCAGAAATCCTGCCCGTATTTTTCCCTTCCATAAGCAACCAGCATATACCCCAACGGATAATGTCCGGGTACAAAATCCCGTAAAGAGCCATTGCGTAATTTCATGTATGAATAATTCCTGCCGGCCGACCACAACGATCGGTAACCATTGAAGAAGTAGGGCAATCTTCCCCTGCCCTGCCCACTTACCTGCGTTTCCTGGTAAACGGCATCACCTTCAAAAAACCAATCCGGAACAGTAAGCGCATTTGCCAATGCCTGTCCCTCTTCCCCAAACAGGATATAGAATCCTGATGCAATTCCCTTCCTGAAATTATTATACTGTTGTACATGCCTGTATTCGTGAATCGCGAGGCTTTGCAACCATGGAAGACTACCCAAAGCAAAACTATTTGCATCGGGTGTTAATTGAAACTCGCTCCGGTAAGGACCCAATCCGACATATCCATTAGAGATAGTTGTTTGATTTTGTAGTACGATATTTATTTTACGGATCCTGGATCCGATGGAGTGAGCGGTCTTCAGTGAAAGATCGTGAGAGATTGCCGCTACCTGTTGTGCCTGAAGTGCAAGACCTGATGGAAAAATAATGCGAACCGTATCGGTGTTGACCTGTTGCCATTTTACCGAAGGTGGATTGCCGCCAAATTGTTGTGCCCGTACGGAAATGGCGATCAATAATGCGCCCAAAAATATAATCGGGTATTTCAGATTCATGGTTACAAGGTGTAAGAAAAATGTTACAGGATTTAACTGCGACGATTTATAATGACTAATTTCTAACCGGCATAGAAAACATTATCGTTTTATTTTTTGATCAACACGATCTTCCCTGTGTTGGCAGATTCTTTTGCCGATTGAAGAATCTTAACCACGGTCATATTATTATGCAGGGAGTAAAGCCCATATTCCGGGACGGTTATTTTTTTCCTGATAACATCTGCAAAATAGCTGAATGGATCCTGGTAAACGCCAACATCGGAAACATTCACCTGTATTGCTTTTTCCGTTGTTTGAACTTTATTGCGGAACAATATATTCTGTGAATTCTGCGCAATGATATAACCCGTTTCACCATAAACCTCCATGTCCTTTCGACCAAACGGCCAATTCCACGAAGCCTGTATGATGCATTGGGCATCGGGATAAGTAACAATTATGGTGGCCTCATCATCTACCCTCGGATATACCGCAGGCTTGAATTGTTTTGTTACCGCCATCACGGATAGCGGCTCAGCGCCTTTCATTAAATAAGTCATAATATTGGCTCCATAACAACCGAAATCAATGATTGCGCCTCCGCCGTTTTGAACAGGATCAGTAAGCCATCCCAGAAATTCTTTGCTAACGCCAATTTCCTTCGGCCCCTGGTGACCGTGATGGAATACTGCTTTTCTGATCTTTCCGACAGCATTGCTATCGTTCAGGAATTGATATGTTTTTTCTGTGGTAGGGTACCAGGAGGTTTCGTAATTGGTAAGCAAATGAATATTGTGCTTTTTTGCAAGAGCCTCCATCTGCATGGCATGATCTAAACTGGCTGCCAGAGGTTTTTCAACCATGACATGAATTCCTTTCGGCGCGCAATTTTCTACTACTGCCAGGTGCTCATAAATAGAACCAAATGCAACTACGGCTTCAGGCTTTACAGCGTCCAGCATTTTTTTAAGATCTGTATAGAATAATTCTTTATTCAGGCCGAACTGTTTCGCCTGTCTTTCGGCCAGTTCAGTGTTCGGCTCATAGATGCCAACCAATTGTATGTCGGTCTTGTTTTTCCTATTCAGTATCCAGGAAACATGTCCATGTGTAGTGCCGGCAACCGCCAGCCTAAGCGGCGATGTTTCCGTCGATTGTGCTCTGACATCAAAACAATCTGCAATAATAATCCAGCCTGTGAGTATCGTAATAAAGATCAGGGAAAAAAATTGTTTCATTTTCATGATTGATAGTAGTTAGACAAATCCTAATCGTTCTTCGTTTTTTTCTTCTTTGTGTCTTGGTGCCTTTTGTGGCTAAAAAAAAATTGCCACAAAGGCACCAAGATACAAGGATTAGTATTTTTTTCTTTCATATTTTATTTTCATCCCAAACAAGCGCTTATAATGAACGATAAATAAATTATCGTATTCGCTATCTGCCAGGTCAGAAAGATTCTTTTCATTCGTTAAGCCGTTTACCAGTTCATCAACCGTATTGCTATGACCAATGATCAATGTATTTTTCTTTGTTTTTTTAAGGATAAGGATAAATGTGGAATCAGGCCTGGGGCCGTAGGTTTGTATCTCAATTCCTGCAGCTTTGCTCAATGGTTCGGCTGTTAAACGGGTTCTTTTTGTATTTGTAGAATATATGTGTCGGATATTTTTGTCTTTCAATACTTCCCTTATAGTTTCTGCTCTTCTTGTACCGGCATCGCTCAAGGGTGGGTCATCAGGAGTACTCATCGTGTTTCCCGCTGATGGAACTGCCTTTTCAGCATGCCTCGCGATATAATAAGTATGGCTACAAGACGTTAGAAATACAGCGACAATGAGTAGAGAGGTGAATTTTTGCATGTTGGGTTTTAACTTTTTAAAATTAAGGGCATTTTAGATATACCTGTCATTTTTTGTATATTCATATAGCAGTTTACAAATCGTATAAAGTATGAAAACATTATCCGAAACCTGGTTTGCTGATGGATACATTGATTTTGAATTAAAGAAGTACACATTACTGGCTTATTTGCAGGAAGTGAATACCTATTTTACGGAGAACAAACTCTATCCCCAGTTGGCCGACGTGATTTTTCACTACAACAACCTGGTCGCTTTCCGCGAAAATAAAAAGTACCTGCAGGAACAATTTCCCAAAAAGTTTACCGGAATACAAATGGAAAAACTGCAACTGTTGTATGAGCAGATGATAGAGGATGATGAGCTGATGCAGGAACTGGAAGAGATCATTCACTACTCTACCGGCAAGATAAAAACGGCCATTTCAAACGGAACAGAAATATATGAATTTGTAGAAGATAAACTCACCATTTTCCCTGTTGGCCTCATACCATTGGAGATTCATGAAGGATATTTTTTTCTGAGTGAGGGTAGTTATCGCAATACCCGCGTTTATCAGTACCGGTTAAGTTTTTTTGAAAAGCACGATGCAAAATATCGTTCAATCCGAACTGAATTTGTAGATCATTGGGAAAGAAATATTGTGAATACCTACGAAAACATTAAAGCGGAATTGATCCGAACCAAGAAAAATTTTCCAAACCCGGCCGTCTATTCCATCGAAACTGAATTGACGTTCCCGATCGATGAAACCTTGCTTCCCATTGCTAAGAGAACTTTAGTAAGATATATCTCGGGTAATGCGGCGTGATTTTGATTAGCCAATAACTATTTTAGAAAAATCTCTCAGAGATCTGATTGTTGTCTATAACAGCGAAATTGACAGAGTTGCTAATCGGCTAATCATCACATCGGCTAATCAGCTATTACCACATTGACTAATCAAAATCAAAACGCTTTCTTTTCCTCAACCTCTGTTCCCCATTCGATTCCCTTTAAGGTTGCAGGCACTCCTTCCCTGATCCATCGGGCGGGAGGTGCACCTTTTAAATAATAATCGAAGAATTGTGACAAACGGATGCTAAGGTCTTTCCGGTTCCTTCTTTCTACCAGGTTATGGTCTTCATCATTGTACTGCAGCAACCAGGCTTTTTTACCAAGTCTTCGCAATGCCGTAAAAAGTTCTATACCCTGGTACCAGGGAACTGCACCATCCTTATCATTATGCATGATCAAAAGTGGGGTTGTTATTTTATCAGCCTTGAACAACGGAGAATTCTTGATATAAAGGTCCTGCCGTTGCCATAATGTAGCCCCTAATCGGCTTTGAGATCGTTCATATTGAAATTGGCGGTTGATGCCTGTACCCCATCGGATACCGCCGTAAGCGCTGGTCATATTGGCAACTGGTGCGCCTGCCCCAGCGGCCGCAAACATTTTTGTTCGGGTAACAAGATAGGCTACCTGGTAACCACCCCAGCTTTGTCCCTGAATGGCCATTTTTGTAGAATCGACCCAGGGCATTTTGGCCATGTGTTTGGCTGCTGATACTACGGAGTTGTAGGCGCTTTCTCCCGGTTCGCCATTTTTATAATAAATATTCGGGTCGAATACCAGGTATCCATTGCTCACAAAATAAGCTATATTGATTGTGGACGCACTCGGCGCAGGATTTCTGTAGTTATACAACCCATCTGCATTCTTTTCATAGAAATAAAAAATAACAGGATATTTCTTTTTCGGATCGAAGTTTTCAGGTTTGAATAACAAACCTTCCGCCTGTTTACCATCGAACATTTTCCATTTTACCAATTCTGCTGTGAGCCAGTTGTATTCATCCTGCTGCGGATTGATAGCACTTAAACGTGTGAGGGAGCTGAAATCTCCTGTTGAGTAAATATCCGGCGACTCCTTTGCAGTCATGCGTCCAACAATATATGAGTCGGTATTCTTCGCTTTAACGGGGTTTGTAAATGCATACGCACCGATCACCGGTTGAACCGGCTCGCTGTTTTTTGTAAGATTGACGAAAGAAAATCCATCATATTTATTGACCCTGTTGAATGCAGATAACAATATTTTCTCACCTGGTTTCACGAAGCGTTTTTCACGATCAGTGTCTACGTACCTGAGCACAATTTTATTTTTTTTGCCATACCCATTCGTGATGTTAACAGGTTGAACTTCGCCATCAGGATCTACTTTCCAGATATCATAGCGATCGTTCAACAAAACTTCCGAATCATTTTCCATCCAGGCAGCAATACCAAACGAAGGCGGATCATCGGGATGATCGTCTTCATCATCATACAAATGTTCCTGTATATTTTTTGAGATATTTTTGATTACGCCTGTCGCTGTGTTATAGGTATAATAATTCTTTGAATTGATATCGTACCAAATTACATATTTTCCCATCGGGGATGAATTGACAAATCCCCGTTGCTGTTCTCTTACCAGTTTTCTTGATCCATCCTTTGTTGAAACCAGATAGCCGGTTTGCCTGGAAAAACCTTCCCATTGTTGCGTTACCCTGTTGCCCTTTGTAGATATAGCCAGTACATGATCTGCGTTTCCTTCATCCACCAATATGATATTTTCCGTACTATCATTTCCCAATTGAATGAATTTTTCCTGCCCCCGGGGCAGCACAGCCATGTAGCTGCGTCGAAGCTCTATGTTTGCCTGCACCAATTGTTGTGGCTGCAGGTAATCATCATTATAATGCCAGATATCGAGCCTTGCTGTTTCGAAATCAACAAGGGTTGTATCCTTGGGTTTTCTGATGGGTGTTATGCCGAAATACAGTTTCTGTCCATCCCTGCTGAAATTCAGGATAGCATTTTCGCTCACTGTGAGTCCTTTGCCCATGGAAGGATTGTTCCTGTCGGCGCGCAGGCGGGCACTATCTTTTCCATTTTCAAAATACCAAAGCTTGTAAAACTTTTGAAGAGATTTCGTGCTGCTGTCGCGTTCTGCAACAAACGCCAGCTGAGAACCCTCTTCGTCGATCGTGAGATTTCTTACGTCATTAAATGTATTGAATACAGTGTCGGCTTTGCGATTATCCGTATTGACCCATAATATGAATGCTTTGGATAAGCTATCAGCATTTTTCCGGGTTGTTTTTACAACTAAGCGATTTCCTTTCTTACTAAAAGTATAGTCGTTTACTAATTTATATATTATTTGTTCGCCTGTAATAAGATTCCGTAAAACCAGGTCGGTACCCTCCTCCACCGGTTCTACAGGTTTTGCATTCGGGCGTGTTTCTTTTTTGGACGATTGCAACACCATCAGGCCTTTTGTTTTCGCTTCATTGGCTTTGTTGCGAATGCTGTCTGCGATCCTGGTAAGACTGTCGGCCATCCTTATCAGGTTGTTCACCTGCGTTACTGAGTCCGGGGCCTTAGGTTTGATAACTTCAGGCAATCCCTTATCCAGGTGATAGGCAATCCATCCAATACCTTTTTCCGGAGTCTTGTACGATTTGACACGGGCTATCTTAACAATACTGTCCTTGCCCAATTCCATAATGGCAAGACTGTCTTTGGGCATCTCCTCCGGCTTTTTCTTTTTTATGCGTGCTTCACGGGAGTCTTTGAAAAAAGGTCTTATTCTGAAGATGATGTACCTGCTGTCTTCCGTTATCGTTGCACTGTAGCCGCGGGGGATTTCTTTTTTATATGATTTGTCGGAAGCCTGTATTACCAATAGGGCATCTCCTTCCTGAGGTGTAACAGTATAGGCAACAAATTTTCCATCATTACTGATATATCTTTCACCGATGCTTTGCCAGCTGTCATAAACAGCGTGGGTCAATGGTTTTTTTTGTGCAAAAAGTGCAGAAGATAAAAAGCATAATAATACAGGAAGCATTTTTCTCATGTTCAGCCAGTTTGTGCCACGAATTTCGTGAATTGTTGCGAATTTTAGCTAATAAGAGTCAGCAATTAAGTCTATGAAGTAATAAAAGGAAAGTTTTGTCAGCGAGCATCGCCTTTACCAGGGTGTATTCACTTTTATTAGCGTCTATTACCTATAATTAGCACCGTTATCGTTCACCGGGCTCGATTCGCGGAACACGTGCTTTATAAATAAGCATTGTCTGGATGATCACAGACAACACAATCAAAGACAAACCCCAGTAAAAGCTACTTTCCAATGACTTGTCTTCGCGGAAGAAGATAAATGCCAATAAGATCCCGTACAACGGCTCCAGGTTATAGGTAAGATTTACTGTGAACGCAGAGATTTTCTGTAAGGCTTTCATCGATAAACTAAATGCAACAACTGTACAGATCCAACTCAGTACCAGTAACCAGGCAAAATCACTCCAGCCGGGTATGATCGTATCTGATGGAAACCAATGCAGGTAGAAAGGAATGATCAGTGAAAGAAAAAGAAAACCACCGGTTAGTTCATATAAAGTGACTGTTTCAGAACTCATGCTGCGCAGGAATTTCCTGTTGAAGATCGGAAACAGACAACCCAGAAAAGCTGAGATAATGCCGATGATAATGCCGGTTTTAAACTTAGGATCAAAATGAAAAATGAGGTAGATACCAGCAATGGTAAGAATGCCTAAAAGGATCTCACCGAAATTTACCGGATGCTTCAAAATAACAGGTTCCATAATAGCTGTGAAAAAACCAATTGAAGAGAAACAGACCAATGCTACAGAAACATTGGCGATCTTAATACTTGCATAAAAACTAACCCAATGTAGAACCGCTATAATACCCACCCCCGTTATTTTGATTAGATCAACACGTGAAATCCGTTTGATCTTTTTCTGAAAATAATACAGGCACCATAAAGTGATAACTGTAATCAGTAGCCTGTACCATACCAGCAATCCTTCATTAAGTGTGATCAGTTTCCCGAGGATACCGGTAAAACCCGCGAGAAAAACAGCGATATGTAATTGAAAAAAAGCTTTCCGCATGAGGATGACAAAGATGCAGAAAGTTTAGTATTTAGAATCAAAAGCGGCCTTCGTGTCTTTCTTCGGTCGACCGAACTCATTTGGTTTTTGCTAATGCTTCTTCGCGCGATGGAGAGGGAAATTCGGAAGAGCCATTGTTATTTTTTACCCGATTGTGATAGTCCTTAAATAAACTGTACCAGCGTAATTTTAAGACACCAAGAATTCCTTCTTTTACAATGCCTTTGTGCATTTTAGAAACACCGTATTTTCGGTCTTCAAAAATGATGGGAACTTCTTTTATCTTAAATCTCAGTTTCCAGGCAGCAAATTTCATTTCAATCTGGAATGCGTAACCTAAAAATTTGATCTCATCAAGATTAATTGCTTCGAGTACTTCTTTTTTATAGCAAACAAAACCTGCAGTTGTATCCTTAACAGGCATCCAGGTGATCAGGCGGGTGTATAAAGAACCTCCCTTCGATAAAAAGATGCGGTCTTTTGGCCAGTTAACAGTCCCCCCACCCTTGATATATCTCGACCCGATCGCAACCTCTGCTCCTCCCATTTTACAAGCTTCATAGAGGCGGCGAAGGTCTTTTGGATTGTGAGAGAAATCAGCATCCATTTCAAAAATATAGCGGAAGCCTTTTTCCACTGCCCACTTAAACCCATAAATATAGGCAGTGCCTAATCCCAATTTGCCCTTTCTTTCTTCCAGATATAATTGCGATGGATAAGTTGACTGCAAGTCACGAACAATTTGTGCGGTTCCGTCGGGTGAACTGTCATCGATGACCAGAATATAAAAATTCTCTTTTAGAGAAAATATCGCCTGGATGATATTGGCAATGTTTTCTTTTTCATTGTATGTGGGTATTATGACAATTTTTTCCAAGTCAAGAAGTGTGGATACGAATGTACAATTTTTCAGTAACGGTTTTTTACACAAGTTTCCCCCGTTTTAATTTAGCCCTTCTTTAACATAGTTCGGTTGAACACTTCTGTAAGTTTTTGTTTAGTGTGCAGTGGAAAATCGCCTTTCATCATCCAGTCGTAGTACTGGGGTTCGGCCTTTAATACATCTGCCACCGGCCGACCCTTGTGTTTTCCGAAATTGAAAATTTCAACACCGTTTTCCAGGATCATCCGCCGTGCAAAATCAACAATACAATCCTCGCCAATGCATTGAATAATAGTTTCGATACTGATCCCAAGCTGGGGGTATTTTTGTACCTGTGCCTGCAACACCTCCCAGGTAGCGATCGCATCAACCTCTGCACCATGTGCACCATCGAGATTCTGATTGCAATAAAATTTATACGCTGCGCTTAGGGTTCGCTGTTCCATCATGTGGAAGATCTTTTGAACATCAAGAAGCCTCCGCCCTTTGAAATCAAAATCAAGTCCAACCCGTAAGAATTCTTCAGCCAGTAATGGAATATCAAAACGGTTGGAGTTATAACCAGCCAGGTCGCAATGTTCAAGAAATTGTTTTATTTCATTAGCCAACTGCCTGAATGTGGGAGCATCCTTCAGCATATCATTCGTAATACCATGAATATCGCTCGAGGTTTTTGAAATGGGTATTTCGGGATTCAGCAATTTTCGCTTTACGGTTTTGGAGCCATCTGTTGAGATCCGGACAATTGCTATTTCAACAATCCTGTCGGTACTTAGATTGATTCCGGTGGTTTCTACATCAATTATTGCCAGTGGCTTGGTTAATTGTAACATATTATAGTCTCACACTATTGTGGTGGGTTCTGCGTGTATCTTATTTTTTTGCGATCAGGTTTGCAAATGTAAGCATATCTGCACCATCATAATTACCTGAACTCATCAACACCAGATTTGTATTGATGTAATCAAAAGATTGAAGCCATTTCTCCAGATCTTGCCGGTTGTTGAGCACTGCCAGTCCTCGCTTTCTAAATCCCTGCTTTATTTTTTCTTCCGGTAGCGCCGGCAGGCGCTTTAATTCAAGTGCGTGCTGCGAATAAAAAACGGATGCTTCGTCGGCTTTATCCAGCGCTCCGTTATACTCATTCATGAATTGCTCATTCAAACTGCTATAAGTATGTAATTCAAGCACGGCAATCAGTTTTCTATCGGGGTATTGTTGTTTGACAGCATCGATGGTAGCCTTCACTTTTGAAGGGGCATGCGCAAAATCCCGAAAAACAGTAACATTCTCACTCTTCGCCAATACTTCCAAACGTTTCGAGGCTCCTGTAAAATTACTGATCGCCTTCATAAAAGTCCTGGTGTTTACACCAAGTTTTTTGCATGTATAGAACGCAGCATGCAGGTTAAGCAGGTTATGATTGCCGAAAACGCTTAAACGGGCTTTTTCATTTTCGAGGGTTAAAAGCGTGCTGCCGCTCTCAATCGTATATTCCGGCAAACCGTAAGGCTGGTATTCAAGATCAGTTCTCCGGTTTTCGTGAATAAGATCATTTAAAACAGGATCCGTTTCATTAAAGATTAACAGTCCGCCGGATTCTATTTGATTGATGAATATCCTGAACTGATCCAGGTAAAAATCAAAGGTGGGAAACACGTTAATATGGTCCCAGGCGATCCCGGTAAGGATCGCGATATGGGGAAAAAGAAAATGAAACTTAGGTCTTTTCTCGATAGCGCTTGCGGGATATTCATCTCCTTCGCAAACAATAACAGGTGCATCTGTAATATCAACAGATTGATCAAATCCTTCCAGGCGAGCCCCTACCAGGTAATCGAAGTCCTTTCCTGCCTTTCTTAAAACATGCATGATCATGGCGGTAGTGGTTGTTTTACCATGACTTCCACCGACCACCACACGTGTTTTATTTTTGCTCTCCTTAAAGATATACTCCGGGAAAGAATAGATCTTCAAACCCAGTTCACGGGCTTTCAATACCTCAGGGTTATCTTGTTTAGCATGCATTCCGAGAATAATGGCGTCTAGTCCGGCATGAATATTCTCCGGAAACCAACCGGTTGCCGCCGGAAGCAAGCCTTCTTTGGCCAGATTGGAGCTTGCAGGTTCAAATATTTCGTCGTCGCTGCCCGTGATCTTATAGCCTTTGTGCTTCAAGGCCAAAGCCAACTGGTGCATGACACTTCCCCCGATAGCTATAAAGTGAACTTCCATGATATTGGATTTGCGCTAAAATATTTAAAGCCTAATACATTAGGAAAATTTTTTTTATTTGTGGGCCCTGTTATTTGCATAAACAGAAATTAAGTGTTTATTTTGAAGTCTCATTCATCCAATCCTACCGATTTCCTCCTAATTCGAGCTTAGTCCGCCTCCTTTGAATCACCTGATGATCGTTTAAGCCCTTTTGACATCAGGCTTCTTTAAACTTTAAATACCACAAAAATGAAAAGGACATTGTTTATCGCATTGATTGCAATCGCAGCTATGGTAACTGTTACTTCTTGCACTGCTCAAAAGGGCTGTAAAAGTACTAACGGGATGATTGGATACGGCGGACGCTAAAAATCATTTGCAGCTGATATTGAAGGTTGCCCCTGCGGTGACCTTTTTTGTTTCCACCGATGCGGCAACGATGCTTATGTGGTATTTCTGCCTCAGAAATGGCTGATCAAAAAAAATACATTACAAATCGTGTGTTGAACCTGATGGCATGTTAATTAGGTTGCAGTTGTTTATAAAATCAAACACATGGAGTGGATATCCCTACAACACGAACAACAACTACAGGAAATAAAAGAAAAATCAAAAACGCGAACACAGGTCATTTTCAAGCATAGCATCCGTTGCGGTGTGAGTAGCGTGGTCAAAAGCAGGTTGGATAAAGGAAAATTACCGACAGATAACGATTATTATTTTCTTGATATCATTCATTACCGCGCCCTTTCAAACAAAATAGCAGAGGAGTTTACAGTGTATCACGAATCTCCCCAGGTGCTGGTCATTCGAAACGGTGAGTGTGTCTATGACGAAAGTCATATGGGTATTACGGTACAGGATATATTGTTACAGACGATGTGAGTGTTATTTTCTTTTGTAGAAATACAAGTTCACCACTGAAGAAAAAGCTTTTTCACTAAGCGTGTAAAAACCTGAATTGTCGGCTGCAAATGCAACAGCCTCTCCCTGCGGCTCCAATTGATAGTCGAGATTCACCGATACGCTCTTTAAAGCCTGCTCTATTGTCTGGCCGGGCGATCGGGTAAAATAATTAAGTGCGGGATATGTTTTAATAATTATCTCTTTACCATCTACAGAAATAGCAGACCCAGTTACTCCACTGAAAGTTAATTCCCCTACAAGAACGGCCTGGTTAACTGAAGTGATGCTTTGCGGGTAGATCAGTTTATAGATCCGTGCGGGGTTATCAGATTTTGTAATAATGTAAATTTCTTTTGAAGTGTGATCAACGAGTAGTGCTTCTGCATTATGTGAACCATCAGGATATTGAAACACGATCTTGTCGACTGTCTTAACGGTGTCAACTGCTAAAGCTGGTTCTGGAAAACGATAAATCGTATAATTGTTCCGCATTAGAAGATTATCTCCAAAATCAGCCAGGAATATATAGTTAAGGGATGCGTTCGGGCCTTTTGACAGGGCCATATCTTCCCAATCGTCATTGACAGCTCCGTTGATAAAAACTGATTTGACAACGGTGCCATCTTTTTTTAATAATAACACCTGAGGAGGACTGCCACCATCTTCCTGCGCCCACAAATACCCTGGATTGATCTTACTGCCCGCGATCCCGGAAGCTTCTTTGACGTTATTGCTGACAGAAAACGACGCAGGGATTTTTTCGAAGGGAGGCTGGCCATCTTCAATATTTTTCTGGCAGGCCCATACCAATAGAATGATCATCAAAACAGGCATAATAATAGGTTTAGGCGTCAGCATTTCGCAAGTTTAAGGTTTAAAGTTTAAGGTTTAAAGTTGATGGATTTCAAAGATTACATTTTCAATTTCTACCAGCTCTCACCATGAATTCGTAGAATAATATGACCATCTGGACCTTAAACCAGAAGCTTTAAAGCTTCAACCGTATTTTAAGAAGTTTAAAGTTTAAAGTTTAAGGTTGATCATGAATGTTATTTACAAATTCATAATGAACCGCAACTTTCAAATCCGGAAACCTTAAACCTTAAACCTTAAACTTGAAACTTTAAACTTTTTCAATAGCAGGGGCAATCTCTTTGCTTGTATAGCGCTCAATTCTTCTGACTGTCCAGATCGACAATACCAGCCATATAATGCCCATGGCAAACCCGGCCAGTACGTCGCTCGCGTAATGTACCCGAAGGTAAATCCTGCTCAAACCAATGATCAGTATCAGGATCAATAGCAGTACGATCAATATCCAACGCGCTATTTTGTTGGATACATTGTGCCATACAAGATAAATCAATAATCCGTAAAAGGCAACGCTCAGCAAAGCATGCCCGCTTGGAAAACTGAGTCCGCTGACAGTGCGTAGCAGCGGATCATTTGGACGGGGGCGGCCAAACAGATTTTTCAGAACAAACATCAGGGAAAGACCCCCCAGCGATACAACCGGAATGGTGATTGAATACCAGCGATGTCTCCTGATAAACAAAAAATATCCTATCAATAAAAGATTCATGGGAATTAAGAAAGTATGTGTTCCCATGAAGGTGAAAAATTCCATGGTATCGGTGCGCAGCTCATTAATGAGAGGCCTCATAAAATCAAACACCGCATAATCAAACTCGTCCTTTTTTTGCCAAAAGATCCGCCTTGCAAGAAATACAAACAAAAAAAATGAAAGCACGAAAAGCACCAATATAATTATCAATTCTACCGACAACAGGGTGATGGTTGCCCAGAATTTTTTCGCGGTATTTTTTACAAAGCGTCTCATTCATTCGAATATACACTCTCAAAAGCAAAGAAAAGAAGTCAACTGATCGAGCCGGGTATTAAATGAATGCACTTGCAAGGAATCTGCCAGCTTTACCGGTTTTTCATTTGCAAAAGGTTTTGTTTATACATTCGCTAACAAATGCTCCTTCATGCAGTACGATATTCCGTCTTTTAATCATTTAATAAAGAATCGCCGTTCCGTCTTTCCGGATCAATTTGAGCCCGGGAAACAGGCGCCTGCGGAATTTATTCAGCAGATTTTGGAAAATGCTACCTGGGCGCCTAATCACGGTCACACCGAACCCTGGCATTTCAGCGTTTTCACCGGCAACGGATTAAAAAAACTGGCGCAGTTTCAAAGCGAGTTGTACAAAAGTGAATCCGGGGACACGTTTAAAGAAGCAAAATATCTCAAACTGCTCCGAAATCCATTGCTTGCCTCGCACATTATATCTATCGGAATGAAACGTTCTGCTGAAAGAAAAATTCCTGAGATAGAAGAAATTGCAGCAGTGGCCTGTGCAGTACAGAATATTTATTTATCGACCTCAGTATATGGATTAGGAGGCTACTGGACAACCGGAGGCGTTACATATATGGAAAAAGCCAAATCATTTTTCGGTTTGGAAAAAGAAGACAAACTACTGGGATTTTTTTACATCGGATATATCGCCATCCCTTCGCAGGCTGCATCAAGAAAACCCGTTCATGAGAAAGTCGCCTGGATAGAATGATAGGTATGAAGTGGACGGGGATAGACTAAAAACAAACTATTTTTGCAGGCTATTCAAACGGAAACGCAACAATGAAGCTGAAGCTGGAACAATTGGCTCAAGATTTAGAAGGAGAATTTTATGATGATGAAACGATGCGTATTTTATACGCCACCGACGCATCGGCCTACCGCGAAATGCCTCTTGCCGTGGCAATACCGAGGACTATAGATGATATCAAAAAACTAATTGCATTTGCCCGGGCAGAAAAAACATCATTGATTCCAAGAACAGCCGGTACCTCCCTGGCAGGGCAGGTTGTAGGCAATGGGATCATTGTAGACGTTTCAAAATATTTTACATCGATACTGGAACTGAATACTGCGGACAACTGGGTTCGGGTACAACCTGGTGTCATTCGCGACGAACTGAATATTTTTCTTAAACCCCACAGTTTGTTTTTCGGACCTGAAACATCTACCGCAAACAGGGCCATGATCGGGGGAATGGTAGGAAATAATTCCTGCGGTTCAAATTCCGTTGTTTACAGAAGTACAAGAGAACATTTGCTGGAAGTAAAGGTCTTGTTAAGCGACGGCTCAGAGGCGGAATTTAAAACAATAGGACCGGATGATTTTCACAATAAGTGCGAGGGCACAGGACTGGAAGCATCGATCTATAAAACTGTTCGCGGCATTTTAGGTAATTATGATAACCAACTGGAGATACGAAAGGAATTTCCAAAGAAATCCGTAGAACGAAGGAATACAGGGTACGCCATCGACATGCTGTTGGAGACTGCACCTTTTACAGCCGGAACACCCGATTTCAATTTTTGTCAACTGATTGCAGGTTCCGAGGGAACACTGGCATTTATTACGGAAATAAAATTGAACGTTGTTCCTTTGCCACCGAAAGAAACAGGTTTGTTATGTGTTCATTTCAACACGATCGATGAAGCACTGAGAGCTAATTTGATTGCATTGCGTTATCGTCCCAGTGCCAGCGAATTGATTGATCATTATATTCTGGAATGTACAAAAGACAATATTGAACAAAATAAGAACCGGTTCTTCGTTCAGGGAGATCCGGGAGCTATTCTTGTTATTGAATTTGCTCGATCAACAAAGGAAGAGATCATCGGAATAGCCAAACAGCTTGAATCGGAAATGAGAGAGGAGGCATTGGGTTATCATTTTCCCTTATTGTCTGGCGAAGATACAAAGAAAATATGGACGCTTAGAAAAGCCGGGCTTGGATTGCTCAGCAATCTGCCCGGAGATAGTAAAGCCGTGCCGGTAATCGAAGATACTGCGGTGGATGTGCAGGACCTTCCGGCATACATCCGCGACTTCAATGAAATTTTAAAGAAACACAATCTATATTCTGTCCATTATGCACATGCAGGCTCAGGTGAAATACATTTGCGTCCCATCATTAATTTGAAAACAGCGGAAGGAAACCATCTGTTCAGGACAATTGCCGAAGAGATTGCGACACTTGTAAAAAAATATGACGGTTCATTAAGCGGCGAGCACGGCGATGGAAGGTTACGGGGAGAATTCATCAGGCAAATGGTAGGAGAAAAAAACTATACACTTCTGCAACAGATAAAACGCAGTTGGGATCCCGAAAATATATTTAATCCCAATAAGATCGTGGATACTCCATCTATGAATACGATGCTCCGGTATACACCCGGGCAGCAAACACCTGCCTTTGAAACGGTTTTCCGTTTTCATAACCAGGATATACTTCAGCATGCAGAACAGTGTAACGGATCAGGAGACTGCCGTAAAACACAGATATCCGGAGGAACTATGTGCCCGTCCTTTATGGCAACGCGCAGTGAAAAGGACACAACCAGGGCCAGGGCAAATATCCTTAGAGAGTTTTTGACAAATTCGAAAAAACTGAACCGGTTTGATCATGAGGAAATTCTGGATGTGATGGATCTCTGTCTGAGTTGCAAAGGTTGTAAATCTGAATGTCCCTCCAATGTGGATGTGGCCAAACTAAAAGCGGAATTTCTTCAGCATTACTATGATGCCAACGGTGTGCCCTTTCGTTCACGGCTGATCGCTAATTTTAATGCATCCTCCCGGCTTGGATCAGTAATACCCGGACTTTATAATTTTATGATGACTGCGCCGGTGATCAGTGAGCTTATAAAACGGATATCAGGATTTGCGGTTAAAAGGTCTATGCCGGTTTTGCATAATGAGACAGTAAAGAGTTGGTATAAAAAGAATGAAAAAAAGGCTAAGAGATTAAAGGAGGGGAAAAGAGAGAAAAGAGTGTATTTGTTTTGCGATGAGTTCACCAATTATAATGATACTGAAATAGGGATAAAGGCCATCTTATTGCTTCAGAAATTAGGATATGAAGTGATCATACCCGAGCACTTGGAAAGCGGACGTGCCTGGCTGTCAAAGGGATTTGTACGAGAGGCAAAAAAAATTGCCAATAAAAACATCGCATTACTAAGCCCGATTGTTACTGAGGACGCGCCTCTGGTAGGAATTGAGCCCTCGGCCATTCTTACTTTCAGGGACGAATACATTGATCTTGCAAGCGATGCTAAGTTGGAGGCAGCAAAAAAATTAGCTGCAAATGCTTTTTTGATCGATGAATTTATTGCCATGGAAACGCAGAAAGGAACTATCAGCAAAGCCCGGTTCACCAAAGACAAAAGGTTTATCCAGCTTCATGCACATTGTCAGCAAAAAGCATTGTCCTCAGTAGTTTCTTCGGTCAAAATGTTGTCTCTACCGGAAAATTATTCGGTCGAAGTGATTCCTTCCGGTTGTTGCGGCATGGCGGGATCATTCGGATACGAAAAGGAGCATTACGAGCTTTCTATGAAAATCGGTGAACTGGTATTATTTCCCATTGTGCGTAGCCAGGATCAAGATACGATCATAGCTGCTCCCGGCACCAGCTGCCGGCACCAGATCAAAGATGGCACAGGTAAAAAAGCATTGCATACAGTAGAAGTATTATACGAAGCTTTAATAAATTAAAGATCGATCAAATCTTCGTGTTCGCGGCGTTCTCCTGTGTACCTCTGTGCATGCCTCCGTCGCCAATGTGGTTAAAAAACTCTTGCATGGTTAGACGCTTTATGTGTAGCACCAAATTTAACCACAGAGGCGACGGAGGTACGCACAGAGGCACACAGGAAGACATGAAGAAATATACCGAATACCAAAAACTTTTGTTGATGTCAGCATAAACTATAAGATATGGCTAAAGGTGTATCCAGAAAAAATTTTTTGCAATGGGGAGCAGGATTGACGGGTTCATTATTGATGAACCGTTACGGGCAGGCTTTTAGTGCAACTCAAATTGCGGAGGATCCGCAGAAGATGGACGAAAGAAAAATCATTTTACGAACGATCCCGTCATCGGGCGAGAAGTTGCCGGCGATTGGTATGGGTACCTGGTTAACCTTTGATGCGGGAGATTCAGAAACGCGTAGAAATAGTCTGAAAGAGGTGTTGCGTATTTTCAGGCAGCATGGTGGAAAACTTATTGATTCGTCACCGATGTATGGTTCTTCAGAAAAAGTGGCGGGTGACATAGTCGCTGAGCTCAAAATACGAAAGGATATTTTTCTGGCTACGAAAGTATGGACCAATGGTGAACAAAATGGTATCGTCCAAATGAAGCAATCGTTCGAAAAAATGCAAACGGCTACCATGGATCTGATGCAGGTTCACAATCTGGTAGATGCTGAAATCCATTTACGAACGCTGCGAAACTGGAAAGCCGAGGGTAAAATACGATACTCAGGCATTACTCATTATGTTGTGAGTGCCTATCCTGATCTCATGGAGCTGATTAAAAAGCAAAAGCCAGACTTCGTTCAATTTAATTATAATATCAGGGTTCGTGATGCGGAGAAACGGTTATTACCTTTTTGCCAGGACAATGGTATTGCAGTCATTAATAACCGCCCTTTTGATGGAGGCACACTGTTCGAAAATGTAGAAGGAAAAACATTACCGGGATGGGCCAAAGAAAATGAAATTCAAAATTGGGCGCAATTCTTTTTAAAATATATCGTCTCCCACCCTGCTGTTACCTGCGCTATTCCGGCTACTTCAAAACCCGGGCATATGCAGGAAAACATACAGGCAGCTTATGGCTTGTTGCCTGATCAGGCAACAAGGAAAAAAATGAGTGATTTTTTTGAAGGGCTGTAAAAAATAAAACCGGTGACAACCGGTTTTTTACATAGAGCAGCTTTGGCTAATCAGAGCTATGGGGCCATTGTTTTTTCTGAATCGTCCTGGTATTGCTGTGCGCGGATCTGGATGATCCTCTGGCGCAGCTCCGTCAGTTCTTCCATAGAACAATTGCTGTTCAACGCATGAATGAATTTCCGGCATTCCTTAATAAAGAGTGCGGATAATCCGATGTCTTGTGGATTCGTAGAATTACAATTCATAGTTTTTCAGAGCTTAGGTTTTATATTGGGAAGCAGCTAACTGTGCATAAATAACGAATAAATGTGAATATATTATAAGCATTCAACCTTCTGATTCAAATTCTTGATTCAGATTAACTGTTTTTATAATTTGGGACTAACATTTGTTCGTTTTCGCGTGATGTCATTAATCATATCAGATTAAAGGATCATATATATTTTCAGCAGGTCTTCGATCACCTTCCTTAGATCGGTAATATTTGGTGGCTTGGTAATAAAAAAATTTGCGCCCAGCTTATAGGCTTCGCTTTTATCTGATGATAATCTCGAGTTGGAAAAAATGACTACTGGAATATGCCGATATACAAAGTTGGCTTTGAGTAATTGTAAAACCTGCATGCCATCCATTTTCGGCATATGTCTATCGAGAAATATTAAGGCCGGTATCTGATCGCGGTAGCAGGTATCAAGATATTCCATCAATTCAATGCCATCTGCCATTTCGATCAATTCTCTTTTGATCTGGTAATCATTAAAGATCAATTTGAAAATCATCCTGTCATCAGGGTCATCATCAACCAGGAAAATAGGCCGCTGGGTCTTTGTCATGAATTTCGGTTACGTATCAAAGATAAGAATAAGGTGATCAAAACAATTTGTTCATAGGCCGGATTAGTTGAATGTGATGAACATTGTTGTCCGGTTAATAACATTGGTCTTTGACCGGATCAAAATGAATAGCCTGAAGCGTATGCATGGAATGGATCGCAGCACCGTTCGAAGATTTTACTCATGACACTGGTGACAACGCCCCGGCGAAATATGTAGAGATGATGCAACAATAAACAACGGAATAGGTTTTCAGTCGCCTTTTTCGCTCTGTATCTACCATTTTTTCCAGGTACAAGTGGCTGGCTTAATACTTGTAATCGTACATGCAAAAAAATCATATTTCTAAATTTCAGTGAAATGAAGACCAATAAGACAATGCCAAAGGAAGTTGCTCCTCAACATCAGGATAAGCAGCCGGGAATAGAAAAGGAAATGACTCCACGCCCCATTTATGATAATAACGAACCGGGACACGGTCGCCTTAAAGGAAAAGTGGCGATCATTACCGGAGGCGATAGCGGCATTGGCAGAGCAGTAGCAATTGCCTATGCCAAGGAAGGTGCGGAAACGGTGATTGTATACCTTAATGAACACGAGGATGCAAAACAAACAGCTGACGAAATACGTAAATACGGGAAGGAAACTTTATTGATTGCCACAGATATTTCAAAGGAAGAGAATTGCAAAAAAATCATTGATCAAACACTTGAAAAATTTAATCGCTTAGATATACTGGTTAATAACGCAGCCGTTCAATATGTTCAACATGCCATCGAAGATATTTCTGCCGAACAGCTCGAATATACTTTCCGGGTAAATATTTTTTCTCAGTTTTACTTAAGCAAATTTGCAGTGCCGCATTTGAAGGAGGGAAGTAGCATTATTAACACGGCATCGATTACCGCTTATAGGGGGAACGAGGAGTTAATGGATTATTCCTCCACAAAGGGAGCCATCGTATCTTTCACCAGGGCTCTGTCGCAATCCCTTGTCAAAAAAGGTATCCGGGTGAATGCGGTAGCTCCGGGCCCTGTTTGGACACCATTAATACCCGCCTCTTTCGACGAAGAGAAAGTAGGCGAATTTGGAAAAAATACCCCTATAGGCCGTACAGCCCAGCCTGTGGAGATTGCACCCTCGTATGTTTTTCTTGCATCGAATGACGGCGTATTCTTTACCGGGCAGGTTCTGCATCCAAACGGCGGATCAGTTGTAAACACTTGAGGCGTGAGGATTGAAAATTGAAAGTTTAACGTCACGATATTCCCTGGTATTTGTCTAAAAGTTAACCTTCATCCATTTGTCCATGGCCACGCCATCCCAGGTGCCGGGAACGATCATGCGGCGTATTGCATAAAGCGGTTCAATGCTATCTCTTTTATTCGATGATAATTGAAAAGCCGCCTTATACTTGCGCTTTTTCAATTCAGGAATCGCAGCTTCATTCCATTCTCCAAAAGGATAAGCAAAATACTCCACCGGTTTTCCAATAATTGCTTCGAGTTTGTTCTTGGGTTTTGCAAGTTGAAAATCCCAATCATCTCCGGTATATTTTTTTACATTGTGATGATCTGTTGTGTGGGAAGCGATAACGTGCCCCTTATGAGACAATGCTTTTAATTGTTCCGAACTCATATACCCGGGCCGGCCAATGGAGATTGTCATAATAAAAAAAACCCCTTTAAATCCATATTTGTCCAATTCTGCTGCGCCTACCGTAAATTGTTCTTCACTGGTATCATCAAAAGAGATCATGACAGGTTTCTGCGGCAAACTGATTCCTGAGGCTAAATATGCATAATATTGTTCCGCGGTGATGGTATGATAACCACTATCGGCCAACATCTTTATTTGTTTTCTAAAGACCGTTGCGGGAACAATATATGTTTTGGCGCCAGATCCATCTGTTGCACGGTAGTCACGCAGGCGGTGATAGCATAATATCGGTACCTGGGGCCGGGCCAGGATCACTCCGGCTTCGGCAACAGGCTGTTCTATTTTGCCGGCTTCTTTTTTTGAGGCAGGGACTGGCTTTTTTATAGTGGCCAGATCTTTCTGAACGGGGTATGTGCATTGTTGAAAGCATGCAGCTGTCAACATAAAGATGAGTACGGGGTTTTTCATAAGGGTAACACTTAGCTTAACAGGCAAACGGACGATTGTCTCCTTTAAAACGAAAGGCTGTAAAAGAAAGTGTATGCAGGTTGAAATTTTCAGGGGATTTTAATCCAAACCATAGCATATTTTTTGTATGAATCATTGTTCATTATAGCGAATTTTATGAACTGGATTGATCTTCTATTGATCGTTATTGTTTTACTGGCAATATGGACGGGTTGGCGAAAAGGATTTATCCTGGGTATGCTTGATTTGGTTACCTGGGTTGGAAGCATACTTGCAGGATTTTTTTTCTACCGTTACCTTGCATCATTTCTTGAAAAAAAAATACCGGCGCTGGGAGTATGGACATTGCCGGTTGCATTTATCACCACCATACTCATTGCACAGATCATTCTTTCCCTCTTAAAAAGAAGTCTTTTAAAAGCGACTCCGGAGAAAGTTCATAACGATACGCTTAACCAATTCCTCGGAATAGTTCCTGGAGCCATCAGTGGGGCCATTAACGCTACCATAGTTGCTGCGCTATTGCTCGCTCTCCCAATATCCGATAGTATTTCAACTAACACACGCAATAGTAAAATTGCGAATAAACTGGCTTACCAGTCTGAATGGCTTGAAGAAAAGCTATCCCCTATTTTTGATGCCGCCATTCGCAGATCAATGAACAAATTGACTGTTGAGCCTGAATCTGAAAAATCGATCGAGCTGCATTATACCGTCGCGAATCCGAAAGTTCGTGAGGATATGGAATTCAATATGCTTGGAATGGTCAATGAAGAGCGGGCAAAAAACGGACTGGACCCATTGAAAGCTGATCCGCAAATGGCAGAAGTAGCCAGAGCCCATTCACGTGATATGTTTGCCAGAGGATATTTTTCGCATGTAACCCCCGAAGGCAAAACGCTTGCTGACCGGGTGCAATCATTCAGAATACCTTTCAGAACCGCGGGTGAAAATCTGGCACTTGGGCCAACCCTGGTTATCTGCCATGAGGGATTGATGAACTCACCCGGTCATAAGGCCAATATTCTTCATGTAGCATTTGGACGGGTTGGAATCGGGGTATTGGATGGAGGTAAGTACGGACTTATGATCACACAAAACTTCAGGAACTGATACCGGATTGTAGAGGGTTTGGGTCATTTTTTTCCCTTTTTTATTTTCCTTAACTCTTTAACACACTGAAATTTGCAGATGATGGTGTGGGATACGCAGTGCGGGTACTGGCATCATTTTCGAATAACAGACCTATTGGATAAACACCCAATTAATTTTTATCATTAAAAATATCAGGTATGAAAAAGATTGTAGGTATAGGTATCATGAGTTTATTTCTTGGACTTTCTGCAAATACTTATGCGCAGGAAAAAGTTAAAGAAGAAGTAAAGAAGGATGCTAAAAAGGTGGGAAACAAAACCGCTGAAGTTGCTTCAAAAAGCAAAGCTAAAATAACCGATCAAAAGCACAAGGATAAAGTAGGCCCTGCTGGACAAACGATTTACATCGACAATCATTCCAAATACTATTGGGTTGACAAGAAAGGGCACAGGCATTATGTGACAGAAGCGGCTTTGAAGGCAAAGGTAGATTAGGTGGTAATTTAATTTTTAATAATTCCCCGGCAACAATTCAGTTTGCCGGGGAATTTTTTTCTTATAAATGCAGGTTGATTTTCGAAACTTTATTTTCTATGAGCCTTATTTTATAATCACTTTTCTTTCGGTGTAGATAATACTTGTAAAGATTCCCAACCCACCCTCTACCGTTGACTTTATCCTGCCGGGTTGTGAGAATGGGTTGAAATTGGAACGGCGTGCATTTCCTATGGATTCAAGATAATCATAGTGTTCTTTAAGAAGAGAGTATATCCTTATTGTCACTGTATCATTTCTTGCAAAATCCGCTTCTGAAAAAAAACTATATTTTTTTCCATTAAATGAGATATCGCTTACCCTGAAATCAGTGGGATCGGAACCAAAAAAATTAATGGTTTTACCAACTAAAAATCTATAGTAATTGGCCTTGTCGGCAGGATCGGAAATGATTACGCCTACACTAAAGCTGTCTGCCTCGCTGATAGATTCTCTAACGATCAAGCTATCTATACCTGTGATCTTTTGAGAAAATTTTGTTTTGCCACTTATTTTTTTGTTCTCTCCAATAATTGTCAACGTGTACGTTTTGTTTGAATCTGTTGTAATAAGTCTTGGATGAAAATAGTTGAAGAGTCTTCCCGTGAATTTGTCCTGATTAATCATATAGGAAAGTGTGTCGGTTTTCGTACCATCAGAAAAGATCACCAACGCATTGTTAACAGGTTTATTAATGGCTGTGTCGGTATACGGCAAACTCTCAATCAACAGGCATCGAAGCGGCTGACCTTCTTCGAGATACATTTCCATCACGAGTTCAGGCTCATATGGTGGCAGCTCCACATCGATCACTTTATCACATGAAACGAATGCGATCACGATCATGCTCACAATAAACAATCTCATTTCTTAAAATTTAAAATTATACGTAACTGCTGGCAATACGGGAAAAAGTGATACGACTCTTGGTTCAATGGAAGCAGCCAGGCCTTTTTCATCATTCAATTGACGGAACCGGATATAAAAAGGATTTCGTCTGCTATAAGCATTGTATAAACTGAAAGTAAGATCAGCGGCACCTTTCCTGGTCCTTAAAGACATTACCAGGCTCATATCCAACCGATGGACAGGAGCAAGCTGGTAATTGCTTCTTTTTGTATAAACCGGTGTAATGCGTTCGAATCTGTTCCCAACCTGGTCCTGGAATATATATCTTCCCAGTGGCACTGTTATCCAGGCTCCCGAACCAAAAATCCAGTTTCCACTCAAAGAAAATTTATTGTTGAACTTATGAATGAAGACAAAAGAAAAATCATGTCTTCTGTCATATCTGGGTCTGAATGGAGTTCCGTCGTTGATATCTGCGAAGGTCCTGGTAGCCCACGAAAGAGTGTAACCAAGCCAGCCAGTCGTTTTTCCTTTTTTCTTTTCGAGATAGGACTCAACGCCATAAGCATCCCCTTTTCCATAAACAAAATCATTTTCCAATTTGGGATTACCGAATATATCTGCTCCGTCCCTGAATTCTACCTGGTTTTTCATCCACTTGTAATAGCCTTCCAGGGACAGGTACAAAATATTATCTTTTAAACCCTTTGACCATCCCAGGCTTAACTGGTCTGCGTATTGTGGTTTTGTTTTGTTGGTGGAAGGATACCAGATGTCCGTGGGTAGAGAGGCAGTGCTGATGGACGCAAGATGCATATATTGGTACATTCTTGTGTAATTGGCCTTTATGGCAGAATTTTCTCCGATATTCCATCTTGCCGATACCCTGGGCTCCGGATTAATATTCATTTTTCCGCCGGAATAAAATCCCGACATTCTCAATCCGCCCATCAATGCCAGTTTATTTCCAGGATTCCATTCCGTGTTCACAAACACACCCCACTCGTTTCCATTGGCCTTTTCACCTACCTTAAAACCGCTGAGATCTGAAGACGACTTGAAATCGCCAATGTTTAATTTATGCAGTAAGCCGTCTATGCCCGCCTTCCAGTTCAAAGTTGTTCTATTCAGGGAACCGGCTACTATTTTCAAACCTACCGTGCTAATGCCTGAACGCAATTCAAGGTTATTAAAATTATATTCATTGCTTAACTGGTATTTATAATTGGAGTAAAAAAGCGTACTGGTGATCTCCGCCTTTTTTTGAAGTATCGTTTTCCAGTTGAGCGAAGCAGTCCGGTTTCCCCAGGTAAAGCGAACCGTTGATTCCGGGTCGGGTGGTGATCGGAAATTATCCGATCCCAGGTATCCGGTTGCCCATAGGGAATTATTCTTATTTATCTTCCAGTCGGTGCGAAGATTAAGATCAGAAAAGAAGTAGGCAGGTATTGGATCGTAAGAAGAATCGCCTTGCTTTGATCGATTGATGGCATTGGTAAGTATATCGAAATATGTTCTTCTTGCAGAAATTATAATAGACGACTTTCCTTTTACGATCGGAGATTCTACAGAAAGCCTTGACGACAGAAGACCCAGGCCCCCACTTATCGACAAAGAATCCATTGAACCGGCTCTCATAGATATATCCAGCACGGATGATAACCGACCGCTATATTCGGCGGGATATCCCCCTTTGTACAATTTTACATCGTGTACAGCATCTACATTAAAAATGCTGAAAAGGCCCAGCAAATGGTTGGGATTGTATACAGGTGCATTATCGATCAGTATCAGGTTCTGGTCTGCCCCACCCCCTCTTACGTAAAATCCCGCAAGTCCTTCCCCTGCTGTTTTTACTCCCGGCTTCAGTTGCAAAAGTTTGACGATATCGACTTCGCCCAGAATGGAAGGGAGTTTTCTCGCTTCGATTGCTGTAATGGTCACTGTGCCCATTTGTATATCCTTTACTTTGGCAAGAACGCCGTTATCGGTAAAGATCACCTCTTCCAAAACAACAGCATCCGTTTCAAGCTCAATATTTTGGCGGCGGACTAACGACTTTGCATTGATGGCTAATTTCTTAAAGCCGATCATGCTGATCTCAAGTTTTTCCGCCTTGTATTTGACGCTTTCCGGGATTTTTATATGACCAGTACTGTCTGATATTTCTCTGAAGCTGCTGTTGAGCGATACAACAGTGGCTCCTATCAATGGCTGACCTGAATCGTGGGCTTTCAGGCCGATTACATAAGGATTGTTTTGAGCAACAGCCTTATCATTAATAATAATAATTAAAAAGATAGATGCGAGAACAGTTAGGGTGAATTTACCATGAATCATGATGTAACAATCTAAGAGTTAAGGAACATCGGACCTGACTGGTTATTCACTTCTCATATTGGTTGCATCTGAATTTTTACGGATCATTGTGGATATTAGATAACAGCAAAATCTATACCCTTGTGCTTACTGCCTTAATAATAATAAAATTCTTGTTTGAATCATAGCAATCTTGCAAATTATTCTCGAGAAAAGTGACGTTTTACTCGGGGATAATGATTTGGAGAATGTAAGCATTCAGAAAAAGTACAAAAAATGTTTGGGTAATGCTATCCCTATCACTCTTATTAATAAATGATCAATATCCTGATAGGTGAAACAAAAAAAGGCTATACAGAAAACCAGAACAGGGATTCATACGTATCAAAAAGAGAATAAATGTCTGATATCTGTATGCTGCGCCCATCAAATAACATAGCTTTCATTCCTGACAAAGCAATCTTGCAAATGATAATTGATCCGTTTACCTACCTGCAGCATGTAAATATATTTTCGTTCTGCATTCTTCCTGAACCGTTGCCGGCTGATTGCAATTAATTTTTAAAGCAGGAATTATTTTCGGGGCGAACTGACTGATACGGATAATGCTAGCGTGCAAATACAGGGGCCGTATTGAAATTAAATAAAAAGACAGGTGATTTGAATGCTGTTGTCTGCATAACGCCTTATTTTAGCCTTCGCTTATGCTCAGAATTTTTTTTTCATTTTTAATCGTCATGCTTCCTTTTACACCTGTTTGTCAAAACCAAAAAACAGAACCAAGGCCTTATGCACTTGTTGCCGGCGGAAGTAAAGGAATTGGTTATGCTATTGCAGAAGCCCTGGCGCGGCGCGATTTTAATTTGATTTTGATTGCCAGACACCTGGATACATTGCTCGCGGCAAAATCAAGACTTGAATCGGCTTTTCCCGTTCATGTTGAGACGCTGGTATATGATCTGAGCAGGGAAGAATCAGCAGCACAAATAGCGCAATGGTGCATAGATCGGAATATCACCTTAAAAATGCTTTGCAACGTGGCCGGATTGGGAGGCGCTGAAGATTATTTGAATTTATCGCTCGACTCCCTTCGATATATGGTGAGGTTGAATATAGAGTCGTGCATGGCTCTTTCGCTTACCTTGCTTCCCTTGTTAGAAAAGAATGCGCCTTCGTATATATTGAATGTTGCCAGTATGGCGGGTTTTGCTCCCATTCCTGCAAAAAATATCTACTCCGCTACAAAATCAGCCGTCATTTTTTTTAGTTACTCATTACGATATCAATTGAAACAAAAAAAGATCAGCGTAAGTTGTCTTAGTCCCGGTCCTGTTTTTACCAAACCAGGTATTGTAAAGGAAACCAGGGAAAAATTAGGATGGATCGGAATGAAAATGGCCGTCTCGCCGACCAAGGTCGGAGAAATAGCGGTAAGAGAAACTTTAAATGGGAAGTTGATGATAGTTCCGGGAACGGGAGCAAAATTGATGTCAATTATTTTACGTGCTCTTCCGCGAAGGCTTGTCGTTATGATCTATGATATGGTTGGCAAAAAATAAAATTCGGTAAAACAGTATCCGCATTTATTTATTTGCTCTTTTCTTCAACAATTTTTCTTTGCTTTGTTTATTTTCTTTCGCTTCTAGCCTGGCATTATACCTGATAACATCCCAGTATTCCTTACCGTATTCAACGAGTATTTCACTGTTTATAGCAATATTTTTTGTTGATTCAATATAAACCCGTTTGTTTTCCTGTATATAAACGCAATTGTTATTAATGCCATTTACGCGTTGTAACCCCCTGGCATCATTGGCATATCTGGCCAGGGCTTTTGGATAAGAGGATGCATCAATCACATAATTTCTGGTTACATAATAGATATACCCGTTTTTGCCATTATCATGATCCACTTCTTTCCAGCTGGAAATTTTCCCCTTATATTCCACAATCCGTGTTCCTTCCGGAATAAACACTGTAGTGAATAATCCCTTTCCCGAATCGGGGATACTCGATCGCTTTATGACCAGGTCTTTTTCTAATAGTGCCATTCCAATCGTATTATATCATAAGGCTGCAAACTACTTGTATAGTTTGAATTTAACTGATAAAAAATGGATATCACTCATTATACTGTGAGCAGGTCAATTTATTCAAGACATAAAAAAATCCCGCCAACATGGTCGGCGGGACTAACCCCTAAACCCCAGGTTAAATAGTAGCGCATATCGTTCATAAAATTTTATGCCAACCAATATCAGGCGCATAATTCAGTAACCCGATCAAAGGCATAAATTTTAAATTAATACCTCGGTAGTATGTCAAATACCAACATATCGCCGGCGAAAATACCATCGGCGGTGTTCAATAAGAAATACGGCCGGTTTGCAGGATGGAATCTGCAATATTCGGCAGGAATTATTTTTGCCGTTTGTTACGACGCGCTGCAAAGAGGTGCATATGAACCCGACAATTGGATCATGTTATTTTTGGATGCATTAAGCGCAATACTTATAATTCTTGCGTGGAATCTGGCTTTTAAACTTAACCCGGCTCCACCCATACTCAGTTCAAAAATATTATCGCCACTTATTGATTACACACCTCGTTTTCGGGTATACACGGGCGCAGGATACAATCTGGTAAGCCAGATCGGTTGGTACCAGCAGTATAAGCAGACTCGATACATCCGCTAAAAATATCGCAAAAAATATTTGCGTAGTTAAATAACTACACATATATTCGTAGCCAAATAGCTACACAATGAATCTACGACGAGACGTGTTTCAAGCCATAGCAGACCCGACAAGAAGGGCTATACTTCTGTTGGTTGCTTCACAATCGATGACAGCAGGTTCTATAGCCTCAAACTTTGACACAGCCAGACCGACAGTTTCAAAACACTTGCAAATACTCACCGAGTGCGAATTACTTGAACAAAATCAAAACGGCAGGGAAATTTACTATCACATCAATGCAAAAAAAATGAAAGAAGTAGCCGACTTTATTGAACCATTTCGCAAAATGTGGGATGACAGGTTTAATAAATTAGAAACCATCATGAAAAAATACAAATCAAATAAATAGAATGCCATGCAACAAAAAACAAAAATTGATGCCGAAGACGGCAAACAGGAATTAGTGATTACAAGGGAATTTGATTTGCCATTGGAATTACTTTTTAAAGCGTATGCAGAACCCGAAATTGTTGAGCAATGGATGGGAACGAAAGTGCTGAAACTTGAAAACAAAAAGCACGGCAGTTACCAATTTGAAACATCCGATGCTAAAGGAAACGTGGTATTTCAGGCCAATGGAGTCATCCACGAATTCAGCCCGAACCATAAGATCACACGGACATTTGAAATGGAGAATACGCCTTTTGACGTCCAGCTTGAGTTCCTAGAATTTGAACAACTCACTGACGACACCAGCAAACTCAATATGCATATAGTATATAAATCAGTCGCACTCAGAGACCAAATGATGCAAATAGGTTTTGCTCCAGGCATAAATATGGCACATAACCGGTTGCAAGACATCGTCAGCAAATTAAAATAGGTTTTGCTCCAGGCATAAATATGGCACAAAACCGGTTGCAAGACATCGTAAGCAAAACTGCCTGCCGGTAGGCAGGTTAAAATAACACATTATGACAAAGAGGAACCTCCCTGCCGGCAAAGCAGGTAAAATTATCTATTGGATTTCTACTGTCTGGCTTGCACTAGGAATGCTATCAAGTGGAATAGTGCAATTATTAAAACTGAAAGAGGAAGTAAACATGATCACACATTTAGGTTATCCTCTCTATTTTCTAACGATACTGGGTATTTGGAAAATGTTGGGAGTTATAACAGTTCTTATTCCTACGTTTCCTTTACTGAAGGAATGGGCTTATGCCGGTTTTTTCTTTGCCATGTCAGGCGCTATTTTTTCCCACTTAGCCAGTGGAGATGGCGCTAAAGAATTTTTTGGACCAATATTATTACTAATCCTGACTGTGGTATCTTGGTATTTCAGATCTGCGGATAGAAAAATCATTTCCGTTAATTAATAAAGAATAAAATGAAGGTAGAAACAGCCAATGATCATGTAAGCAGCAGAGAACTACGTATTGCAAAAATGCTGAATGCACCTGCGGAATTGGTTTGGGAAGTATGGACAAATCCTGACCATATTGCAAATTGGTGGGGACCATACGGATTTACTAACACCATTCATACGATAGCTGTAATAGCAGGCGGTGAATGGCGTTTGACCATGCACGGCCCTGACGGGAAAACGTATACTAATAAAAGTGTCTTCGTAGAAATTGTTCCGTCTAAAAAAATTGTGTTTCAGCACTTTAATCCCAATTACTTGGCCACAATTGTTTTTGAGCCTGACGGAAAAGAAACCTTAATGGAATGGACGATGCAGTTTGAAACAACTGAATTGTTTGAAACGGTAGTTAAAGTTTTTAAAGCCGATGAAGGTTTGAAACAAAATGTTGAGAAATTAACTTCTTATATACGAACACAAATAAAATAATATACTGTAACGATAACAAAGAATAGCAGGTGTGCGCTTGACACCTATTCAACAGATAATATAACCATATGAGCCAAATAAACAGCACTGAAAAGAAGCAATCATTCGACCAGCATGAAGAACTATTAAGCGCGTTGAAAGCCCGTTTTGAGAAAAACATGAACCGCCATAAAGGTCTTGAATGGGATAAGGTACAGGCAAAGCTGGAAGCCTGCCTGTCAGGTGGGCAGGCTAATACTGAAAAACTGTGGTCGCTCAATGAAATGGAAAGAACTGGCGGTGAACCAGATGTTGTTGGTTATGATATAAAGACAGGCGAATACATTTTTTTTGATTGTTCAGCGGAAAGTCCAAAAGGCCGCA
>JACMLY010000147.1 GCA_014379345.1 Chitinophagaceae bacterium
GTTTAACCTGGATGTATTTTATACCTGGGATTTCAGGTTGGGCAGCCGTATAATCATTGGATGGAAAAACTGGTTGGGCAGGGATTACGAAAACGATATCAACGGCATTACGTATTCTAAGTATTTAAACAATGCTGAAAGGGTTGCTGCCACGCCACATGGCAATGAAATTACCGTCCGGTTCATTTACTTTCTCGATTATATGCAATTTGCCGGAAGCAAAAGGGAATAAGCATTTCCAACAATAAAACTTCATACCCTTCAAGAACGGAAATTAAATAAGCTCCATTATGTGCTCAAAAAGCTAGGAGAGTTCATAAATGGATTTTGCTATCCGGAAAGTGTTGCAGTGAGCTTCAACGATAACTTTTATGTCAGCTGAATACCCTCCACCCATGGCAACAGCACAAGGAATATTTTTTTGCTTTAATAACGAAAATACGATCTCGTCCCTTTTTTGACATCCTTGCAATGACATTTTTAATTTACCGAATTTATCTGTCCCAAGCACATCTGTGCCCGAAAGAAAAAATGCAAAATCGGGTTTTGTGGTGTCGAGAAGCCTTGTTACAGTTTGTGTTAACAGTGCTAAATAGGTTTCATCATCCGTATTATCTTTTAACCCGATATCGCAATCACTTTTTTCTTTGCGAAATGGATAATTATGTTCGCCGTGCATACTGAATGTAAATACTCTCGACTCATTGGAAAATATTTTTGCTGTTCCATTTCCCTGGTGTACATCCAGGTCAATGATAAGGATTTGTTGGGCAAGATTTTTATTCAGAAGATAGTTGGCTGCTACCGCAAAATCATTCAGCAAACAAAAGCCTTCTCCGTGGTCGCTGAAAGCGTGGTGGGTTCCGCCGGCTACATTGAGAGCAATGCCCTGTTGCAAAGCAAGTGCACAACAATCGATCGTTCCCTGGGTAATAACCAGTTCTCTTTTTGTCAATTGGTCCGATTGAGGAAAGCCTATATGACGTTGCTCGCTTGCAGAAAGTGTTTGATGTGTTAGCTTGTACAGGTATTCTGGGGAATGTGTTTGTAAAATCACCTGCTCTTCACAAGGCTGGGGTGAAAAAATATTTTCGGAGTGTATAGTTCCTTCATACAACAATTGCTGGGGTATCAGGTCATACTTCAGCATGGGAAACCGATGCCCTTCAGGCAGAGCATGAACATAAATGGGATCGTAGGCAATCCAGTGCATCAATTACAATGAATAAGAGAGTTGTTTACGATAGCAAAAACAACTTCGCCCTGTTTTGGTTCAATCAATGCAATGCCGGTGAATTTGCTGAATGCAGGCAACACGCAAAATTCATCGGTAAAATAAAAGCATGGAAATTTAAGCACCTGCCTTCCGGCGCCGGAAATCTGTATTCCAGGGTGAATATGTCCAGAGAAAAGATAATGGGTTTCTTCATCGCTTGTTTGCTGACATTTTCCCATATCGTGTTGAAAACAGAACTTATTGATCTTTAAAGTTTCCTTATGCGTGGAAATATTCATGGAGGAATACCAGTGCTCCGATAAAATATCGTGATTGCCTTTGATGAGTTCAATGTGAAGATCTGCCAGATCATCTCTCCATTTTTGAAACAATTGCAATTCCTTGTTAGCATCACTATGAAACAAGTCTCCAACGATGATCAATTGTTTGGGTTGAAAGTATTGCAGCTGGTGAACAAGTCGTTGAAGGTCTTCCTTAAAAACTCCCTGAGGAACCGCAATACCTGCTTTTCGAAAATGGCCGGTCTTTCCAAAATGCATATCAGAAACAATTAACGCTTTTTCTTCTTCCCAAAAAACGGTGCGGTCTGGTGAAAGCCAAAGTTGTTGATCTTTAACACTAAAATTCGTGGGAGTCTTCATAGAATTTGCAAACATCAAATGTACAGCGTAGTGATTTACTTTTTTTCTACAGCCGGTAAATTATTTTTTATGGTAATTTCTTTCATTAACACATCAGCCCAGTTGACAAGGGTAGCCTGGTCTTCAGCAGATAATTTAGCATTCCCGTGTATCCACAGATAACTGTTAAGAGGCATTGCACCTTCCTTGACCATTTCAATAACTTCCTCCAGTTTATGATGCTGCCTCTTGGCTGCATAAGTAGCAAACTCTGAAAGATTCAAATGACTTTTGCCCTCGTTAACATGCCATTGCATCCACCAGCCTACCGGTTGAATATTGGTATACCAGGGATAGGTTGTATTGTTTGTATGACAATCGTTACAGGATCGTTTTAAAATCCCATCAACATTTGCCTGAACCGCATAATGCCTGCTGATATCATTCGCTGAAATTTCGGTTGATTTATTCTTCGATGGGCGAATAAATTGAATAATAACAATAATGGCAAGAAGAGTTAAGAGGATTTTCTTTTTCATTTTAATTAATGTGAAAATAAATTAGCCAATTAGTAGTGAAGTAATGGATTACGAATCTAATGCATGTTTGTAAATATATCTGTACTTAATTAGATATTTTCACATTTTCAAATCTTTAAATTTTTGATTTGCTAATTTCACATCGGCTAATTTGCTAATCTTCCATTGGCTTATCATTCATCGGCTAATCTGCTAATCAACACATCGGCTAATTTGCTAACATCACATTGGCTATTATTTACTCAATTGCAGTTGCATCCTCTTCACCCTGTCTTCCAATTTTTCTGAAGTGATATTTTCACGCATGCTGTCCACTTTTATCGGGAAGCAGAATGGGGTCAGCCGTTTTGGAAAAGTGATCACGATCGTTGATTGCTGTATACGGTGAAGCATTGCCCTGAGCCTTGGCTCCTGCATCTGCTGGTCGAAAACTTCCTGGAATGCCTGCCTGATCAACAGGTTATCTGGCTCATATTCGTGAAACACATTGAATAGCAATCCTGCGGAAGATTGCAGGTGTTTTGCTTTTTTATGTTCACCCGGATATCCCTGGAATATCAATCCCCCGATCACTGCGATATCCCTGAATTTTCTTTTAGCCATTTCTGTGGCATTGACACTTCTTTGAATATCGGCCAATAAATTTTCGTCGCTAAACAACTCATAGACGTTGCCATCGTCTACGGGAATCGGTTTATCGCTTAATAATTCAAAGCCATAATCATTCATCGCAATCGAAAATGTAATGGGGGTTATCTTACTGATACGGTATCCCAGAATGGCAGCCATGGCTTCATGTACAAGCCGTCCTTCAAAAGGAAATACAAAAAGATGAAAGCCATCCTTTGTTTCAATGTGTTCAATCAATAATTCATTGGCTTTCGGAATATGGGATAGTTTTTCCTGCAAAACAAAAAGAGGTTCAAGTTCCTTTATTTCAATAACGCCCGCATAATCATTCAGCGCCTTTGCGGGGGACTCAGGATTTTTTGAAAATAGGGCGGCGTATGTAAATGCTTCCCTCAATTTTTTTCCAAGATTAGTCGATAAAGGTATTCTACCACCTTCCCAACTCGGGATGATGGATTTGCTGGAACTGGATTTTTTTACAACAACAGTCATATCCTTAATACCGATCAGCTCAAGGTTACGGCCGGCCAGTGTAAAACTATCTCCGGGATTCAACCTTGAAATAAAAAATTCTTCAATGACACCAATGTACCCGCCACTCATGAATTTTACTTTTAACATGGGATCGCTTACGATAGTGCCAATATGCAGCCGGTGGCGCATGGCAACACGGCGGCTTGTGATTTTATATACTCCATCCTCAATCTCCACTTTCTTAAATTCATCATATTGCTGAAGCGCGGTTCCTCCTTCGGTGATAAAATGAAGGATTTTTTTCCAGTCATCTTCCAGAATGTCGCGGTAGCTATACGTTGACTTCACTTCTTCAAGTATTTCTTCAGGTCTGAACCCGTCCGAAATAGCCAGTGTACAACAATACTGGGTAAGAACATCGAAGCAAAGCATCATTGGCTCACGGCTCTCAATAAGCGTTTCTTCGATGGCTGATTTCAAAGCTGCAGCCTCCACCAGTTCCAACGAATGTGTAGGTAAAAAATAAATTTTGCTCACGGCATCGGGACTATGGCCGCTTCGTCCGGCCCTCTGCAAAAACCTGGCAACCCCTTTCGGCGAACCGACCTGCACAACCGTTTCAACTGGCCTGAAGTCTACACCCAAGTCGAGACTGGCCGTACATACAACTGCTTTGAGTTTTCCTGTATGCAGATTTTCTTCCACCCACATTCTCAAGTCATGTTCAATACTTCCATGATGTAAAGCGATCGCCCCTGCCAGTTCGGGAGCAGTGTCTAATAATGCCTGGTACCACCTTTCACTCATCCCCCTTGTATTGATAAAAATGAGTGTCGTTTGACTGTTATTAATAATGGGTATTACCTTATCCACGAGCTTGATTCCCAAATGTCCCGCCCATGGATATTTTTCAATTTCATCAGGGAATACCGATTCGATCATTACATTTTTCCGCAACGTAGCTTTTACGATCACAACATTTTTGTCTGGATGATTTTGATTTCCCATGGACTTGAGCGATGATAACAAAACATCTTTGGCTTCTTCAAGATTGCCTATCGTAGCACTGATACCCCAGAGGGAAATGTGGGATGTGCGATGTGGGATGTATGATGTCTTATTTTTTGCAGGGACGGAATTTTCTTTGTCATGATTTACGTCTGACGTTTCACGATTTTTCAATCCAACGATCCGGCTTATTGCCAGTTCAACCTGTACACCCCTTTTGCTTCCGATCAATTCATGCCATTCATCAACGGCAAGAATTTTAAGCGATTTAAAATAATCGGGGTATCCCTTTTGGGCCAGTAATAAATGCAAACTTTCGGGAGTAATAATCAGAACCTCTGGCATCTGCCTTTTTTGTTTTTGCCTTTCGCTTATATTCGTGTCTCCGTTGCGAATGCCGATCTTCCATTGTAAGCCTAATTCAAAAACCACTTCTTCCATGGCCCTGCCGATATCCTTTGCCAATGCGCGAAGAGGAGTGATCCAAAGTAATTGCAAACCATTTTTGTTTTTGGTTTGATAATTCGCGGGATGTTCGTTGATGAATTGAATCAGTGCACCTAAAAAAACGGAGAATGTTTTTCCACAACCCGTTGGGGCATTTACCAGGCCGCTTTTTTTATCAATGATATGTTGCCATGTTTCTTCCTGGAATAGAAAAGGGTGATGGCCTTTGGAGGCCAGCCACTCGCTGATGATTTTATATCCGGGTGTTTTTTTTAAGATCACGTTAGAAGCATGTAAATGGTTATCTCAGATGCTGGAGGGAAGAAATGATATTACAATGTTTTCAGGTATTCAAGTAATGCCTCTCTTTCCTCGTTCGTAAGGCTGTCACTAAAATAATGACCATAATTGCCGTAGCCAGGAATATTTGTATTGAAAATACCGATCTCTGCCCGCGGATGTTTTTTGTACTTCCATCCAATCTTTTCGTAATCCAATTCAGGATTTTCAAAATTTCTGGACCAATGGGCTGGCCTTAACGCGCTATTGAGAAGGGCGTCGAGAGTAGGAATAGAACCGTTATGCAAATAAGGTGCAGTGATCCAGATTCCATCAAGAGGCGGGGCTATGTATCCGTTAAAAGGCTCCAGCCTTGCCGGATGATCGCCTTTCGTAAACCAGCTGTTGTTGAACCAGTTTACAAATTGAGGGTTCGAGTAATTGCTTTTGCATAAAAACGAATCGGTCTGAATGGAAGAGATAGGGATCAGAAGGTTTGGATAATCAGGTTCAGGTCCATATGTGCCATGGCAATGTGCACAATTCTGTTCGAACAGTGCTTTTCCTTCCTGTGCCAGTTCCGGAGAAATGATTTTTGGATATTTAGGTGCGGTGAGCGAATAAATATAGGCCAACATATCGGGCATATGACCGTCTACCTGCCGGGATTCGGCGGTATCATTCACCGTGAGTAAATTCGAAGCCATTAAAAATTTTCCAAAATCTCCGCGGCCAAAGCCATTATAGAACATCGCATTTTTCTTTTTAAGCAGCCACCAGGCGGGTACATCCGTTGGTATCACGTCCAGCGGAATATCCATCTGTGGTTTATTCAACCATTTAAAAGTAACCGGATCACGATGTGCCGCCAGTACCCCCGCCAGCCGATCGGCCGAATTCATGCCTCTTACTTCGGTGCTTAAATATGGACCAATTGCTTTTGTGACCTTAAAAAAATTCGCCGCCGCTTCATATTTGCGTGGTGCTGTAGCGCGGAGAAATGCTTCTGCCCGTTCCAGATTTGCAATATTCAATCGTTGGTTCCTGGTAAAGTCGATGAATGTATTTCCAAGTCCCACGATCAGTTTGTCGTCCATTACCTGTGCATGGCATTGGAGACAATTCGGAGCTACCAGGATCTCGCCATTGGATGCATGGATCGCCGTATATTCATGCGAAACTTTTTCATTGATCCCTTCGCGTTGTAAAAAATTTGCCCTGCTTTTTCCAATTCCCAAAGTGTACATATTGTAAGGAATTCCTCCTTTCACGTAATCACCTTTAATAAGATATTCATACCCTTTCTTAGGATCTCCACCCGTTCTTTGCGGACTCGAAGGAATATACACGGGTCTTTCTTCACTGAATCGCTGAATGACCGTAGTGAATGCGAAACCCGCCACGGTCATTACTATCAATACTACCCATTTCTTCATGTACGCGGATTTATGAGATTAATTTGATTTCCTTATGAACGAAGTTACTCATCTTGTATGTATACGCTTTATTCTGAATTCTTATTTATTGTTATTTAATAAATCTGCGCGCCTCTGTGCCTTCCCTCGTTTACCTGTGGTTAAAAAACTCTTGCATTATTAGAGACCTTGTGTGCAAGACCAAATTTAACCACAGAGGAGGTAAAGGAGGAAAGGCACAGAGGTGCACAGGGGATGCAATTTTTCTTTTCTTTTTTGCTTGGACACTAATAATTCAAAATTCTGATCATTTTCCATACACCTCCAGCATTTTCTTTAAGTCATCAAGCGTGTTGATCTCATCCGGTTTTTTATCCCTTCTCCAACGGCTCATGCGTGGAAAACGCAATGCCACTCCCGATTTATGCCTGTTTGAGGCGGCAATCCCTTCAAATGCAATTTCAAAGACAAGCTCTGGTTTTACCGTCCGTACCGGTCCGAATTTTTCCAGGGAATTTCTCTTTACAAATGCGTCTACCTGGGCAAACTCCTTATCGGTTAGTCCCGAATAGGCTTTCGCAAAAGACACCAGCTTATCACCATCCTTTACGGCGAATGTATAATCGGTGTACAGGTTACTTCTTCTTCCACTCCCTTTTGCGGCATAGATCATCACAGCATCAATAGTTAAAGGATCAATTTTCCATTTCCACCAGTCGCCGCGTTTTCTGCCAACCTGATATATTGAGCTTCTTCTTTTTAACATCACACCTTCTGCATTCATATCTCTTGATCCGGATCTGATCCTGGCCAGTTCTTCCCAGCTCGAAAATTCAACGGTCGGCGATAGCCTGAGTGCTTCGTTATTGATCTCTTTTATCAACTTTTCAATCAGGGTACGCCTTTCCTGCAAAGGTTTTTCACGCCAGTCATTTCCCTCGTATTCCAATACATCATAGCAAAAAAAAGCAACGGGTGCTTCCTGCAATTGTTTTTTGGTGACATTCTTCCGGCCGATACGTGTTTGTAAAACATTAAAAGAAAGCGGAAGGTTATTGTGATAGGGCATGATCTCGCCGTCGAGTGCAAGACCATTGGGCAACACATCTTTTAAGAAATGGTATTCAGGAAATTTATCGGTCATTAGTTCTTCGCCACGGCTCCATACGAACAATTCCTCATTGCGTTTGATGATCTGTCCGCGTATCCCATCCCATTTCCATTCTGCCTGCCATTCATGCGGATCGCCCAAACTGGCTGGTTCATCTTCCAATGCGTAGGCCAGGTAAAAAGGATATGGCTTCGAATGATCGATCGTTACAGAATCCTGGCTTAGGATCTCATTAAATAAAGTATTCGCCGGATCCCAGTTCCCACTGATACGGTGAGCAATGACAGATGCTTCGAGTTGAACTGTTTTTGCAAGTGCATTGACCATCATTTTCTGAGACACACCAATTCTGAAACTTCCGGTGATCAGTTTATTAAAAACAAATCTTTCTGTTTGAGTCATGCTGTTCCATGCATCTATGATGAATTGTTTGCGAATGGATTCTTCTGCTTTCTCGATCCTTAAAAATGTTTCGAGATAATAGTGCAATGGATAAGATGCATGAAAATTTGTTCTTTCCGGTAATAACAATGCGATCGTTTCTCCGAGATCCCCTACAACATGATAGCTTTCCGCCATTAACCAACCCGGCAGGTTAAGCAACTCATTACACCAGGTAAATAGTTGGGTTGAGTTTACAATCCGTTTAGGCCGCCTCCCGCTGAAGATGGCAATGACCCATACCTTATCCTTATCATCAGCGGATGAGAAATAGTCAGACAATGCATCGAGCTTGTCATTTGTTTTTGTACTTGTCCCCAATACGTTTACGAGGTCGGCGAATTGCTTCATTGCTTTTTTGATGTTTAAGGTTTAAAGTTTAATGTTTAGTGAAAGCGTTTGCTAATAATCAGTAAGAACTTTAAACCTTAAACCTTAAACTTTAAACCTGATCAATAGCTTCATTATCTTCTTCAGCGCCGAATTCTGTTTTTACTTCGGCTGACTCAATTCCTGTTTCATTCAGGTAACGGCTGAAGGCAGATTGGAAACCATGAGTAACAAAAACTTTTTGTGCGCCGGTGGCTTTAACTGTTTGCAGCAGGCCATTCCAGTCTGCATGATCGCTCAGCACAAAACCAGCATCAGCATTTTTACGGCGCACATTTCCGCGAACCTGCATCCAACCGCTGCAGATGCCGATGGCATAGGGTGAGAAGCGTTTGATCCAGGTAGAACTTTCTGCAGAAGATGGAGCAATAACTACCTGTCCCCGGTAAATTTCTTTGGGAGCATCCTGCCATACGCGCTCCACTTCGGGCAATTGCCATCCTGCTTTTACAAGGGCCTGGTGAGCATTCCAGACAGCACCGTGTAAAAATATTTTTTTACCTGTTTCCGCAAGGGGTTGTAGCAAACGTTGTGCTTTGCCTAAACTGTAGGCAATGAGTACGGAGGTCTTTTCTTCTTCACAATTTTGAATGATCCAGTCTTTGATATTCTGATAGATCTCCGATTGGGGTTTCCAATTATAAATGGGTAATCCGAATGTGGATTCAGTGATGAATGTATTGCACTGCACTGGCTCAAAGGCGCTGCTGATACCATCATCTTCTGTTTTGTAATCACCGCTCACCACCCATACTTCCCCTTTGTATTCAACCCTTATTTGTGAAGAACCGATCATGTGGCCCGCAGGGTGTAAAGAAACCTGTACACCATTCAAGACCCTGTTTGCATTCCAGCCGATACTTTCATAACTGTTATCACCCAGTCGCAATTGTAAAAGGGGTTTTGTATCATGATGACATAAATAATATTGATGGCCCCCACGTGCATGATCGCTGTGGGCATGTGTGATGATGGCCTTTGGCACTGGCTTCCAGGGATCAATATAAAATTGACCCTGCGGGCAGCAAAGACCTTTGTCGGTGAATTCAATGAGTGGCATATTAGGGTGATTTCCTATAATAAATCTAAAACATTCGTGCCAGGATAAAGTTCATCACAGAATATACGTTCTCTAATGGCAGATGACGATTGGTTGGAAAGAGATTTGCCACGAATTACATGAATTAACACGAATTTTTTCTTCTTGCCTTTTAATTCGTGCTAATTCGTGGCAGAAAGTTTTAGTACACAGCTCGCACAACCCCATCTATTTTTTTAACGAAATACAATTTCTTATTCTCGAAATAATCCAGCGTCATTGTTTTTTTATCGAGAACGGGCTGAATGTCGAATTGGGTGAAGAGCAAATATTTTTTGTCTGATAAGCTGGAATTAATATTCTCTTTATGCTGTATGAGTAGTTTGCCAAAATGATACATTGTTTCATAACCCCTGTATACCATATCAGACGGCCTCGAATAGAACCTTGTTTTAAAAACTTGCTGAATCAGATTGGCATTTCTATCTTCCGGCGCAATATAAAAAGGCGTGCTGTAATAAATTTCCAGGTCTTTATATTCAGATCTTGTAAAATCAGCGCCATCCCAGGTAGGCATGCCGAATACCGTGGTGGCATGTGTTGCATTTAAAGTAGCGAGTTGCTGGCAAATCCGCTGAGCAAAATTAATATCAAGACTACCGGCAATAGCCGCCGTTGTTTTATCGGCGTTAAGATGTGGTGATAATTGCTGCGGCGTAAAGTTTTCATCCAATACCACATATTTTAATTTCAATGGCACAGATGCTGTTGTTTTTTCAATCTCCTTGAAATAATCTGTCAGGCGATCTTCCTGCTGGCCTTTTTTTCTAAATACAATAATGGGCGAGAGGGCAAAATTCTTTTGTAAAAAACGATACAAACCTTCACAATGCGTTTTAAGTGTAGAATTTAGAATGACAAAATTCGGATTGTTGGTAACGCCTGCATCGTTCGGAAAGTTAACATTGATAAAAGGGATATTTTTCCTGGCAGCAGAATCAGCCAGCAATTTTGCTTCGTATGCGGTTACATGCCCAATGATCATGTCCATTTTTTTCAATGAATCACTCTTAACGATATCATCGAATCGTGGAGAAGAGGCCCTGGTGTCATAAACATGGATTTCCAGCATCGCTCCTTCTTTTTGTAAGGAATCAATTGCAAGCTGGGCACCCTCATAAAATTCAAGCCCTGCATTCATGAAGCGGGGAAATGTTTTGCCGAACCGGTAAGTTTCGGTAGCATCAAATGCCGAGTCTAAGTACAGAGGGGTGAAAATGGCAATATGAAAACGGCGGAACACAGAATCTTTTTGAGAAAAGGCGGGGATTGCTTGAATGAAAACCAATAAAACGATCAGACCTGCTTTCATTCTTTTCATAGTGATTCTACTTTATGAGCCTTAAGACGCTTACTCCCATTCTATCGTTGCAGGCGGTTTGCTGCTAATATCGTACACCACCCTGTTAATACCTTTAACGTTGTTGATAATATCGTTCGAAATATGTGCCAGAAACTCGTAGGGAAGGTGAGCCCAATCCGCTGTCATGCCATCAACAGAGGTAACTGCGCGTAATGCCAAAGTAAATTCGTAGGTTCTTTCATCACCCATCACTCCTACACTTTTTACGGGCAGCAAAATAGCACCTGCCTGCCATACCTGATCATACAGTTTATGTTCCTTCAACCCTTGTACATAGCGATGATCTGCTTCCTGTAACAATTGAACTTTTTCCGGCGTGATCTCGCCCAATATTCTTATCGCGAGACCTGGTCCCGGAAAAGGATGGCGTTGTAAAAGATCATTGGGAATACCGAGTTCACGGCCTACGCGTCTTACCTCATCTTTGAATAAAGAACGCAGGGGCTCTACCAGTTCCAGGTGCATTATATCGGGCAATCCGCCAACATTGTGGTGCGATTTGATCATTACGGAAGGACCGTGAACGGAAACGCTTTCAATCACGTCGGGATAAATAGTGCCCTGCCCAAGCAGTCCGATGCCTTCCACTTTTTTGGCTTCCTCCTGGAAAACATCTATGAACAATCTGCCAATGGTTTTACGTTTAGCTTCCGGATCGGTCTTACCTTTCAACTCCCCGTAGAATAACTCTTTCGCGTCAACTCCTTTGACGTTTAATCCAATGCTTTTGTAGGTGGCGAGAACCTGTTCAAATTCATCCTTTCGTAAAACGCCATTGTCAACAAAAATTCCATACAGCCGATCGCCGATCGCTTTGTGGATCAGCGTGGCAGCAACGGTTGAATCAACCCCGCCACTGAGTGCCATGATCACTTTGCGGTCGCCGATCTTTTTCGTTAATGCATCAACGGTATCGGTTATGAAATGGGCCGGTGTCCAATCCTGCTTACAGCCGCAGATATTAACCAGAAAGTTTTTCAGTATCTTTTTTCCTTCGATGGAATGATATACTTCCGGATGAAACTGTACTCCATACAGCACCTGTCCCTCCCCATTTTTTTTGAAGGCGGCGATGGGAATGCTTTCGGTGGTAGCAAGCAATTCGAAATTATCAGGCAACTCAAGAATGGTGTCGGCATGACTCATCCATACCTGGCTGGTGGGTGTAATATCTTTTAATAAAATATCGTTTTTTGCTGCGTGCAAGAAAGCTCTTCCGTATTCGCGCTTATTGCTTTTTTCAACCCGCCCCCCGAATTGTTTTGCGGTCAGCTGGGCCCCGTAACAAATTCCCAGCACTGGTAATCGCTCATGCATCGAACGAACATCTACCTGCGGGGCATTACTATCATTCACTGAAAATGGTGACCCGGATAAGATGATGCCTTTGAGGGAAGGATCAAATTCAATTTTTTTATGGTAAGGAACAATTTCGCAATAAACATTGGCTTCCCTGACAGCACGGGCGATTAATTGGGTATACTGAGAACCGAAATCAAGAATGAGTATCTTTTCCGTCATGGTGGGGCGAAGGTAATTTGAAATTGGGAAACTCGATGCTGGATTCTGGATACTGGATACCAGATACTGATGCTGTGAGCATCTGTAACCCGAAAAAGGAGATGGTCGTCAAATCAGTTTTTGTAAATCGGCATTATTTATCAACTTTTGTTTTCTAAATCGATCACATGAAAAAATATATTTTCGCGGCGGTTATTGTCGTGTTGTTTTTAAGTTCCTGCAATTTTATCGGCGGCAAACGTGTTGAAGGTAGCGGCAATGTAACTACACAGGACCGTTCTGTCACTGGCTTCTCAGCCATACATTCTTCAGGATTTTTTGATGTGTACCTCTCTGCCGGCGCTTCCCAATCGGTTCGTATTGAAGGGGACGATAATCTTCATTCGTATGTAGAAACCAGGTTGGATGGGAGTGAATTGGAAATTGATACCAAAGACGGATACAACTTGCGTCCCAGTAAAGGGATAAAGATTTATATCACTTCGCCTGATTTCACGAGGGTCCGCTTATCAGGATCGGGCGATATCGTAAGTCAGAACCAGATCAGCGGAAAGGATAAAATCGAACTTTCCGTTTCAGGTAGCGGAAATATCAAGGTCAATCTCAATGCACCCGCAGTTGAATCGGAAATGTCGGGCAGTGGCGATATCAACCTGTCTGGTGAAGCCAAAAAATTTGAAGGCAAACTGAGCGGAAGTGGAAATATCCGGGCTATGGATCTGAAAACGGAAGAAACATCCATCCGCATTTCAGGCAGCGGCAATGCCGACGTGTTTGCCAGCGCAAAACTTGATGTAAGAGTTACAGGAAGCGGTGATGTACGATACAGAGGAGGAGTAGAGCAGGTAACCAGCAATATTACCGGGAGTGGAAGTGTGAAGAAGATAGACTAAATCGGCTAATTCTCACATTAAAGGTTCACATACTTCACCTGTATCCAGATATCCCTGTTCCTTCCCTTATCATCCGTGCATGAAATTTTCACGGGGCCTTCTTCCGGAACGAAGAATTGCTTTGTTTTAGCATCGCTCGATTTATAAAAACGGTTATTAATATACCAATACACTTTGCTCACATCGTTGCCGGTATTGGTAGAGAGTTGCAACGCTTCGGGATTTTTTTTACTGATCAAATATTCAGAGCCGTTTTTTGGTGAAGTAATGGCGGGTCCGGCATCCCTGAATATTTTTTCACAATCGGGATTGTGTGTCGGCACTTTTTCATATGCAATCCTTCGCTCCTCAAAATAAGCCTGCATATCGGGGGCAATAATTTTGTACATTTTCTTTTTATAGCCCGCCTCGGGCATGCAATTTTTACAATAGGAAATCCTTTCCTCTGCCGATATGATCATTTCCTGGATATTTTTACAGGATTGGGTGGTAGAAATCAAAGGAATAAAATAATCCATCACCGTATGCGTACAATGATCCCCGGGCACTAAACCGGTCTCGGAACAAACAATCCTGGCATCGCAATCTTTTGGTTGAACAAACCATTCCTGGTCACTGTCGTAATCTATCGTATTAAAGATCTTGAATAACAACGGCGTTGCAACATTCGCACCGCTTATCTCAGGAATTCCCAATCCTGAAAAATTGCCTACCCAAACACCTACCGTAAAATTTTTGTTGTAGCCTATACTCCAGGCATCGCGGCGTCCATAAGAAGTGCCTGTTTTCCAGGCAATCTTGGGCATCCTTTCGGTGCTTTGCCAATTCAGTGGAAAATCGGGCCGGTTCACTTTTGATAAAGTTTCATTGATCATAAAAGTAGCAGCCGGGCTTAAGATCGTCAGACCGTGCACTAACCCGGTCTGACCGTCCCGGTCTGACCGGGTTAGTGCACGGTCTGTTTTATCGGTCAGACCGGGACGGTCAGACCGATAAAACAGCGGCTTCACATATTTCCCTTCATTCGCAAAAATGGTATACAACCCCGTTAGTTCTTCCAGTGAGGCGCCGCATCCGCCCAGTATCATTGATAATCCTAATTTTTTCTGGTCTTTTTTTATTTGTTGAAAGCCGCATTGCGCCAGTTTTTGTACCAGTTTATCCTTTCCTAATATTCCCAGACCTTTAACAGCAGGTATATTGAGAGAATGTTCCAGTGCATGTTCCATCGAAACATATCCATTGAACTGCTTATCATAATTTTCAGGGGCATATCCACCATAGTTTACGGCAACATCTGTTACAATTGCTTTCGGTGTCATCAAACCTTCATCTATACACAATCCATACAGCAAGGGCTTCAGTGTACTGCCTGGTTGCCGGATAGCGGCGGCGCCATTCACCTGCCCTCCATCGGTGGTATCATAAAAATCAGCTGATCCGATATAGGTTATCACTTCATTTGTTTCATTATTGATGATAACCACAGCGGCATTCCTTATATTCTTTAGCGACAGATTCCTGGAATAATCCTGAACCAGTTTTTCTACCTTTAATTGGGTATTCAACTCAATATTGGTATGGATAATATCACCTCCCTGTTTTTTTAATTTATAAGCCAGCTGTGGGATCATTTTAGGAACGCTACCCCGCGATGCCGTCAATGGTTCCCTGAGGGCATCCTGTATTTCTCTTGAGGTGAAAACTTTGTTGTAGGCAAATTTTTCAAGCCAGCGGTTTCTTTCCTGCACGATGAGCTCATTATTTTTTCCGATCACAAGCGATGATGGCCTGTTTGGAATGATCGATAAAGCGGTGATCTCTGCCAGGGATAAATGATCGGGATTTTTTTTGAAGTAAAGGACAGAAGCCGCTTTTACGCCTTCAATGTTTCCACCGTAAGGAACAATGTTCAGGTACAATTGTAAGATCTCTTCCTTGCTGAATTTCCATTCCAGCTGAAAGGCACGAAATACCTCGATAAATTTATTGACATACGTTCTTGGCTTTGGTTCAAGTGCTTTTGCTACCTGCATCGTAATGGTTGATGCTCCTGATGTCCGTTTCCACCTGAATATGTTTTTTACAAACGCGCGTCCCATGGCAATAGGATTGACACCCGGGTGGTAAAAAAACTGTTTATCTTCTTTTTCTATGATCGTTTTTCTCAGTAATGGCGATATCTCATCAAGATCGGTTTTCATCCGCCATTTTTCATCACGGGTAAGAAATGCATGGATCACCTCGCCTTTATTATCGGTAATGATTGTTGAGTATTCTATTTTATCGGGTAAGGGGAAGATGACGTTGGATATGAAGAATAGAATGAATGCTGTTATTATTACAATTAATAATTGTTTGAAGAGTTTTTTAATATGGTGCATTCGGGTTGGCATGCCATCGGAGGTATGCCATACCTGGAAGGTATGGCATACCTAAGCAGAGACTTAAAAAATATTATTCAGCATTTCGTCATCAATAATCCTGTAAGAATCCTGATACAATGTTTTAGGATTTATATCCAATAATTGAAAAGCTAAAGCCTGATTGCAAAGAGTTCCATTCCGCAATCTAGTATAATCTTTAAAAGAAGAATAATCCCAATCTTCCATTTTTTTAACCAATCTGGCTTTCATAGGATTCTGATGATTGTAATGAAAACATATTTCCCCATAAAGTTTGCTTCCTTCAGATATACATTTGGCCTTTGTGTTTTGTTGAAACAGTGATCCGGTTGACTGATTTTGCTTATTGATAGCCTTGGCATAGGTCTGTAACAAGTTTCTTATACCTTCAGAAAGAATGTTTTTTTCAATAAGACCAACTCTTTTTGTTTGAATCGTTCTTTGGTCAACATGAATTAAAAAATGAAAATGGGTTGGCATAAGACAATAGTTCAATATGTCACAATGCGGTAAAATGAATTTTCGAACTTTTCTTAAAAAGTAAATATAATTATCTGGTTTAAAAAAAACAGTGTGTTTGTTATTTCCTCTATTGTAGATATGATAGAGCTCATTTTCGTGGAATTCCATAAGAAACAAAGTTTTTAAATGTTAGATATACAATAATCTCTCGAAGTAGGCATGCCATACCATGGAGGTATGGCATGCCTTGCAAGCTATAGGTATGCCACCCCTTGTCACAAGCTATGGCATACCTATAGAAGCCTGATGTTGTAATCCTCCTAAATGAATGATGAAAATCCCGCCAGTCAGTTGCCGATCTGCATATAATTATATTAACAAACTCTTACACATCCCCATTTGTGCACTATGCAGCAATGTGTATCTTTCTGTAACAATTAAATTGTATGGACTCTTTGAGTCTGCCGCCATAGCTTCTTTTATAAAATCGCTGCTTTTTCTTCATTGGAAAGAACATCAAAAATTTTCCTCTCTTTTTTAATTTTAACCGAACTTCCAGCTACCAAATTTCAACATACCCCTTTATGCGTAACAAATCGTTTGTTTTATTCCCGATCGCCATCGGGATTATTTTTTTATCTGCCTGTAACCGTACCGTAGTGAATCTTGATTATACCAACGCAAAAGGGGATGTACCCCAGCTGGGCAACCTGGTATTCAGGTTTGATAAATCCCTCGTGAAGGACTCTTTGTTAAACCAATGGGACTCTACCGAATACATCGAATTTGAACCAAAGATCCCGGGCCGTTTTCGCTGGGAACATCCGGACGAACTCATATTCTCCCCATCCAGACCACTACCCCCTGCTACATCGTTCAAAGCCAGTTTCCAGGATGATATTTTGCAGTATACCGAATTTGATAAACTAGGGAAGACCGACAAGATCAGTTTTTCGACTCCTGAATTAAAACTCGACAACTCAAATGTGACATGGATTTTGCAGGATGACCGGTCAACAAGTGCTGTACCGCAGGTAGATCTTTACTTTAACTATGCTGTTAATCCCGGGATTGTTAAAGATAAAATGAAGCTGGAAATCGGAGGAAAGCCGGTTACTTATAATGTACAAACCCTTTCGAACGATAATAAGATCTCCTTGCGGGTAATGGGATTGAAACCCGAAGACAAAGACCTGGAATCAAATGTAATTGTAGAAAAAGGACTGGTTCCGGAAGGAGGAGTGAATGGCACAAAAGAAAATATCGAAACTAAACTGTTTATTCCTTCGCCCTTTAATCTTTCAATCAACGAAGTTTCAGCAGAACACAATGGAACTTCGGGAACTGTTTTTGTTCGTACCAGCCAGCAAATGATCATGGATAATATTTCATCGTACGTTCAGTTCAGTCCTGCCGTTAAATACAATATTGAACAAACGGATGACGGATTTGCCATCACCAGTGAAAATTTTGATGTATCAAAAACCTATCTGCTGACATTGAACAAAGGCCTGCGGGGTAAAATAGGTGGCACCTTAAGAGAACAGTACGATAACAATGTTGCTTTTGGCGAACTGGAACCATCAATAAGTTTTGCGAATAGTAAAGCTGTGTACTTATCGGCTAAAGGAAATGAGAACATTGAAATGCGTATTACCAATGTTCCGAAAGTGAAAATCATTATTTCCAAAATTTATGAAAGCAACCTGCTCACTGCACAACGGTATGGCTATTATCCACAGGATGCACAGGGAAACAGTTACGAAGGCGATTATTATGATGAATACGGCAGTGGAGACATTTCAATGGGTGACGTAGTGTACGAGAAAGAAATTGAAACCAGGTCGTTACCAAAGTATGGGAATAGCCGCTTATTCAAATTAAATGTCGAAGACCGGCTGGCCGATTTTAAGGGGATCTACCATATCAAGGTCCGGTCATCCGATGATTATTGGATCAGCGACAGCCGGTTTATTTCCAAATCAGATATTGGATTGATTGCAAAAGAAGGCAAAGACAAAATTTTCGTTTTTGCCAATTCGCTAAAGACTACCGAAGCAGTGAACGGAGTGAATATGGTTGTGTACGGAAACAATAACCAGGTATTGGGAATGGGTACGACAAATACCGACGGCGTTGCCGAAATTGTGTACACTAAAAAAGATTTTGCGGGGTTTCGTCCCGCAATGATCATCGCCAAAACGGCCGGGGATTTCAATTATCTTCCTTTTAATACAACAAGAGTCAATACCTCGCGGTTTGAGGTGGGGGGAAAGCGCAGTAACAGTACCGGTCTCGATGCATTTATTTATGCGGAACGCGATATATACAGGCCGGGGGAAAAAGTAAATTTTTCAGTGATCCTTCGTGACAGGCAATGGAAATCTCCCGGAGAACTACCTGTGAAAATGAAATTTCTTTTACCCAATGGAAAAGAGTTGAAAAGTTTTCGCAAAACATTGAATACCGAAGGTGCCCTGGCGGATGATATTGATATTTCAACGGCCGCGATAACGGGCAACTATTCTTTGGAAGTATATACTTCGAACGACGTGTTACTGGCAACTAAAAATTTCAACATCGAAGAGTTTGTTCCGGACAGAATAAAAGTGACCGCTAAGCTCGATAAGTCTTCCCTGTCTCCGGGTCAGCCGGCCAGTCTTTCAGTAAATGCCGTCAACTTCTTTGGCCCGCCTGCAGCCGGCCGTAATTATGAAACAGAGATACAGATCAAACAGAAGACTTTTAATTCAAAAAAGTATGATCAGTATAATTTCAGTCTTGCCAACCAGAACAGCTTTTTTGATAAGGTTGTGAAGGAAGGAATAACCGACGCAAATGGAAATGCGACCGAATCTTACACCGTTCCGGATGCATACGTAAACATGGGTGTATTGCAGGCGAACTTTTATGCGACCGTTTTTGATGAAACTGGCCGGCCCGTCAGCCGGAGTGCCGTGGCCGATATCCATACCCAACCGATTTTTTTCGGCGTTGCTGATGATGGTTACTGGTACTACCCACTGAATCAGACTGTGCGTTTCCCGATCATAGCTTTGGATAAAAATGAAAAACTAGTAAATGGCGCCCAGGGAACCGTAAAGATCATCAAGCATGAATACAGAACCGTACTGACAAAGAGCGGTAGCTATTTCCGCTATGAATCGCAGCAGGACGACAAAATAATTTCTGAACAAACCATGGCATTTTCCGGTGAGAGTGCTGCCTATTCATTTGTGCCACGGTCTCCCGGTAATTACGAAATACGTGTTTCGATACCGGGAGCCGCAACCTATGTAAGCAAAAGTTTTTATAGCTATGGCTCATGGGGCGGCAATAACAGTTCCTTCGAGGTAAGCAATGAGGGTAATATTGATATTGAATTGGATAAATCATCCTACCTGGCCGGAGAAAACGCAAAGATTTTATTCAAAACTCCGTTTAGCGGGCGTATGCTGGTGACATTGGAGAATGATAAAATGGTATCATACCAATATGTAAATGTGGATAAGCGAAGTGCATCAATCGATCTTACATTTTCAGCCGAGCATTTACCCAATGTATATGTTACGGGCACACTGATCAAACCTCATGAGATCAGTGAAATTCCGCTGACTGTTGCCCTGGGTTTTCAGAATATAAAAGTAGAGGAGAAGGATCGCAAAATGAATGTTGTCATTAGTGCGTCGAAAGCGGTGCGATCCCGTACCCATCAAAAGGTAACTGTAAAAGCTGCCCCGAATAGTTTTGTTACACTGGCGGCCGTTGATAATGGTGTGCTGCAGATAAGCGATTATAAAACTCCTGATCCGTACGATCATTTTTATGCAACGAAGGCACTTGAAGTGAACGGTTATAATCTCTATCCATTACTATTCCCGGAACTGCGGAGCCTGATCAGCAGCACCGGCGGTGATGGAGAGGCAAGCATGAATAAAAGGGTTAATCCAATGCCTGCGAAACGGATCAAGGTGGTGTCGTACTGGAGTGGCATTGTAAAAGCGAATGGAAGTGGTGAAGCCGGTTTTGAGTTTGATGTTCCGCAATTCAGTGGACAACTTCGTTTGATGGCAGTGGCTTACAAAGGCAATAGTTTTGGAAGCGCAGAATCGACCATTACCGTTGCGGACCCGCTGGTTTTGAGCACTGCATTGCCCAGATTTTTAAGTCCGAAGGACACAGTTACAGTTCCCGTCACCATCACGAACACTACAGGTAAGTCAGCGACAGCTACTGCTACGCTTAAGGTAACAGGGCCTTTGCAAATTGTTGGCGAGAAGCAGCAATCAGTATCCCTGAATCCGAATAGTGAAAGCAGGGCTGAGTTCAGGGTGGTAGCGTCACCTACAATCAGTGTTGGAAGAATAGAGGTGGAAGTAAACGGATTAGGCGAAAAGTTTATTGAAGCAACGGATATCAGTATACGACCTGCTGTACCGTTGCAGGTGTTGACCGGAAATGGTTCTATTGCAAACGCTGCAACGGAAAAAATTGTAATCCCCAGTTCTGATTTCCTGGCCGGTAGTTTAGATTATCAACTGGTGGTTAGTAAAAGCCTTGCGTTGGAACTGGGTAAGCAACTGCGTTATCTTGTACAATATCCATATGGTTGCACCGAACAAACTATTTCTGCGGCTTTTCCGCAACTCTATTATGCTGATCTCGCCGAGCAGATGCAAATAAAAGGAAATGCCGGATCGGGCGCCAATTCAAATGTGTTGGAAGCCATCCGCAAAATTAAGCTCAGGCAATTGTATAATGGGGCGATCACCTTATGGGATGGAGAAGGCACCGAGCATTGGTGGTCTTCAACGTATGCAGCGCATTTTTTAATTGAGGCACAAAAAGCAGGTTTTGAAGTCGACAAATCCTTACTGGACGGCATATTGGGTTATATTAATAACAGGCTGAAGCGGAAAGAAACAATTCTTTATTATTATAACCAGAAGCAACAGAAAAAAATTGCGCCGAAAGAGGTTGCTTATAGTCTGTATGTGCTTTCGCTGGCTGGTAAACCAAATGTGAGTGTAATGAATTATTACAAGGCTAACCCGGCAATACTCAGTCTGGATAGCAGGTATCTTATCAGCGTTTCCTACGCCGTTGCAGGAGATAAGGCCAGGTATAAAGAATTGTTGCCGGCTTCATTCACTGGAGAAGTATCAGTGGCACAAACGGGGGGAAGTTTTTATTCTGATATCCGTGACGAAGCTATTTCACTGAATGCGCTGATCGACGTGGATCCGGATAATGCGCAAATACCAATCATGGCAAGGCATGTGGCCGATAAGCTCAAGCAACGCACCTGGTACAGCACGCAGGAATGTTCATTCAGTTTTCTCGCACTGGGCAAACTGGCAAAAGCCGCCAACAAGTCAACTATTACGGGAGATATTAAAGTAAATGGTAAATCAGTGGGCAAAGTAAATGGCAATACTGTAAGGCTACAGGCAAAACAATTAGGTGGAACAAATGTAGACATCGTAACTGCAGGAACTGGAAGATTATATTACTACTGGCAATCGGAAGGTATCAGTGCAAGCGGCAATTATAAGGAAGAAGATAGTTATATCAAGGTGCGTAAGAAGTTCTATGACAGGTACGGAAGAATAATAACAGGAAATACTTTCAGTCAAAATGATATGGTGATCGTGCAGATCACGCTGGAGAATTCGTATAATGCAGACGTTGATAATATTGTGATCAGCGACCTCTTGCCGGCAGGCTTTGAAATTGAGAATACACGAACAAAAGAAATTCCGGGTATGGACTGGATCAAAGACGCAAGTACGCCTACAGCTCTTGATGTACGTGACGACCGTATTAATCTATTTGTTGATCTGAAAAATAACCGGCAAACGTATTACTATGCTGTTCGTGCCGTATCTCCGGGTGTATACAAAATGGGACCTGTAGGAGCGGAGGCCATGTACAATGGAGAATATCATTCTTACCATGGAGGGGGAACGATTACTGTGGTTAGATGATAGTAGATTGTTCGTTGTTAAATATTTATAATTAAAATGTGCCATGGTCCTTGCACTTTTAGTGCGGGCCGTGGCATTCTTGTTTCCAGGCTTTAAAAGGCGCCGGTTCGTAGAGTGTGTAGTATCGCGTCCTGATTGGGTGAATTATTTTGTGGAAAATATAACCTTATAGCTGAGAATGTTTTCCGAAATTTGCCATCCGTTTTGCGGCCTGGTCTGACCAAGTGGGTAGTAAGCCCGCCCGAGACACTTCTATTCGATGCTCAAACAGAACCAATTGACGATCCGCTTGCCTGGAGATAAATAATTGGACTCATGAATAAGAAAGAACGTATCATTTTATGGATACTGGCAAGCCTCAATTTTACCCATATTCTTGATTTCATGATCATGATGCCGTTGGGTAATTACCTGATGCCGCATTTTAATATTTCCGCGCAGTTTTTTAGCTGGATCGTAGCCGCATACCCTATTACAGCCTGTGTGTCCGGGCTCATTGCAGCCTTTTATGTTGATCAATACGACCGTAAAAAAGTATTGCTCTTTGCTTATATTGGCTTTTTAGGAGGCACATTGTGTTGCGGTATTGCGCCCGACGAATATTTTTTAATGGCCGCAAGAATATTGACAGGCTTTTTTGGTGGATTGATAGGCGCGCAGGTATTGTCGATCATAGCAGATACTTTTCCTTATGAAAGAAGAGGCAGGGCAATGGGAACGGTGTTCATGGCATTTTCTATGGCGTCCGTTTTTGGTGTTCCATTCAGTTTATATCTTGCCAACCTCGTGAGCTGGCATGCGCCGTTCATACTAATTGCTATTCTTGGTATTCCCATCATGTTCATGATCATTTATTTTCTGCCACCGATGCGTATACACCTCCAGCCGAAAGATGAGAATATAAAATTTAAACCGGATGTGCTGAAAGTGTTATCGGATATATTTCGAAACAAAGCCCAGGTAATGGCGCTGATATTATCAGGTTTATTGATGCTCGGACATTTTATGGTGATACCTTTTATCAATCCGTATATGGAGTTTAACATAGGATGGAGTAAAACGCAAACACCCATGATCTATATGGTGGGAGGTGTATGTGCTTTGATATCCTCGGCGATCATTGGAAGAATGGCCGACAAATATGGTAAGCTGCGTGTATTTATGATCTGTTTGTTTCTTTCCATAGGACCGATTTTTTTCATCACCAATATGCCTGACATTTCGTTTTATTTAATGCTGACCATATTTGGATTTTGGTTTACATTTTCTACCGGACGAAATATTCCTGCGCAGGCAATGATAACGACTGTTGTAAACCCTGCACAACGTGGACAATTCATGAGCTTTAACTCTTCCTTCCAGCAACTATTTACCGGATTGTCTTCTATCATTGCCGGATTGATTGTCATTAAAGCCCCTGATGGAAAAATTCAGCATTATAACTGGGTTGGTTATATCAGTGCAGCGATCGTCTTCAGTACACTTTTCTTTGCGATGAGCCTCGCAAAGAAACAGCAATTAAAATAACGGTACAATTCCATGCGCCTTTAGGCCTTACCTCCATCTTCACAGATGACATCCTTTTACTCCCGGGATGACATCCTTTACTCCCGGGATGACATCCTTTAAAATGCGTGGAAATTGTATTATCATAAGCAAGGATGTCATCGCTTAAAAAAGCATTCTGTCATTCCTTGAAGCAGCACATTCTCTTCCTGTCATCCCGAGGTACGAGGGATCTGAGAGACTTAATAATACAGACGCTAGACTATCGGTGGATTTTCAAAAGTGTAAGCCTATGAGATCCCTCGTACCTCGGGATGACAGAGACAAAAAATGATGACGGAGAAAAAAAAGATGACAACTAGAAAAAGTCTGCCGCTATTTCATGACCCTGTAAACCGGGTACCTCATATGGGAAGGTTCATAATAAGGCGACTGTTGGAAAATAAAATTCAGCTGTGCAGAAGCACTTTTTGAAAATGCGGTATCCGTCAATTTGCGTTGCTCAAGTTTATTTTTTATACCAGGATTTTCTTTTAAGTATTCCGCGGCCGTTTCTTCGTACGCATAATTGCTGAAACCTTCTTTTTGTCCGAGTATACCATCAAAATAATTCCAGGCAAAATAAGAATCATCAGCCTGAGGTTCGAGAACTTCTATAATGAAGCGATTGGCTGTCTGGTCCATAGGAACATAAACATCTCCTTTCTGAAAAAATATTTTAGTTGTGTTTGAACTTATCAATACATCACTATTGATGTGATGCATCTCGAAAGTACGAGCCGATGTTTTATAATCTTCGATCCTGTATGTTTCAACTTCTATGCTGGTGTCCTTAACCAGGGGCAACATTTTTACTTTGTTCAGCTTTAGTAAGTCAATCACTTTCCACCAGCCTTTTGGAATAATGTAGGCTACCGGCTTGTTGACCGTAGTCTTTGATTGATACGTGTTATAGAATTTTACTTTCTGTTCAAAAGGTTTGGTGCGGTCATAATACAAGCGTGGCAGGCCTGAAACCTCACTTTGTTTGTTTACAACTTCATAACCTTTATAAACAATTTCTGAGAACGTATTTTTATCAAGGATCCAGCTAACAGGAAATATTGATTGTTGTTTTACTGATAATTTGGTTTGATCACGCACTTTTCTAATGGCTTCGCTGTTTTTGCTGGTAAACTCGATAAAACTTTCCATTAGGTCATAAGTTGCCTTTACCCGCTGGTCGTATGGTTTCAGCATATGCGTTTCGGGTACAAAAGCAAAACTGTGAAACAGGCTGGCATACCCGCTGCTGAAGCGGGGTCCCTCTAAAAATTCCGGCCATCCGTTTTCTGGCGTATCGGTAAAAGAATTTACATAGGGAATCAGATCATATCCTTTCTTTTTCATTGATTCAAAGATTCCCGGCTCAAACTTTTTATTCATGAATTCGCCCATTGGGCCACCCAATTTATTGTGTTGGGAGGATATCAATGTCATGATGTGCTGATAATCTGCTCCATTACTCACGTGATTGTCAACAAAAACATCCGGATCACAAAAATGAAAGATCTCTGCAAAGGATCTTGCCTCTTTCGAATCGCATTTTATGAAGTCGCGGTTCAGGTCGAGATTTTGAGAATTACCCCGGAAACCGAATTCCTCCGGGCCATTCTGGTTTACCCTGTAATAAGCACTCCTGTTCAGGCAGCCGCCGATATTGTATACCGGAATGATGGCCAGTGCAATATTATCAGGTAAAAGAATTTTTTTCTGAACGATATCCCTCACCAGCAGCATGCTTGCATCGATACCATCCGGCTCGCCCGGGTGAATACCGTTATTGATCAAAATGATACGCTTATTCTTTTTGCGAAGGGTAGCCGGTTCAAGACCTGAATCATTTGAAACCACTACCAGGTGCAGCGGATAACCCGCGTCGCTGGGCCCCATCGTAAGCATTTTTATCTGTGAAGATTTTGCATCGAGCATTTTCCACCATGAAATGATTTCAGGGTAGGTGGGTGTTTGCAGTCCTTTCGTGTCTTCAAATTTTGTGCTGATCAATTGCGCGGAGGTAATAAAAGGGAAAACGAAATAGATCAGGATAAAGAAGATTCTCATGATACAGTTGTTGATATAAAAATAAGGAAGCGTTTGCGCTTCTCAATATTCATTTAAAAGGGATTGCACCGATCATACCCTTTACCTCCGGCGAGCCCAGCGAAAACTGCTGATGTTGGTAATCTGTGTACGGAGACTCACCAAATGTTGCAGCTTGTATGTTAAAATAAAAAGCTCCCCGGTCTATCGGAGAGCTAATCATTATTGGAACAAATACCTTACTTATTTAGCCAGTGCGTTTACTTTGCGGGTAAGCTTACTTTTGATATTAGAAGCCTTATTCTTATGGATAATTCCGCGTTTTGCCAGCTTATCAACCATTGCTACGATCTCAGGCAATTTGTCAGAAGCTCCTTTGCTATCTTTGATTTCATGCAGGTCGCGGATAGCGTTGCGGGTAGTTTTTCCATTGTAACGGTTACGATCCCTACGCTTGGTAGCCTGCCGCATATCTTTCTTTGTAGCTTTATGATTTGCCATTATGTTCGAAAAATTTAGGACGGCAAAGGTAGGCCGGAGTGACCTAAGTGCCAAATTTTTTTAAAACTCGCCAGGAAATATTTACCAACCTGAGCAATTTCATGGAACCTCCCCGTGCTTTTGAGAACACCCTTAGTGATTTTTCACTTTATTAGCGTTAATTCGCCCAATTAGTGTCCACGAGCGTACTACATTTTCACGATATTTGTGACCCATTTGTCATTGCTACCCTGCCAATTTAATTATTATGAAAGACTTTTCATACATCACCAACTCACATCCGGCTTTCATTGAAAGCCTTTACCAGGATTTCGTAAAAGACCCCAATAGTGTTGACCCGGAGCTTAAAAGATTCTTCGAGGGCTTTGATTTTGCCGTTTCTTCCTATAAAAATGGGTCAGGCTCAAACGGGTCTAATGGTTCGGTTATGCCATCCCAGGCTACCGAACCTCTACAAAAAAGTGGGGAAACTACGGAGTGGAAAAAGGAATTGGGCGCTTACCGGATGATACTTGGCTACCGTAATAAAGGACACTTAATAGCAAAAACAAATCCTATCCGAACCAGGAAAGACCGCGGCGCCAATCTTGACCTCGGATTTTATGGATTTACGGAGGAGGATCTCGATAGAAAACTGAATGTAGGTGCTTCCGTAGGTCTGGGTGTTACCACCCTGCGGAATATCGTCGAGCACCTTCAAAAAATTTACTCCCACCATGTGGGAATTGAATTTAAATATATCAGCGACCAGAAAAAGATCGATTGGCTCACCAATGAAATGGAAAAGAATTTTCTTTCTCCTTTGCCATTAGAAAAGAAAAAGCGTATACTGGAAAAACTGAACCAGGGAGTCATGTTCGAGAAATTTCTGCATACCAAATATGTTGGTCAGAAAAGATTTTCACTGGAAGGGGGTGAAACAACCATCGCAGCATTGGATGCAATTATCAATACTGCCGCAGATCATGATGTACAGGAAGTGGTAATAGGGATGGCCCACCGGGGAAGATTGAATATACTCGCTAATATCATGGGCAAAACATATGAACAGATATTCAGTGAATTTGAAGGCACCGCAAAACTCGACCAGACCATGGGCAGTGGCGATGTAAAATATCATATGGGATTTGGCAGTGAGGTTGAAACAGCCAATAAAAAAATAATCCATTTAAAGTTAGCTCCCAATCCGTCTCATCTCGAAGCCGTGGATCCGGTGGTGATCGGCTTTGCCCGGGCGAAAGCGGACGTGATGTACGAAAGCAATTACGATAAGATATTACCGATCCTGATACATGGGGATGCTTCAATAGCCGGCCAGGGAGTGGTGTATGAGGTTTTGCAGATGAGTAATCTGAAGGGATATTATACAGGTGGTACAATTCACTTTGTGATCAATAACCAGATCGGATTTACAACTGATTTTGATGATGCCCGCAGTTCGGATTATTGTACATCGGCAGCCGCCATGATACAGGCGCCGGTATTGCACGTAAACGGGGATGATGCAGAATCGGTTGTTAAATGTGTGGAGATAGCAACGCGCTACAGGCAGGACTTCAATTCTGATATTTTTATAGATATGGTTTGTTACCGTCGTCACGGACATAATGAAGGCGATGATCCAAAGTTTACGCAGCCAGGCTTATACGCATTGATCGAGAAACATCCGAATCCACGGGAGGTTTATACCACATACCTGCTCGAAAACGGAGAGGGCGATGCAAAAGAACTGGCCAGGGAAATGGAAAAAAAATTCTGGAGCGATCTGCAGGAACGTCTTGATGACATCAAACAGAATCCTTTACCGTACCATTATCAGCAACCTGAGTTAGCCTGGAAAAGTCTCCGGAAAGCAACCCAGGAGGATTTTGAAAAATCACCCGTAACGGCTGTCTCGGAAACTGATTTCAAAAAAATATTTGATGGGCTGATGAGCTGGCCGGAGGATTTTAAGCCCTTGCGGAAAGTGGAAAAAATACTGCAGGATAAGATCAGGCTGTATAACGAAGAAAAGAAAATAGACTGGGCTACTGCGGAATTGATGGCCTACGGGAGTTTAGTATTACAGGGGAAGGATGTACGCATGAGCGGGCAGGATGTACAGCGTGGTACATTTTCTCACCGGCATGCCGTGTTGCGCGACGAGGTGACCAACAAAGCGTACAATCGTTTAAGCGGCATTGAGGGTGCCAAAGGAAAATTCAGGATATACAATTCGTTATTGAGTGAATTTGCTGTGGTAGGATTTGAATATGGATACGGGATGGCCAACCCTGATGCATTGGTACTGTGGGAGGCGCAATTTGGAGATTTTGTGAATGGTGCGCAGATCATGATCGATCAGTTCATTTGCAGCGCAGAACAGAAATGGAATAGGATGAACGGCCTTGTCATGTTATTGCCTCATGGATATGAGGGACAGGGACCCGAGCATTCCAGTGCCAAGATGGAACGCTTCTTACAATTGTGTGCCGAGCTGAATATGATTGCGACCAATATCACTACAGCTTCAAACTTTTTTCATTGTCTCAGAAGACAGCTCACCTGGCCATTCAGAAAGCCATTGGTCGAATTTTCCCCGAAAGCAATACTCCGTCATCCGGGAACCTATTCGCCTGTAGATGCATTCACAAATGGCTCTTTCAAAGAAGTGATCGACGATTCGTTTGCCGATGACCCTTCGATAGTAAAAAAAGTTTTGTTTTGTTCCGGCAAAGTGTACTACGATCTTGCAGAACGGCAGCAAAAGGACCAGATCAGGGATACCGCAATCATCCGTCTGGAGCAATTGTATCCGTTACCGTTGAATCAATTGGAGGAGCTGTACAGAAAATACAATAAGTCAACCTGGTTTTGGGTGCAGGAAGAACCTTTAAATATGGGAGCGGCTTCCTATTTGCAAATGAATCTGAAGAGTATCAATTATGGCGTTATCAGTCGCCAGCCCAGTGCCTCGCCCGCTACCGGTTTTTCAAAAGTACATGCGCAGGAACAGGCTGAAATTATTGAAACAGCATTCTCTATTTGAAACGAATGTTCGCCAATGGTTACGAATTTTCGCGAATGAGTAGTGTAAATTTTACAAAGGAATGCAGAAATATAATAGATTAGCGTTAATTCGCGATGTCAACTAGTGTTCATTCGCGTTAAAAAAAATTAGTGTAAAAATGATAGATATTAAGGTTCCAACAGTTGGTGAATCAATCAGTGAAGTGACTTTATTAAAATGGGTAAAGAATGATGGTGAGTATGTAGAAAGAGATGAAGTGATCGCAGAACTGGAAAGCGAGAAAGCAACCTTCGAAGTGAATGCAGAGCAGGCAGGCGCTTTGAAAACGTCAGCAAAGGAAGGGGATACATTAAAGATCGGTGATGTGCTGGCAAGTATTGATGAATCGGCTGCCAAGCCCGCGAACGGAACTCCGAAGCCCGAGGCAACAGGTCAGAAACAGGAGGATCAAGATAATAAACCACAAACCACAGACCTGCCTGCCGGACAGGCAGGCCTGCCCACCGGACAGGCAGGCAACAAACCACAAACTGCAGACCTCAAAGCTTCTCCGGTTGCGAATGCCATCATAGCTGATAAAAAAGTAGATCTTAAAACGGTTACTCCTTCTGGTTACCATGGCAAAATATTAAAGGATGATGTACTTGCGGCCCTAACCAGTCCGGGTCGTACCCCCGGTAGGGAGCCATTCACTCGCAATGAGAAGCGAGAGAAGATGAGCAATCTTCGCAAAACCGTTTCACGTCGTTTGGTTGAGGCGAAGAATACCACAGCCATGCTCACTACATTTAATGAAGTGAACATGCAGCCGATCATGGAGCTACGGACGAAATATAAAGACAAGTTCAAAGAAGTTCATGGTACCAATCTTGGGTTTATGAGCTTTTTTACCAAGGCTTGTTGCTATGCCTTGCAGGAATGGAAGGCTGTGAATGCGTATATAGACGGTGATGAGATCATTTATCACGATTTCTGTGATATTTCAATTGCTGTTTCAGCTCCCAAGGGTTTGGTTGTACCGGTGATACGGAATGCTGAAAGTTTAAGCATGGCCGAAATTGAAAAGAAAGTAGTTGAACTTGCCACAAAAGCAAAAGACAGTAAGCTAACTATTGAAGAAATGCAGGGCGGAACTTTTACCATTACCAACGGCGGTGTATTCGGCTCAATGATGAGTACACCTATCATTAATATTCCCCAGTCTGCCATTCTGGGCATGCATAAGATCGAAGAAAGACCCATTGTTGAGAAGGGCCAGATCGTGGCAAAGCCTATGATGTATGTTGCATTAAGTTATGACCACCGTATCATTGATGGCCGCGAATCAGTCAGCTTTTTGGTACGGGTTAAAGAACTATTAGAGAATCCCGAGTTGTTATTGTTTGGAAAAGACCCCGTAAAGACATTGTTGGAAATATGACGATATGAGATGATATATGATGAACGATGTACGATGTGAGATGTATGATGTTTCTTCTATTCAAAAATTAATAGCAGGCTATTGGCATTTTGTAGATACGCAGATTCATCTTTTCTAATACATCTAACATCACACATCTTACATCGTACATTTTATTGTTTTGGATTCAAAACAAAAGGCACCCTGAAAAAACCTTCCGTAACCTCAACGGTTTTTGTTGAACCGCTACTCGTGGCCTTGTACCAGAATTTTCCTTCCATCCATTTGCCATCAAGTTTTGTAATTTCCAGTTCTCCGGATTTTCCGGCCCAGAAACCATCATCATCTTCCAGTGAAAGATTGGCCGCATGTTCATCATCGAATGGGAATTTTTTGCCGGATTCAATACCTCTTTTCCATAATTGGAAGTTCATATAATCGCCACCGTTCTCTCCATGAATTCTGATATAGCTGCTATTTACTTCTTCGTCGGGCATCATATGGCTGGCCACCCAATTCTTGCCGTCAATTTTAGCTTTCATATAATAATTGCTTTCACTGGTCGCTACTGTGCCAGGTGAATTTTTCTTAGTTGTTTCTTTTATCTGGTCCGCCAGTTGTTCCGCTTCATCATGGGCAGAGCCACTACAGGAAAATAACATCAACGATACAATTACGGTCATTGCAAAGGCTGAAAATTGCTTCATAAATGGTTATTTTTTATAATGATGTATTTATTTAGCGCATACATCGGTGGGGAGAATATGCAAAGACATTAAGGAACGGTATCTTTTCTCCTTTTGGCAACGATTGATTTCTGCTATCAAAGTTGCAGGCAGGACGCATTAGGAGCTATCCTCTTTTTGAGTGTTTATAAAAAAATACTAGTACTGTTAGGTATCGATGGAGGTATCTATAAAGCGCTTTTAAACGATCCTTTCATTCAGCGCTTTTGCAATGGCTTCCTTGCCACAATGAACATGAAGTTTCTGATAAATATTTTTCAGGTGAGATCGAACGGTATCGAAAGCAAGATTCATTTCAGATGCAATGATTTTAATGCTATATCCTTTGATCAGCCATTGCAATACTTCGGTTTCACGGGGCGAGAGCATGTAATTATTCGATTCCGGCTTGTTTTTAAAAGTGTTCAATACTTTCCGGGCGATGCTTGGCGACATCGGGGCGCCACCTTCAAGAACTTCCTGAATAGCGTCGAATAATTTAGCAGGAGGCGTTTTTTTTAATAAATAACCGTTAGCGCCTGCACACAGGCATTGAAATAATTTTTCATCATCTTCGAACACTGTGTACATGATCACGGCCGTATCGGGCCGGGCTTCCTTAATAAGTGCAACGCCTTTTATACCGCTTTCACCCGGCATATCGATATCCATCAATACAACATCGGGCTGATATACGCGCACAATATTAGCAGCTTCATTACACTGATTGTAATCGCCCGTTACTTCGTAATTATTCATCGTCAACAAGTAGGCGAGGGACTCGCGCAGGCGATCATTGTCTTCGAATATGGCGATCTTTACCGGCATCGTAAACAAATGTAACAATAGTACCATAAACCGCTATCGCTCATTTGGGGGGGATTGTTTTCCTGCCACGAATTCCACGAATTAGCACGAATTAAATTCGTGCTAATTCGTGGAATTCGTGGCAAAGTATTCAATCACAGGGGAAACCGAAGTTCAGTAAATGTTCCTTTTCCTTCTTCAGATTTGATCTTTATTGATCCTTTTCGTTTGGTGATACGACTTTGCATATTTTTGATTCCATTTCTGTTGGTAACGGTAGATGTATCAAAACCCTTTCCATCGTCTCTAATTTCCATATGCAACTGGCTTCTTTCAACAGATACTTTAATGGATACATTTTTTGCCTTTGCGTGCTTGTATATATTATTGATCGCTTCTTTAAATAATAAAAAACAATCCCTTCGCTGATCCATGTTCAATTTGTATTGTTCAAACTGTTCATCCAGGTGCAGGGTGTATGAAATATTTGCGCCGTCAAACATCTCCGCGGCATAGCGGCGCATCCGTGCCACTGTTTGTTCAAGGGTATCATTGCTTGTATTAATACTCCATACAATATCATCCAACGCCTGGTTAGAGAAATAGACTTCCTCGGATATCCGGTTTAAAAAATTCTTTGTCTGTTCTTGGTTCTGCATATTTTTTCTGCTGAGTTCAGAAAGAATACTAATATTCGTAAGTGTTGACCCAATGTCATCGTGTAGATCGGTTGCTATACGGTTGCGCACTTGCTGCAATTCTATCAATTGATTGATGCGGTACCGGTACAGACCATACAGCACCCCTAAGATGGCAGTAATACACAATACGATAAACCACCAGGTTTTCCAGAAAGGAGGGGCGATAATAATCGTTAAGGTCGTTACAGGATCTTTGCTGGACTCAATATCATTGGATGCTTTTACTTTGAATATATATTCGCCGGGTGGGAGATTTGTATAGGATGCATAGTTCCTGTTACCAGCATTGATCCAGGTTTTTTCATAGTTCGACAATTGGTAGTAGTAGCTTAACTTATTTGCAGATACAAAATCCAGGGCCGCGAAATTGAATGAAAGAGAATTATTATGGTGCTTTAAAAGCAATGTTTTTTTATAAATGATATTTGTGTCTCCGTTAAAAGGCTGATTGTTAATGGTAGCATGTATGATAACTGTATTGATGGGCTGGTTCGTGATAAACATCTTTGCTGGATCAAATACATTCAACCCTTTAATTCCACCGAAGTAAAGTAGTCCTTTTGAAGACCTGTAATAGGCGCCGGTGTTGAACTCATTGCTCTGCAGTCCATCCTCAACCGAAAACACCATGAAATGTGAACGGTTGACCAATTTCAGGTTAGCGGGTGGCATAAACCGGGTAATCCCTTTATTGCTGCTGAGCCATAGCGAACCGTTCTTATCCGGTACAATGCCGTAAATGGTATGATTGGTCAGGCCGTGCTCTTCCGCTATAAAATTGACTTCTTTCGTTTTTATGTTATAGGTTATAATTCCTTTGCCTAATGTGCCGATCCACAGCACGTGATCATTGAAGTACAAAGTTTTGACCGTGATCTCTGATTGCCAGGATGCCTCAAGTGCAGGGATGTTAAAGAACCTGTTCTGCCGGGTATTAAAAAATTGTATTCCTTTTTTTTCGTAGCCGATGCAAAGGGTGGTGTCATCTATGGAGATTATTTTACGAACATTATTTTCGGCAACTGAATTATTACTGCCCGGGTGATACATATAATTCTTAACGATGCCGGTTTGTTTGTTGATTAAACTCAGGCCTGCATTTCTTGTGCCGATCCATACGTTTTTATTTGCAGCGGCATGCATACACCAAATGGTATGATCCGGGATTTTTAGCCGGGCTGTGCTGTCCGGATAAAACTGTCTTTTTATTTTTTTTGTTTTTGGATCGATGATAAGCAATCCATTTCCCTGTGTGCCTACCCATATGTCACCTTCCTCATCGGTCAGCAAGGAAACAATCCTTTCAGGATTACTAATGCTCTGTTTATAAGGCAGAAAATGAATTGTTTCAGCGTATTTATCAGATGGGCCCAGGAGGGTTAGGCCATTGTTTGAAGTGCCTACCCAAATTCCTCCCTCTTTATCTACCGTAATGGAGCGTATCTGTTCAATGGAAACATCCTCGGGTAAATTACTTGTCGAAAAAAGGGTAAAGTTATTCAGGCGCCGGTCATAATAACTGACACCGCCGCCATCAGTACCGATCCAGATTCCGCCCTTTTTATCCTGCCTGATCGATAGTACATCATTGTATCCCAGCGAAAGGGAATTTTTTTTATCAGACAATATATGTGTAATGCTTTCGTCATCAGGACTAATAACAAATAATCCTTGTCCATAGGTTCCAATCCAGATCCTGTTAAATTGATCGGCCATGATCGAAAAAATGGTAAGGTTTTCGGGAAGTTTTGTAACGCTATTGTATCCGGTAAAACCGTGGAAGGCAGAATCATTTTTTCGCCTTAAAAATAAACCTTTTCCGTAGGTTCCCATCCATAATGTGTTTCTGGAATCTTCGGCCATGGAGCTAAAGGAAATAATTTTTTTCTGGTCATTGTCAGGCAGGTTCAATAATGTTTTATCAATTGAATGTATGTCGTTGAAAACACTGGCCCCATTTGCAGTTAAAATCCATTTACGGCTTTGCTTGTCTTCAAATATTTCCTGGATCTGGTTGCTGTTCAGTTTTATAGGCGAGTCCGCTTCCGTTGTATAGTGAAGAAGGTTTTTGGTAGTAAGATTATAAATAAAAAGCCCCTGCATTTCCGTTCCAATCCAAAGATTGTCGTCATCGGGATAAATACAACTAACAGGCGGCAACCGGATTCCGTTCAACATGGGTACCGCGATCATCGTCTGGTCATACAGGTTCATCCTTTCCAGTTTCCCTCCACTGGTGATGATCCAGAGATCATTTCGATTGCCGACTGCAAGTTTGCCAGTTGTGCTACCGGTTGTTGTAGTGATATCGTCAAAATTTTTTTTGAAGACGAGGAAATCTTTTCCGTCGAACCTGTTCAACCCATCCTGCGTGGCGAACCACAGAAATCCTGCATTATCTGCGGCAATATCTACAACACTGCTTTGTGAAAGTCCTTCGTTAATATTTATATTCCTGAATGAAACAGAACCGGATTGAGCCCGGGCAGGCAGGTTTGAAACCCCATAAAATAGCAATATGATCAGCCGTCTTTTCATGAGGATAACAGATGTTAAGGTATGTTTTTTTAGGTGAAAAGCCGGGAATTCCTACTCCGGTCACCTATGTACATACCTACTGTTCTATGTGGTTAAATCTCTGCGCATTCGGAGGTTTCTTACATGTAAGACCATAGTTAACCACAGAGCGAAGGAGGTATGCACGAGGTGCACACAAAGTTCGTTTGCCAACTGTTCATATCTTGCGGACGATGAAACATTTTTCTCATCTCAACACAGCCACAAGGTTGATTCAACAATATAGAGGAAAGGAGCCACTGCATCATTTTCTGAAATCGTTTTTTAGCCAGCATAAAAAATTCGGATCAAAAGACCGCCGGAGGATCAGCCATCTTTGCTATGTTTTTTACCGGGTGGGTCGAGCCTTTGACACAGCATCTCCACCTGCGGAGGATCCAATGATCCAGGAGATTATTTTAGCAGCACTTTTTCTCTGTAGCCAAACACCGGATGAATTACTTGGCATCATGAAGCCTGCATGGAATGAAAAAATCGGATCAGATATTTCTGAAAAAGCCGGAATCATTCGGGAGAGTGAACCCATTTCTTCATTCGATTTGCAACAATTATTTCCCGCGATGAATGAATTGAGCGAAGGAATCGACAAAGAGTCATTCAATCTCTCACACTTACAACAGCCATCTCCTTTCATTCGAATCCGGCCCGGACATATGGAGCAGGTTCTAAAAAAATTAGATAAACAAGCAGTACGCACTGAATTTATTCCGCCCTCTGCAATTCGCCTGCCAAATGGTTTTAAAGTGGATGATATATTTGAAGTTGATAAAGAAGTTGTAGTGCAGGACCTGAGCTCTCAAAAAATCGGCGAGCTTATGAATTTAGATAACCAACCGCAGCGTATTACTTCTATTTGGGACTGCTGCGCGGCCAGTGGCGGAAAATCTATCCTGGCAAAGGATGTACTGGGTGATATTGATCTTAGTGTTTCTGATGTACGGGAATCTATCCTGGTCAATTTAAAAAAACGCTTTGCTTCAGCAGGCATCCATCAATATAATAGTTTTGTTGCCGACCTTTCCACACACTCACCACCTGCCGGCCAGGCAGGCTCACCATTTGATTTCATCATTGCTGATCTGCCCTGCACCGGCAGCGGTACCTGGAGCCGCACACCTGAGCAACTTTATTTTTTTGAACCACCGGTAATCGAAAAATACAGCCAGATACAAAAAATGATCGCAGCTAATATAATACCTCATTTAAAAGCTTCAGGCAAACTGCTGTACATTACCTGCTCGGTCTTTAAAAAAGAGAACGAAGATATTATCCGGTTTATGCAGGAACGTTTTTCTTTGAACGTAGAAAGGTCGCAGATACTGAAAGGGTATGATAAAAAAGCCGATACGATGTTTGCTGCGGTGTTGTCGAGATTATAGTACTTGCTTCACGAGTTTTTTTGTGTACATTATTTTTTTGGAATCTCTCACGGTCAGTATATAGATGCCTGCAGGCAGGGAAACTGATGGAATATTCAGGTACAGGTTGCCCGAAGATTTTGATCCCTGGTATTGATACAGGGTTCTTCCTTTCATATCTGTTAATGAAATGGAAAGCCTTGTTACATCACGGGTAGTTCCAAGCACTAAATTGATATTATTCTGGAACGGGTTTGGCCGAACGATCAGCCGATCTCCCAACGTACAGATATCCGTCAATAAAAATGTGCTTGAATAAAGTAGTACAGATGTATCGGCGGTAGTGTATTGTCTCAGCCTGTAACTCACCTGTTCGTTCGGTGATCCGGCAATCAATACGTCTTTAAAACTATAGGCGTTTAATCTGAAGGAATCGCTCTGTCCATTGATCGTTGCAATTTTGAAAAACCCCGTATCACTCCCTATTTTTCTTTCGATTTCGTATTTCATTGCTTTAGTATCTTTTCCGGTCCAGTTGATCGTTGTGCTGCAGCCGGATGAAGTAATATTCGCGGAGAACGAACGGTTCAGCAAAGAGTAAAAAGCCTTCCTGAAATTGGGGATACCATATCCAAAGCGCTCATCCGGGTTGTTGTATTTATGAGCGCTTTTTTGCACTTCATCGATGATCTGCATATTGCTGAATTCAGGAAATGCCTGCCAAAGGCATGCTATTAGTCCTGCAATATTGGGATTTGAAAAAGAGGTTCCATTACCTGCCGTTGCATTTCCCGCAGTATTCGCAATAATAGTTCCCTGCCCTACCGATACAATGTTTGGTTTTAGTTTACCGGCACCGTTAGGTCCCCAACTGCTGAAAGCAGCAATATTGCCATTCATATCCGTAGCGCCTACCGCCACAACGCTGTCACCATCTGCCGGGCATGATACATATTTATACTGATTCGCTAAGCCTCCTGAATTACCCGCACTGTTCATAACGATCATTCCCTTTTTTGCAGCAAGGTCTGCGGCTATGGTTATTAAACTTGTGTTTCCATCGCGTTGAGGATATAAATGATTAAAGGAGGGATCACTGAATTCTGCGTATCCCAATGAAGAGGAGATCATATCAGCACCAGCGCTATCTGCGAATTCAGCGGCAACTGCCCAATTTTGTTCTTCTACGGGATACTCTGTAGCCGCATCTTCAGTTCTGAATAACCAGAATTTTGCATGGGGTGCTGTACCAACCATTGAGCCGGGACGGTTAGAAGCTACGATGGATAAGCAATACATTCCGTGAATATGGTCTTCATTCACACTGGTTTCATTATTTACAAAATCGTATTCCCCTAGTATGCGGTTCTGAAGTCTGACGCTGTCAAATGCGGGATTTGTCTTGTAGCCAAAATATCCGGCATCCAAAAATGCCATGGTAATATTCTGACCCGTAAAGCCAAGATTATGTAAATATTCGCCCTCGTGTATTTGGATCTGTCTTGCATTATTTCCATAGTTGATCGTATTCCCAACTATGCCCAAGACCTGGCGTTGATTGTTGGGTCGACTGATCAGGCTTCTGTCGGGCAGGGGTGTGACCGTTTCCCTGAACCTCTTATTAATAATTTCGTCATCCTGTGGCCTGGCGACTGCGGCGATAGCGCGCGACGATCTTACAAAAGGAAAAGCATTGATCTTTGAAAGGGCATTTGCATCGGAAGTTTGTATCAGAACCTGGTTGAGCCATTTCGACACATTCAATATTGTTACATTCGGAACCTTGCGGATGCTATCAAAATATGCAGGGCTGATAGGAAGATCTGTTGAATCAACTGCAATGTTTTGCCTGCTTCTGCGCAGAACTGCTTTTGATGTCAGATAGGAGGAAGGATTGAGAATCGTATGCGGGCTGCCTTTTTTATCTTTTAGCTGTACTACATGTTTCGTGTACTGCGCATTGGTATTTGTATACCACAATAAGATCATGCAAATACTGGTATATAAAAACTTCATTCAATCAATATCAGTTATGATCAATCATTTTCAGTTTAATCCCATATCCTTCATAATAGAATCCGGTTTTAATTGAATCCCGGCATTTCTGCGACCACCCCTTCAACTTTGAAACGGAATCACAAAGATCGGGAGAAGCGTCACATTCAATGGTATCGCATTTATTACTGGCGCATTTAAAATAATAACATCTTCTCACATCGAATGAAGCCTGGTATTCCCATTTTATAACATTCTTGTACACCAAACCTATATTTTTTGCATATACTTCCTTGCTAAAAACTTTTTGAATGATAGGTGCTGTGGGATTCCCAATATTTCCTTCTTCGTCGATCTGATTAACTGTAATTGTATTGGGTATGTTTGTTCTTCCGGAATCCGTAAATGTGGTACCAACGTCTTCATAAGTATAATCCCATCCTTCCAGGAACCGCATATCAAAATCATTATATGTATCGATATACGAATTCCCTTTCCAGCTGAAGCCGTTGGTGATGGGCAATTTCAATTTTTGAAAACGTTGGTTGTTTTCTACCAGTTCAACAACTTCTCTTGTTGGCGTGATCATATAGGTTAAAGAAGGCCTCCAGTCGCTTTCATTTTTGCTGGCTGAATCTCTGAGATATCGAACAATGCGCCAACTCGGACGACCTATATTGTCCGTGATGGCTGCTTCAACCACATCTTTTGCCTGGTAAGAAACGATAGTATCTTTTTGTCCAAAAAAGACAAATCTGAGTGAATCGAGGTTATAACGGATATATTTTCCCACCTGCAGGTTCATGTATTCAGAGAGGTCTTCCGAGGGGTATTTTTCCACCTTATTACAGGAAAGGAAACTAAGGGATGCTATAATGGAAAGACAAACACCAGATTTGAGGATTTTCATACTATCAGTTAGGAATTATGGTTCTTTATATGTGCTTAGCTTATGACAAGCAAACAGGGGTTTAAGTTGCTTTAAATAAACGGGCGAACCGGGTAATTATTGCCCTTTGATTGCCTCCCCGCAGTTCATGGAGTGGCACACATAAAAAATTTGAATGGATTGATACTCAATCGCTATTCTTCATCAAAACTTGCAAAGAAGGGGCAGCTATCAAAAATCTCACAAGGTTCTTTGAATTATACCCCCGCCGATCACATCATCACCCTCAAAAAAAACGGCACTTTGCCCGGGAGCAACACCTTTCGCATCTTCATAAAAGCGAACCATTACACCGTTTTCATTAGAAAACAGGTTTGAGAGGGTGCCCCTGTCTTTATACCGGATCTTTGTAACAGCTTCCATCCCATCACTAATCCCATCATATTTTATCCAGTTGATCTTACCAACGATCATGGATGCCTGGTTTAGTTCTTCCTCATCGCCGAGCACAACGGTATTTGATTCAGGTAATATATTGGTAACATAAACGGGTTTTCCGAAGGTGATGTCAAGCCCCTTTCGTTGGCCGATCGTATAAAATGGATAACCTTTATGATGGCCGAGTATCTTTCCTGTTTTGTCAACAAAATTGCCACCTGCTACCTGCTCTTCAAGACCTTCAACGCGACGCTTTAAAAAACCACGGTAATTATTATCGGGCACAAAACAAATTTCATAACTCTCACTTTTTTTTGCCAGTTCAGGATAGCCGTAATCATTGGCCATCTGGCGTATTTCCGTTTTACGGAATGGTGCCAGGGGAAGCAGTGTCCTGCTCAACAGGTCTTGTTGCAAGCCCCAGAGAACATAGCTCTGATCTTTGGTTTCATCCACCGCTTTGCTAACAACAAATCTACCATTATCATGTTGCCTGATCTTTGCATAGTGGCCGGTGGCAATGAATTCGCAGCCCAATGCATCCGCCCTCTTAAGCAACGCCCTCCATTTTATATGCGTGTTGCACATTACACAGGGATTAGGCGTTCTGCCGGCCATGTATTCTTCTACAAAATTATCAATCACAAAATCACCGAATTCCTCTCGTATATCCAGTATAAAATGCGGAAAGCCATGTTGCACGGCTGCCATCCGGGCATCGTTAAAGGAATCAATATTACAACAGCCGGTTTCTTTTTTGCCTCCACCACTGGTTGCATAATCCCAGGTTTTCATGGTAATACCTACCACTTCGTACCCTTCATCATTTAGCATAAGGGCGGTAATGGTACTGTCGATACCACCACTCATTGCCACCAATACCTTTCCTTTTCTGCTCATGAACTAAAATTAGCCTGCAAATATACGCCGACAGAACGGGTAGTTAAAAAATGAGGCTGTTAAGGTTAAAAAATAGCCCCCGTAGCGTTTAGATTTGTTCCTGTAAGCCAAAGAAGAAGGAAATGATGTCTGGGACCTACTCACACATGCTGAGGGTCGAAAACTGGAAGTTGTATCGATAGTCCTATTGTTTTACGAGGTTTGCTTGAGAGCATTTTGAATTAGATTTTGCGTATTTCTGCGTTTCCTCGAATTCATTGCCTTCCACTCTAAGCGAAACCAGGGTTGTGCTGTCTTCAGCATTTACTATCCAGATAATTCTATTTGCTTCCTGAACCTTAGCAACCGACGAGATCGTATATTCCACGTATATCCGCTTTACAGCCTTTCTGATATCAACGGGCAAATGCTTTTCCGTGCCGTAACTGATCTGGTATAGTAGATCCGCCCTGGGGTTTAACAACACCCTCTGGTTTTGTTCGTTCATAAAAAATTCCGCGAGATAGTTGTTATCGACTTTAGACCATTTTACATTTTGTGCACCTGCATACAGCCTGCGAAATTCGGTCAGGATATTGTCGTACACTTTTAGATGTGTGCCGATAATTATTGCCGGTTGCAGATTTTTAAATTCTGACACCTGGCTGAATGAATTGCTTACAAATAATGTTGAGATCAGTAATCCGCTGAATCGGGAAATAAATCGTGTTGTCATGACAAAAGGAATTAAGGTTTATACTGTTGCTTTGCGTCGCCGCCCACAATAGTCCGTTGATGCCTGATACAGGCGCAAGAAACTACTTAAAAGGTATGAGCAGTGATTGGTCGTAACTGGAGTATGAAAGGAAAACATCGATTTAAAAAATTATTGAAGAACGAGGCCAAAAGGAATTACCCTGTCGCGCATAAAACCTCCGGAAAGGGAGATTTTATGCTTTCTGATCATGGTAACAAGAAATCTTTTGACGCACTCTCATTGATCACTTAACCTTCAAATATTTTTTCACCTCTTCCAGCTCGTTATTTTCGACTCTGACGATTGCATAGCCAAACTCATCTTCCAGATTGATAACCCAGATGCTTCTATTTGATTCCTCAACAAGAGTAGCCGAAGTAATTGCGTATTCGACATAACTTCTTTTCACATTTTTTCTGATATCGGCAGGTAAATGCTTTTCTTTTCCGTAACTCATTTCATATATCAGTTTTCCTTTTGGATTTAAGAGAGCTCTTTTTTCCAGGCCATCGATAGAAAATTTAGCCAGGAAATTTTTGTCAATCGTGTACCAGCTTACATTTTCCGCATTTGCAAACATTTTTTGAAATTCAGACCGGATGTTTTCATACACTTTTATGTAAGTGCCGTTTGTAAGTACAGGCTGCAAATTTCTGATACTGTTTTCTTGCGCAAAGGAGTTGCTTACTAGCGCAATTGAAACAAGCAATCCAAAAAATCTGGAAATAAACGGAGTTGTCATGATTTGTGGTATTAAAATTTTTAATAATAAAATTTACAATACCAAAGCTATAGCCGGAGTGAAGTAAAAGCCAGCAGCAATGAGTAACCTGCAGATTCGAAAAGTAGTTGGTTTATGAAAGAGACATGTTAAAAAAGGTATTATGAAGCAGCGTGTATCTAATGCCTCCTTCGTGTTCTTCATGCCTTCCGTTGTGTTCTTTGTGAATCTTTAACCGTATAATGAGAAGCTCCACAAAGAACACAACGGAAGGCACGAAGAGCACGACAGGTAAATCCATTGTTATCAATCTGCTTAGAGATTGCATCATTTCTAAATTCTAATTGGCAACCTGAGTTAATTAATTTGCACACCTATCCCGTCAATACATACCGGGCTGCAGTTTTTTTAAAAGCATTTCTTTACGGCTGCGTGAAACATTTACCGTGGAGCCGTCTGTAAGAATAACATATCCTCCTTCGCCCCGGATATATTTTGTTACCTCATTCAGGTTTACCAGAAAGGAATGGTGCACGCGAATAAAAAAGGAAAAGTCCTGTAGCTGTTCTTCCATGTCCTTTAAGGTTCTGCTTGCAGTGATTTTATTTTTATTTTTCAGGTACAGATGGGTGTAATTGTCATCTGCCTCGCAATGAACGATCTGGTCTGCAGGTATCAACTCGAAACCTTCAATGGTTGGTATGGCGATCTTGTGAAAGCCGGTACCTTTTTGGTGAACCTGCTTCAACAGCATCTCAAATTGTTCGGCGGAAGGAAGCGTTTTTTGTGTCTGTATTTTTTGTAAGGAGGCAATCAACTCTTTCGGGTCAATTGGTTTTAAAAGATAGTCGAGCGCGCTGAAACGTATTGCTTTGATCGCGTATTGGTCATAACTGGTAGTGAAGATCACGGCAAAAGGGATTTCCTGGAATTGCTCAAGCATTTCAAATCCATTCATCGCCGGCATTTCAATATCCAGGAATACCAACTCAGGTTTCAGTTTCTCGATTGACTCCAGCGCTTTTTTTGCCGAGCGACACTGGTCTAGTATCGTAACCTGTGGACAATATTCCTTTAATAATATGCCCAGTGTTTCCAGGCAATGCAATTCGTCATCTATTAAAATGGCTTTAATCATGTTGTAACGATCTTTAAAGGGAAAACCCAGAGGTCTCCTGCATTGTCATCTGCAAATACCAGATCCCCGATAGTTGTAATTTGACTGGTGTATTTACAAAAAAAGTCATGGATAGTGTGAGCACCAGAAAAAAAGTAATAGCCAGGTAAATTATTTCAATCCATTTTTTCATTTGCCGTTACTTGTTGCATCAGGGGCACTTTTAATAATACTTCTGTTCCACCACAGCTTCCATCATGAAGGATCAGGTCAGTAATTGAAATGTATGTATCCAATTGTTTTTTTTGTTGCAGGTTTGCTATCCTGTCTGCGGTAATACGCATCCCCATGGACTTATGTGTAGAAGCAGATTTGCTTTTCATATCACCTGCTTTTTTTCTTCCGATACCGTCATCGGTGATCTTGCAGCAAAGCATGCCAGCGGTTTGGTAGAGTTCTATTTCCAAACGGCCTTTTTCTTCCTTATGCATAAGTCCATGCCAAATCGCATTTTCAGCGTAAGGTTGAATAATAAGTGGCGGTACTTTAACCGAAGAAACATCCAGATCGTCTTCAACTTTGATCTCGAATTGAAAATGATGGTCAAACCTCAGGGATTCAAGTTCCAGGTAAAGCTGTAGAGATTCTAATTCACTTTCAAGAGGAATGAATGCAGCCTGCGAATTTTGCAGGATCAATCTTATGAGCTTAGAAAATTTTGTGAGATATTCGGATGCCTGCAGTTTATTATTTTGAAGAATAAAACGATTGATGGAGTTGAGGGAATTAAAAATAAAATGCGGATTCATTTGCGCGCGCAACGCCTGCATTTCCAATTCTGCGGTCTTGCGTTTTAAATTGGCCAATTGTTTTTCTTTTTCCGAACGTTCCAGTTTCAGCCTGAATTTTTGGTTCAGCCACCACCGGGTGATTGCGTATAAAAATAAAGCAATACAAACACCTGCTGTTATCCGGAACCACCACGTGTTCCACCACGCAGGAACGATCACGATCTGTATAGATTTCACAGCCCACATGCCATCGCTGCTGACAGATTTAACTTTGAATACATAATTGCCATGCGGCAGGTTAAAATAATGTGCCGACCGTTCAGTGCCGGCATTTCTCCAATTGTTTTCATGACCTTCAAGCATAAACAAATGGCTATTTTCTGAAGGGCTGCTGTAATGTATACCCGAAAAGTCAAACGAAAAGGTATTTTCGTTGTGAGCAAGCTGAATCTTGTTTGTTCTTTCGATCGGTAATTCCAATATGCATCCCTTTCCAGGTTTAACTATTTGATCTGAGATCCTGAAATCGGTGATCGCAATTTGTGGGGATTTCGTGTTTTTCGTAAGCTGGTCGGGGAAGAACGCATAATAACCGGTTGCATCTCCAAACAACAGTTCGCCCGTTTTTAATTTGTATGCTGTATAAGAAAGAGCATTGGAATGTAGTCCCTGGTTTTTGCCAAGACTCACTATTCCTGTATGATGAATGCTAAGCTTGAAAATCCCCGACTTGGAGCTTACCCATATATTTTTATTGTCATCTTCAATGATATTTCTAACATCGCCCGAATTCAATGAATAGCCTGGAACGCTATGCACAGAAAATACATTCGTGGCAGGTCTGTACTGGTATAAACCATTCGTTGTTCCGACCCAGATAGTACCCTGAATATCTTCATACATACAATTTATGATCGCTCCGGCTGTATAAAGCTCGAATTTCCCGGTACTGCGATGCCATCGATAAATAGTTCCACCAAACCTGGTCGCTATCCAAAGGTCGCCCTCGTCATCTTCCAGGATGGAGTTTATATTCCTGATCTGGTTCACGATTGAATCCGTGTAGGAATTGAACACGGTTAATTGGCAGGTACGCGGATTTAAACGATAAAGACCGTCCGATCCACCAATCCATAAAAGACCCTTGTGGTCTTTCAGGATAGTAGCGACATATGTTTTATCCAGCATCAGACCAACAGACGATGGGTTTTTGTAAAGGGTAAAAAATTTTTTTTCAAGGTTAAAATTAAGCAGGCGACCACCGAAAGTTACCCAGAGATTGGATTTGGAAGCTTCTTCTATCTTGATCGTATACCCGTCTTTAGATCCCTGGTGCAAAGAATCCGGAGTGAAATACCTGGTAAAATGTTGACCTATTTGCGTCTGCATAAGACCCTTCGGAGTGCCTATCCAAACAGCACCCGATGGTTCCTGATAGATCGCCTGAACGATGCTGCCTACCTCAACGTAAGGGATATTCTTCCGCAACGGATCTACCCGGTATAGATTTCCTTCGTTTGTGCTCAACCAGATGACCCCATCTCTTGAAATATAAGTTGCCCATGCTGTATTATCAATGAACTCACCTTCATTTTCCTGGTTGCTGAAATGAGTTATTTCACCCGTCGCCGGATCATAGCGGTTAATCCCTGCCTCATAGCTGCCAATCCATATAGCGCCGGTTATATCTTCGGTGATAAAAGTGATGTGGTCGATTGTCTTGGTTTTTGTAAATGGGGGGCGACTTAATTGTTGAGGATTGCCGGGATTATAGGTATGTCTTGTGAAGGAGCCCGTTGACCTATTCATGGTATGCAAACCATCCCCGGCAGTACCAATCCAGAAATTTCCCTTACTATCTTCAAAAATGGCTCTTACTTTATTATTAATAAGACTTTGAGGATTTTCCGGATCATGCAGATACCTCGTAAATGTTCCGGTTTTTTTATTAAAACGATTCAGGCCTCCCTCATTGCCGACATCCCAGACCAGGCCTGTACCAACCCACAGTGAACCCTGACGATCTTCATAAAGTGACCGGACACGGTTACTGCTTAGGCTTGACGGATCTGCTAGCTGGTGGGAGTAATTGAAAAATTTTCCGGTCTTTGCATCGAAACGGTCAAGTCCTCCATAATTACCTACCCAAAGAGTTCCCTCCTTGTCAACAAGTAGTGTAGTGACACTGTCGCTGCCAGGTCCGGAAAGATCATTTTTATTGTGGCGGAAATGTGTAAAGATTCCGGTATTTGGGTCATATTTATCAAGCCCCATCCCATAAAATCCGATCCAGATATTACCGGCATGATCTGAGGTAATGGCCTCGGGATAAGTTCCCCCCAATGAATTTGGATCTGCCGGGTCATGCCTGAAACTGATCATGCGGTAACCGTCATACCTTGTGATACAGCTTTTGGTCAGGTCGGCAAACCACATGTAGCCATTCGGATCCTGTGTTATGGCATTGATTTTTCCAAGCGACACGTCGCCGGCACCTTCAACAAGATTGAATCTTATATACGGAGTTTCAGGAAAATGATACTTACCTGTTTGTTTTAAACCTTTTTGGCCATATATCGATGAAGCCAAAAGAACCAATAATAAGCACATTAAATAACCGGGAATTCCGAGGTTAAAAAAATGCCGGTCTTTTAATGCCTGATGGTTAGTACAAACACACATGGGTAGTGTTGTTTCGTGAAGATAATAGCTTTTTAATTTGTAAAGCTATCCATCTTGCGAACGGTCGACAGCGTCAGTGAGTGGTTGACTGATATTGCGGGTAGGATGCTGGAAATAGCGGGTAAACGGGATACCAATTTTACAGAATGCCGGTTTCTTTGTGGTGGTACTTCACAATCATTCCTTAATTTCCTTGATTATATTAAAACTCATGAGGAAAATTTTACTTATCATCTTTTGTAGTCTTTGTACCTGGTATTTCCCACAAGCACAAGATTTAAAATATTATCTGCCAGACAGTGTCACCTACAATCCTTCCATCCCAAAACCCAAAGACATTATTTTTCATGAAGTGGGAGAATGGCATGTAACGCATGACCGACTGTTCAATTACATGAAAGCAATAGCTTCGGCCGCGCCAGACAGAGTGAAACTGGAAATTACAGGCTATACCTATGAGTCGCGACCTCAACTTCTGCTCATTTTTACTTCGCGAAAAAATCACCAGAACCTCGAACAGATCCGTCAGCAGCATGTACAATTAACAGACGCTTCGAAATCAGGTTCTCTTACCATTGATGATATGCCTGCAGTTGTCTGGATCGGTCATTCCATCCATGGTAATGAGCCGAGCGGGGCGAATGCATCCTTACTCAGTGCTTATTATCTGGCAGCCGCACAGGGAAAACAAATTGATGAATTACTGGACAACGTGATCATTCTGTTCGACCCCTCTTTTAACCCGGATGGATTGAACCGTTTTGCCACTTGGGCAAACCAACACAAGAGCAAGAACCTGGTTACCGATCCCAATTCAAGGGAATTCAATGAAGTGTGGCCAGGTGGAAGATTCAATCACTATTGGTTCGACCTCAACCGTGACTGGCTTCCGGCAGTGCATATAGAAAGCCAGAACAGGTTAAGAAAATTTCATGAGTGGAAACCGAATATTCTCACGGATCATCATGAGCAGGGTAGTAACGCCAGTTTCTTTTTTCAACCCGGTGTTCCATCGAGAGTGAATCCGCTGACTCCTGAAAAGAACCTTGAGCTTACCGCTAAAATGGGGAAATTCCATGCTGAATTTTTAGACCGTATCGGCTCGCTTTACTTCACTAAAGAAAATTATGATGACTTCTATTATGGCAAAGGTTCTACCTATCCCGATGTAAATGGTTCAATCGGTATTTTGTTCGAACAGGCATCATCACGGGGGCATGCACAACAAACAGCTAATGGTATTTTACGTTTTCCATTCACTATCCGCAATCAGTTCACCACTACCTTATCTACTTTGGAAGCAGCAAAGGCTTTGCGCAAAGAACTGCTGGCATACCAGCGGGATTTTTACCAATCGGTGATCAAAGAAGGAGGGGCTGCACCTGTCAAGGCGTATGTGTTCGGAAGCAGGAATGATAAAACCAAAGCCGCCATATTCGCCGAAATGCTCGTTCGCCACCAGATAGATGTGTATGAATTGAATAACAACCTCAATGCAGATCCTCCCTCTATGCCCACAGCTTTTGAAAAAGGAAATGCGTATGTAGTTCCCTCTAACCAGGCGCAACACCGGCTGATCAGGGCGATCTTTGAAAAAACCCTCCAGTATAAGGATAGTTTATTTTACGATGTAACCTCCTGGACGATGCCGCTGGCCTTTGGCCTGTCTTATTCAGAATTAAACACTGCCAAATTTAATGGCAGCATCCTCGGAACGAAACTTGAAAAGCCGGTGCAGCCACCAGGTAACCTGATTGGGGCTAAAACAAATTATGCGTACCTGATGGAATGGAATGAATTGTATGCACCGCGGGCTTTACATGAATTGCTGGATGCAGGTATTGTGGCCAAAGTGGCTACCAATGCATTTACCATGACGGTCGATGGCGCAAATAAGAATTTCAATTATGGAACTATCTCGGTTCCTGTACAATTGCAATCGATCGATGCCCAAAAACTGTATGAAGCGGTTAAAGAGATTACGGAACGAAACGGGGTCACAACCTATTCAGTCAATACCGGCAATGTATCCAGTGGCAGCGACCTGGGTAGCAGTAAAATGCTCACCATCACAAAACCTTCCATTGCCATGTTAACAGGCCAGGGGATCAATGCACTGGATGCCGGGGAAATATGGCATTTGCTTGATCAGCGTTTTAACCTGCGCTCAACCCATCTTGATATTTCTGTTTTTAACCGGGTTGATATTTCAAAATATAACACGCTGATAATGGTAAGTGGGAATTACGGAGAGCTCAATAAAGAAAAATTAAGAACCTGGGTCCAATCCGGAGGAACATTGATCGTAACAGAAGAAGCGGTTCAATGGGCGGCACAAAACGGGTTGACCAATATTACGTTCAAAAAAATAAAAGGCCAGGATAGTGCGTCAACGATCGCTTATGTTGAAAAGGAATTTCGAGACGGCGCCCAGCGGATGAATGGAGCTATTTTCAGGGCAGAAGTAGATTTGACACATCCGCTCGCTTATGGCTATACAACACCCTGGGTGGACCTGTTCAAAAGCAATTCAATATTCCCGGAGAAAAACAAAAACCCATATTCCAATCCGTATCTGTATAAAGACAAGCCTCTGCAAAGCGGATTTATCACCAGGCCTAATTACGATGCCGTAAAAAATTCCGCAGCAGTATTGGTGAATACATTAGGGTCCGGCCGCGTTATATCCATTGCAGACAATCCAAACTTTCGTGCATTCTGGCTCGGTGGAACCAAATTATTTATGAATGCGATCTTTTTTGGGAATATTATTGATGCAGGGTCGGGGAGGAATGGGGAGTAGAATTCGAAAGACAAAATACAGAATACAGAACACAGGATACAGAAGACAGGAGCTACAAATGTAAAACGGTTAAGGTGAAGAAAGTTATCATGACAACTCTATATTGGTTTCTGAATTCTGTCTCCAGTATTCTGCTTCCAAAGGGTAAAAAAACTTTATTAATATGTATTTTTCCCCACGGTGCTAACAAGGCTTGTCGTAGTATTGAAGTATTGTAAATTGCTGCTTCAAACTGTTCAGATGAGCAGCTAAAATTTTAAGCTATGATTAAATTACAGGTAATCGGCCATCTTGGTAAAGATTGCGTTACAAACACGGTGAACGGAAAAAACGTTATTAATTTCAATGTAGCCCATACGGAGAAATTCAAGGATGTTCAGGGTAACCAGAAAGAGAAAACCACATGGGTCGAGTGTGCTTATTGGACTGATCGGACCGCCATTGCTCCCTATCTTCGGAAGGGAACTCAGGTATATGCAGAAGGTACACCGGAATTAAAAACCTATCCCAAGAACGATGGAACAATGGGGGCTTCATTAAATTTACGTGTATTCAGTGTTCAATTATTAGGTAGCCGTAATGAAGGCAGTGGCGGCTCATACGGAGCTGGTGAAAACAGTTACTCTTCACAGCCTGCAGCAATGAATGCAGGGAACGCCAATGAAATTACAGAGGCTGCGGACGATCTGCCTTTTTAATAGTTTTTTGCCACGGATTCCACGAATTACCACGGATTTAATTCGTGCGAATTCGTGTAATTTGTGGCAACAATTATCTACGTTTCTCGAACGAGTTTACCCATCTTTCCATTTCTTCCCTTGATACTGGTTTTTGCTGGTCATCTATATTGATCACGTACAGAAAACCTTTTTGTCCGGGTGTTGCCGTATAAGTGCTTACGAGGTTGAACTGTTCACTCACCAATAATCTTCCACTGGTAATATTCCAGACTTCTTTGGCACAAAGGCAGCCCATAGTTGGGGTAAGTGGGTAATAGGGCTTGTCCTTAAAATATTCAGGATCGATGGTAGTTCCATGTGCGATAATTTCCGTACGCCCGATCTTTCCTGCGGTCCACGCCTCCGCCATCGGTAAATAGTTTTGCCATGTTGACGGAAGCAACTGTTTATAAAGCTGCAGGGAATCCAGGGTTGAGGCTGTGGGTTGGTGAAAATATTTTTGCCAATCTTTTTCGTAGGGCATTACCAGTTGCAAATTGGGTGTGGGTCCGATATAATTATTATGTGCAATGGCAGTTCCCTGTATGCTGTAGATACCCTGCGGAGTACTGCCATTCGTTATAAAATAAGGCAGATCAGAGGCCGACCTCGCCAGCTGTTGAAACACCACCAGCCGGCCACCTTCATTGCGCATAAACCGGCCGTCAGCATTTTGTACAATTGCCAGTCCTGGGTAATCACGGTTCCATCTTTGAAAGGAGTAAATTATTTTTTTGCCATGAGTTTGCTGATGAGCAAATAAATGGCTGATATCAGGCGTTTTATGCTGCCTGAAACCAGCATGCTGGTTAAGATAGCTTTCGAATGCCGATAATATGTTAATGGAGTCATATCCGGGGAATTGCTCAACCATTCTGATCTTAATACTGTTAACATTTTCTACAGATGAATCTGCACGGAATAAATACAAAGCACTCATCGCGAATAATTTTGGATCTGTTTCTTTTTCCAAAATCGCTTTCATGTTAATGTTATAACCTGTTGGGTAAACGCCATAAACAGCTTCGAGAAAAGCGCGCCTTGTTGGATAAGGGAGAAATTGGTATTGATCGAATAATTGTTCGAACCCTTTTTCAACATCATCATTGGCAATCATGAATTGCGAAATTGCCTTACAGGCTGATTCGAATTTGTGTTCGTTGTTGCTATCGAGTTTTTGCGCAAAAGTTTTTGAGATAATATTCTCCCGAAGGTCCTTGTTCAATCGTTCTCGCTTATTATACAAAACAAAATCACTGTAAATCTCATCTCGTCTCAACTGACACAATCCCGAATACTGTAAAAAAAATGATACTACCGCTAATAAGACCCATTTTTTCATAGTGCAAATGTATGAACCGTGATTGAAGATAACTGGTGATTAGCCAATTAGCCGATTAGCCAATTAATCTGCTAATTGGCTAATCGGCTAATCAGCTAATCACTAATCAGCCAGTACAAATTCTTCCTTCGAACGGGTTGATAATTTTTGCCAATCAATGGAAAGTATTTTTTCAAGCATTTTTACAATGTCCGTGAAAAGATGCGGCTTTATTACATACAGGTTTGCTCCCTGTTTATAACAGGATTCAATATCATCCTTGTTGCTCGAGGTGGAATACATTATGACAGCAATATCATGAAAAAGAGGGTTTGATTTGATTTCGCGCAGACAATCTTTACCACTTTTTCCTGGCATATTCACATCAAGAAAAATAAAGTTGGGGGAATAATTTCCGGCTAATAATGTCAGCAGATCTTTTCCATTTTCTACGGACGACAATTGCACAGGAAGAGAAACTTCTTTGATCGCTTCTTCAAAAATCATCAGGTTATCCGCATCGTCGTCGGTAAGCAGTACCTGTATTGTGGAACCAGGGTTTTTCATAGGATCGGCTTGATAAGTGTCACTTTTATAAAGGTAGAGTACCTCCCTGAACAATTGAAGTGAAGTGAATAACTATCTGAAAAAATAAGTCGGGGGTTTCTGGTTAACAAACGGTTTACTGATTCTTTTTCATAAAACTTACTTCAAAATCTTAAATTGAGGGTTGATTCTTTCATCTTTCAAATAATCATCATATGCCTAACGATCGTTCTTCGTCCCGCAGAAAATTTTTACAACAATTGAGTAGTTCAACCCTTTTACTTTCAACAACACCGTTGAGCACGCTTGGGTCCACAGAAAAAGCAGAACAAAGGATTCTTCATTATGAAAAGAAAATTTCATCGAACGATAAAATCCGGGTTGCCGGCATCGGAATGGGTATCATGGGTTTTAATGACGTCAACACTGCCGTAAAAGTTCCCGGCGTGGAAATGGTTGCTGCCTGCGACCTGTATACCGGCAGGCTCGAGCGGGCTAAAGAGGTATACGGAAATACTATTTTTACTACAAGAGATTACCGCGAATTACTGAACCGAAAAGACATTGATGCGGTGATCATAGCAACCGGTGATCATTGGCATTCCCGTATCGCGATCGACGCGATGAACCAGGGAAAGGGGGTTTATTGTGAAAAGCCGATGGTGCATAAATTAAGCGAGGGTTTGCCTGTTATTCAAGCCCAGAAAAAAACCGGAAAAACCTTACAGGTAGGAAGCCAGCGTGTAAGCAGTATTGAACTTGCAAAGGCGAGAGAACTCTACCAGGCCGGTGAGATCGGGCAGCTGAATTGCATTGAAGCAACCTATGACCGTCAAAGCGCTCTTGGTGCCTGGCAGTATACAATGCCTTTGGATGCTTCGCCGCAAACGGTGGATTGGGATCGCTATATTTCCAATGCATCCCAAAGGCCCTATGATCCCAAACGTTTTTTCTGGTGGCGCAATTACAAGGAATACGGAACTGGTATGAGTGGTGACCTGTTTGTGCACCTGGTATCCGGAATTCATCTAATAACCGGTTCGATGGGTCCGGAAAAGATCTTTTCGACAGGACAACTATCTTATTGGAAAGATGGAAGAGATGTGCCGGATGTGATGACCGCTATCATGGATTATCCTTCAACCAAACAGCATCCTGCCTTCCAGGTGATGTTGAGGGTAAATTTCATCAGCGGCGGCGGCGACCGGGGTGTTACGCGATTTATTGGTAGCGATGGGGTTATTGACATGGCATGGAGTGGAATTACCGTCACCCGTAACACCATGTCAAAAGCACCGGGTATCGGTGGATGGGATGCGCTGGCAACCTATCCCAAAGAAATGCAGGATAAATTGATGAAGCAATACAATGAACGCTATTCTGAAGCAGATAAAAAAAGACCGGTCAAGACACCGATTCAGTTCAAAGCGCCCGAGGGCTACGATGAGCACCTGGAACATTTTATCAACTTCTTTGATGGAGTGCGTACAGGCAAACCTGTTATTGAAGGTCCCGAATTCGGTTTTAGAGCCGCAGCCCCCTGCCTTGCAGCGAATGATAGTTATTTCCAGAAGAAGGTCATTCTTTGGGATCCGGTGAATATGAAATTGAAAGCCTGATTAGCCAACAAAAGTTTAGGATTCGCAAGGCATGAATTATTGTATTCATTGGCTAATTTGCTAATCTTCACATTGGCTAATTGGCTAATTGTTTTCACATTGGCTAATCGGCTAATCTCCACATTGGCTAATCGTTTTCACATTGGCTAATAGGCTAATTACCCAATCGGCTAATCGTTTTCACATTGTGTAATCTACTAATTACCCAATCGGCTAATCGCTTTCACATCGGCTAATTGCTTTACTTTGCCCCATGTCGGAAAAATTTTATTCCTATCATCATTTATTCTCTTTTACCAAAGCTGTTTTAGAAAAATTAGGTTGTAGTGAAGAGCACGCAGAGCTGGCCACAAAAGTTTTATTGTCTGCCGATCTCAGGGGTGTTGATTCGCACGGGGTAGCCCGTTTGAGCGGCTATGTGAGATTATGGGAAGCAAAGCGTGCCAATATGCAGCCCGTTATCAAAGTCATTCATGAAACGCCATCGACGGCAGTTGTTGACGGAGATGGGGGGCTGGGTCTGGTGGTTGCGCCTTACGCCATGCAATTGGCCATTGATAAGGCAAAAAATGTGGGCACCGGGTGGGTAAGCGTTCAGCATTCCAACCATTTCGGGGTCGCCGCCTATCACGCCATGATGGCCCTTCCTCATGATATGATCGGCATCACGATGACCAATGCCAGTCCTTTGGTAGCGCCTACCTTTTCGACCGAACGTTTGTTGGGAACCAATCCGATCTGCGTGGTAGTTCCGGCAGGAGAAGAACCGCCCTTCGTTGCCGATCTCGCGACCACCACGGCTGCTAATGGTAAACTTGAAATACTACAACGAAAAAGTCAGCACGCACCTACCGGCTGGATCCAGGATAAAGACGGCAATATTTCCACCAACCCCCATGAATTGAAATCGGGAGGAGCCCTGCTACCGCTTGGTGGCGACAGAGACCATGGAAGTCATAAAGGTTATGCGCTCGGCGCAATTGTCGATATTTTTTCTGCTGTACTGAGTGGCGCCAATTATGGTCCCTGGGTGCCGCCGTTTCCGGCATATGTTCCAATGCCCACTGAAATGCCGGGTAAAGGAATCGGCCATTTTTTTGGAGCGATGCGTATCGATGCATTCAGGCCGTCCGAGGATTTTAAATTTCATATGGATAAATGGATACGCCGGTTTCGAAGCGCGAAAACCGTGGACGGTGAGGAACAGGTTTTAATTCCAGGCGATCCGGAAAGAGAAATGGAACAGAATCGACTGGAAACGGGTATTCCGCTGCTACCTGCCGTGGCCGAAGACCTGCAGTACCTGGGAGAAAAACTGGGAGTGAGTTTTGAAATTGATTAACCTGGTCTCACCAACTCCTGTACCGTATGCCATACCTGCGTATCAGGGAATGATATTCATGAGGCAACAGGTATGGCATACGTGATATCTGCACTCACCCACGCTGTGCCGTATGCCATACCTGGGTATCAGGGAATGATATTCATGAGGCAACAGGTATGGCATACGTGATATCTGCGCTCACCCACGCTGTGCCGTATGCCATACCTGCGTATCAGGGAATGATATTCATGAGGTAACA
>JACMLY010000022.1 GCA_014379345.1 Chitinophagaceae bacterium
ATATTATAAAGGTCTTGGTGGCGGTGATCTTACAGACTGGGGTGCGCATATGTTCGACATAGTTCAATGGTCGCTTGATATGGATGAAAGCGGACCAACTGAAATTATACCCCCAAATGGTAATGACATTAAATTCCTCACCTACAAATACGGGAACGGGATTACTATGACGCAAGAGAATTTTGGAAAAAATCATGCGATAAGATTTATTGGAACTGAAGGTCAGCTTGATGTACAACGTACTAAACTTGAGACCTCGAAACCTGACCTGGCTACAAGGGTAATTGGTGAAAATGAGAAAAGAGTTTATAAAAGTGAAAACCATTACCGCGATTTTACAAATTCAATAAAGTCAAGAAAAAAACCCATCTGCGATATTGAAACGGGACATCGTTCCGCAACCGTTTGCAATCTTGGTAACATCGCTTTGGATACAAAACGGCCACTGGAATGGAACCCTAAAAAGGAATCATTTAAAAAAGATAAGGAAGCCAACGACCTTCTTGGCAGAAAATTAAAAAAGGAGTGGGATATAAAAATGTAAAATACAGTGGTGAGTTGTGAGCTTTATTGCAGAATATTCGCGACGAGAAAATGAATCGTTAGATTCACGACTGATATCTTTATTTCCAGAATTGAAGGATATGAAATTTGTTGTAAGTGCAGTTTTGTTTGCAGGGGTTCAATTATTTTTTCCTTGTAAATCAGTTTATAGTCAGGATGGAAAAGCCACACCACTTCCTAATATTGTGCTGATTGTTACCGATGATCTTGGGACCGGAGATCTCGGTTGTTATGGCCAGGTGAAAATTAAAACACCAAACATAGATGCACTCGCGTCGGAAGGTATGAAGTTTATGCAATTTTATGCCGGCACTTCGGTTTGTGCACCTTCACGCGCGTCTCTTCTTACGGGATTGCATACTGGACATACAGCTGTCCGGGGAAACAGGGAGTTAAAACCGGAAGGACAATTTCCTTTGCCATCAAATGCTTTTACGATCGCGGAAATGCTAAAAAAATCAGGATATGTGACGGGCGATTTTGGTAAATGGGGCCTGGGTCCGGTCGGCTCTACAGGGGACCCGCTCAACCAGGGATTCGATCGTTTTTTTGGCTATAATTGTCAGAGGCAGTCGCACAATTATTATCCTGATCACCTTTGGAACCAGGATCAACAGGTAAAATTTCCTGGTAATACAATCAGCAGTTTCCACGTGTATGCCCCGGACACAATTCAACGCAAAGCCCTTTCATTTATATCAGATAATGCGGCAAAACCATTTTTTCTCTACCTGTCTTACACATTGCCCCATGCGGCTTTGCAGGTAAAAGATGAAGTCTTGTTTGAGCGATATAAAGCGGAGTTTAATGAACAGCCCGTTGCAATAAAAACACCATGGAACGGGCAGGGGTACTCGCCGCAGGCATATCCACACGCTGCCTATGCTACGATGGTAACCACACTCGACAGATATGTTGGTGAAGTTGTAAATGAATTAAAGATTAAAGGACTTGATCAGAATACCATTATTATTTTTACCAGCGACAATGGTCCGCACCGGGAAGGTGGAAATGATCCGGATTATTTCAATAGTAACATGAGCCTACGTGGATATAAAAGAGATTTGTATGAAGGTGGTATTCGAACACCCATGCTTGTTAGCTGGCCGTCAAAAATTAAGAAGGAATCAAAGTCTCAATATGCTGGTGCCTTCTGGGATCTCATGCCAACCTTTGCAGAGATCATCGGCTACAAGTTGAATGAATATACTGATGGCATTTCCTTTTTGCCGGAATTACTTGCAAAAAAACAACCGATTCATGAATTTCTTTACTGGGAATTTCATGAAGCGGGTGGTATCCAGGCACTTCGTATGGATCAATGGAAAGGTGTTAAGCAAAATGTGTTGAATGAACCGAATTCCCCGATTCAATTGTATGATCTGAAAAACGATCCGGGTGAAAAATATAATCTTGCTAAAAAATTTCCTGAGATTGTGAAAAGCATGCGGGTCGTAATGGAACAACAGCATGTTGAAAACGATGAGTTCCCGCTTACTAAAAAAAAGAATGATGAAGCCGACCAACCTTAAACTCAGGAGTTATTTTTTATTACTTTTTGTAACTCTAAGCATATCGGTGTCTGTAAAGTCATCGGGACAGCAAGCCAGCAAACTGAAAGTCTCAAAAAGACCAATGAATGTTGTGTTTATACTTGCAGATGATCACAGGTATGACTTTATGGGTTTTATGAAGAAAGTTCCATGGCTTGAGACGCCAAGTATGGACCGGATGGCAAGCGAAGGCGCACATCTTAAAAATGCTTTTGTCACAACCGCTCTTTGTTCCCCGAGCCGCGCTTCTATCTTGACCGGCCAGTACGCACACACACATACCGTGGTAGATAATAATGCACCTTTGCCGAAGGGTCTCAAATTCTTTCCATCATACCTTCAAACCAAAGGATACAAAACTGGTTTCTTTGGCAAGTGGCATATGGGAAATACTGATGATCAACCCCAGCCCGG
>JACMLY010000148.1 GCA_014379345.1 Chitinophagaceae bacterium
TAAATTGCCGTTATCTTTTATTTTTTTTTATACAATTTCAATTTTATATTAATTGTTTGTTCTATTACCCGCTTTACAACTTTCCCAATGTGTCAATCTTATTTTATGTTGAATTTTGAATGTTAAATGTTGAATGAGTTTTCACTCAACATTCAAAATTTATCATTCAACATTACCTTTTTATGGTGGTTTTACCGAGGGTGCTCCACCTCTTCCCATTCCGAACAGAGAAGTTAAGACCCTCATGGCCGATGGTACTGGATTCAGTTCCGGGAGAGTAGGTAGCTGCCATATTTATTTTAAGCCTCTTCGATTTTTCGAAGAGGCTTTTTTTATGGCCTTCGCACAGCATATCGACTTAACCGAACTAACTTACTGTCCGTTTCAATTGGTCCACAGGAAATAAAAAAATCATGGCTCACTGGATAGATCCACGCACAAAATTAACAGGACACTGCGTTGACTTGCTACCACTAACCCAAAACCATTTCGTGGAACTTGAAGTAGTGGCGCATGATAAAAGAATATGGGAACATTACGTCTATGATGGAAGCAATGCCGATACTTTTAAAAATATTTTTAATTCTGCTCTTATTGACAAAGAAAAAGGAAATCAATTTCCATTTGTTATTTTTCATAAACAGGTTCAAAGAATCATTGGAAGCACGAGATTTCTGGATATTCAGCTGAAACATAAGAAACTCGAAATTGGGTCAACCTGGATACATCCGGATTATTGGGCTACAGAAGTAAACTTTGAATGTAAATTATTGCTTTTGGAATTTTGTTTTCATAATTTAAAGGCAGTCCGTGTTCAATTGAAAACAGATGAGAATAATCTACGATCGCGAAGAGCAATCGAAAAGATAGGTGGACGGTTCGAGGGAATTATTCGACACGATATGATCAGGGATAATCAAACAAAAAGAAACTCTGCCTGCTATAGTATTATCGATGATGAGTGGAGTAAAGTAAAATTAAAATTGATAGCTCGGTTAGAAGAGAAAAGGGTTGCACGTAAGTAATGGTAAAAATCAATGTTGCAAAACGACGGAATCTGAAAATGTATTTTATAAAATATTTTCCTTATTCCAGCCTTCAAATTTCTTTCGTGCGTAGTGTTAACTATCGTACTCACAATTTTGGTACTTTTAACTTCCGATCAGAATCCTTTTTTAGCAGAATTATAAAGAGGTTGGTCGATAAACGGTTGATTTTTTAAACGTATGCCGGTTGCCTTAAAAATGGCGTTCGCCACTGCGCCGCCTGTGGGAGGCAGTGCTGGCTCACCCAGGCCTGTCGGGTCTATGCCATTATCAATAAAATGTGCTTCTATTTCAGGAATTTCTTTCATGCGGATAAGGCGGTATTCACCAAAATTCTTTTCCCCCGGCACTCCATCCTTAAAAGTTAATTTGCCATACATGGCATGTCCGTATCCATCAACGATCGCTCCCATTACCTGCTGGAGCGCTCCGCTTTTGTTGATGACCTCTCCGCAATCGGAAACAGCAACTATTTTTTTAACAGCAGGCTTCCCCGATATCATAACTACATCACAAACCTGCGCTACGTACGAAGCGTGAGAAAAGTAAACACTGAAACCCTGTGAAACTCCTTTTTTGGTTCCCCATCCGGATTTTTCTGCAGCTTGTTTGATTACTGTTTCCATCCTGTCAATATTATATTTAATAGCACCGACAGAATTCATTCTTGCCTTTTGTAATAGTTCTAATCTGAATTGTACCGGATCTTTTCCAGCAGCCACAGCTACTTCATCTAAAAAACTCTGCTCTGCATATGCCAAAAAGTTTGTGACGGGAGCCCTCCATGGGCCAGTGGTGATGGGGGATATATGTTCAACGGAATCAATCAAAAGATTTTCAACCGCACCCGAAGGAAAGTTGTCTTCCCGTGTGGAGTTATTCACATTGATCCCTACACCCCTGAGTTTATAACCAACCATATTTCCCTTTTCGTCCAACGCAGCTTCAAACCGGTAACGTACTGCCGGACGGTAACTGCCACCCATCATATCATCTTCACGCGACCAGATTACTTTGACCGGTTTTTTAATGATACTGGATAATTCAGCAGCTTCCACTACATAATCGAATTTGAGACGCCTTCCAAAACCTCCACCCAGACGGGTGATCGTTACCGTTATTTTATCTTCAGGAATATTTAAAAGTTTTGCGGTAGCCGTCCGGGCACTGGCGGGTGTTTGAGTCGGTCCTACCAGTTCTACTCCATCTGCGCGTACGTCGGCAAAAAAGTTCATCGGCTCCATCGGATTATGCGGAATGAATGGACACTGGTATTCACTCTTAACAATTTTAGCTGCATTCTTAAATGCAGTTTCCACATCGCCGTCCTTTCTGCGAACTTTTGCCTGGTCGCTATTTAACAGTGAAACGAATAATCGGTCGTGGTCTGAGGTGCTTTCTATATTCCCGTCTTTTTCATATTCAATTTTTACCGCTTTCCTGGCCTTCATGATTTCCCAGGTGGATTTGCCAACTATAGCAACATTGTTTTTGAATGTGACCACATCGATAATACCGGGCATAGCTTTGGCGGCAGAAGCATCCACAGATTTAATCTTTGTGCCAAAAGCAGTAGGACGTTGGATCATGGCTAATACCATTCCCTCCCGGTAAAAATCCAAACCAAAAATTCCTTTGCCTGTAATGATCTTTTTATTTTCAACATTGCGAACTGAGCTACCGATAATTTTAAAATCTTTCCGGCTCTTAAGAGGAACTTCTGCAGGTACAGCTATTTTAGAAGCTTCGTCAGCAAGCTCGCCATAACCGAGTTTATTTCCTGATTTGGCATGTAATACAAAACCGTTGCTGGCGGTGCATTCCGAGGGCTCCACCTTCCAACGGTTGGCAGCAGCAGCCATTAATAAATACCTCGCTGTAGCACCGGCGGTCCTTAATCTTTTCCAGGAGTGTGGAATTGCACCGCTACCACCCGTCAACTGGCGCTCAAATTTTTGCGTATCCAGGGGCGCCTGCACCACTTTCACTTTGGTCCAGTCTGCATCCAGTTCCTCAGCCACTATCATGGGAAAGGAAGTCATGATGTTCTGTCCCAGCTCAGGATTGGGTGAAAAAATAGTGATTGTTCCGTCTGTAGCTATTGACAGGTAACTATTAATACCCAGTTCACCTATAAAGTTTGCTTTGGTCATAACCGCCGGAATTTCTGCTTCAGCACTGAACCAGCTAAACCTAAGTAGCAAACCGCCGCCGGTCATCGATGTGATTTTTATAAAATCTCTCCTGCTATTTTTATTTAATGTTGTCATAGTGCTAGATTTTTTTGGCGGCTGATAACACGGCTTCACGAATGCGATGATATGCACCGCACCGGCAAATATTTCCATGCATTGCATTGTCGATTTCTTCAACCGTAGGTTTGGGCGTTCGTTTTAATAATGCAGCGGCTGTCATGATCTGACCCGCCTGGCAATAACCACATTGAGGTACATCCACTTCGTCCCAGGCAATTTGCAAAGGATGGTCTCCGTTTTCTGACAAGCCCTCAATCGTTGTAATTTTTGATGTCTTGACTGCCGAAATGGGCAACACACAGGATCTGACGGCATTTCCTTCAAAAAGAATTGTACATGCTCCGCATTGTGCAATTCCGCAACCGAACTTCGTGCCAACCAAACCAAGATGATCCCTAAGGACCCACAAAACCGGCGTGTCGGCTGCAACATCAGCCCGGTATTCCTTTCCATTTATCTGAAGGGTGAACATAGCCATCGGGAGTTGTTTTGATTCTTAGTTTGAAGTTAGGCAAAAGCGATTATTTTTTAAAAAGCAATTCAATCAATCTTTGCTATTAAACATTTAATTACATAATAGAATTAAGGCTTCCTTTATACCTCAGTACGTACACTGACAGTGCTTATATTTGGGCAACCCTACAGAGATCGGAAATTATGACGCCAATAAACATTTAATTATGAAACAAATTTCAATAACCTTGTGCCTGATTATTTTTCAGATTTTTATCTACGGGCAAAAGCCCAGAGCAAGGGATATTGGAATTCCGTTTGAAGGCCTTACAGGAAAGTATAATGCAATAACAGATGTGAAAGGCGTTGAAGTCGGCTATAGCACGATTATTTCAGGACTAGGAAAGAACGTTTTAGGAAAGGGTCCGGTTAGAACTGGTGTTACCGCCATTTTACCAAGAAGCAGAAATAACAACCCGGTGTATGCAAATTGGTATTCATTAAATGGCAATGGAGAAATGACCGGTACAACCTGGATCACCGAATCCGGATTCCTGGAAACGCCCATCATGATCACCAATACAAACAGCGTGGGTATTGTTCGGGATGCTGTTCTAAAATGGTTTGTTGAAAAGCATTGGTACAAAGAAAACTGGTGGTACACGTACCCCGTAGTAGCTGAAACATATGATGGGTTTCTGAATGATATTTATGGTTTTCATGTTAAAGAAAGCAATGCCTACGAGGCCTTGAATAGTGCATCGACAGGAAAAATAAGAGAAGGAAACGTTGGTGGTGGCACAGGAATGATGTGCCTGGGTTTTAAAGGGGGAACGGGAACTTCATCCAGAATCGTGGAAATAAAAGATTCAACCTACACAATTGGCGTTTTAGTTCAATCAAATTTTGGAGCTAAGAAAAATCTCACAATTGCAGGAGTTCCTGTTGGCAAAGAATTACGCGACACCCTGAACTATGAACTAACCGCCTCTCCAATGTCTTTCAAACAAGAAGGTGAAGGGTCAATCATCGTCGTTGTTGCAACCGACGCTCCTTTACTACCTCACCAGTTAAAGAGAATTGCAGCGAGGGTTCCGATCGGTATAGGCAATGTAGGCGGTCGTGGTGAAAATGGTTCGGGCGACATTTTTATCGCATTTTCAACTGGGAATGTATCCGCATTTCAAAGACAGAATTTTTCTAAGATAGATCAGCTACCGAATGACTTAATTAATCCATTGTTTGAAGCGACTGTACAAGCTGTTGAAGAAGCGATTATCAATGCTATGGTGGCCGCCGAAACCATGGAAGGGATCAATGGAAATAAAGCGCATGCATTGCCCCACAATCTTGTTGTTGAACTCTTAAAAAAATACAAACGGATAAAATAAGTTCGCGCATGTATAGCATGCAATCATCGTCATTAACCAATAAAAAATTCAATCATGGCAAGAACAAACACTTATCTCAATTTTGCCCGCAATACGGAAGAAGCGTTCAATTTTTACAAATCCATTTTTGGTGGAGACTTTACCGGCAATGGTATATCCAGGTTTAGCGATATTCCTCCATCGGATGATATGCCTCCTCTTGCGGAAGAAGATAAAAATTTAGTGATGCATGTTGAACTTCCGATTGTCGGCGGGCATGTTTTAATGGGAACAGACGCCCCCGAAACCATGGGCTTTACCGTTAATTTTGGGAACAATGTTCACATAAGCCTTGAACCCGACACAAAAGCGGAAACCAAAAAACTGTTTGACGCATTATCTGCTGGCGGCAAAGTAACCATGGAACTTCAGGATATGTTCTGGGGCGCCTACTTTGGAAGCTGCACGGATAAATTTGGGGTGCAATGGATGTTTAATTGTCAGCAGCAATCCTCATAAAGTTAGCCACGGATTTCACGAATTAACACGGATTAAATTCGTGCCCAATTGAGGTTTATACTGGGTCTTTTAATATAAATTAATGACACCTTATCTTTTTACTTACACTTCACGGGCAAAATATTTTCACATTATAAAATATTTCGCAAAGAACGAATTCTCCATTTATATTGCAATGATGAAAGCCGACGAAAATCTGTTGCGCTATGCTAGGGCACACCTGGAGACAGTGGTGACCTACAAAATGATCTGCAAGGATACGGTGGAAGAAAAAATCACTCAATTACAACAATGAAAAAAATAGCTAATGAGCTGGTTACTGAAGACGCCGGCTTTATAAAGAAGCTGAAAAAGGAGGATATTGAATTTTTGTTTAGTTAAAAAGAAACTATGGCGAACCATCGAAAGATACCCATCGACATGGGTAAAGAAGAGTTCAGTGCAATCGGTCATCAATTAATTGAAAGGATTGCCGACTTCATCGATACAATTCATGCAAAACCAGTTACAACCGGTGAGTCTCCAAAACAAATACAAAAATTATTAAGACCCAGGCCCTTGCCCGAAACCGGCGCTTCTGCAGCGGAATTGCTATCGCAGGCTTCCGATTTATTATTCAACCATTCCTTATTGAATGGTCACCCAAAGTTTTTCGGGTATATCACTTCATCTGCTGCTCCGATCGGCGCGCTTGCAGATTTGTTGGCAGCCTCCGTGAATCCAAATGTTGGCGCGAATATTTTAAGCCCGATGGCCACCGAAATTGAAAAGCAAACGGTGAAATGGCTGGCCGAATTCATCGGCCTGTCATCAAGCTTCGGCGGGATACTCGTAAGCGGAGGGAATATGGCAAATTTCACCGCCTTTAGAGCTGCAATAACAGCCAGAGGCCCGAAAAATATTAAAGAAGATGGTATTGCCAGTACGGGGTCCAAACTGGTTGTCTATTGTTCAAAGACCACCCATATATGGATCGAAAAAGCGGCTATATTGTTCGGACTGGTTCAAAGTCCATTCGCTGGATACAAACGGACGCAGCAAACAAAATGGATAATGCCATACTGGAGAAGACAGTACTCAGCGATATTGAGCAAGGCAACAAACCCATCATGGTAATAGGAACTGCCGGCGATGTGAGCACCGGCGTGGTGGATGAACTTAAAGGAATAGCAGCAGTATGCAAAGCATTTAACTTATGGTTTCATATCGATGGAGCATATGGGGCGCCTGCTGCAATAATGCCGGACCTCAAAAACATTTTTCAGGGCATCACCGAAGCCGATTCCATCGCACTTGATCCGCATAAATGGTTGTACAGTCCACTTGAAGCGGGATGTACTTTAGTAAAGGATCCAAAACATCTGACCGATACCTATAGCACTCATCCTGATTATTATAATTTCGATGCGCAGGATGAAGAACAGGTGCAGAATTATTACGAATACGGCTTTCAGAATTCGCGAGGATTTCGTGCATTAAAAGTGTGGCTTGCCTTACAACAGGTGGGCAGAACCGGGTATATCGAGATGATTGGTCAGGATATAGAACTTGCAAAATTATTATTTGCTCTGGCGAACGCTCATCCTGAGTTGGAAGGAATTACACAAAGTTTGAGCATTACTACCTTCAGATATGTTCCTGTTGATCTCTCAACAGATGCTGTAACAAGAGAAGCGTATCTCAATAAACTTAATAAGGATTTGCTTGATGAATTACAGGCAGGGGGTGAAGTATTTTTATCAAATGCGATCGTGCATGAAAAATATTGTTTGAGGGTCTGTATTGTAAACTTCAGGACTTCGGAGAAGGACATTGACGAGATGGTTGATATAATCGTTACGCGAGGGAGAGACATGGATAAGAGATTGCGGCAATGATATGAGGATTGAGAATATGAGGCAGGAGGCGTAATACACAAACAGGTGAGTTTATCAGTTGACAAGGACGAGGCAGAATGATGTAAACGAAGCGGGATGTTGTCATTAACAGGTCAATTTATATGTCTACAGAAAAGCAAAAAATGTTGCGAGGTGATTTATACATCTCATCCGATCATGAGTTGGTAACTGACAGGCAAAGAGCAAGAGGCCTGTTTAAGCAATTCAATGATTCCGGCGACAATCAGCAATCATTAAGACAGCAGCTTTTAAGAGAACTAATACCATCACAAGGGGAAGGCTTATGGATTGAACCTCCTTTTTTTTGTGATTACGGAAGCAACATAATTGTCGGAGACAGGGTTTTTTTAAATTTTAATTGTGTGATCCTGGATGTAATGAGGGTATCTATCGGCAGCAACGTGTTGTTTGGTCCCTCTGTTCAAATCTATACAGCCATGCATCCCATAAACTGGCAGGAAAGGGCGGAAGGCTCCGAATTTGCTAAGCCAGTAACGATTGGGTCAGATGTGTGGATTGGGGGAGGGGTGATTATTTGCCCCGGGGTTACGATTGGATACCGTTCCGTGATTGGAGCAGGCAGCGTGGTAACCAGGAATATACCTGACGATGTGGTTGCAGCAGGAAACCCCTGCAGGGTTTTAAAAAACCTTTAACTAATGATGAGAGTTGCCAGATACGTTCTTACATTGCCATTTATGACGCGCAGTAAAAATATGGCTGGTTCCGCGACAAACCTGTAGTGTACCGTCAGTTTGGTATTCTTACGAGCAACACCAATTCCGTAGAATTACAATCATTCCACTCTCGGCAATTCACTATCCATGCCATTCATATTCAGTTTAAAACCGGTGATCCTGCCGCTTGCATCTTTTACGAAATAAATTTTTGCATTGATCTCCTTAATAACAAAGTCAGTTTCTGACAGCGGTAACATTTCAACTTTAGGTTGATTCGTTGCTGTCGCAAACAGCCTGTTGTTTTCTTTTGAAACGGTAACGACAATGTTATCATTAAGCTTGTACTTGCCTATGTATTTATCCAGTATAGCAGGATCAATAACTGCAATCTTTTCTTCCGGTAATCTTTTTGCGTTTAGCTCCTGACCGTTTTGAAACAATATGGCCTGTGTGTACTCTCCCTTGTCATCTTTTACGAATTTTATTTTCGCATCCACTACTTTCCAGAAGAATTCATTCTCTGTCATAGGAAAGATTTGAAACTTCGGCTGGCCGCTGAGCTGTGAAAAAAGTTTATTATCTTCTACCGTAATCGTTATGACGAGCTGTCCCAACAAATCATACCGCCCGGTAAATATCTGCAGATTCATTGGTTTTACAGATGCTTCAGAATAAGATGTTTGTTTATCCATTTTATCCCACAAAAATGCTTCTGCAATTTTATTGGCATCAAAATTCACCTCCGGCTCCGCAGTATTCGAAAACATGACAACGCTTAGTTTTTCTTTAGGGTAGTAATAAAGTTGCGTTATAAAGCCATGCAGCCCGCCGCCATGACTTACTATATCTTCGCCGCGGTACTTGCCTAAGATAAGCCCGTATCCATATTGCATTGGCGGCTGTTCAGCGTTTTTTAGAACCGCCGGTTTTAATGCTGCGTCAAAACTATTTTTTGCGAGCACTTTACCACCATATAATGCCTGGTTCCATTTCAGAAGGTCATCCACCGTTGAGTATATCGCACCTGCACCGCCGGCCCATGACATATCCCAGTTAAGAGCCTCGTCGTACTTGTTGGTATTCCTGGTATATCCTTTTGCCTCAGTTGTTAATTTTATTCCGGCATAATGAACACCCGTATTTTCCATTTTAAGCGGATCAAAAAATGTTTCTTTGAGATATAATTCGTACGGCTTACCCGAAACTTTGGTGATAATATAGCCTAATAAGAAATACCCCGAATTGTTGTACAGCATTTTTTCTCCTGGATTGAAATCATAAGGATCTTTTTTTATAGAACTGACAAGTGTATCCGGTGAAATGGTCTTAGTGACCTTGCTTATAAAATCAGCTTTGCTGGTGTAACTGCGTATTCCTGAGGTATGAGTCAATAAATGGTGAATGGTAACCTCATCACCCCTCGGAAAATCGGGTATATACTTTGAGAGTTTATCATTCACGCTTAATAAATTGTTTTCCTGCAGTTTTAAAATGGCCGCTGCGGTAAATTGTTTGGTAACAGATCCTATGCGGAATTTTGTTTCGGGAGTCACAGGGATTTTATTTTTTACATCTGCATAGCCAAATCCTTTTCTGTACAATACATTTCCGTCCTTCGCTACGAGTACCGCGATTCCCGGGCCTTCTTTTCCTTTTAATGAATTATAAAAGTTATCGGTTAGAATTTCGGAAGATGGAACATTTTTATCTTTTGCTCCCTTCTTCACCAGCGCCTGAACCACATCATCCCTGCCACTCACTTTTGCAGCAGCTACCGGACTGATTCCATTGTTAGTAGCTGCGTTAACGTCGGCCCCACCTTCAATCAAAAGATTGATTTTATCAAGGTTTCCACTCCCGGCTGCAACATTTAACTGATCTGTCATTGCGGCTCCGTCAAGCATCCTGACTGTGAATCCCCAGCCACCTTGCATATCCTGCACTTTAAGTAGTACCTGGTTGGATCCTTTTACAAGTTTCAACGGGACCAGGTCGTTGTCTTTCACAATACCTCTGGGTATCCAGTTGTCGTGGACAAGTTTGCCGTTATGCCAAACCTTTATTCCATCATCACTTCCCACTGCCAGCATTACATTGGTGGGAGCGGAAGCTTGAATTTCAGACAATGCATAAGCATACACAAAATCCTTTCTTTTATAAAAACTATCCAGATCTACAATATCGTCACCTAAAGAAACAAGTTGCCACTTAAATTCTTTTTGTTTTACCGACACAGGTACAACAGGTTTGCCCGGAATTACATTAACAGTAGAGATTATGTCTGTTTTGAAGACTTTTTCCTGTAGTGCACCATCAGGATCAATTGAATCAGCACTAACAGAAAAAGGCCCCGCAACAAGCCAGGTCTTCATAAATTTTCCAACTTGTGAAGAATTGTATTGAGCTTTACCATATCCGTTTGTTGCTGCATTTATCGTTTGTGCAAAAACAGAATTTTCCCCGATTACGAAAACCAATAAAGCGGCTAAAATTACCGGATTGCAGTTTTTAGAAATATAGGTGAGGCCCATGGTTAAAATCTTTCAATAAATATAGTGCATTAAGAATTTCATTTATTTTCTATTGGTTAATAAGTTGCGAATTTTCATTACTAAAATTCATACCCTACCCGAATCTACATTTATGTTTCGCAGCATGGAAGGTACTATCCCTTCGGCATCTTACTCATATCCATGTACAACACACTCCATCTAAGGCCATCCAGATCCTCAAATCCGAATCTGTACATTCAGCCATGATTTTCGCCTGGTTTAACCCAAACTGCACCTCCGGCTGCTTTAAGTGTTGCAAGTTCATCCACTTCTTCCCTGCCTTCTGAATCAGTAGAAAATAACACTTACGTTAACTGTTTTGTATCAGCAATTTTGTTTTGGGCAAATCCCTGAACACTGGTTCTGCGCAAAGCATTATTATAATGCTCTTTGTTCCGGCAAATACATTGGACATTTGTTCGGTCTCGGGAAGACATGTGTTTTGAGTAAAACCGATTACATTAAAAAATTCTCTCGATTTTTTTACGTGTTTTACTGGTAGATTTATCAAAGTTCTTTTGTCATTATACAATGTGTTTTTGACTAATGGTCATTAAGAGTACTAATGACATAGTATTGTACGCAGTGTAAAACCGCCAAGATAAAGGGCAATTCCGCTAATGAGGTGCAGTAAACTGAATTTCTGGAAGAGTCGCCTTCATAGCCCCCTGTTGGCTTTGAGACCTTTGCATTTATTGAATCTCTGCAAAGAAGCCAACTGCAAAGAGTGCTTAGAAGGAGATTGAAATAAGAAGATTGGCATCCGCGGTTGCTGAGTAAAGGACTGGCCAAGAATTGGCTTGCCGTTGGGGATACCCCAATATTGCAGCTCCGTGTCATGTGCCACCACCTTTAACATTAGTGAAGGGGAGACAGAACACCGTTCATTGATAATAGAATTAATTTTGTAGGATGGCAAAGAGATCGAAGAAATTTCAACTCAAAAGAAGGTATAAGATTATTATTGGCATCATTGCGGCGCTAATCATATTCAGGCTTTTCTTGCCTGAGATCGTACTTCGCTACGCGAACAACACACTGGCTGAGATTCCTGGCTATTATGGACATATCGAGGATATAGATATTTCATTATACCGTGGCGCTTACCAGATTGATAGCATTTATATCGATAAGAAAGATTCCGTTTCCGGCAAACAAACTGATTTTTTCAGAGCTTCAATGATTGATCTTTCCATTGAATGGAAGGCCCTTTTTAAAGGCTCGCTTGTAGGAGAATTGATAATCAACTCACCCAAACTATATTTTACTAAAAACAAAACCGAAATTGACGATATAAAAAAAGATACTGCAGACTTTCGCAAAGTTTTGAAAGATTTAATGCCCCTTAGGGTAAACCGATTCGAAGTGAATAATGGAAGTGTACATTATATCGATGCCACTGCCCGGCCTAAAGTTGATATCGCTTTGAGAAAATCATATATACTCGCTCAGAATCTTACCAATGCTATAGATAATAAAACAAAGTTGCCGTCCAGCGTTATAGCGCGCGCCCAGGCATATGGCGGTACAGTGTCATTTAATATGAAGCTAAATGCGCTTGCCGAAAGAGCTACCTTCGACTTGAATGCTGAAGTTAAAAACACGAACCTGGTATTACTGAATGATTTCCTCAAAGCCTATGCTAACGTTGATGTAAACAAAGGAACTTTTGGGTTATATACTGAATTTGCGGCGTTGAACGGTAAGTACAAAGGTTACGTAAAACCCGTTATCAAAGACCTTGACGTGTTTGGGCCGGAAGACAGAAGCGATAATTTCTTTCATAAAGTTTGGGAAGGGTTGGTTGGCGGCGCCGGAAAGATCTTAAAAAATCAAAAAAAGGACCAGATAGCTACCCGGGTTCCTATTGAAGGAGATTTCGGAGGGGCACAGACTGATATTACGGAAATGATATGGGAACTGCTCCGTAATGCTTTCATACAGGCGCTAATGCCCAGCATTGATAATCAGATCAGTTTAAGTTCTGTTGCAACAGAAAAGGAGAAGGATGATAGAGGGTTACTAAAAAGGATTTTCTCGGGCAAAAAAGATAAGGACAAAAAAGACAAAGACTAGTCAACTATCGACGGCGAACGTCGGTTTTTCAATGGACCGCCGACGGTCAACTTAACCAGTCAACCCATTTTGGAGTAAGTCCACCGGAAAGTTGTAAATTATATTCAAATCCTTCGTATAACGTAATTGAATGATCGCGTTTGAAGTTTCTTCCGGCCATATTAACTTTATTTCTTCAGTGCTGTAATTACCTTATTTCGCACTCCCAACAGATCAATATTTATAAGTACTCAATCCAGGATGGATTGGTAAATAATGATGTCCTTAAAATTTATCAGGACAGCCAGGGTTTTATCTGGATTTGCACGCGTGGTGGATTGAGCCGGTATGATGGAACGCGGTTTACGAATTACACAACTGAAAATGGTCTTACAAATGACATGATCAATGATATTCATGAAGTAGCACCCCAGGAATTTATCATCGCTCAGAATCTCAACGGTCCCAGAATGTTCAAGGGTGGTCGAATAACACCTTTTTCAGATGAAAATAAAGTCATAATTAATAATTTCTACCGAACCGGAAACAACAGGTTGCTGGTTGCAACAGATTATGATGGGATACTTGAAGTTAAGGGAAACGGTTTTCAACAGATAAACCCGGCCAGTCGTGGGCAGGCAAACCAGGTCACTATCGTTAATGATTCGTTATGGCTGGTACAAGAGGATCAAAGTTCCATTCAACTGATGACGCCGTTATTAGTACCTTTTTCTCTGAAAACACAGGCTTTTTCGAGTTGTGCGTACACCGATTCGCGACATAATACATGGGTAGGTACTTCATATGGTTTAATGTTGCTGGCTCCGCAACAATATCGGAATCAAAGGATTCAGTTTCTACCATTGCCATCGGGTTTTGATCTGCCCCTTCTGCGTGAGAATTTCATTTTAGATATTATGGAAGACAGTCAGAAGAATTTTTGGATATGTACTTCGGCCGGGCTTGTTCTTATTCGCCCCAATGGTAAGTCGACTGTATTCACTGAATTTCATGGATTACCTGCATCTATGATAACTTGTATCTCAGAGGACCGACAAAACAATTTATGGGTTGGATCCCCTTTGGGACTCGCTAAGTTTTCTTTACGCAATGAAGTCAAAATATATTCGCATAAAGATGGTTTTTCAGCATATGGGGCGGCATTCGTTTTACCTATTACGCCAAATGCTACGCGTTTGTTCGGAATTAATGGCATATCTGAATTCGATTTTACGACTGAAAAGTTGTCGGAGCGGTTATTTAAAGATAGTTCGATACACCGTCTTTATCGTTTAGGTAAAGACGAAATAGCCTTGCTAAACAACCACAAAGCCAGTTTTTACAAAAGAAATAATACTAGTGAGGAAATCGTCAAATTCCCTTCACGCTATTATGGTTCCGTGAAACGTCTAGGCCCTGAAAAATTCATTGCTTCATACGACAATATTTTATTCAGTATTTCGCAGGGAGTTATTCAGGATACAACTTACTTCTCTTCCATCAGTCATATTCCCTGTCTTGAGTTTTATAATAAAAATACACTGCTGCTCGGCACATTTAATACTGGTATATACAAAATAAATTTAGATGGTCATTCAATGCAAATATCTGATTCTATAACCGACATCTTGCCCGACAAACATATTCGGGCACTCTTTTCGGATAAAGAGAATGAAATCTGGATAGGTACCCGGTACAAAGGTGTTATCCGTTTGGTAGAATTTGGAAAGGGGAGGTATCAGATTCAGCAATTCGGAACGCTTCAAGGCCTTTCTGCCAATTTTGTCAAGACAATTAATCGCGACAAAATTGGAAATATTTGGGTAGGAACCATGCAGGGCCTGGACAAACTGGTTCCTCAAGGCGATGGATTTCATGTATTTAACTTTGGAAAATTGAACAAAATATATTCACAGATTCTTGATATTGATTTTTTACCTGATAATTATCTGCTTGCTGCTGGGTACCCATACTTTATTTATGCACGCGATATGCAACTCGATACGTTGCCACCACAAGTAGCATTCCTTACAAAAGTGCAAACGGAATTCAGAACCAATTCGTTTCCGCAAGAAGCTCACCAAACTAGGCTTCCTTATGATAAAGCACGGATAGACTTTGAATTTAGCGTGCCGCAATTTATCAATGAGGAATTTATCCAGACTAGCTACAGGTTGTTGGGTAAGAGCGATACCGCCTGGATACACGCTGCCAAATCACGAAGTGTGTCTTTTGCCAACCTTAAACCAGGTAAGTATATTTTTGAAGTAAGAGCTCTTGGCTTTAATGGTAGATGGGGTCCCATCGCCTCGCATCATTTTATTGTTGTACCGCCCTTCTGGCAAGAAGCCTGGTTTGTTATATTGATCGGGTTACTAATTGCTCTTGGCGTGTACATGCTATATCTTTATCGCATTCGCCAATTGATGCGGCTTCAGAAGGTCCGCAACCATATAGCAGCCGACCTGCATGATGAAATAGGATCCAATCTCACCAATATAAGCATACTCTCCACCCTTAGTAAAAAGAACATTTTAAAGCCGCAGGAGGCCACAGAGTTTTTGCAGCGCATTTCTGAGGAAGTATCTTCCTCCTCGCAGGCGTTGGACGATATTATCTGGAGTGTAAATACTAATCATGATACACTTGATGAAACTGTTTCCAGGATGCGCCGTTATGCAGCTGAATTATTTGATGCCGCTAATATCCAGTATGAACTTCAGCTCGACGTCAAGTTCGAAGAACAAAAACTTATCATGGAGCAACGTCGCGACGTGTACCTGCTATACAAAGAATCTGTAAATAATATCTTAAAACATGCAGAGGCTAAACATGTGACGATTAAAATATCAATAGAACATCAAATGCTTATACTGGATATCACCGACGATGGAAAAGGTTTTACAATGACCAATGAATCTGGCAGGCATGGATTACAAGGAATGAGAGCCAGGGTAGATAAATGGAAGGGAAAAATACAAATTGCATCCGCGAAAAATAAAGGTACTTCTATTCACTGCCGGCTTCCGCTGGTAAGGTGAGTGACTTTAAGGCTTACAAATGCTTTCTCGCAAATGCGCTACTCCGGTCTTCCTTGCGGTTTTGCGAGAATCAACTCACATTAAAGAGGTGCGCCTAGTCCTAAAGAGGGATTTTTATCTGCTGGAACAAATTTAATTTAGCACTATTGGCAATCAGCATCATCATATTTGAAGACAACGATCGCCTTCGGCAATCCCTGGCATACCTGCTGCAGTCCATAGAGGATTATCAGGTAGTCGGTGATTATAACAATTGTAAAGACGCTGCCAATATTACCCGGGTGTATAAGCCCGATGTGGTACTCATGGATATAGATATGCCGGGTGAAAACGGAATAAATGGAGTAAGCATTATTAAAGAAATTCGTCCACTCACGGCTGTGATCATGTATACGGTTGCCGAGGACGATGAAAAAATATTTCAGTGTCTTTGTGCGGGTGCCAATGGCTACCTGTTAAAAAAAACACCCCCTGAAAAGATCTTCGAATCCATTCGGGAAGTGGTGGAAGGAGGTGCGCCGATGAGCCCATCCATCGCAAAAAGGGTGATTAGCAGTTTCCAATCTTCTAATACAGGCAACAAATATGGTCTTACTGAAAGGGAGCTCGAAGTTTTACAGCGCCTTTCAAAAGGATACAGCACGAAAGCAATTGCAGGTGAATTGGAGATAGCGTTTAACACAGTTCGTTCGCATCTTCAGAATATTTATTCAAAACTTCACGTGAATTGTGGCAAAGAGGCTATTGCCAAAGTATTGACTGAACAGATCCGTCTTTAATCTGATGCCTGTGGCAGGGTTTTCCTGTTCAGTGACTCCTCTTTTCTGAACTTTTCTTGATTCTAATACTAAATGAGGATTGACTTATTGGTTCACGGGAGTGAACTTTAACCTGACTATTTTTTTCATCGCTTCATTGCAGGTTTTATTTTTATCACTCTATCTTGACATGAAATACATTCTTCTCCTTTTGCCATTTCTCTATACAGAAGTTTATAGCCAATCCCTCAGCGGTACAGTCAGGGGAAACGAAGAACCAATTGCTGTTGTAAATATTTCATTACTAAAAGTAAAAGATTCATCACTTTCAAGGGCTGCCGTAACAGATAGCAAAGGGTACTACAAGATTGAAAATGTAAATCCAGGAACTTACCTTTTAAGCGCTTCCAAGATCGGATACAATCCCCAATTTCTATCGGGAATAACCATTAACAACAGCAAGGATGATATTGAATTACCTATGCTTACCCTAAGTCGATCGGCCACGCAATTAAACGAAGTAATCATCAATGGAAAGCGACCGTTCGTTGAGCAGAGGATTGACCGCCTGGTGGTGAATGTCGCTAACAGTATTATTGCCAGCGGTAGTACAGCACTGGAAGTATTGGAAAAAGCGCCGGGAATTATCATCGATCGTCAGAATGATCAAATCATTTTTCGAGGCAAGGAAGGCGTCATAGTACAAATAGATGGAAAACCGACTTATTTGTCGATGGCAGATCTTGTTTCCTTGCTGCGTAGCATGCCAAGCGATAATATTGACAGGATCGAGCTAATCACAAATCCATCTGCCAAATATGATGCAGCGGGGAATTCAGGGATCATCGATATCCGGTTAAAAAAGAATAACAATATGGGAACCAACGGCTCGCTTGCTATCGGTTTGGGCACCGGGCGTTATGTACGTCAGCGCGGAAATATTCAGTTGAATCATCGTTCAAAAAAATTAAACCTTTTTGGTAATTATAGCACTAACCGCGACGGAAGCTATTGGCATTTCGATATTCATAAGAAGATGCCTGATGGCGCACAGCAGAATTTCATCGAACAGGATTCTTACATCACTTTCAAAATGCGTGGCCAGAATGCCAAGGCCGGTATAGACTACTTTATCAATAAGAAAACCGTGATTGGTATTGTATGGACGGGATTCTGGAACCGGCACTTTGAGAAAAGTCCGGCTGAGGCGAGGTTCCGCAGAGAGGATAAGGGAAATGTTTATGTAGAAACTTGGACAGATAAACGGTTGTCGAACATTCAATCGAATCATCTTTTCAATGGCAATATAAATCACGTGTTCGATGACAAGAGTCAATTGTCTTTTGACATTGACCTGGGAAAATTTAATCGAATATTTGATAATTCATTATCGACAATTACTATTATACCGTCTGCTTCAGGCGATCCTGTTGCCAACCTACTGTCTTATATGCCCACATCAATCGATATTCGTAGTATCAGAACTGATTATACACGCACAATTGGGAAAAAATGGAAAATGGAGACTGGCTTAAAAGCAAGCTCTGTAAAATCAGATAATAATCTTCAGCTCAGCCAGGGTAAAAATGGAAACCTCAAGTTGGATTCTACGTTGTCTAACCATTTCAAATATAAAGAAGAGGTATATGCCGCCTACCTAAGCCTTTCTGGAAAACTGAATTTAAAAACGGAAGTTCTATTGGGTTTGCGGGCAGAACATACTCATTCGATAGGGCTCTCTATCAACCTGCAAAATAGCGTAACAAGAAACTACCTCAATCTTTTTCCGAGCGTTTTTTTTACACGATCCATCGCAAAAAACCAAATTTTGAATTTTTCATACAGCTACCGGATCGACCGGCCAAATTATCAATCGTTAAATCCTGCAAGGAGCTATATAGACCCTTATGCATTCACTGGAGGAAATCCGTTTCTTAAGCCGCAGTTCACACATTCCCTTGAACTTAAACATGGATTTAAGAATAAGCTGTTTACGGCTTTAGGAGCGAGCTATACAAGTGACCTTGTTTTCTTTGTTGTTCAACCGATCGACGGAACTTCCACACAACGAGTACCTGATAACATCGGCGCCTCTCAGGTCTACAATATAACATTCAGTTTTCCCATAACGATTATGAAGGGATGGACGGCGCAAAATTCGGTCGTCGGCATTTTCAGCAAATTTAATTACCGGTACATGGGTATCGCGATGCGAAGAGAGCAGGTTTCGGGCAGGCTTAATATCGCAAACTCATTTGTTTTTGGAAAAGGTTGGACAGGTGAAATGTCTGGACGGATTAGTACGCCTACAGTTGATGCTTTTAGAAAATCTCCCTGGATGGGACTAATGGATATTGGCATTCAAAAAAGCTCTAAAAATAACTGGCGTGTAAAGCTTAGCATGCAAGATGTATTTCACACGAATCGATTTATCTCAAAAGTCAGGGTGCCGGAATTTGAAAGTGATTCCAGGATCACTATGGATACCCGTATTGTCATGCTGAACGTAACTTATTCCTTCGGAAACCAACAGCTCAAAAATAGTCGACAGCGGAAAACAGCAGCTGAAGAAGAAGTACAACGGACGAATTAATTTTTTTGGTTTTCTTAGTCACGAAGAAAGAATTTATGAATGTATAAATCTGCGTTGGCTGAGTTGGTTGAGTAAAAAATAAATCATGAAATCAAAAATCCTTCTCGTAATAGCATCCCTCGTGCTGCTGATCATGTGGGGTTTTAAATGTATTGAAGCTCATCAAATCCCCAAAGCCTGGACCTTGAAAAATTAAGTTCAATGCATTTGCCACTGCCTGATAGTTCTGTTGTTCCAAATCCAATTTCCGTATCACGGCCTGGCATAAAAGATCATACTCGTCCGGTAAAATCTCCAGATTAGCGTGTTTCACAAACTATCAAAAGAGCATTTGCTACCGTATCGGATCCAAACATATCCATTCAATAAAATAAAAAAGCCCGACGCAAGATTGATGGCGGGCCTCGTTTTAAAGCAGTAAAAGTTCTACCCCTTCGGCATTTTACTCATATCCATATGCAATACATTCCACCTGTGGCCATCAGGATCGGTAAAAGCGCATCCATACATCCAGCCCTGGTTTTCTCCGGGTTTAGCAAAAACATTGCCTCCGGCGGCAGTAACCTTTTCAGCCAGTTCGTCTACCTCGTCCCGGCTTTCAGCATCAAAAGAAAATAAAACTTCCGTTGATTGTTTTGTATCTGCAATTTTGTTTTGGGAAAATCCCTGGAACACTGGTTCTGCGCAAAGCATTATTACAATGCTCTTTGTTCCGGCAAATACACTTGACATTTGTTCGGTCTCCGGGAAATGTGTGTTTTGTATAAACCCAATTTTCGTAAAAAACTCTCTTGATTTTTTTACATCTTTTACGGGTAGGTTGATCCAAAGTTCCTTAGTCATGATTATTTTCTCCTTTTTTTGATTGTGATTTTATTGATTAAAAGTACCGTGGAAATTACTTACGCATGCTGTGTAAAGCCGACAAAATAAAGGTCGATTACGACATTTTAATTAGAAATATGCCCGTATATTCAGTATTGCGAGTTTATTTAAATATCAACGCGTACCAGTTGAGGTCGAAAATCATCGGAAATAATAAAATGCACATTGTATTTTGGTTTCGGGGAATGCTGAGCATTTGTTTCAATCGCGAATAAAAATAATGGCAGGAATAGCTTTACCATCAATGCGCAGCATGAACCAATGAATTGTAAATATTCCATTAAAAAAACAGGATTGATTTTTAGCTGAGTTCTGAACTTGGTAGCAAATATATAGTCATTCCGGGGCCTAGAAAAGATAAATAATTGACGCTGCCTTAGTAAAAAGAAACCGATAAAGTTTGCACGGTTGTATTTCGCGCAATCTTTATCGGTCCTCCTGAACTATCTTTACTCAAGCTTATGACGGTACTGCTTCTCCGTTATAGGCCTCTTCTAATTTTTGAATATCCAGCTTTTTCATTTTTAGCATCGCTTTCATTACGGCTTCTGATTTTTTGGAACCGTCCAATAGCATGTCGTCCATTATCGTAGGAACGATCTGCCATGATAATCCGTACTTATCTTTCAGCCAGCCGCATTGTTGTGCATTTTTGTCGCCGCTTTCAGAAAGTTTATTCCAATAATAGTCTATCTCTTCCTGCGTTTCACAATTCACCACAAAGGATATTGCCTCACTGAATGTAAAGAGCGGGCCCCCGTTGAGCGCCAGAAAGGTTTGACCTTCGAGTGTGAATTCAACCACCATTACACTGCCGGCGGGCATTTTGTGTATTTCAAACCCTTCTTTTCCATAGCGGCTGATTTTATTAATCTTCCCATTTTTGAAAATCGAAATATAATAGTTTGCCGCCTCTTCGGCCTCTCTGTCGAACCATAAATTAGGTGTGATTTTTTGAATTGTTGCCATACGATTGTGTTTAATAGTTAATGAATAATGATAGTCAAAGGTAGCCTCAATATTCAGGCCGGATGCTGTATACAAACGACGGATTAGGGGGGTGATTGCGACAAAAACTTTCTCTAAGCGAATTTTGGATGCATTCGGCAATTATCGTTTTAATGCGGAAATAAAAACCTATTCGGTCTTCATCAAGCTTTTACAATTGGTAAGAGATCTTACAAGACCTTATAGGTTCAATGCGGAAATGAATTCAGAGTAACAAATTAATAATATACTAATCGTTCGGTTTTAATTACGATTATCCAATGATCAGAAATGAAATGATGATGGATTTAAGTGGCTAAAAAAAATGTGTATTTTTACTCGTCAGGCGTAGTTTATAATGGACATCTTATTACAAAAGAGATATCGCTACACTCTTGCAAGTTCACTTTGACATCACCAAAAAGAAATTGGAAGGAACACTGATAAACAAATGGCATGACCAATCGAAAAAATATTATGGCGTAATTAACGAAGACGGAACGTTTACCTTGCAACAAAAAGTTATGTTCTCCATTATAGTGGATTCTGACCGCGCAGTCTATCTCAAGGGCAAATTGAAGGAAAATATAAATGGAACAGTAATTGACATTGTTAATATTATAAATGTCTAAAGAAGAACATGTGGATGATCATATTAATTATACGCCGGATTTTACAGGAGATGACTTTATCCACGATAAGGACATTCAAAAAGTGAGAAATGAAATAAAAGCCTATAAGCAGCTTGTAGAGAATTCAATTTCTGTTATCCTGCGTGAATTAAATCTTCAACAATCATCGCATGAAAATCTTAATGCATTTTCGATTTTCAGTAGCTTGCAAGCTACGCTTATTAAGTCTTTTCGCCCCATAAACCCGTCTTTAAAGCTGGTTGTTACACTAGCTCAGTATTCATCGTCTTTTCCGATTGGAAAAAGTGCTAACGCTGGTACCTATGAATATGTATTTGGATGCCTAAGTTTGAGGAAAAAGTTTCCAAAAACTTTTATTTGTAAGGAGACAATGAAAGAAAAGATAGCTGAATTGTTTTTAAAAACTGAGACCGATTTCACAGAGCACAAGAAATTTTCTCGAAAGTTCTTTGTACTTACACAAAATGAACAAACCTTAGCTGATCTTATTCGACTTAAAAACCTTGAAGAACTAACTGCTTTCCCAGACATGGAGATTGAAATCCATGAGAACGCTTGTCTCTTAAGAAATTCAAGACGATCAGTTACGCCAGAGGAGGCGATTGAATTTTCGAAACTTACAAAAACGCTCATACGGATACTTAATTGAAATCAATTCAGCTGCTCGTGTTGGGCTAGCGAACAACAACCTGCTTCATAGTATTCTGCTACTTTGGTAGATTGAGGAGGTACTCAGGCATTTCTTCCCGATAGAAAATATAAATTCATATTTTTTCGGGCAGGCTTTCGCTTTACCATTTCCGAAATGCTACGCAAAAGCTTGCCTGAAAATAAAATGCTACACCTTCAAAGTCCCTTCTACCGAATCATCAATCGTTTTGCCAATTACAGAGCCAACCACCATTTTTATGGTTGCTACCATATTGCCATGTTTGCTGTCCCAATAATAACCTTCACTGGGTTGCACTTTTATGATGGAGATACGGGGATCATCCTTGCCTTCGGTAAACCAGGTCTTTAAAAACGGATTCCAGAGATCGTTGATCTTTGATCGATCCTTGTGCAAAAATGCTTCACCAATAAGATACATCAGGTCTGAATGCGCGGAACCATGAAAGTATAACCTCACGGAAGGATTACTTGTTATTTCTTTGTTTTTATCGCTTCCTTTAGGACTTACAAACCATAATGTTCCATCATCATCTACTTTCAAAACGCTCATAGGCCTGGCACCTTTCGTTTGTCCTGTGGATGATTCTGTACAAAAAAAGCAAATATTTGCCTGGTCTGCCAGTTCTTTTATTTTTTTTACAGCCTCGGCAGCGTCCAAATCCTTTTTGCTTTCATCTTCTTGTTTAATCTTGGTACTATTCATAATTTAAAAATTTAAACAAATGAGTTGATAATGATATTATTTCTATTGACGCGGTACAAATGAATACCGGCATGAAGGAATTAGGTATAAAGTTTATGCCAGATGAAAATATTTGAAGACTTAATCTTTTTCATGGCCTGTGCATTGAAGCAAAGCACCGTCAAAAAAAGTAAGGATTTCAGAAGAAAACTGTTTTCAAAGCAGCATGGCGGTATCTGCTGCTAATGCATGGACAAAGGCTCGTAAAAATATCCTAACCAAGAACCTTATAAAAATGTTGGCCCATACATTTAATCGGTAACAGGCCCAAGGAATAACTTAAATTGCTCAACAGCAACTGCTTTGTTGTTGTATATCACACATGCGACTCATCTTTTTATTGATATTGATGCTTCTTCTAAGGCCATCGCATGGGCAAAATTTTATTTATCCCTCCATCAACTCTAACGGCTACAAATTAAGTGACTTTGTACCCCTCGGCTGGAGCATTCTCGACAGTGCAAAAGGTGACTTAAATAAAGATGGTATAAATGATGCTGCAATAATTCTGGAATATAACGATAGTATAACCTTTGTGAAATCACGGGAGGACACAGTGCTTACACAACCGAGAATGCTTCTTATCCTCTTCAAAACAGCCTTGGACAATAATTTTCGTGTAGCGGCTCAAAGCAATTCATTTATCTTAAATCATGATAGCCCGGCCATGGACGATCCCTATCAGGAATTGAAAATCGATAAAGGCGTATTGCGAATCAGGTTTCATATGTTTTATAATATAGGAAGTTGGTATGTGACCAATACATCATATAAATTCCGGTACCAGCAGGGTGAGTTTATTTTGATCGGTGCTGATTATTACTCTTTCCATAGAGCTAGCCTTGACTTTGAGGAATATAGCTATAACTTCCTAACAAAAAAAAGAAGTTTCACAAAAGGGAATGACAACAAAGGCACTAAGAAAACAACATGGAAATCAGTAAAGATTAGTATGCCCAAAACTTTAAAAACTTTTAAAGAGCCATTTACCTGGGAAGTCGAAAAAGATTTGTATCTATAAAAAAGGACGCCTTTGATGACTGAAAAAAATTAGCGGGGCATATTAAAATTAAAATACTGTTTTGCATTCGTGATCTATCTGTACCATTGCTTACATTTGTTCGGTGAGGTTCACGATTGCACTTTTTATTGCTTTTTTTTGCGTTGCCGCTTTTAACCGTTCACCGGTTGTGAAATATGTGCTTACCGGCGAGGCACAGGGGACAACCTACCAGGTTATATACTATGCATTGGATAGTATTGTGACAAAAAAGCAGGTAGACAGTCTTCTTATTAAGATAGACAGTTCTCTTTCATTGTACAAACCTTACTCGCTTATAAACCGGTTTAATCAATCGGATTCCGGGATGCCTGTCGATCATCATTTCCTAACGGTATTGGAAAAATCATTACTGACTTTTAAGGAAACCAATGGAATTTTTGATGTTACGGTACAACCACTGGTTCAGGCATGGGGCTTCGGAGTAAAGAAGATCAACAAGCTTCCTGATTCTTCTACCATCAGCAAACTGAAACATTGCATCGGTTCGAACTTACTGCAAGTTTCGGGCACTAAAGTCGTCAAAAAAAAATCCTGCGTTAAAGTGGATATGAATGGAATTGGTCAGGGATACAGCGTAGATATTATTGCAGATCTGCTCGATCAGAAAGGAATAACAAACTATATGGTTGAATTAGGGGGTGAAATAAAAGTAAGGGGAAGAAAACAACCTAATAATGAAAAGATGAGGATCGGTATTGAAACGCCCGGCGCGGATGAGTTTGAGAGAAGGGTTATGCAAAAAGTAATTGTTATTGAAGAAGGCGCCATTACTACATCGGGTAACTACAGAAGATATTACGAGACACAAGGAAAAAAAATTTCACATCTGATCGATCCGCGAACGGGGTATCCGGTAGAAAATGAATTGATCAGCATCACGGTATATGCAAAGGATGCAATGACGGCAGATGCCTATGATAATGCGTTAATGGTGATGGGATTAAAAGAAGCAATGCATTTTATTGAAGAAAGAAAAGAATTGGCCGCTCATTTTATTTACAAAGCAGAAAATGGCGCCATAAGGGACACGATGAGTAGGCAGTTTTATCAGTTTGTTCAACAGTGAATTATTATCTTTAGATGCTTTAGTATGAAAAGGCTGCGGAGGACACTTGCATCGTGATCGCTTTGCAGAAGCAACAATTACTATCTGTGTTTTGCGTATCCGATCCGTGAATGAAAACCCGCTTTTAATCTTTCAATATAATAACATGCTCCAGCAAAAGCTAGTGGTAACTCTTTGTTTGATCGTATTGGTAATTGCACTTCGTGCGCAGGGTCCTGAAAAGGGATGGAAGAATTTGTTTGACGGAAAATCATTCACCGGCTGGAAGAAACTGGCTGGTAATGCTGACTATAAAATCGAAAATGGAGCGATTGTAGGGGTAACAGTGGCTTCATCGCCCAATACATTTCTGGTAACAGAGGAAGAGTACGGGGATTTTATCGCGGAAATGGAAATAAAGCTTGAAGATTCTTCTATAAATTCAGGCGTTCAATTCAAAAGTAAATTTGATCCTGCCGGCAGAGAAGGAAAAGGATTGGTTTATGGGTACCAATTTGAACTGGATCCTTCCTCACGCAAGTGGACAGGTGGAATTTATGATGAAGCCAGGAGAGGCTGGCTATATCCTTTGACATTGAATCCGAAAGCGCAAAATGCTTTCAAACAAGGTGTGTACAATAAGATCAGGATTGAGAGTATAGGAAATACGATCAAAACATGGGTCAATGGAACTTTAACGGGCTATCTCGTAGATACATTAAGTGAAGAAGGATTTATCGGGTTGCAGGTTCATAGTGTTGGCAAACCTGAACAGGTGGGAAAGAAAATGTATTGGAAAAACATTCGTATTAAAGTGGCCAATCTCAAAGCCACTCCTATTCCGAAAGAAGTTTCTGTGGTTAATTTAATTCCAAACTCTCTTACCAAATATGAAATAAAGAATGGATGGAAACTACTATTTGATGGAAGCTCAATGAAAGGATGGAGATCAGCAAATAGAGATAGTTTTCCTGAAAAAGGGTGGGAGATAAAAGACGGGGCTATGAATGTATTGCCTTTTAACGGTGGCGAATCGACCAATGGCGGTGATATAGTAACGCAGGAACAATTCAGTGCGTTCGATCTTACATTCGAGTTTAAATATGTTGCTGGCGCGAACAGTGGGTTGAAATATTTTGTAACTCTCGCTGAAAACAATAAGGGGTCCGCGATTGGCCTCGAGTACCAGGTATTGGATGATAAACTTCATCCAGACGCGAAGGCAGGACGGGACGGCAATCGTACACTGGCATCGTTGTATGATCTTATTACCGCCAAAAAGCAGGAAAGATTTTTAAAGCCCGTCGGTCAATGGAACCAGGGGCGTATAGTCGTTTATCCTAACAATCACGTTGAGCATTTTCTGAACGGCATTAAAGTTTTGGAATATGAGCGCGGATCGCAGGCTTTTCGTGATCTGGTAGCGATTAGTAAATACAAGGTATGGCCTAATTTCGGTGAAGCCCCTAAAGGCCGCATACTTCTGCAGGATCATGGAGGTGCTGTGGGCTTTCGCAGTATTAAGATAAAGACTTTGAAATAACGATCAGCTACGAATTTCCAACAAATAAATACTTATGCAAAGAAGAGATTTTATTAAAAACGCTTCCTTGGTAACAACTGGAGTTACCATTCTTAATTTCCCCGTTTTTGGGAAAAACGCTCCCAGTAATAAGGTAATTGTGGCAGTGATGGGTGTGAATGGGAGGGGCGCTTATCTTGCAGGGTCTTTTGCAAAACTTCCGAATGTGGAAGTTGCCTATTTATGCGATGTGGAAGAAAAAGCCATTGCCAATGGTTTAAAACCCTTCAAAGATTCAGCAAGAAAACCTTCTGTGGTGAAGGATATCCGCGAGCTTGTACAAAGAAAAGATTTTGATGCGCTGGTAGTTGCTGCGCCCGACCACTGGCATGCGCCTGCCGCCATCCTGGGAACGAGCAATGGCAAACATGTATATGTTGAAAAGCCTTGTGGCCACAATCCTTATGAGGGAGAGTTGCTGATACAGGCGATGGAGAAACACGGAAAATTGATCCAGATGGGCAATCAGCGCCGATCTTTTCCGAGCCTGATCAATGGGGTAAAAGAGGTTAAGGATGGAATTATCGGGAATGTGTATTTCGCTAAAGCATGGTATGTAAATAATAGAAAGGCAATAGGTGTCGGCAAAAAAATATCGCCACCTTCCACACTTGATTTTAATTTATGGCAGGGTCCGGCACCAAGGATGGAATACAAGGACAATCTTGTTCACTATAACTGGCATTGGTTCTGGCACTGGGGTACAGGAGAGGCCTGTAACAATGGTACCCATGAAGTTGATTGTTGTCGCTGGTTTCTTGGTGTGGATTACCCGGTGAAGGTAACTTCTTCAGGGGGACGCTATGCCTTTAAAGATGATTGGGAAACGCCGGATACGCAGGTAGCCAATTTTGAATTTGAAAATGGCAAAGCCATAACATGGGAGGGAAGAAGTTGCAATAATTATCCCGTGGAAGGTTCGGGCCGCGGGTTTATTATTTATGGTACTGCGGGAACGCTTGTAAATTCAGGAGGAGCCGATTATAAAATTTTTGATGATAAAAATAAATTAGTGAAAGAGGTAAAATCAGATATAAAAGCCGATCCTAATAATCCCGTCAGTGCAAGTGGCGAATTGGATCTTTATCATTTGAGTAATTTCGTCAATAGTATTCGTGGAGAAACCAAACTAACGGGGCCGGTTGAAGTAGGACATAAAAGTGTGTTGCTTTGCCATCTCGCCAATATTGCCCAACGTACAGGAACCACCCTGCATTGCGATCCAAAGAACGGTCAAATTAAAGACAATAAAGATGCTGTCAAATTATGGGGAAGAGAATATGAAAAAGGATGGGCCCCAAAACTTTAAATGCGAATTTACGCTAATGGGATGCTGATGGCGTAGACGATGCAGTTATAGCGTTGACGTCTATGTTGAATTGTGAGAATATTAACTGGTAAATGGGTTCAATCAAAAGAATAGCCGGCGCCGGCTTGCCAACTCTCTTGCGCGGCGCCAAACTGCATTTGCGCAATTCGCGTCAAAAAAAAATCCTTTCATCATTGAAAGGATTTTTGTAGAGGAAGAGATATTATAAAGTAAATTAATAATCCCTATTGTAGCCGCCACCGCCGCCGCCTCCTCTGTTAAAACCACCTTTCTTGTAACCGCCACCGCTGCCGCCACTTCCACCGCCGCCGCCGAAGCTTCTTTTCTTAAATCCGCCGCCACCGCCGCCATTTTGTGGTTTCGGTTGAGCCTCATTAACGATGATTTTGCGACCGAGGACTTCTGAATCGTACAGGCTGCTCAGTGCATTTTGAGCTTCAGTGTCATCAGGCATTTCAACAAAACCAAAGCCTTTGCTCCGGCCGCTTACTTTGTCCTTAACGATTTTAGCTGAGGTAACTGAACCATACTGCTCAAAAAGTGTTCTTAAATCCTCATCGGTCATTTGCCAGGAGAGGTTTCCTACGTAAATGTTCATTGTAACAAAAATTTTAAGTTCTGAAATCCGATTATGACAGTAGTTGCTACAATGAACGAAGAAACCGTGATGCAGGTAAAAAACTTCAGGTCACGAGAACTTACTACATTAATCAGATATGAAGGTAAGAAAAAAAGTATCTATTAAAACAAAAATTCTCATCTTGGGAATTTTACTGTTAAATCAAGTAAACCTGCTATGGGTTCATGAAAAAAGCCCGCGTAATAACGCAGGCTTTGCTATTCAAACAAAAGATATTTTACTCTCCAACCACTTCAAATTCAACTTCTGTACTGTTGCCATTCCCAAAATCAATAGAAGCTTTATATGTACCAACTTCTTTTACTTCATCACTGATATGGATCTTTTTCCGATCTATGTCGTATCCTTTTTGTTCCCTGATTGCACGGGTCAATTGCAATGAAGTCACACTTCCGAAGATCTTGCCGCTGGTTCCGGTTTTTGCACCAATCTTTAAAGGAGCTTCTTTCAGTTTTGCAATGACCAGGTTCAATTCAGCGAGCATTTTAGCTTCCTTCTTCTGAAGTTGTTTGGTCTTTTCTTCCTGTTGTTTCCTGTTTGAGGGATTCGCTTCGAGCGCTAATTTTTGGGGAATCAGGTAATTCCGGGCATAACCGTTGCGTACTTTCACCAATTCATTGGCGGCACCAAGGTTATCAACGTCTTGTATTAATATTACTTCCATGGTATCCTCCTACTTTAAAAGATCGGTTACATACGGCAACAACGCCATCTGACGCGCTTTCTTTACTGCCTGCGACACCTTACGCTGGAACTTCAATGAGTTGCCCGTAATGCGACGCGGCAATAATTTGCCTTGTTCGTTTAAAAATTTCTTCAGGAATTCAGCATCCTTATAATCGATATACTTGATGCCCATCTTTTTAAAGCGGCAGTATTTCTTCCTGGGCTTATCAGCCTTGATCGCCGTCAGGTACTTAATTTCGTTTGCTTTTGCCATAAACTAAGCCTCCACTTTTTCGATTCCTGTAGGTACGCCTCTTCTCTTTTTTTCATTGTACTCGACGGCGTATTTATCGAGTGCGGTGAACATGTGACGCATTATATTGTCGTCACGCAGAAGCTGGATTTTCAGCTTCTCATTGAAGTCGGATGGCGCTTTGTACTCCAATACCCAATAAAGACCGGTGGTCTTCTTGTTGATTGGAAAGGCCAGTGATTTTAGTCCCCATGGTTTTTCGTGCAATATTTCACCGCCGTTTTCTTTGATAAACGAGGTAAATTTTTTCTGAGATCCTTTGTAATCATCATCAGAAAGCACAGGGGTAAAAATCACCATCAATTCGTAGTTGTTCATTGCCCTGTTTTTGGTTAAATAATAATAAAATTCAAAATGGGTTGCAAAGGTAGGGGAATCACGTCAAAAGGCAAAGGGTGCGGTCAATTTACTCTTTATAGCAGTCAATATATGAGGTGTTCGATAAACACGTGCTCAAAAAACCAATTATTACGCTAACATTGCGGCTCAAAACCTGACAAAATTTCTCTTTTTTAGACTTATCAGTCTGTGGCATCCGGTTTGGTAACCCATTATAAAATTCATCATTATGCAAAAAGGAACGATTCGTGTTCAGACAGAGAACATTTTTCCCATCATAAAAAAGTTTTTATACAGCGATCATGAAATTTTTCTCCGTGAATTGATCAGCAATGCCGTGGATGCAACTCAAAAATTAAAAACCTTGTCCTCCATTGGGGATGCCAAAGGTGAGTTGGGAGAATTGAAAATAGACGTAAAACTTAATAAAGACAATAAGACGCTAACCATTTCTGACAACGGTATTGGAATGACTGCCGAAGAGGTTGACAAATACATTAACCAGGTGGCGTTTTCAGGGGCCGAAGAGTTTTTGGAAAAATACAAGGGTCAAAAAGAAGCCAATATCATTGGTCATTTCGGATTGGGTTTTTATTCAGGATTTATGGTAAGTGCGAAAGTGGAGATTTTCACAAAAAGCTATAAAGAAGATGCAAAACCGGTGAGGTGGGAATGTGATGGCAGTCCTGAATACATCCTGGAAGAAACAGATAAGGAAACCAGGGGAACGGATATAGTTCTTCATATTAATGAGGAGAGCCAGGAATTTTTAGAGGCAGACCGGATAAAGCGCATTCTCGAAAAATTCTGTCGCTTTCTGCCTGTTCCGATTTTCTTTGAAGAAAATCAAATTAATAATACGCAGCCTGCCTGGACAAAAAAGCCGTCAGAATTGACTGCGGACGATTACAGGAACTTCTATAAAGAAATTTATCCTTTTCACGAGGCGCCATTGTTTTGGATACATCTGAATGTTGACTACCCGTTTAATTTAACCGGGATTTTGTATTTTCCGAAAATCAAGCAATCCTATGAAATACAGAAAGACAAAATTCAGCTCTACAGCAACCAGGTTTTTGTTACTGATGAAGTAAAGGACATTGTTCCGGAATTTCTTATGTTGCTTCATGGGGTCATTGATTCTCCTGACATACCACTGAACGTTAGCCGCAGTTACTTACAGGGAGATCCGAATGTAAAGAAGATCAATAACCATATCACTAAAAAAGTGGCTGATAAGCTGGAAGAGATTTTCAACAAAGACAGAAAAGAGTTTGAAGAGAAATGGGAGAGCCTGGGTCTATTTGTGAAGTATGGCATGATGACAGATGACAAGTTTCTGGAAAAAGCAAACAAATTCCACGTGATGGAAAATGTGGATGGAGGTAAATTTTATACCTATGACGAATACAAGGAAGCCGCCGGTGTGCTGCAAACAAACAAAGAAGGAAAGCTTGTAATACTGTATACAACAAACCCTGTGCAGCAGCATAGCTATATCCAGGCCGCCAAAACAAAAGCGTATAAAGTAGTCAAGCTTGAAACTATTGTTGATGCGGCTTTTATCAACCAGATGGAAATGAAATGGGAAAATGTTCATTTTGTAAGGGTTGACGCTGACATCCCTGATAATTTGATCGACAAAGCAGAATTGGTTGAGAGTTTATTAAACAAAGAAGAAGAAGAAAAACTAAAGGGATTATTTAATTTTCAGGTTCCCGAGCTTCATGTAACAGTTGAGGTGAAAGGTCTTAGTTCAGAGGCACCGCCGGTTGTAGCTACAAGGCCTGAATTCATGAGGCGTATGAAGGATATGTCATCGATGAGCGGTATGGGAAGCTTTTATGCAAATATGCCCGATGAAGTTACCCTGACGGTGAATGGCAATCATCCTATTTATCAAAAAATCTTAAAAGAGGAGGAGGCTGAAAAGCAACAGATGGAGGCGCGCAATCTTGCTGACCTGGCCTTGCTTTCTCAGGGATTACTGAAAGGAAGTGAGCTGACTTCTTTTATCAATAGAAGCGTTGAATTGTTGGGAGGCGGGCAAAAAAGCAAAATTATTTTGGAAGCGTAAATTATTGCAATAGCTCTTTCAATGGCCTTACAAAACACCCACTGTAAGGCCATTTCTCTTTTATTGGAATGCAGATCCTATTGAGATCTAAAGAGAAGTTCATTCTCAGAACCTGGAAGCTTTTCTCATCTGCCTATCACTTCTCACCGCATGTTCCTTGGCGTGAGTAAAATAATTTATGCAAATCTCTTTTTTTATCATTATCGTCCATGACTGATATTAACCGATATTCCATGCAAAAGGAGTTTTTTTGTCTTCGTATTACCGGTTTTGACTGTAACGAGGTAGTCATTTTTTTACTCACTCAATCTTAGGTCAATTACCTTCATCTGCAAGTGGCATTGATTATTCCACTCATTTTCATCGAGTGTAAAAACAACATCCACCGGTTTTTGTAAATGAAGTAGATGAAATTTATCGGCCAGGCAAAAGCCTATACCGCTAAAAATAATATTACCTTTTCGCAATGAAAATTTAATGTGTTGATCTTTTACAATTTTCGAGTAACCCGAGTCAACAACATTTTTAGCTATGAAAATTGGCCGTAGATTATCCGGACCGAACGGTTCCATCTGGCAAACAATATTGTAGAAAGATTGTTTTAGATCCGAAAATTGTATTTCGGCATCTATCACTATTTCCGGCACCAATAATTCAGGTGTAATGGTGGCAGCAACTATTTCTTCAAATTTCAATTGAAAAGCCTTTACCTTATCCAGTTCAAGTGTCATCCCTGCTGCGTAAAAATGTCCTCCATAGCCTAATAACAGATCCTTGCATTGATGAATGGCTTCGTACACATTGAAGCCGGCCACGCTACGGGCAGATCCGGCAGCATAATCGCCAGATTGTGTAAGAACGATTGTGGGTCGGTAATACCTGTCTATAAGTCTGGAGGCCACAATGCCTACAACCCCTTTGTGCCAATGCGATTGAAATATAACCGTGGATTTTCGATTTATCAGCTCTTCATTGTTCGATATCAGGTACAATGCTTCTTCGGTTATTGATTGATCTGCTTCCCTTCTGTCCGTGTTATCTTCATGAAGCATTTCAGCATACAATAACGCCTCGTCAAATGTTTTTGCTACAAACATCTGAACGGCCTTGCGCGCATCATCCATACGGCCCGCGGCATTCACTCTCGGAGCGATCATGAATACCAGGTTATTGATATGAAGGTCTTTTTGTAATCCGCTTAATTGTTTCAAAGCTTTGATACCGTAATTGGGATTATCATTTGCCTTCTTTAACCCATAGTATGCCAAAATTCTATTCTCGCCGGTGATGGAAACAATATCGGCTGCAATCGCAGTCGCAACGAGATCTAAATACTCCAAAATTTCACTATCGGGAAGTTTTAATCTCCGCGAAAGAGCCGTTATCAATTTAAACCCAACACCACATCCGCACAAGTCCCGGAATGGGTATGAACAGTCGCTTTGTTTAGGATTGAGAATGGCAATGGCCGGAGGTAAAATGACATCCGGCATATGATGATCGCATACAATGAAATCAATTTCAAGTCCTTTGGCATACTGTATCAGATCAATCGATTTGATGCCACAATCGAGTGCTATGATGAGTGAGTATTCATTTTTTTTTGCGAAATCAATCCCGGCTTTTGAAACACCATATCCTTCCCTGTACCTGTGAGGAATGTAGAATTCAACCTTTTCGGCAGAATAATGTTTTTGAAGAAAATGTAACATGCATGCCACCGACGTTGTGCCGTCTACGTCATAATCTCCAAACACAAGAATTCTTTCATGCGCATCGAACGCTTCCAAAATGCGTTGTACTGCTTTCTCCATGTCTTTCATCAGCCAGGGATCATGAAGCATCTCCAACTGAGGTCTGAAAAACTTTTTAGATTCTTCAAAAGTTTCGATGTGACGCTGGGCCAATATTTTACAAATGATAGGGCTGATGTTGAGCGACTTCTGCAATGAAAGTACTTTTCCCCCGTCAGCCTCCAATATTTTCCAGCGTTTTTGCATATCGATCGATCAGTATTTTCTATCCGTTGTATATCTTACCAGTTCTTCAAGGGCCGTTCGTACTTCCCGGTTCTCAAATTCGTTCAAAATATTTAAAGCCTCATCCCTGTATTTAACCATTTTTTGGTTTGTATACTCAATGCCGCCTGTGTTTTTTACAATGTTAATGACGTGTTTTACTTTCTCCTTGTCTTTATTTTGATTCTTAATAATGTAGATCATTTCCCTGCGCACTGGTTTTGTAACGGAATTGAGTGTGTATATCAATGGTAAGGTTAGTTTTTTTTCCTTTATGTCATTCCCTGTTGGTTTTCCCACCGAGTCATTCCCGTAATCGAATAAATCATCCTTGATCTGAAAAGCAATCCCTACTTTTTCCCCGAATAACCGCATCTTTTCAGCAAGTTTTTCGTTTTGCGACGTTGAGTAAGAGCCGGCCGCGCAGGCAGAAGCCAGCAAGGAACCCGTTTTATTCTTAATGATCTCGAAATAAATATCTTCCTGAAGATTTAGGGTTCTCGATTTTTCTATCTGTAAAAGTTCACCTTCACTCATTTGCCTCACTGCCTCTGAAAGTAACTGCAGAATGCGGAAATCGTCATGGTCCAGGGATAACAATAAGCCCTTTGCTAACAGATAGTCGCCAACCAAAACCGATACCTTTGTTTTCCATAGAGCATATGTAGAAAAAAAACCCCGTCTTTCCAGAGATTCATCTACTACATCGTCATGCACGAGAGTCGCTGTGTGAAGCAATTCAACAAGGGAGGCAGCCCGGTAAGTAGAGCTGTTTATGTCACCGAATAATTTGGCAGATAGTAAAACAAACATCGGGCGTAGTTGTTTCCCTTTGCGATTTACGATGAACCGCATGATGCGATCAAGCAGGGGCACCTGACTTTTGACTGCATCGCGAAATTCCTTTTCAAAGATGACCAATTCATCTTCCAGTATTTGTTGGGATAGTTTCATTCAGTTGATAGTGCGGCAAATTACTACTTTGCCTTTTATTAGCTGGCAAGATATTTTCATATGGGAATTTTGTCTCTGATGCCTGAAAGACTTTTAGTTATGCGCATGTGTGTTAGCTAAAAAAATTTGGTATTTAGGTATCAATTGATATTTTTGCACCAGTTGCGAACAAATCGTATTCTTAATCTATCACATAAATTTTAGTTATGGCAAGCAAAAAGTACACAAAATTGTTAATCGGCTTACTCTTCCTGTTCGTGTCGAGCGCGTTTGCCCAAGACCCCAGCGGCTACAGCGTACAGGATTCCTCTGTTATACCGGCCAAACGACTACCTCAACACACTGAATTCATGGCAAATAACCAGGCATTCCCTGCAAAGCCACGTAATATGTGGGAGATAGGGGTTAAAGGCGGCTTGTTTAATGTATCGGGCGATGTGAGATCCCGCTTATTCACTCCGGGAGTAGGGTTACATGTAAGGAAGGCTTTGGGATATGTTTTCTCACTAAGAGGAGAGTATACGTTGGGTTTTGCCAAAGGACTTAATTTTAGTTCTTCATCCAGCTATTCTAAAAATCGTGCATGGAATGGATACAACTCCGCTAATCCTACAAATAGGGTTTATTATAACTACAGGGCAAGAGTTTCTGAATTATCTCTGCAGGGTGTTGTAACCTTGACAAATATTCGTTTTCATAAAGCCAAGTCTGGATTTAATATTTATGGATTGGCAGGGGTAGGAGGAATGATCTACAATACCAAGATCAATGCACGTGATGGCGCTAATCAACCTTACAATTTTAACAGCATAACTATACCGAACACTTATTCTAATAGAAAGGATATCAAAGATGCCCTGAAAAGCCTGATGGATGATACGTACGAAACATTGCGTGAGGAAGATGGAACACAACCTAAAATGTTTCAGGAGCCTTTCAAACCGACTTTTGTGATGGGTGCAGGTGTCCAGTTCAAACTCTCTAATAGGGTAAACCTGGCTCTGGAAGATAAATTTTCTATTACCAAAACTGATTTGATAGATGGTCAGCAGTGGCAGGAAAACGGACCAGGAGTACAAACTGCTCAAACCCGTGATTATGATTCTTACAATTTCTTGTCTTTAGGGTTGAATTTTAATTTGGGAGGAAAGGCTGTTCAACCACTTTGGTGGCTGAATCCGCTTGATTATGCTTATAACGAAATCAATAAACCTAACCACATGAAGCTTCCAAAACCTATTTTGGATGACGCTGATGGCGATGGTGTAACTGATCAATTCGATAACGAGCCTAACACTCCGGCCGGAACACCTGTTGATACTCATGGTGTTAGCCGCGATACTGACGGTGATGGCGTTCCAGATTCTAAAGATAAAGAACTCATTACACCAACAATATGCCAACCAGTCGATGCTGATGGCGTTGGTAAGTGTCCGGATCCTTCATGTTGCGATTCATTGCGTGCATTGATTGAGCAGGGTGGTATCAGAGGTGCTTGTAATATAGGTGACCTTCCGAGCATCACCTTCAGCGGCAGAACTGTTTCACTGAGCAATGATGCCAGAGCATTGTTAGCAAGTGTTGCACAGAAGATTCGTGATAATGCAGCTTGTAAGATAGCAGTCATGGGATATTGCTCATCGAGCAAATCTGAACAACAATTGAGCTGGGATAGGGTAAATTCAGTAATTAATTACCTGATTGAAAAAGAAGGTATTGGAGCTGATCGCTTTATCTTTAAATATGGCCAGGAAGGTGGCGATTGCAATACGGTTGACCTGAGAGACGGGACAAACGAAGAAGGACCGACAACGGTTCCTGCTCCGCATCCGAACCTCAGACGCAGAGGATAATAATTCTGATATATTTAATCAAAACCCCCCGCCTCGCGGGGGGTTTTATATTTTAATTAACCCCTTGATTTTGTTATACTCAATCTATCCTTACATATTTGCCGGTAAAACCTTAATTTTGCCATCTTTATGAGAATAGCCCTTGTCGCTTTCCTTATTGTTTTCAGTGTAGCATCCTGCTCGAAGTTTGCCAAAGTTCAAAAGAGTACCGATTACGAGTATAAACTCAGGATGGCGGAGAAGTATTATATTCAAAAGAAGTATAATAATGCCCAGATGCTATATGAAGAACTTTTTCCCATTTACAAAGGCGATCCTAAGTTTGAGGATATATTCTATAAATATGCCTATTGCTCCTACTATCTGAAAGACTGGCTGCAGGCTGAAAACCTTTTCAAACAGTTTGTAGAAGTGTTTCCTTCAAGTCCAAAGGCTGAAGAGATGGAATATATGCGTGCGTATACCTATTTCAAGCAGTCTCCTAAAATGGAGTTGGATCAAACGAATACAGCCAAGGCGATTGGGCTGATGCAAACATTTATCAATACTCATCCGGGTTCTGCGAAGATAAAAGAGGCAACAGGTATTATTGACCAGCTACGTGCAAAACTTGAAGTGAAAGATTATAACAACGCGCAGTTGTATTATAACATGGGCCATTACAGGGCCGCCGCGATAGCATACAGCAGTCTCATGAACGATTTTCCCGATTCTCAAAAAAGCGATGAGTATAAATTGCAAGTCATAAAATCTTATTATCTCTATGCTAACAACAGCGTAGATGAAAAGAAAGCCGCGAGATATGAGCAGGTAATTACAGAATGTAATGATTTTGCCGATCGATTTCCTGAAAGCAAACTGACTACCGAGGTACAACGTTATTCAAACTTATCCCAAAATAATATTAAAGCAATCCAAAATGAGCAGGTTAAGACGACAAATTAGTGCCAATACCGCAAACACGGCTGAAACAAAGGATCTCAACGTGATCAAAAGAAAAACCGGCAATGTATACGAGTCAATTGCAATCATCGCCAAAAGAGCTAACCAGATCAATATCTCTTTGAAGGAAGAATTACATAATAAGCTGGAAGAATTTGCAAGTCATACCGATAGCCTGGAAGAAATTCACGAGAACAAGGAGCAGATCGAAATTTCGAGGGCATACGAAAGAATGCCCAATCCTGCGTTATTAGCTACGCAGGAATTCCTGGAAGATAAAATCTATTATCGTAAGAACGAAGATGATCTGTTCAGTTGATGAGAGGTGTTTCAAAAAAATGTTTCGGCGGCAGTGTTCACTGCCGCCTTTTTTGTTTAGTTGCCCTTCTTTTTTTCAAGGAGAAAACACTTAATTTTAATGATGTTTCAGGATAAAAAAATTGTACTGGCCATCACAGGTAGTATTGCTGCCTATAAATCTATTTTATTGATAAGGCTTCTTGTTAAAGCCGGGGCCGGGGTAAAAGTTGTAATGACGCCTGCGGCGAAAGATTTTGTGTCGCCGCTTACCCTGTCTACCTTATCGAAAAATCCTGTCTTGTCGGACTTGTTCAATAATGACTCCTGGTCGAATCATGTGATGCTGGGGCGATGGGCCGATGTAATGGTTGTGGCTCCGTTGAGCTGTAATACACTCGGTAAGATGGCTCATGGGTTGTGCGATAATATGCTTTTAGCTACTTACCTGTCTGCTACATGCCCCGTAGTACATGCTCCGGCTATGGACGAAGATATGTGGCATCATCCATCAACAAAATTGAATCTGCAAAAATTAGAATCCTTTGGAAATAAAATTATTCCGGTTGAAAAAGGAGAGCTTGCCAGTGGATTGTACGGTGATGGAAGAATGGCCGAGCCTGAAACAATCGTATCATTTATTGCAGAAAATTTTTTTTTAAAAAAAGACCTGGCGGGGAAAAAAGTTCTCGTAACGGCAGGGCCCACGTTCGAACCTATCGACCCGGTCCGTTTTATTGGAAATCATTCATCAGGCAAGATGGGTGTTGCCATTTGCCGTGAACTAGCCAGTCGGGGCGCCGAAGTACATTTGATCCTGGGCCCTTCCTCGATGCATGTGGATGACGAACGGATCCACATCCATAAGGTTCAGACCGCTGAGCAGATGTATCAAGCCTCTTTAAAGATTTTTCCTCAAGCCGATATTGCGATCATGTCGGCGGCGGTTGCGGATTATACGCCGGTGAGTACTCAACTCGAAAAAATAAAAAAGACTTCTGACACCTTCACCGTGGAACTGACAAAAACCAAAGACATCCTTAAAAGCCTGGGTGAAAAAAAATACAACGGACAAATCCTGGTGGGCTTTGCGCTCGAAACAACAAATGAGCGAGAATATGCTTTAAATAAGCTTAAAAATAAAAACGCAGATATGGTCGTACTGAATTCTTTGAATGATGAGGGCGCCGGATTCGGTTACGACACTAATAAAATCACAATTTTTGAGAAAAACGGTAAGGAGATTTCCTACGAGAGAAAGCCGAAGCAACAAGTGGCCAAAGATATCGTTGATAGAATTGTAAATATGTTGTATGCCAAGTAAAGCGCTATTTTTTCTATTTGTCCTTTCAGGATCCTGGCTAATACTTCCCGCACAGGAGATCCAGGCCCGGATCACCATCAATTCAAGCCGGATTAGCTCTCAGGTAGACAAAAAAGTTTTTCAGACATTGCAAACAGCGCTGCATAATTTTCTTAATAACCGGAAATGGACTACGGAAGCATTCCAGGCAAACGAGAAAATCAATTGCAATTTCTTGCTGAATATTACCCAGGCAACAGATGCTAATATTTATAAAGCATCATTGACCATCCAGGCTGCCCGACCTGTTTATAACACTTCGTATGAAACCCCATTGATCAATTTTATGGATGAGGCTCTTACATTTAAATATGTGGAATACCAGCCTATTGAATTTAATGAGAATAGAATAGGCGGATCGGATGCATTGGCTTCAAATCTTTCGGCAACATTCGCCTTTTATATTTATATCATTTTAGGACTTGATTATGATTCATTCACTTTGCGTGGCGGTGATGCCTTTTTTCAAAAGGCACAGAATGTCGTAAATAATTCTCCCGAAGGCAGAGATGTTTCGGGATGGAGGGCCTTTGATGGACTGCGTAATAGGTACTGGTTAATGGAAAACCTCACCAATAACCGCTATGCCCTGATACATGACGCATTATACAGTTACTACCGACTGGGAATGGATTTCATGTATGAGAATGAAACAGCCGCAAGAACAGCTATCATGAACACCATTAGTTTATTGAATACAGTGAATAACGATATTCCAAATTCGATGATCATTCCCTTCTTCTTTCAGGGCAAGGCCAATGAAATTGTTCGTGTGTTTAAAAAAGCGCCTCCTGAAGAAAAAAAACAAGCTCAGGAAATGCTGGTTAAGCTCGATATCACCAATGCCAATCTGTATAAACAGGAATTGAGATGAAAAGAATGCTGCCGGCTATTGTGATCCTGTTCATTTTTGGCTGTACAAACACTACCAAAATTCCCAATGACATACTATCCAAACAGAAAATGCAGGTTGTTCTATGGGATATTGTGCAGGCCGAACGATTTTCTGCAGTGTATTTATTAAAGGATTCATTGACTAAGAATATGCAGCTGGAGAAATTTAAATTGTACGAGCAGATTTTTTACATGCACAAAGTGTCGAGAGAAGATTTCATTAAGAGTTATAAGTATTATCTGCGCCGGCCTGATATGGCCAAAGCAATATTTGATTCCATTGATGTGAAGGCTCAACGACAAAAGGAAAATAATTACAAAAGCGCTCCTGTTAAATAGATATATTATTAATTTCCATAAATTTTCCCGACGGTATTTTTACATTCCAAATATTTTATCATGAATAAAGTTGTTTTGAATGCAATTGAAGCAATAGCTGATATCCGGGATGGCAATACAATTATGCTTGGCGGATTTGGATTGTGTGGAATTCCGGAAAACTGTATTGCAGCGTTGGTGACCAAAGGGGTAAAAAACCTGACATGTATTTCTAACAATGCGGGCATTGATGAATTCGGACTCGGTCTTTTATTGCAAACGCGCCAGATAAAAAAAATGATAAGTTCATATGTTGGAGAAAATGCTGAATTTGAACGCCAGTTGTTACAGGGAGAGCTGGAAGTTGAATTGATACCACAAGGCACATTGGCTACCCGGATACAAATGGCGGGAATGGGTATCCCTGCTTTTTTTACACCTGCAGGTTATGGAACTGAAATAGCTTTAGGTAAAGAAGTAAAGGAATTCAATGGAAAAAAACACCTGATGGAATATGCACTTCCGGCCGATTTTGCTATTGTGAAAGCGTGGAAAGGAGATATGATGGGAAATCTTGTTTTTAGAAAAACGACTCGTAATTTTTCAACATCAATGGCCAAGGCCGGCACAATAACGATTGCCGAAGTAGAGCAACTTGTGCAGGCCGGCGAAATAGATCCTGATCACGTGCATGTGCCCGGCATTTACATTCATCGCATTTTTCAAGGGGGGGCCTATGAAAAAAGAATAGAACGAAAGACGGTACAGATAACCGAAAAAATAGGTTCATAATTTTATATAGGCATCTCCCGAATTCCAATAAGAAAAAAACAAGATCAAATGTTTTTTTCACAATCTGATTCATATCATACATTTTATCTTTACCGTAATAAGAAATGGATCATGAGCCAAATCTTCGCAACATTCTGCGAGCCTGGTTATTCCCTTGATTGAGTCCATATCAGTACCCACGGGATTGCAATTAATCTAATTGTGATCCTTTTCTATTTAAGAAATGATGTACCGGCGATGAATGGGAGTCGCCAATATATTGCATTATAAAAAATTTGTTGTATTTTACAGAAACAGCAAGTAAAAACTAAGCTGAACAAAAAAGAACTTCAATGATTACGGTTAAATCCTTTGTTTTGAATAATATTTTTTGAAAAAGATTCCAATCATGAAAAATCTAATGTGACGATGGTTTGCTAAAAGTTATGATAGAAATAATTTTTAGCACTATGGGGACAGAACTAAGAACTGCTATAAGGGATGAAATCGAACATGTGTTTGGGAGAAAGATCTCTTCTTCGCGGGATTGTATCCAGTTAAGTGAAGATATCTATCACCGCACACAACAGCAATTGAATTCCAACACACTCCGGCGTTTTTTTGGATTGGTAAAAGCAGATTACCCGCCATCCAAATCCACTCTTACCATTTTGTCGGCTTATTGCGGATTCTTTTCCACCGAGGATTTGATAAACCGCAAAAGACCCGGGGATACGGGCGAATTGATCGCACAGGAAGGCCTTGTACATTACCTTGTTTCGCTGTTTTGCGATATTCACATTGAGGATTTTACAGATAAGACTTTTCTCAGCCTCGTGAGGCAAACGATTCGCTTTTTAAACAAGAATGCCGTATTGGCTGATAAGTTTCAAAGCCTTGTTGCCAAAACCAAAAACGGCCAGGAATTTTATTTCGAGCAATTTGTCAATATAGACAAATTCAATTATTACTACGAAGACGGACTTCGCTACTACCTGAATGAAAAACCTACCCGTGATGCCAGGATATTCGCAAATTCGGTATTTGTATACAAGTATTGGTTGAACGACAATCACGAACGGGTTTTGCGGCATGCAAAAGAAATATCGGAAATCACCCAAGAAACACTCTCGCCATTACCTGGAACATATATCACCAGCAGGTATTTCGCGGCCTTGTTGTTTTCGGTTCCCGGTTCAGCCAGGCAGGTTGATCAGATCCTTATTAATATTTATAAGTACTATTCAGCAATAATCGGCGACGTTTCCAACGAGCAGATGTTGTATTTCGAATATGTTGTTTCGGAAGCATTGATCCTAACGGGTCATTACAACGATGCCTTGTACTATCTTTCTCAGTCCGAAGAGAGAAAATTAAAATCCGAACAATTTAAGTATACTATCAGCCAGCATAATTTCAAATTACTGAAAGCGGTTGCATTACTCAAAACAGATAATTGGGACAGTGCAAAAAAAATATTTGATGAGATCAAGCCATCGGAGTTTTATTTTCTGAACAAGAAGTTTTCAGCCATCATGTATACTTACTTATCCAATCAGTTTCAAAGAACAAATGTGAAATCTGTCGAATTTATGAATTCGCTTGTTGATGAAACGGGCTTTGTAAAACTGAAATTGATTCTGGCAGAAGCCTGAGGATTGCTCGCCATTTCCTTTGAAAAATAATTTTTATGAATAATTATTATGCCGTAATTATGGCAGGGGGCATTGGTTCCCGCTTTTGGCCAATAAGCAGGGCCGATTATCCAAAGCAGTTTCTCGACATCATGGGCTCCGGTCAAACCTTGATCCAGCAAACCGTGAGCCGCTTCAGGGAAATGGTTCCCATTGAGAATATCTATGTAGTTACATCAGATGAATACATCGACATTGTAAAGGCCCAGGTGCCATCGCTGCTAACCGAAAATATTATCGGCGAACCATTGCGAAGAAATACGGCGCCCTGTATTGCATATATTTCTTTTAAATTATTTAAAAAGGATAAAGATGCAACAATGATCGTTGCACCGTCCGATCATCTGATCACCGACCTGGCGCAGTTCAATGAAGACTGTACACTGGCATTAAATTTTGCACAGGATCGTCAGGCGCTTGTAACCCTTGGCATAAAGCCAGGTTATCCAAGTACCGGTTATGGCTATATCCAAAAGGCTCAGGAGGAAATAAGCCCTTCCGTATTTCCGGTAAAACAATTCATTGAAAAACCGTACCTGGAACTGGCAAAAACATTTGTCAAAAGCGAAGACTATTTGTGGAATTCAGGAATATTTGCCTGGAGAGCAACTGATATTTTAAGGGCATATGAAAAGCATCTGCCCGATATGTTCAATCTTTTTATCAATGCTGAACATGCATACAATACTACTGAAGAGCATGATTCTATTATACCCGTCTATCAGAATTGTGAGAACATTTCAATAGATTTTGGAATCCTGGAAAAATCAGGGAATGTGTATACTATTCCATCTTCATTTGGCTGGAGCGACCTTGGCACATGGTGCAGTGCATGGGAAAATATGCGAAAGGATTATATGTTCAACGCAATTGCTGCAAAAAAGGCCATGATGATCGATACCGCAAACTGTATCGTTCACGCATCACCTGAAAAATTAATATTGATCCAGGGATTGGATGATTTTATTGTAGCGGACACGAAGGATGTATTGTTGATCTGCCGCAAGGAAAAGGAGCAGGAAATCAAGAACTATGTAAAGGAGGTAAATAAATCAATGGGAAATCAATTTCTCCATTCTTACAGGAAGCCCGTTCTTGAAAAAGATTTTATGGGGCAAAGAGATTCAGCCGTTCCTTATCCATAAAGCTGAACGGATTTAGTTTCAATTCACAGATAAATACAGTTTTGACAAACTGCATGTTCATTCCATGAAAAGTTTTACCATGAAACAGTGCTTACTCTTAGTTTACGTTCTATCAGCTTTTGTAATCGTAAAAGGACAAGTTGCTTATACCGATAAACCACTTTCTTTACAATTATACCCTCGCAACCCTGTTAATAACACGGCCACAGTTGTAACAAGCGGCACAATTACCAGCCCGGGAATTGTTTTAGTAAAATTAGAAGTATACAAAAATAATGTTCTTGTAAAAACCAGTTCACAGTCACTGGCTGGAAATGTAAACGAAAGTTTTTCATTTTCTGAAACCATCATAGCAGAGCTGAGCAACTATAAATTTGTAGTCAGCATATTGTTTACAAATGGAGTTTGGGTTGAGAATTATGTCGCTGATAAGGTTGTAGCGGGCGATGCGATTATCATACAGGGACAGTCGAATGCTGAGTCGGCATTGGTGCAAGGAAGTTCTGCTGCGTATCAAAATGACTTTATCAGGGTATATTTTTCGGGAAGTGATGTTTGGTTCCCTCCATTCATTCAATGGTATATCGGACAGGGAGACGGCTACAACGGTACTGTTGGTAATACCGGCCAATGGGGTCTTGTGCTTGCCAATTACCTGGTAACACAAACCAATTACCCGATAGCAGTTTTTAATGGCGCCCAGGCGGCTTCTCCCATTAGCTATTTTTTACGCAATAATACTGTTCGCTCGGATCTGAGTACGAATTACGGACGGCTTCTTACCCGGATACAGGGAACAGGTTTTCAAAACAATATCCGTGCTGTTTTTTGGTACCAGGGTGAAGCCAATGCACAGAATCTGGAACTCGATGATATTAATACATACAAAACAAAATTTTATGCATTACGAAATGCCTGGCTTGAGGATTATCCAGGGGTCAATCGTTTTTATATTTCGCAAATCCGCTATGGTTGCGGTCAATTTCAAAATACAACGGTTTTGATCAAGGAAGCATTAAGGCAGATCGCCGTTGAAAATGCTGATACCCGTATCTATGGTACAGGAGCATTGCAGCATGATGCCGATCTTTGTCATTTCACATTTGTCAATGGTTATGAGAAACTTGGTATTGATTGGAGCTACATCGTTAAAAAAGATCTATACGGAGGTGCCGACCTGGCTGACATTGAGTCTCCACTTGTAGTAAGTGTTTCTCAAATCAATTCAAGAGAAATTCAATTAAAATTAAAAAGCCCGTCCGATAACATCAGCATTCAAACAGGATCGCTGGATGATTTTCATTTCGAAGGAGCATCCGTGCAACCGGTAATTCAAAACGCCGCGATTTCAGGAAATAATATAATACTAACACTTGATATGATACCACCAGGCACTACTGGCCTGAGTTATTATGAAAATCACGTAATAGGAGCCGCCCCCAATATTGTAAATGCAAATAATATGGCATTGGTGAATTTTTATAATATGCCTGTTTTATCGGCGGTCTTGCCTACCAGATTAGTGAAGTTTGAAGCACGATGGAATGAGTTAAAGAACATTGCGTTTGAATGGAGTATTGAGGAGGAGTCGGATATGCTTGGATATGAGATTGAATATTCGCGTGACGGAATTAATTTTCAGTTTATCAGTATGACAGCTGCCATCAACTCCCTGGCAACACAAAATTATTCGTCAAAGTATGTGCTGGCGACTTCTAAAGAAAATTACTTCAGACTTAAGCTGATTGCAAGGGGAGGGAAAATAAGTTACTCAAGGATAGTCAGGTTAACCTCATTGAATAATCTGAAAGAAATGAACGTATATCCAAACCCTGTTACTAAAAAAGCCTTTTTGAATATACATGCTTCTGTGGTGGGTAAAGCGAGATTGCAAATGACAAACATTATGGGGCAGGAAATAAAGTCTTTATCTGTAAATCTTGTGCAGGGTGAAAACACCATTGACTTAGGAACGCTTATCTCTTCCAAAAAAGGCATGTATTACATTCATGTATTCATGAACAACGACATGCAAACAACTAAAATTATTATTCAATAAATCGGAACAGGCAGATAATAATTTTATTATGAACAAAAAAGAACTGGAATATAAATTGTATAAAATATAATTTACAATATCAATTTCACCAGGTCAATATCCTTTGTTGAAAATCTCATCCTGGTATTAATATCCTTCTTTGCGTCTCTTTAATTTGTCAAATAGATTGTTTGTAATATGAGAAATCATAAAAAAAATATTTATGACTATCATACACAAATATGTTTCCCGAAAAGTATTAGCCGCTGCAGTTGTGTCAGTCCTGATAAGCTTATTTAGTTGCACGAGTACAAAAAAAGTAACTTATTTTTCAGGACTTCAGAATGATACACTGAACTCTGTTAACGTTGTTCCCGATCCTGTAATTCAGAACAACGATTTATTGAGTATATCTGTTGGCAGTCTCAACCCCGAAGCTTCAGTTATTTTTAATGCAAATTATCCACGCAGTGCGCAGGATCCTTCCGGCAATACGGCTTCTGCCTACCTGGTAGATGCTTATGGATATATACAGTTTCCTGTTCTGGGTAACATCAAGGTGGCTGGAATGAATAAGTACAAACTAAAAGAACTTATCACTGGCAGATTGATCGAAAATAAATTACTGGTAGATCCTGTTGTCAATATTCGTTACCTGAATTTTAAGGTTACTGTGTTGGGTGAAGTGAACAAACCTTCTGTACTGTCGGTTCCAAGCGAAAAGATATCATTACTGGAAGCTCTTGGTTTGGCAGGTGACATGACATTATTCGGGAAAAGAGAAAACGTTTTATTGATAAGGGAAGAAAATGGTAAAAAGATTTCAAGGCGGATCAATCTTAACACCCAGGAATTGTTCGAATCAGGATTTTATTACTTAAAGCCGAATGATGTTGTTTATGTGGAAACTACAAAAGCAAAAGTTACAAATTCGGGGAAGGCTATATGGGTGCCTGCTGTAATTAGCGGATTATCTTTTGTTGCCATTATTGCCGGTCAGGTCATAAAATAATTGATATGCAGGAAAAAACAATGAAGAGCATGAGTAGCAGCAATCAGGAGAATATATTGTACCAGTTATGGTTCAGATATTTTCCCTACTGGCCGTTGTTTGCCGTTCTCATAGTGATAAGCCTCGGCTCGACTTTGATCTATGTCAAAAACATCACCCCAATGTATGAATCGGCTACCACAATATTGATCAAAGATGAGAGAAAGGGCCTGGATGATTCGAAGATGATCGAATCACTAAATCAATTGGCAACAAAGAAGATCATTGAGAATGAAACCGAAGTGCTTCATTCAAGATCGTTGATGAATGCGGTAGTAAAGAAATTACAATTATACGCGCCCGTTTCTGAAACGGGAAAAATGGTATCTGCTTCTGCTTATGAGTCTTCACCGATTAGCATAGCTGTTAAAAACCCTGATTCCCTAAGAGAAACCGGTAATATCGATGTAGCTTATGACGCCCGCAAAGAATTAGTGAAAATTGGCCAGCTTTGGTATCCACTCAATACATGGGTGGCTACCAAATTCGGAGAGTTGTTGTTCGCAAAGAACGCAGTTGACGGGTATAATGGAAAAAGTTTCTATTTTTCGTTGATAGATCCTAAACGCATCACTCAATTGTTGAATGCGAGGCTTACTATTTCTTCCGTCAATAAACTTTCTACGGTAATTAATCTTAAGATCAGAGATGAAGTTCCGTCCCGCGGGGAGAAGATACTGGACCAGTTAGTTTGGGAATATAACAAAGCGGCGATCGATGATAAAAATGCCCTCGCGTTGAATACCTTGTCTTTCGTGGAAGATAGATTGAGCTATGTAGCTCATGACCTTGATTCCATTGAGCATAGGATACAGCAATATAAGTCTGCAAGAGGAGCGGTGGATGTAGGAGCTCAGGGAAGGCTATTTCTTGAAAATGTAAGCGCGAATGACCAAAAGATGGGCGATATCAGTATGCAGCTCGCGGTTTTGAAGAAGGTTGAGCAATATGTGATGTCGAAAGACAATGCTGGTGTGATCGTACCGTCCACTCTCGGTATAAGTGATCCATTGCTTTCCCAACTTCTCGAAAAGCTATACAGCCTGGAACTTGATCATGAGAGGCTTCGTAAGACGACTGCTGAAAACAATCCTGTTCTTGTATCCATATCCGATCAGATCAATAAATTAAAGCCAGGTATCGTGGAAAACCTGAGGAATAGGATCGTGAGCCTCAATGCAGGGATGGCCAATTTGTATAATACAAATGCAGCTTATGCGTCTTTGCTACAGACAATTCCACGTAAAGAGCGGGAGCTTGTCGAGATTAGCCGGGAGCAAAGCATTAAGAACAGCATATATACTTTTCTACTTCAGAAAAGAGAGGAGGCTGCGTTGTCTCATTCTTCAATGGTGGCCGATAGCAGGGTAGTAGATAAGGCTGAATCATCATTGGTCCCCGTTAGCCCAAATAAAAAACTATATTATATCATTGCCATAGTTGCTGCGCTCATTCTGGGAGTTGCCATCCTTTCAGGGAATGAAATATTCAATCGAACCATATTATTTCGGCAGGAAGTAGAAAAGTTTACCTCCATCCCAATTCTCTCTGAAATAGCTTATGAAAAGCTGAAAACTCCACTCGTGTTAGGTAATGGAGAGAGAAGTTTTATTGCAGAGCAATTCAGAAAATTGAGAGCTTCCGTACTGCACATGACAAATCCACAAAAAAGAAAAAAGATATTAGTAACCTCCGGTATTGCTGGTGAAGGCAAAAGTTTTATTACACTGAATCTTGGTCTTAGTCTTGCGATCACGGGCAAAAAAGTTGTTGTTGTTGAATTCGATCTTATCCATCCCACATTTTCAAAAAAATTAAATCAATCTCATACAAAAGGCCTGTCAGATTATCTCACCGGCCAGGCGGAGCCTGAAGAGATCATAAAAAGATCTGAAGCAAATGAAAACATGTTTTTAATATTTGCGGGAGCGTTGCCATCTAATCCATCAGAACTGATCTTAAGTGAAAGGGCTGAGGACCTGTTATCATACCTGGCGGCTATTTTTGATTATGTGATTGTAGATTCTGCTCCCGCCGGTCCATCTTCTGACGCATTTATTTTATCGCCATTATGCGATGCCACTTTATATATCATTCGTCATAAGTTCACGCCAAGAATAATGGTGCAGCGCCTGGATGAAAATATTAAGACAACAGGGTTAAAAAATATCGAGATCATTTTTAATGGGGTTAAGTCGCGGGGTTTCTTAAAGAGTAACTATGGCTTTGGGTATGGTTATGGATATGGCTTTAATTATGACGATGCAAAAAAGATCGAGAAAGGAGTTAAAGCTTCAGCCTGATAAGGTGTGATTGTTTCCTTTGAACATTTTTTAAAAATATTAGACCAGTCGTTTGTGTGACTGGTATGGGCGAAGCCTTTTTAAAAAAATACAGAACAGCTTCCGATTCAGTTAAACTAAAACCCTTACTATGAGTACTTCAAAAAATTGGTATGTAGTATATACCAGGCCTAAATGGGAAAAAAAAGTTTCTCAGATCTTGTCCGGGAAAAGTCTTGTTAACTATTGTCCGTTGAACAAAGTACAGAAACAATGGTCCGATCGTAAGAAGATTGTTATGGAGCCTCTCTTCACTTCATATGTATTCGTTCATGCATCGGTTTCAGACCATGCAATCATCAGGCAATCTGACGGCATCATCAATTTTGTGTACTGGTTAGGTAATCCGGCCATTGTACGCGAAGAAGAAATAGAGACGATAAGGAAATTCCTGAATGAATACAAGCTTGTAACACTCGAAAAATTATTTGTGAATATTAACGATAATATACGCATTACAAGTGGTCCGTTGATGGACATTCAGGGCAAAGTAATAGAAATAAAAACACGAACTGTTAAGGTATACCTTCCCACATTGGGATATCAGATGATCGCCGAAGTAGAAAAATCAAGTATTGAGATTCTGGCGTCTGAAGGTTTGGCCCATCCGCTGGCATCGTGATAATATTTCACAACCTTAATAAAAGATCTCAACATTAAATTAAAGGAGTATGGAACAGAGCAATAAAATATATATAGCAGGACACCGGGGCATGGTTGGTTCTGCTATCAAACGCCATCTTGAAAAGAAGGGGTATGATAATCTGATATGGAGAACTTCGTCAGAGCTCGATTTACGAGACCATGAAGCCGTCAGAAACTTTTTTGATAATGAAAAACCAGAATATATCTTCCTTGCTGCTGCAAAAGTTGGGGGCATACATGCCAACAATACTTACAGAGCCGATTTTATTTACGATAATATGATGATACAAAGCAATATCATTCATCATGCGTACAGGACCGGGGTCAAAAAACTTCTGATTCTTGGTTCGTCCTGTATTTATCCCAGGCAGGCGCCCCAGCCTATTAAAGAAGAATCACTTTTGACGGGGCCGCTTGAGCCCACAAACGAGCCTTATGCAATTGCAAAGATCGCAGGCATCAAAATGTGTGAGGCATATCGTCATCAGTATGGATGCAATTTTATAACGGTGATGCCGACTAACCTGTACGGGCCTGAGGATAATTATGATCTTGAAAACTCTCATGTGCTCCCCGCCCTTATCCGGAAATTTCATGAAGCGAAAATTTATGGGAAGAATGAGGTTGCTTTCTGGGGAACCGGAAAGCCGATGCGGGAATTTCTGTATGCGGACGACCTGGCCGATGCCTGTGTTTTTTTAATGCTGAATTACAACGATGGCGGGCCGGTCAATGTTGGCGTCGGTGTGGATATCAGTATAGCTGAACTTGCGAGGATGGTGCGGGATGTTGTGGGTTATGATGGAGAAATAAGATTCAATCCTGAAATGCCTGACGGAACTCCAAGAAAATTACTGGATGTGACAAAATTGCGAACGCTGGGATGGAAGCATAAAGTATCCCTGGTGGAGGGTATCCATCTGGCCTATTCAGATTTCCTTAAAAATAAAATAGAGCAATCCGATTTGCTGGTTGCATAAATTCCTTCATTAAACTATCATTAATCATGAAAACTGCATTAATTACGGGTGTAACCGGACAGGATGGTGCATATCTCGCTGAACTTCTTCTCGACAAAGGGTACATGGTACACGGCTTAAAAAGAAGATCTTCTCTTATCAACACGCAACGCATTAATCATTTATATGTAGACCCGCACGAAAGCAACGTTCGCTTTAAATTGCATTATGGAGATCTGACCGATAGCACAAATCTGATTCGCATAGTACAGGAAACCCAGCCGGATGAGATTTATAATCTTGCTGCTATGAGTCATGTTAAGGTTAGTTTCGATACACCTGAATATACTGCTAATGCAGACGGTATCGGTACGTTGCGTTTGCTTGAAGCAGTTAGAATTCTGGGTCTAAAAGACAAAACAAAGATCTATCAGGCATCAACTTCCGAATTGTATGGGTTGGTACAGGAAATACCGCAAACGGAGCAAACTCCTTTTTATCCCAGAAGCCCTTACGCCGTTGCGAAATTATATGCATACTGGATCACAGTCAATTATCGCGAGGCATATGGCATGTTTGCATGCAACGGGATCTTATTCAACCATGAAAGTCCAATACGCGGAGAAACTTTTGTAACAAGAAAAATAACAAGAGCAGCTGCCGCTATTGCTCTCGGCTTTCAAAATTGTTTATATCTGGGAAACTTAGACGCACAAAGGGATTGGGGACATGCTAAAGATTATGTAGACGCTATGTGGAGAATACTGCAGCAGGATACTCCCGAAGATTTTGTGATTGCAACAGGTGTAACAACCAGCGTGCGTGAATTTGTGCGCCTGTCTTTTGCAGAATTGGGCATCACCATCGGGTTTACTGGTTCAGGGATCAATGAAAAAGGCATTGTGGCTGCATGCGATAATGAGGAATATCAATTGCCGATAGGCCAACAGGTGATCGCAGTAGATCCGAATTATTTCAGGCCCACAGAAGTTGAATTATTGATTGGTGATCCTACAAAAGCCAAGAAAAAGCTTAACTGGACTCCTGCCTATACGCTCGATAAACTGGTAATGGAAATGGTGGACAGTGATGTTACGATGTATAAAAAATACGGTGTTGAATATGAATTTTCACAATTGGAACCATTTTAAAGACGGTTGCTCATTGTTTCATCAGGCATTCAATTATAACAAGGAAATATAAAGATGTTCTCTGCACTCAGGACGAAGGCACTGAATTACTTCTCGGGGAGTAACGACCGTACCAGGAAAATTACCCACAACATACTCATGTCTTTCGGGGTGAAAGCTGCCAGTATTCTTGTGGGTATAATTCTGGTCCCTATGACCATCAATTATGTAAACCCAATTCAGTATGGGGTTTGGCTAACCATCAGCTCCATTGTGGCCTGGATGAATTTTTTTGATATTGGTCTTGGAAACGGTTTGAAGAACAAACTGGCTCACTCCATTGCTGTGGACCAGCACGCCGAAGCCCGGAATTACATCAGCACAACCTATGCCCTGCTTTTCATTATTTCCTCCATCATTTTTCTTTGTTTTCTATTTATCAATGTTTTCCTGGATTGGCACAGCATACTGAATATTCCGGCCAATTCGGTAGAAGATCTTGAAGCTATTGTTCTTATTGTGGTGGGGTCGTTTTGTGTGCAGTTTGTTCTCCAAACACTCAATACAATTCTGATAGCTACTCACCAGCCTGCAAAAACAGCAGTCATTTCTTTTTTGGGACAGGTTTTTGTTTTTGCCTGCATAATCATCCTGAGGAAGTGGATGCCTTCGAATTTGAAAGCCCTTGTCATTGTAGCCACAGGTATTCCGATAATTGTGACACTGATTGCGACCGTGTACTTTTTTAGAAATTCACTGAAAGCTTTCACTCCTTCATTTTATAGTATTCATTTAAAGTACATCAGGCCCTTACTCAATCTGGGGATAATGTTTTTTGTTATTCAAATGGGTGCACTCATTCTGTTTCAAACCGATAATATTGTGATCACCCGGATCCTGGGTCCCGAAGCAGTTACCATATTCAATGTTTCATACAAACTTTTTTCAGTAGTGACCATGATATTTGTGATCATCATCACTCCTTACTGGAGCGCTTTTACGGACGCGTATGCAAGTCAGGATTTTCAATGGATGAAGAATAGCATGGACCTCATCAGGAAAGTATGCATATTTCTATCACTGGCGGCATTTCTTGTATACCTGCTTTCTCCCTGGATTTTCAACTTATGGTTGGGCGATACTATCCGCATAGACAGAACATTGACATTTGCCATGATGATCTACGCCATTGCTTATATATGGCAGACTGCACATGTCTTCTTATTGAACGGTGTCGGTAAGATCAGGTTACAATTAATCCTGGTGATACTTTCCGCAATAATTAATATTCCGCTGGCTGTGATCCTGGGGCATCGATGGGGCCTCCCGGGAATAATCTCGGCCAGTTCAATCCTGTTCATTGTTATGGGTTCGGTATTTTATTTACAAACAGAAAAAATTGTCAATCAAAATGCGAAAGGCATCTGGGATAAATAAAGTTTTTTTATACTCCGGGATTTTTTTCAGCAATATGATCTCGTTGCTCAAATCCCTGGTTAGAGAAAAAGACCTGTTTTGGAACTGGAATTTATCAAGGCTGGACAACTGTGAGTTACATAAAAACACGGTATTAAATAAACCACACTCCTTGAGAAATTGTTATATCGGAAAGGGAACGGCCATTGGCCCGAATTCGAGGATGGGAGATTCCACTATTGGAAAATTCTGTTCTATCGGCCCTAATTTTTTGGCGGGATGGGGTATTCATCCCGTCAACGGTATTTCTACCTCGCCTGTTTTTTATTCAAGCAGCAAACAGGCAGGGTTTAGTTTTTCTACAAAGGATAAAATCCGGGAGCATTTACCAATTCATATAGGGAATGATGTTTTCATCGGAGCTAATGTAATTGTATTGGATGGGATTTCAATCGGTGACGGGGCGGTAATAGGGGCCGGAGCTGTTGTAAGCAAGGATATCCCTCCTTATGCCATAGCAGTTGGGTCACCAATAAGGGTTATTAGATATAGATTTGAGCCGGATGTTATTGAAAAATTGCTCGAAATAGAATGGTGGAATCAGAGCGATGATGTATTATCTAAAGTTGAAAAACATTTTTTTGATGTTGACACTTTCTTACAGGAAACGTATGCAGTCGATTACCGGCAAGAGGTTCAGGCTGGCTGATGTAGGAGACATGCTGCTTCACATATTGCGATTCATAAAGAACAATTTGAGTATTACCATTGTGGTCAATGCGGTATACAATCGTGCTACGCTTTCCTATCAAAAGGTCAGGTGTTCTTCTTATCCGCAAATAAGAGGAAGATTGCAAGTGCAAAACAATGGAACTATGTCGCTGGGCGACGACGTGAGATTTAATAGTTCGTTGTCATCAAACTTTGTTGGGTTGTATAAGTCATGCACCATTGCGGTAACTTCTAAAGGCCGCCTGCAAATCGGAGATGGTTCAGGTTTTTCCGGTGTATCTATTTATTGCGATGCTGCGATCACTATCGGCAGATACGTGAATTGCGGTGGAAACGTAAGCATATGGGACACTGATTTTCATCCGCTGAATGCCGAAGACCGGAGAGTGAATGACGTTACTAAAATTATTTCCGTGCCGATCGAGATCGGCGATGACGTTTTTATTGGTGCAAATTCAATTATTTTAAAAGGGGTCAAAATAGGTGCGCGTTCTATAATCGGGGCCGGAAGTGTAGTAACCAAACACATCCCTGCGGATGAGATCTGGGCAGGCAACCCAGCGAAATTCATTAAGAATATTTCAACAAACAGTTAAGTGGCAGGTTTAATCATTTTATTGCTGGCATTGTATTTCTATTTTGATCAGGCTAAAAAGTATCTGTCGATATTTTTTCTTTTTGCCCTATTAACTGCGGGTTTTCAATTTATTCCGGTGCAGTTGATGATCTTACCGGCTTTGGGGATTGGAAAAAGCTACGACTGGATGCTGATTTTTATGGGGATCATACTTTGCGTGAAACCGGCAACTTTTTTGCAGGCGTCCTTATGGAAAGAGTTTACCCATGTCAAAATATTTTTTCTGGTGCTTCTTGGACTATTGTTTTATAGCATCTATATTCAGAATATTGAGTTATCGATCAGTGTGAGGGTTTTCAGAAATTTCATTTTTATTCTTTCTGTTTTCCTTTTTTGCTCGCTTCAGAGAACCGAGATAGACAAAGTTTTCAGGTTGATCGTTTATTTCACTTCAGTTGGTGCATTCGTCTATTGTATTCAAAACGTTATCCACGTCTCGTTATTGAACACTGTACTGGATGATTATCAGCCCAGCGTTATGGAAATGCAGGTGAATAGCGGTATCGCACGATACTACAACCTTCCGGTTTACGTAGTGCCCGTGTTGTTCTTTCTGCTTTTTGATAAAAACCTCCTGACTGGCAAATTAAAATGGATATGTGTAAGTGCAAATGGTCTGGCCATTGTTTTTTCCCAACATAGAAATTTGCTTATATCGATACTTGTTTGCCTGGTTATTTACTATGTGATCAGGCACCGGGTTAGTTTTGGGAAACTGGCGCTTGTTTCCATACTTAGTTTTATTTCATTGTTTGCTTTGGATAGCGTGCTTGGCAATCGTTTCTCCGAAGGATTTTCAGATATCAGGGGGGTATTTACAAATGGCCTCAATGAAAACGAGTTAATGGCCGCGAATATGGCCGATATGTCAACCAGTGAATTCAGGTTTTATCTTTTTTATGAAAGGTGGAATTATATATCTAAGGATATTTTACATTCTCTTTTTGGAATAGGACTGGTTACGGAAGATTCACGTGTTGCCCGGTCTCTTAGTTTTAATGTAGGTGGCGCGACCGATGATACCGGTACTATTTCACAGGTTGATACCAGTGATATTGCCTGGGCCCCCCTTATCATTTACTTCGGCATTGCAGGGAGCATCGTTTTCTTATCTGTTTATTTTAATCTGCTGAAGCGATTTTATCAATACCGTAGCGATACAACTATGATAGTTGGTTTCTTGTTTGTTATTAGCTTGTTCTTTACTTCTTTTTACAGCATCCTTTTGATCTCCCAGTTTTCTATATCCGTGCTGATGTTGTTTGCTGCCTATCAATATAAGCTCAAATCCGATACAACCAATGACTTCTAAAGATACAACGCCAGTTAAGGTTTCGGTGATCACCTCATTGTACAAATGTGAAAGGTTTCTTGAAAGCTTTCTCGAATGCGTTTCTGCAATGAACAATCTTGAACAGTGTGAATTTATTCTGGTTCACAACGACCCTTCCGAGAAAGAGTTATGCATTTTAGAAAAATATAAATATGGAGCGGTTAATTTGGTTCATATCGGTGTTGACCGTGAGGGTCTTTATTGTTCCTGGAACCGAGCAATCAAAATGGCAAGAGGCAAATATCTCACTATTTGGAATGTAGATGATATCAGGTTTGAAGATTCAATCTGCCAACAGGTGAAAGCACTCGATGAAAATCCAACTGCCGGTATTGCTTATGGGGATATGTACGGTTCTTCAGTGTATGGGCAAGCGGGGGAAAAGCTTTACAATTTCCCTGATTGGTTTAGCCATAAGAAAGAATTCTATCGCTCTTACCTGATGTCTTGCTTTCAAATGTGGCGAAGATCTATCCACGAATCAGTTGGCTACTATGATGAGCAATTCCGATGTGTTGCCGACTTTGATTTCCAGGTGAGAACGGCATTGCATTTTCCCCTTGTTAAGGTGCCAAAACCTCTCGGAATTTACCTGGAAGATCAACCGCACAAGATCAGTGGCGATTCTGCTCAGGTACTGGAAAATAATATGGTGTATCTCCGGTATGGTGTGTTCGAGAAAATTCAATTGCCACTGTTACGAAGATCGCTTGCAAACTATAAAAAGAAGGAGTTCCTGTTTTTTGGTCAATGGAAGAAAAATCCTGAAAGAAGTCCCTTTGGTTACAGCTATATTCTTAAAGGCATTTTCTTAAGCCTTTTAAAAGCTCCGGTATACTATGGAAAGATGATTGTAAAAAACTACGCAAAGTGATCAGAACAATTATTTTTTCTTTCAATCGCCCGATCCAGCTTGAATTGCTGCTGAAGAGTATTGTAAAGTACGACAGCTTTCATTTTTTAAAGATCTCGGTGCTTTATAGTTTTTCCTCTTCAGAATACGAGGCCGGATACCAAAGATTGATCGAACAATTTCCAAATGTATTCTGGATCAGGGAGCAAAAGCATTCCAAGACAGCGGTATGGCCTTTATTCCCTCTTTATTGGCGCAATTACTATTGGTGGCTGAAATATAGAAGCAGCCGGCACTCGGAAAGTAGTTTTAAAAACCAGCTGATCCAAATGTTGGAATGGTTTCAAGAGGAGCTGGTGATGTTCCTGACAGATGATAGCATGTTTTATAAAACGATCTCTGTCCCTGCTTTGGCAGTCCGGGCAATTCAGGAAAAGCCTGCAATACATTCTTTTAGCCTCAGGCATGGCGAAAATATTGAGGGTGGACATTTCCAATGCAGCAATAGCTTGATCCAATGGAATATTTACAGCGGACAAGATCATCATGAATGGAATTATCCCTTCTCAGTCGACGGCCAGATTTACTGCAAATCTTTTATTCAGCGGATTATTAAAAAAGTAAGTTTTAAGAATCCGAATTCATTGGAGGGAAATATTGCCTGTTTCATTAAGGATAAACGGTTGCTGCCAATTGTTTTCAGTAACCAGTTGAGCTGCCTTGTCGGTTTCGAACTTAACAGGGTACAAAATTTATGCATGAACAATAACCTCAATATTGACAGCAAATACCTGAACTCCTTGTTTATAGATGGCTATTCCATGGAAATTAATTTCGACAACAATGAAAACTCGTTCTTCAGGCCCTTAAAATTCCAGGTAAACGCTGTGAGGGAAAATGAGTTGCTGAACATCATTACGTTAAAATAATTTAGTATGACAATCCCCCATGTAACTGTTGCAATTCCTGTCTATAACCGCGAAGATTGTATTGGAAGTTGCATTGAAAGTGTTTTAAATCAAACGGTCAGTCCGTTTGAAATCATGATTGTTGATGATGGGTCAACAGACCGTACAAAAGAAATTATCTCGAAGTATACATGCATCTCTGACAAGATCTCTTTTTTCGCTGCACCAAAAAATGGCGGCGAGAATTATGCAAGGAACAGGTGCGTAGAGTATGCTAAGGGCGAGTTTATTTTTTGGCTTGATAGTGATGACGAGCTTGTACCCGATGCAATTGAGAATATTAACAAGGCGCTTACCGGGAATTCTGGATTTCTTCACTACATGTTTCTGACATCCGACAGGCAAACAGAGTTTCAGGACAATTCGGCGTTTTCTCAAAACCTTCATGTAACGACTTACCAGGATTGGGTGACTTTTAATGTTTCCGGTGACTTCGCTCATCTTATGCATAGATCTGTGTTCGAGGGTTTACCATTTTTTGAACAGATTAGAGGCTTTCCCGGTATAAATTTTTTGAGGATACACCGCAAAACAAAGGAACAACTTTTCGTAAATCAGCTTGTAACCGTAAGAGACCGAAATCGTACAGACGCTTTGTGCCTGACAGGATATTTGACAAATAAAAAATCCATCTGGGAGCAGTACGTCAACAACAATTTCTACTTTGACTATTTCGAAGATGATTTACTAAGGTTCAATAAAAAGCTTCTCGAAAAAAAGGCAAAGAAAAATATTCTTTTAGGTATTGCTATCAATGAGACAAAAGCAAACAAAGCTGTTATTAAGCGGCTCAAATCGAAAAAAGTAAATCTCTTTCCCGTTAATGTTTTGAATCTTCGGTTTGTGGCCCCCCTTGTTTACTCGATCATTACCAATTATGTGAAGTTTAAGCAACGGGCTGCCAAACCTTCCATGGCCGGACAAATATAATAATAACTCAATTTTATAATCTGTTAACATGAAAATAGTTCATTGCTTATTTACTATTAAAACAGGTGGGGCGCAAATTCTTGTCGTTGATATGTTGAATGAAATGAGCATGTACCATGATGTTTCATTGATCATAGTTAATGATCAGTTGAATGAAAATATTCTTTCTCAATTAAACAGGAATGTAAAATTATACCTGATCAATCGGAAAGAGGGAAGTATTAATCCACTACCGGTTTTGAAATTGAATTTATTGTTGTTAAAGTTGAAACCCGATATCATCCACTGTCATGAAGCCAATATGGCAAAATTTATTAAAGTGGCTGGCGGAAAATTGGTTTATACCATCCACGATGTAGGCATCCCTGTTTCTTTATACCATCATTTTGACTCTGTGATTGCTATTTCAGGAGCTGTTTACGCGGATGTTGTTACACGTATCACCGGAGACATAAAAAAAGTATTCAATGGCATTCCAGTCGGTTCGTTTCAAAAAAGGAAAGAATATGGTTTAAGAAACGAAGAAAGGTACAGGCTCGTACAGGTGAGCAGGCTGATGCACACAAAGAAAGGCCAGGATGTTTTGGTAAAAGCATTGCACAAAGTGGTTTATGAACTTGGGTTCGTAAATATCTCACTGGATTTAATTGGTTCCGGCGATTCAGCTGAGTACCTGTACCAGTTAGTAGAAGAATTGAATTTAGGTCAGCATATTCGTTTTTTGGGTGAAAAAGACAGGAATTGGTTATTTGCCAATCTTTCCAAATATCATCTGCTTGTTCAGCCTTCTTTTTACGAAGGTTTTGGATTAACAGTTCTCGAAGGCCTTGCCGCCGGTATACCGGTACTGGCTTCTAATATTGATGGTCCGGCGGAGATCATTGCTCAGACCAGTGGAGGATTTTTGTTTGAAAAAGGAAATGTTGAAAGTTGTGCAGGTGAAATTTTTAAACTCATTCAAATGTATGAGAACAGGCAGGTAGGTGAGATGATGCGTCATTCGACGCTTCGGGTCCACGAACGCTATTCAATTCAATCCTGTGTCCGTGGGTATCTTCAAGAATACACGTATGTTCTCAGGCCTAAACATTTAAAACTGCAAACTGCGTAATGGATTATAGTATTGAGCTTTCTTCTGCTCCACCAATGAGTATATGGAAATATATTAGACAGGATCTGCCTTTCAATAAGTCTAACACAAAGGGAAAATGCATCATCGTTCTTTTTAGACTCGCCGCGCTTATTGCCAGGAATAGAGTAACGAAGGTTCTTTTTTCTCCTTATCTCCTGTTTTATAAAATTATAATTGAATGGATATTGGGCATTGAATTGCACTGGGATACCAGGATCGGTCCCGGACTCAGGATTTATCATGGACAGGCCACCGTAATTAATAAAGATTCACGAATTGGCTCGCATTGTATCATCCGTCAATCTACAACCATTGGAAACGCCAGAGTCGATGGCAGTTGCCCTGTAATTGGAAATTATGTTGATATAGGTAGCAACGTCTGCATTATCGGGGATCTTACCATTGGAGACAATGTTGTTATAGGCGCCGGATCTGTTGTTGTGAAAAGCATCCCACCTAACTCACTCGCTGTTGGAAACCCGGCAAGGGTAATAAAGACCATAGTGTAACGGCATATAGATTACACGATCTACTCTTTCATAAACATTTTGATTAAAAACAGTCTTATGTCAAACAACCGTGTATTGATCAGTAGCCCCAGCTTGGATGTAAAAGAAAATGTAAGCGGTATATCTTCATTGGTATCTGACATTATAAGTACAAGTAGATTTCAATTTATTCATTTTCGATTGGGTAGTAAGGACAGTGAGAAAAAGAATATACTTTGGTTTGGAAGACAAATTATGGTTTATTATAAGGCTGTCTATTGTTCACTTTTTAAGCAGTTCACGATTTTCCATTTAAATCTCGGCCTCGAAAAATTATCCATTGTAAGGGACTATTTTATATTTCTCATCTTCAAAAAGATATTTCGCAAGAAAATGTTGCTTCATATTCATGGTGGATATTATTTGATGAATACGCCATCGGAGCCTTTTTTTTCTTACCTCCTGAAATCGTTATTTGAAAACGCAGATGCAATTATTGTGCTGAGCTCCTTAGAAAAAAGTATTCTGACAAATCGATACGGGCCCCGAAATTTTCATGTTCTGCCAAACGCTGTAAGAATCACTAAGGCTGAACCGGCATCTAAGCCATCTGGAAAGGACAAGCGAAAGCTGATCTTCATGGGAAGGATCAATAAATCAAAAGGCGTGTTTGTTATTAGCGAAGCCTTTAAATACCTCACCGATTATTTTGGCAAATTTAGTTTTGAGATTTACGGAGCCGGCCCGGAAACCGAAGAATTTGAGAAATGTTTGTCGCATTATGAAGGACTAGATTTTTCATTCAGGGGGATTGTGGGTGGCGATGACAAATGGAACGCACTGCGGAAGGCTGATGTATTCTTATTGCCTTCACTTCATGGCGAAGGCCTGCCTGTAGCTCTTCTTGAAGCAATGTCGGTTGGTTGCGTTGTAATTGTAACGGATGACGCTTCCATTACAACGGTCGTAAAGAATAATGAAAATGGAATTGTAATACCTAAGAACGATCCTCTTGAACTTGCATTCAGGATTATTGCCATACTTGATGGCGAAATCAATTCAAATTTACTCGGCTTCAATGCCCAGAACTATATCTCGAAAAACCTCTCTATTAATAACTATATCCATTCTTTGGAAGGCGTGTATTCTACATTGAATTAGTCATTGCTTTTATCCTTCAGTAACCGTAACAAAAATTTTAATAATATGAAACTTCGAAAATTATTAAATTTTCCTATTTGCTTAGGAGAGTATAAGCAATTTATTGATGAGATCACCGATTCAAAAATTGAGCGAAGGAGCGAGTATGTTTGTCTTGCTAATGTTCACATGTTGTGTGAGGCAACGCGGGACAAAAAATTTCTTGATGTAATAAATAATGCGGGCATTGTTACTCCGGACGGGGTTCCATTGATCTGGGGGCTTAGGTTGCTGTATGGCATTAGGCAAAAGCGTGTAGCAGGGATGGATCTGTTCCCCGATCTATTACAAACCGCAGTGCTTCATCAGCTGCCTGTTTACTTCTACGGAGCTGACCAGGATACACTTCATGCCACAGATAAATACCTCAAAGGACTTTTCCCTGATTTGATCGTTGCGGGAATGTATAGCCCGCCTTTCAGGATACAGACAAAAGAAGAAGAAGCGGAGATCATAGAGAGAATTAATTCGAGTGGTGCCCGTTTGATATTTGTTGTATTGGGTTGCCCTAAGCAGGAGAAATGGATGGCAGGAATGAAGGGAAAAATTAATGGTGTAATGATCGGGGTAGGGGGCGCTTTGTCGGTATTAATAGGAAAGCAAAGCCGGGCACCGAAATGGATGCAACATTCGGGACTTGAATGGCTTTTCCGCTTAGCGTGTGAGCCTCGCCGGCTTTTTAAAAGATATGCGATTACCAACTCTTTCTTCATTTATATTTTGTTGAAAGAAATAATAAGGAATAAGATTTTCGGAAGCCATGCGCAGGCCGCTTAATTGGAATGTATACACGCGCTTGGGCACATCTTCAATCACCGGACGGAAAGAATAAAAACCAAGTACTGAAAAAATGGCTATGAAAATTGCATTTGTTACCACCTACGATGCCCGGAATATTCTAAACTGGTCTGGCAGCAGTTATTACATCAGCAAATCCCTTGAAGACCAGCATAATGATCTTAAGTATATAGGAAATTTAAAGCGTATTGTTTCACCCATTGACAAGATAAAAAAGATCAATTGCAGGATATTTAGCAATAAAGATTTCGTTTTAGATCGCACCGTAGCAGTTTCCAAAAAATATTGCGAACAGGTAGAGGAGCAATTGAAGCTACAGCAATGCGACTGTATTTTTTCAATCGGCTCTATCGAGATGGCTTACTTAAAAACCAAGATCCCCAAAATTTTTTATACTGATGCCACTTTCGCTTCAATGATAGACTACTATAAAGGATTTATGAACCTATCGCCGGAAATTATTCGCCAGGGTCATAGAATAGAAAAACAGGCGCTTGAAAATTGCACCCTGGCGATTTATTCATCGGAATGGGCAGCTAATTCTGCCCGTGACTTTTACGGGATAAACAAGGCAAAAATTAAGGTAGTGCCTTTGGGAGCCAATATGGAGATCGAATATTCGAAGACTGAGATCAATGAGTTTATAAATAAAAAGACGAACGCGTCACTTAAGATATTATTCAACGGAGTTGATTGGGAAAGAAAAGGCGGTGATATGGTTGTTCAGACGGTCAAAGAAATACATTCAAGGGGAATCAATGTACAATTACACCTTGTTGGTGGCAAGACACCCGATATAGGGCCGTTGCCTGACTTCATTACCGATCATGGGTTTCTGAATAAATCGGTCGCAAGGGAGAAAGCGATATTGACGGATCTTTATACATCCTGCCATTTCTTATTTGTTCCCTCTTATGCAGAAGCATTCGGACTCGTTTTTTGTGAAGCAAGCGCCCATGGAACACCCTCCATTGCGAGAAACACCGGTGGAATACCTTCCATCATCAGCAATGGTAAAAATGGATTTTTATTGAATCCTGAAAACCAGGTTCAACACTATGCCGATGTGATTTGCGAAAATTACCACGATAAAAAAAAGTACTATGAGTTGGCCCTATCTTCTTATAATGAATTTTCAACACGACTTAATTGGAATACCTCGGGGGGATTACTATCGGGAATAATAAGGGCTGCTGTGAATGATCAATCGTAGGGCTTGCCAAGGCTTATGAATGTTCACTAAAATCTAGTTTATGAATCGTCGTTTTGTCGGGTTTCTTCAGATCCTTGTTGCCGGATTCGATCTCCTAATGATTAACCAGGTGATTTTCCTGGGCTATCTCTATTTTCAGAATAATATAGCATCCACACAGATAACTTACTATTTTAGTTTTTGGTTATTTGTAAATACATCGTGGTTATTTCTATGTTTTATCTGTGGCCTTTATAATGGTCCGGGCATATTTCATTTTGAAACTTTTTTGAAGAAGACTGCAAGGGTCTATTTTCTTTGGGTGGTTTCGATCATGGCATTCCTTTTCTTTTTCAGGCAATATGAATTATCACGCCTGTTCATCGTAGCCATTTTAACAGGGTGTGGTTTTTTTGTCCTGGTTAACCGCGGAATCTATTTTGCGGTGAGGCATTTTCTTGAAAGCCGCGATTATCTTTTGAAAAAGGTCATTATTCTGGGGTATAATGAGGTAGCTAAGAAGCTTGCGGGGTATCTCGAAGTGCAGATGAATACAAGGGTGGTTGGCTATTGTGCTAATTCCGAAAATGTTTATGAACTGACACATTATCCCGTTGTGAACAATGTAAGTAATGTGCTGGTAGCTGCCAAAGAAATGGGTGTAAACGAGATTTATTCAACTATTGCGCCCGAACATGATAATGGAATTTATTCTTTAATGCAGCAGGCGGATCAGCAGTGCATTCGTTTTCGACTCGCGCCCGATCTTTCATTGTTTATTAATCAGCCTGTTCATATCAATTATCTGAATGATTTACCGGTGCTGACCGTGAGAAGTGAGCCTTTGGATGATGTGACAAACCAGCTGGGAAAAAGATGTTTTGATATTGCTGTCAGTTTGCTTGTCGTCATTTTTGTGCTATCATGGCTTGTTCCCATTATCGGTTTTCTGATATGGGTAGAAACCAAAGCAGGGATCTTTTTTGTTCAGCCAAGATCCGGAAAGGATAACAAAGTTTTCAATTGCATCAAGTTCCGGAGCATGAGGCCCAACAAGGAGGCCAACCTGATGCAGGCGGAAAGAAATGACAAAAGATTCACACGCATCGGTAAATTTCTCCGAAGGTCTAATCTCGATGAATTTCCACAATTCATAAATGTACTCAAGGGAGAAATGAGCCTGGTTGGTCCAAGACCCCATATGCTTAGACATACAGAAGATTATTCGAAAATGTTAAGACAGTATATGGTGAGGCAATTCCTGAAACCTGGCATTACTGGCTGGGCCCAGGTGAATGGTTTTAGGGGTGAAATTAAAGATGATGAACAATTACGGGGCAGGGTAGAGCATGATATCTGGTACATGGAAAACTGGAGTTTATGGCTGGATATGAAGATCATGTTCCTGACTTTTTACAGAACGTTAAAAGGCGATAAAAATGCTTTTTAATATGCCGTTACCAGATTTTATTACTCTAATTAATTCTTAATAATAATTCTATGCGGCTTCAGTCTTTAAAGATACTTGGCTTAGACAGCAGGAATTCGGCCATAGATGTGATGAGAGCGGTTGCCATCCTCGGAGTCGTAATATTTCATTTTAATAATTCCTTACCCTATGGATACCTGGGAGTGGATCTTTTCTTTGTGATCTCCGGTTTCCTTGTGAGCGGTTTGCTTACACGGAAATTTATCGACAATGAAAGGATCAATTTCTGGCAGTTCTTTGTTCAGAGAGGTTTTAAAATATTACCTTCTTATTTTGCCTTTCTCTTAATAGGCAATGTTTTGGCTTTTTACCTTTACCGTCATTCCGACCCCTCCCAATTAATGGAAACGTCTGAATGGACAAAGTATATTTTCTTCTACAAGAATTTCTCCATGGCACCGTTGCACTCAACTTTTGACCAGGCCTGGTCTTTGTGTGTAGAAGAGCATTTTTATCTGGCACTTCCAATAACGTTTATAATACTCCAGGTTTCAGGCGCGGGTAAGAAACAGCTTTTCCTGTTAACGTCAATGGCGATTGTTGCCGGAATTATTTTCAAGAATCTCTCCTTCTTCTTTTCGCATTCAGGCGATACTGCTTTTAAAACATATAACAGGATGGACGGATTAGCCTGGGGAATGCTACTCAATCTTGTCATAACCTATTATCCTGATTTTTTAAAACGAATTAGAAAGCCACTATATGTATTTTTTTCAGGTCTTTGCCTGTTTGCTGTTATGATTTTAGTGGATGTAAAACTAGATTCTGTTTTTTTCCATAAAGTTGTTTTATTATCTGCTGCACCCTTTCTGTTTTTTTTGATGTTGCTGGGAATATTTTCGTATAATTTTTCCAGGTTACTGCCACTTCGTTTTATTGCTTATTACAGTTATAATTGGTATTTGTGGCATGCGGTAGTTGGCCTCGCCATCATGCGTTATTTCGGAACAGGATTGGTGGGTTTCGCGATTTATATTTTAATTACTTTTTCGATAGCGATCCTTTTCACCATCGTTATTGAAGAGCCATTTCTTAAGTTGAGAAAAAAATTATTCCGCCCTTTTTCCAGGACTACAACTCCGGAAATGCAGATCGATTTGTCGGCTCCCGCGAAAACCTTATCTAACTAGGTTATAGCCGAAGACACCCCTAAATTTCCACATAATGAAACACAATAAAAGGCTTCTCGAGCTCGACGCACTTCGAGGAATTGCCGCATTGTTCGTTGTCTTTTTCCATTTTACAATCTTCAGGCCTGAAGCAGCACTTGGTTTTAATTTAGGCGTAACGGGCGTCGATCTGTTTTTTATAATTAGCGGCTTTGTTATTTTCCTGACGTTGGAAAAGGTAAACACGCTCAATGACTTTCTGGTTAGCAGGGTTTCGAGACTTTATCCCGCTTACTGGATTTGTGTTACGATAACTTTTTTGCTGATAATAATTGCCAGCGGGTTTCCGGCATTCAATCCGAATCTTGAATCGCTCAAACCGCCTGGCGCATGGGAATACTTTGCGAACTTAACAATGTTTCAGTACTATGTAAATGTTCAAAACATCGACGGCCCTTATTGGAGCCTGATCATTGAATTGTTGTTCTATATTTTTATGATTTTTATTTTTATTATCAGGAAGCTCAACAGGATAGAATCTATTGGAGCGGGGATTTTAGGATTTATTGCCCTTTATTCGTTTTTTCTGAGGGATATATTCCCATTTGCTCATAAATTATTTTCACTGGGAATACCATTGATTAATTATTTTCCATTGTTTTTTTCGGGAATAATCATTTACAAGATCAGGTTTTATGAGGCCAATATTAAAAGGTATTTATTATTGGCTGCATGTTTTTTAGTGCAGGTTTCCCTGTTCGATGATGGAGTAAGAAGTCATGGGTATGTTTCTCACTCCCAATATCTGATGATGCTTGTTTTATATTTTAGTTTGTTTATTTTGTACGTAAATAATTTCTTAGGATTTATTGTCAATAAGGTTACACTTTTTTTAGGACAGATATCTTATCCTTTATATCTCATCCATCAATTTATCAGTGTCGATATTATTATTCCGTTGCTCACTAATTATTTTGGCGTTAATTTCTGGGTTGCTGCGTTTATAATTTCACTGGGTATTGTGATACTTATTGCCACACTCGTAAATACATTCATTGAGATCCCTGCTATGAAATTTATCAGGAAAGATTATGAGAATCGAAAAATAAGCAAGACTGTCAACAAACCATCCATATCCATATGAGCTGGCTTGGGTAAAATGACAGTTCTATTAAATCCGATGGATATGATGAGCCTCTGTTACACTCTCTTTTCTGCTTTGATCAAGCCTTTCCGGTATTTCGCTGAATGATCCATAAATATTATTCTGAATGATTTTCACAAAGCCCTTCGATTTCTACTTCACTTCTTACCTTCAGGCCGATCTCCGGTCTCCATCATCGTTTAACCACATCAAAACAGGATCATACAAGAATTTAAGAGCTTAAAAGAGTTGATGAGCCGGTTCTCAGATGAAAACCTGTGTCGGCAATACATGGAACAGCTTAGATGGAACGGTCATCCTGTTTGTCCATATTGTAATGAGCAAAAGCCTTACAAGCTCAAAGATGGAAAGACTTACAGATGCCGATCAAAAACCTGTAGAAAGGATTTTACTGTGACTATAGGAACCATTTTTGATAATACCAAGCTTCCCCTGTCAACATGGTTTGCATCGCTATACATGGTAACTCATCATGAACAAGGAATCAGCAGCTTGCGGTTAAGCCGCGATTTGGGAGTTACACAAAAAACGGCATGGTTTGTTTTGCATAGGATCAGGCATATTGTGTCTGAAGAAGATTGATCATGCCAGTATCGTTGACTTTGCATAATGAGTAAAAAAAATAAAAAGAACTACAGTCGTATATCCTCTACAAAGAAACAAGACCCTCCTGTCAGGCTCAATATTACCTTTGAGGAAGCGATGATAAAAGCCCTCAATACCCGTCTGCTATTAAAGACCAGCGCCAAAAAAGACAGTGACAGCTCCAGGTAATTCAATTTGCCCTTATCAAACCTTCTCCAGCTTTCTCTATTATCCCTTCCGTTATTTTCTGATCTAATTGGGAATTTTAAATCTGCAACATACTTGTGGTAAGATGTATATAGTCATCTAAAATCCGAGTTATGGTATTATTATTGTCAGCTTACATTCGATCCTAAAATTCAACCACGCTTAAAATTCAAACCTATGGTAAACTTATCTCCCTCATTATTTCCATTTCATTATTGACATTCACCAGCGACCGAATCGGTGAGGCAATATACTTGTATCAATAATCCTATGTATCTCAAAGTATCCATCTATGAAAACCAAATTCTACTTATTATGCCAGTTTCTGGTAATCGGACTTTTCTTTCTTTTTTCAAGCCCCGCTTTTTCTGAACATCCTGACTATTCAGGGCCTGGTTCAACGTATTATGTTGATGCTGTTTCGGGGTTGGATGCCAACGATGGATTGAGCCCTGCATCGGCATGGAAAACATTAGGTAAAATAAATAATACAAACTTTCAACCGGGTGATAATATTCTTTTCAGACGGGGCCAGACCTTCTCGGGATTTTTAAAAATCAATATTTCAGACCTTACATTTTCCGCTTTTGGAACCGGTAATAAACCAGTAATTAGTGGCTTCAGTGATCTGTCAATATGGACGGATCTTGGAAACGGGATTTATGAAACTGCGGGATTTCAACCGGGCAATTCATTAAACATGGTGCTAATCAATGGTGCTGTAAAGGCCATGGGACGGCACCCTAATTCAAATGCCGGTAATGGGGGTTATCTGACCGTACAATCTCATATTGGAACTACGAGTATTTCTGATGCGTCTATGAGTGGTTTTCCTGACTGGACAGGAGCGGAGGTTGTCATCAGGAAAGTGAATTGGGTTTTGGACAGGTGCAGAATAACAAACCATTCAAATCAGACGATCACTTACTCATCGCCGACAGGTCATCAGCCTATTGACGGGCATGGATATTTTATTCAGAACCATCCCTCCACCTTAGATCAGTTTGGGGAATGGTACTATGATAAGAGTACAAACAAATTGAAGGTATTTTTTGGCAGCGATCCGTCAGCTTATTCTATCAGGGCGGCGGTAGTGGATACGGTTATCACGATCGGTTCTGCTGCTACTGGTACGTTGATTGATAATTTACTTATTGAAGGGGCCGATACTGCAGCTATTTATATTGCGGGAGCAAAGCAGGTACAAATTAAAGATTGCGACATCCGGTTTTCGGGAACCGAAGCAATCTGGGGAGTGAATGCCGATTTAATAAGTATTGAAAACTGCTTCATCAATCACACTAACAACAATGGTATCCGGCTTTACGATTGTCCGGGTTCGATTGTAAGAAACAACATAATTAAAAACACCGGATTAATAGCTGGTATGGGGTTAAGTAATAACCAACAATATGAAGCGATATATGTGAATGGCTCAAAAAGTATTATCGAGAGGAATGTAGTGGATAGTGTGGGCTACAGCGGAATTACATTCGCGGGAGACTCTGTGCTGATACAGAATAATTTTGTGAACCATTATACACTTACGCTTGATGATGGTGGTGGTATATACGGGTGGGGCGAGTTCACAAAGTATGGAAGAAAAATAACGGGAAACATTATATTAAATGGAATTGGCGCTCCATTGGGGACAACCACAGCAACGCCCGTCAGCTCCGCCGGCATTTATCTCGATGACTGGTCGGCCAATGTGGAAATTACAGACAATAGTATCGCGAACGCATCCCAGACAGGCATTTACATTCATAATTCTCATGCGGTACAAATTAAGCGGAATACCTTGTTTAATAACTCAGCTGCCTTAAGCATGATCAACAACGGCGCTTCAAGTTTTGATTATATCAGGGGCATGGATGTAAAAGATAATATTTTTTTTTCCCGCATTTCTTCGCAACCTGCAATTATGGCGATCAGTCTTTACAATGATCTCAACAGTTTTGGCGTATTTGATAACAATTACTATGCACGGCCATTGGATACTTCAGGGTTGATATTCACTTCGTTCAGAGACCAGAATAATGGAAACAATTATTCCAACGCAGGTCTGCATCGTGGAGCTTGGACACATAAATATAATTTCGATGCTCATCCATTTCCCAGCCAGAGTATAAAGGCCTACACGATTGCCAATGAAGGGGCAAACATTGCGATCAATTCCTCGTGCGACAATGTAAACAACCTTTACTGCGTATCTGTTCCGGGTGGCAGCGGTGCCGTATCCGTTAACGACGGGCATCTGGATGGAAATGCAGTAAGGGTTTCAGTCCCGGCAACAAATTATGCGGTTAATACCAATATAAGTCTTGGAAATGTAGAAGCTAACAAAAATTATATCATAAGATTCAGCCTTCAGGGTTTGGTGGGAGAAAATACATTGGGATGCTTTATAATCAGAAACGCCAATCCTTACAACACGCTAACGCCAAATATTCAATACTTTCCTTTGAAAACAACCCGGACAGAAAACGAGTTTCTATTTCACGCTCCAGGAAATGATCCGGTACTGCTGGTATTTCAGGCTACTTACGCAGAGTCGGCTTATTATATCGATAATCTCGAGTTGCGTGAAGCAACCGTTTCAGTTACCAATCCTGATGACAGCATCCTGTTTGTGTACAATGAAACGGCAACAGTTAAGACAATAACATTAAATGCAACTTACAAGGACGTTAAGGAACAGGTGTATTATCCTTCTATTAGCTTGCAGCCTTTCAGTTCGGCCGTATTAATAAAAGTGAATTACAATATTCTTCCTGTAAAAGCACTCCGGTTGGCAGGAAAGCGTAACGGTGAAATGAATAATCTAAAATGGACTGTTTCAGGAGAATTAAAAAACAGATCATTTGTAATAGAGCGTAGTGAAGATGGGCAGCAATTTGTTGCTTTCCATAAATTAAAGGCGATCGATCAGCAACCTGAATATTCCTACAGCGATATTGAAACTTCCGGTAAACGGCTCTATTACCGGGTAAAAGAAATAGATGAAACAGGATCGTTTGTCTTTTCAAACACGGTCAAGTTTGGAATAAATAATACTCCTGAAATCGAATATTATCCAAACCCGGCAACATCACAACTGAATGTGAATTACCAGTCACTCGAGAAGGGAACTATTTATTTGCGAATATTGAGCATGGATGGTAAGGTTATGCAGGAGAAGCGCGTGAAGAAAGACGGTGGCATTCTGAACACAAGTATGAACATGGATCGATTGATTCCAGGGGTATACCTGATTGAATTGCGAATGAATGATGAACTAAAGCAATCAAGAAAGATCATCAGGCAATAAGAACTGATCACATTCAGAACTTTCATATCATAGAGCGAATAGAAGCAGACAGTCCTCTTGCAGCCGCAAATACTTATATTTGACGTGATGGTTGGGGTCTGGGATCAGCATAGGAATGGATCGGTTTAAGTAAATCGTAAGACATTTTGCGACTGAGATCATTTGCATACGGAAACTCTTATTTTCAATTTTTCAATTTTATATGGCTTTAGATAAATTCGGAATTGCCAAACGGATTGCCCGCGAATTGCATGATGGCATGTATGTAAACCTGGGCATTGGAATTCCAACCTTGGTAGCCAATTATATACCGCAGGAAATTATGATTACACTGCAGTCCGAGAACGGTATGTTAGGAATGGGTCCTTATCCGCTTGAAGAGGAAATTGACCCCGATTTGATCAATGCGGGAAAAGAAACGGTGACGGTTTTACCAGGTGGCTCTTTTTTTGATAGTGCAGAGAGTTTTGGAATGATTAGGGCCGGCAAAGTGGATCTGACGGTTTTGGGAGCTATGGAAGTTTCTGAAAACGGCGATATTGCTAATTGGAAAATTCCAGGTAAAATGGTTAAAGGCATGGGCGGTGCGATGGACCTTGTAGCCAGTGCCAAAAACATAATCGTGGCCATGATGCACACCAATCCGAAAGGAGAATCGAAATTGTTACCTCAATGCACCCTTCCTCTTACGGGAGTAAACTGTGTAAAACGGATAGTTTCAGATCTGGCTGTAATCGATATTGTTCCCGGAAAAGGTTTTCAGTTGATTGAAAGAGCCCCTGGGATCAGTGTGGAGGAGATACAACAGAAAACTGCAGGCAGGCTTTTCATTGACGGAGAGATCCCTGAAATGGAAATTTAATATAAGATCATACGATTCTCTTTATTCTTGTTCCCGGCCACTATTGCTGCAATAATGTAAAAAATGAATTGGATAATGATGATGATGAGCAACAACGCTTTCTTTTGCTGCAACGGTGTTCCCTGTAAAACAGATTTGTATTCAGGTATGGATTGCGTTATTAAAAACATGCTGTAATAAAAAAAAGTTCCTCCTGCGATCCAGAACATCGGGGAGAGAAAAATAAATATATCCAGTCCCCGGATCAATTGAAACAATGCAATAAGGGTTACCAGAATGAGTAATAAAGCCTGTACGATTTCTATATTTCCAAGATAGACGGCGATCCCCTGCGTGCTGTAAATGGTAATAACGACAGATGCAAAAGAAACAAGTAGTATTTTCAATCCTTCCCGTTGCCACTTCCCAATAATAACTACTTTCAGCAATAGCAGTAAAATGATATAATTGATTAATTGAAAGCTGGCCTTGATGAACAACATATCAAGAGGCACAAACCTGGGTATATAAAGAATAAGATTTTGAATGAAACTGACAAGGCACAAGCCCATCAATAACGCAAGCAAATCCTGCTTATAAGCTTTGGAAATAAAAATGATGAATACAGGAAGTAATGGTAGCAGGATTGCAACCAATGCAAGTATTTCTAATAATCCAATTCCGGTTTTTGGCATGATCTATCAATTCGGTCCAACCGGTTTTCCAAAGGGGTTTCAATAGAATTGATTTTAGTGGATCGTGAAATTAGTCAATTAAGTTATTCTTTACGGCGAAGAAGACAAGTCCCGCAGTATTCTTGGCACCAAAACGTTCCATTAAGCGATCTTTAATGGCCTCTACTGTGCGCGGACTTACCTCTAATTTCTGGGCAATTTCATGGGCTGTGAATTCCATACAGATATACTTGATCACATCCCGCTCACGATCGCTGATAGTTATTTCGCTATTGAGAGTGGGTGCCACTTTTTGCCTTGAATGCGATTTTTTTAACAATATCCTGTTTACGAAATTGTTCAAGTAATATCCCTTACTTACCACTTCCATAATAGCTTTTTTGATCTCCGAGGGATCTGCGCTTTTCAGCAGGTAACCGTTGGCACCGATCTCCATCATATGGCTCACAAACCGTTCATCTTCGTACATCGTTAAAGCGATGATATGGATATTGGGATATTGTTTGGCAACTACTTTCGTGGTTTCTATGCCATCCTTTTGAGGCATCCGGAGGTCCATCAGAATTACGTCTGGCTGTTCGGCAGCTGTTGGCAGGTTATCAATCAGTTCCTGTCCGTTTTCGGCTTCAAGCACAAACCGGATATTGGTGTAAGGACGCAAAGAAAGGATAACACCTTTGCGAAAAATTTTGTGGTCGTCGGCAATTGCCACTTTTATGGGGCCCATTGTTTATAGGTATTGGCTTTCTAAAATTACTTTAATCAGGTCAGATGCAATGTAAACATTTTATGCCTTTGCCGTTGTTCCTTCTTCGATCTTAGGCACTTCAATGGTTACCTTATAATACGTTTGCGACATATCTTTCTCGAAAAAAATGCGTCCATGCAATAACTTTAACCGGCTTTGTATATTCTTCAAACCCAGGCCCACTGTGCTTTTATTTAATTTTTCAAAATCAGCCTGGGTAAGTCCGCGGCCGTCATGATGCATCCTGATATACAATTTATCTCCGCTAAGATTTTGCGTAAGGTGTATGAAGCTTGAATTGCTATGCTTCAGAATATTATTGATGAGTTCCTGAATCACCCGGAAAATAATGAGTTCCTGGTCGGGATGAAGGCGTTCACGGTAATCGTGAAAACGGCAACTTGCGTTCATACTGCCTGAACCGCTGATCTTTTGAAAGAGGTCATTCACAGCTGATTCAAGTCCGAAATTTTTCAGGGTCGGGGGCATCAGGCTATGAGAGATATTACGTATAAGCTGAATCGTATCGTCTATGATTGATTTGGCATTGTAGATACTTTGAAGCTGCGTAGTTTTATCAAGATTCACCAGGTTCTCGTTCAGGTACAAACGGGCAGTTGCTAATAATGGACCGGCATCGTCGTGTAGATCTGCAGCAATGCGCTGGCGTTCCTCTTCCTGAAAGCGAATGGAAGCATTGAGCAGCATTTTTTGCTGTTCATATTCCAGTCTTTGCAGGCGGCTCTGATAACGGATAACCTTTCGCTGGTGAAAGATGATAAACACGATCAGACCGATCGTGAGCACCAACATGCCAATCGTACCAAAGAAAAGCACGAAAGATATAGGAGCATCTGCATTAGCTTGAAGAAATATCATTGGGGGTTTGCATAATTAAGTTTATAAGGGGGTTATAGGTTTTTCAAAAAATTCATCATAGGGAGATTTAAAGGAATTCTCTGATGAGATATTCTTTCTTATGACAATAGCGATACTAAAAAACAAATTTTTGATTATAGTAAATATGTCGTTAATAACCGACCATCTATACCATTCTTCATCACTTAGATTGTTCGATTGCATAAAGAAGAAAAAAGTTCCGGTGGAATAAATAAGAATGCCCACTACAATCCAAAATGAGTGGGATGAGTAAATAAAAGTGGTGTTCGGTTCATTTAATTCCTCGAAAAAATAAAACAAGGAATATATAATTAGAAGAATGTATTCAATGGTAATGGAAATAGAATCAATGTTATTTTTTACTTCGGGGTTGAAAAATTGAAAAATTGCAAACATAAAGAATATAGGGGAAATGGCGATAATTATTCTCTTATATAAACTCTTCTTAATGTTTAAAAAAATTGCATAAGTAAACAGACTGTACTCTACAACCGTAAATAAACTCAGTAACGTAAATCTGACGCTGGCATTAATCTCAATATTGAGAAGATTGGTGACAAAAAGTTCATTAATAAATGTATAAATGCAATAAAAAAAAATTACCCTTATATCCTTTCTTTTATTTCTTGCGAAGAATATAAAGAAAAGAAATAAGGGCAATAAATGCGAAACTATGTTAATATTTACGAAAAGTGCCTTTATACTGAACAATTTTGTCCAAATATATAAAAGGCATAAGGAAGTTCAAATATTATCTACTAATCAATAAACCAACCCCAGCCTTCTTCATCGAAGGAATCATTACTTCTACCACTTCTTGCACCTCTATCTGCCACGATCCCTTTATTTGACTCTAATTGCCCTTCGTTATTAATACAGGTGTATTCAACGATAGCTTTGCCATGCTCATTCAAGCCTACATAAACCAATGTTTTTTCTCCCATCTCATTGTAGGAATTGTAAAAACGCATGCCAACACAGCCAGGTTGCGCGAGAATTTCATCAATAATGTTGCGGCCAATAACATAATAGCGAACATCGGTTGGGTTTGCGATCTGGTAGTCTTTGATAAATTGAGTACCCAGTTCAAGACCGATTTCTTCCCCGATAGATGCTACTTTCTTCAGAAGGAGCAGTTGATTTTTCATCATTGTAGTGAGTTTTTGGAGGTTGTAAAATCTTAGTTTGGAACTTAAAAGACCTCAAAAAAAAAACCTCCACCAATAGGTAGGAACTTTACCAAAATGCTTTAAATTGCCTACGATTCAGATGCATCGTGTATTTGCGAGGATTTTTATAGTAACAATACAATTACAAATAGCGTAATATTTCTAACTTCGAGTAGTATTTTTACGATAGTAAAAGTTCGGGCTTGCAAAAACAGGCTTAAAGTTATCCACATCAAAATCAAAATGTTAGTAAGTGTTTGTACCTAGTTAACCTAACTTAGTGCTATGAGTTCGCGGTAATGGAAGAATAGACCGAATTGACTATGGTAATTGTTGACTTTGAGTAATAAGTTCTTTCAAAAAAGCACGTTTAACGAAGATCAAATTGATTAGAGCCAGAAGTAATGATTTCTGATGTCGCTAGTTTGGCGATTTGGTTGAGGAATTGCAAGGCAAGGGATTAATCCTGAATGTAATTCTGCCATTGTTGATTGCTCACTTACATGTTTTTAGTATCCAGTCTCACCACATGACAATTACCCGGGCCGACATCGAGCCGGTAATAAACCAAACTGTAGATCTGTAACCTGAAAAACCATCATTAAAACCAAACCTGCCCGGTATGAGCGCTGAATTAGTAATCAAGGTATCCATTGCGGATGATCATAAAATATTCCGCGATGGGATACGTATGGCACTGAAAGGCAAAGACTATCTGAAGATCCTGTGGGAGGCCGAAGACGGTAAAGACCTGATGCATAAGATGCAGCTGAAGAAGCCGGATGTACTATTAATGGATATCCGCATGCCCGAAATGGATGGGGTGAACGCCATCGGCTTACTACGTAAGGAATACGATGACGTAAAGATCATCGTTCTCACAATGTATGATGACCAGGAGATGATCACCCGGATGATGGAAATGGGCGCTAACGCCTATCTTACAAAAACTTCAGACCCCGATGAAATTTATCAGGCCATTCTTTCCTGCATGAACGATGATTTCTATTTCAATGATCTGGTGAATAAGGCTGTACTATCCAAATTACAAACCAAGCGCCAGGTAAGGCAATTTTATCCCAATCCAGTTAAATTTTCCGAAAAAGAAGTCCGTATTTTGAAGTTGCTCGCAGAAGATAAAACAACTGAAGAGATATCAAAGGAGGTATTTTTAAGTCCGCGTACAGTTGAAACGATACGGCAAAACATGAAAACAAAAGTAGGTGCCAAAACCATTGCCGGATTGATCATGTACGGCATGCGCAATAAGATCATCGATTAACCCAAATGCACCAGTTACACATAACATTAGAAAGCTATGATGCCATGCCTGATAGCATACATAGCAAGGCCTACTCTGCTTCTAACGTCAAGTTTATCGAATAAATGATCCCGCAGAGAATCTACTGACCTGGGATTTAAACCCATTTTTTGGGCAATTTCCTTATACGTTAATTCAGAACTGGCCAACTTAAGAAAATAAACTTCCTGTTCCGTAAGCATGTTTTTATGCAGGCTGGGTGATTTATCCCCGTTCGTACGAAATAGGTTCGCTAATTTCCCGGAAGTATTATGAGAGTAATAATAACCGGATTGTATCACAGACTGTATTGCAAATTTCAATTCGGAAGGGTGAATATCTTTTTTTAAAAATCCTTTTACTCCTGCCTGCAGCAACCGGATCAAGGCCGACTCTGAATCGTACATGGTTAGCATCATAACATGGATCTGCGGAAAATTGTCTTTTAACCAGATAGCCGTCTCGTGCCCGTCTTTCCTGGGCATGTTCAGATCGAGAATGACCACATCCGGCCGGCAACCCTGCCTGATTTGTTCGATCAATTCATCCCCATCACCGGCTTGCTGAATGACTTTACAATTCTCAAAACTGTTGATCAATGTAGCAAGCGCTGTCCGTAATAATACATGATCATCAGCTAAAGCTATCTTTGTCGCTTGCATTAATTTAAATTTTGAAGCGTGTCAAAAGGTGCCGTCACAACTATACAAGTTCCTTTTCCTAGTTCACTTTCTATAGTCATACTTCCATTGATTAATTTTGATCGAATCTGCATGTTTGTTAATCCGGCTTTCATGCTTTCCTGTAAATCCTTGGCATTTTCGTTATAATAAAAACCCTTTCCATTGTCTTTTATGGATAGCCTTACTTCAGTTAAATAAAAACTCACTTTCATGGATATCATTTGCGCCTCTGCATGTTTAATAATATTATTTAAAGCTTCTTGCGCTATTCGGAACATAATTAATTCTTTTTGTGAATCGAAGTACACCGGATTTCCCTCAATTTCAAATTTTACCGTAAATCGATTTAACCTTTTAAGTCTCTCAACTTCAACTTGCAAAGCATTAAGCAGTCCTTGTTGACTAATAGCTTCTGAGTTTAAACTTTTGGATATGTCACTTAAATCGCTAATTGACTTACTAATTAAATCAATAGATGATGCCACCAGCTCTTTCCATTTCTGAGGTTTTTCTAATTCGATGATATTTAAGTTCAATTTTGCCAGGGTTAGTGACAATCCAATATTGTCATGAATTTCACGGGATATATTTTGAAAAGTTTGTTCCTGTATTTCAAGCTGTGTCTTCAGTAAATTTTTTTCATGATCTAATTTTAAGGCTTCAACACTTTGTAAGAAAGCAACTTGTTTTTTTTGGTATAAAAAAAGAATCAATATTGTAAAAACAAGTAAACCCAAAATTAAAATCGTTGCTATTATTAAAAATATTGCTATTTCGCTGGCACTGGTTTGCATAAAAAAGCTTTCGATATAAATATGAATAGTATAGTATACGCGAGATAATTTATTGAATAAAATTTGTAATACTGGGGGAATGCATATAAAATGCTATCCAAAAAAAATAATGGGATGGTACAACTAAAATAGAACAAACATCCAATTGTGATCCAAAATGGTGGGTTATTTAGTAAATATTGTTTAGGAGGTAATCTAAAAATTTGGTATAAATAAATGAAGCAAAAAAATAAAATGCAAAGTGATTCTAGGAGAAACACCTTAATGGGATGTTTATAGAATGAATTTGTAAAAGCCCAGATCAATATGAGATAAAGAAGATAGATAAATAAAATTATTTTGATATATCGTTTTAGAAATTCTAGTATGATGATCTTATAAAAAAATTTATAGATAATTAGAAATTCTATTAGAACAAAAAGGCTTGTAGAAACTGTATCCAAGGACCAGCGGTCTCGGGAAAGCCCATTAACGAAGCAATAGTATGCAATAGCGCCTTGAATTAGCGATGCAACAGGATAAAAAATTATATAATCTAATTCGCGAAATTTTTTTCTATGAACTATGGCTATTGTTAGCGCTAATATTGCAGACAAGATCATAAGAAGCTGTGTATAGAATGATATCGATATTATTTTTCTTAATTCATCCATAATTTTAATGAAATTATGTACTGTCTTTCAGTAGTAGGAGAGGAAAACACCAATAAATCATGGTGAAAAAACGGCGCATGGATCTATATTAAAAATTAATTCTTTATTCGCAGTTTTCAAATTCTTTCAGGATAATCGCAAATGCACTAATCGTAACTCAACATTAAAGTCCCCAATGAATGAACAGGATCACTCCCCAGACCATCAATCCATTAAAATGGCCAATAAAAGGGCAGAAAAATACCGGGATTAATGTTTTTTTTCCCTTTTACAAGAGTTCTTATGAAATTAATTTTAATAAGTTTTAGGAGGCATTGTAGTTAAGGCCCAGATGAGGGTTGCAGTCTTGCAACCCTTTTTCGTTTGTATATATATTAACCAGAATTGCCTAACGGTATGCTGTAAATAGAATTTATTCTACATTTACCTTCGCTATGAGCGAACGCTCAGCTATCCATATAACGGAGTAATCCTCAGCAAGTTTTTACGATATGCAGAAGCCAGTCAGGATATTTTTGTCTTATGCGGAAGAGGATGAAATATTCGTTGACGATCTCAGAAACCAACTCAGCCAGCTCAGGAAGAAAAAATTAATAGCTGATTTTCACGACCGTCAGATACTTCCTGGTACGGAATGGGACCATACGATCAGATCGGAGATCGATACTGCCGATATTATCATTTTCCTTGTAAGCGCTGACTTTCTTGCATCAGACTATATAGATCGGGTTGAGATCAGGAATGCGCTTGAGCGGCATCGGCAAGGGATGGTAAAAATTGTACCCGTGCTGGTGCGGATATGTGATTTCAAAAATTCAGAGCTAAGTGGCTTCCAGGCTCTTCCAAAGCGATCTCTTCCCGTTAATCAATGGAAAGATAAAGACGAAGCGTGGTACAGCGTTGTTCAATCATTAGAACAACTTATCAAAGAGTCTTTCTCTATAGGGCAAACCGTGTTACCTGATCACCCTGATGAGCCATCGCCCGATAATAATCACACAAGCTCGATACCTGCCTGGCGAAAGAAAGGATGTAGAATACAAATGGCTGTCACTTTTATGGTTTTGCTGGTAGGTACGGCAATCTTTACTTATATAAACTTCAATCAACCAGGATCCGACATAGTAAGCAGCCTTAATGATTCCACAGTTAGTGCTGATACAATCAGAACAGATCCACCCAGAACCATTCCCGTTGATTCGGTAGTTGCCATGCAACAGGTTAACGTACGGATTGTGTCCATCCAAAAAATGGCTAATTGTTCGGCAGGCGCGGATTATTTTTATTACACATTTAAGGTGAACGATTCGATCATTACTTCGATAGACAGTCTTCACGATAGAAGTATCAGAATGAACGATAATTTACGGCTACTTCCCGCGAAAAAAATTTCTGTCTTTAATAAAACGGGTGAATATTTTGATATTCAATTCGAGGTTTGGCAAAATAACAGGGATAAAAAAGATCATTTCTTTCAGACACGCAGAATACATTATCAAAATGGCCATTGGGAAACCGGACAAAATACAATTCAGCTAACAGGGGAAAGATACAGATGTAAACTATTGGTTACCTATAAAATAGATCTGCCTGATTAGGGATTAAACATTTCTTTTTTAAAAAAAAATTTATTAAATCTATAATATATCGGTCCACACGCAGAACTTTTCTGGGAAAAAATAAATAAAAATGCCTGCCTTTTTACCGCCCCGTTTAACAGGAGAAAAAAGCAGGCACAAATTTTTCTAACTTCACAGGTCTTAACTAATGGGTTTGCACGTTCATAGGATGGATGATTTCAGAGATAAAGCAAATGGTGCCAGGTTTCATAAGGTTAGGATTCGGTTACCTGCTAAAAGCACGGTATAGGATATTTGGGTCGGTTTTCGAAGGACGGATTCAATTATTTTGCCAGCAGGAAAAGAAAGTTGACTGACATTGGACTTTACCTTTCATAGATATTGGAAATTCTTTTTCTGGACGGTTTACAGGACATTGGATGTTCTTGAGGTTGCTAATCCCCGTCAATCAACTTCTATATCAAAAGTATTTGTTAATAACTATGTGGACAAGAGCAGAATTGCCCTATTATATTTGTTCGGTATTTACTGGTTGCATCGTAAAATAACCTTACGTGCTTTAGGAATATTCCCATACGCGTTCGTACTTATCCAAAAGAACTATGTTTTCAGGTATATTATTAAATAGTATAATTTCGTAATTGTGCTATAGTATTTGTCACGAAAATTTCGCATTTTGGGCAGAATTCCTGCTTGTAGAAGTTGGGAAGTAAATACAACTCCATGAAAAATACCGATGAAAGACCCATTAAAGTTGCCATTGCCGATGATCATGCACTGTTCCGTGCAGGCGTGAAGACCGCACTCTCTTCTAAAAAAGATATCGAGCTTATTGCTGAGGCCGATAATGGTATGCAGCTCATACACCTGCTCCGCCATATTGAACCCGACGTTATTTTACTGGATATCCAGATGCCGATCATGGATGGTATTCAAACCCTTCCTGAAATACGCAAGTTGAGGCCAGAGGCAAAAGTGATCATTCTTTCTATGCATAATGATCATTCCATGATATCAAAGTTGATGGAAATAGGAGCTAATTCCTATCTCACTAAAAACTCGGATTCTGAAACCATCTATCAGGCTATCAGAACTTGTCACGATCAGGAGTTTTTCTTCAATGAGCTTACCAATAAAGCATTGCTCACAGGTTTGCGTACCAAACGCACCGATGGCATGCATCACCCGGAAGCCGATCTTTCTGAAAAGGAAATGCGTGTATTGAAACTCATGTGCGAAGAAAAAACAACCAAAGAAATTGCCGATATCGTGGAGATCAGCCCCCGCACTGTGGAAGCCATCCGGGATAAGCTAAAAACCAAAACCGGTGCAAAATCCATGGCAGGTCTGGTTATGTACGCTGTAAAGAACGGTATCATCGATCAGCCATAGGTGAGAACCGCACCAGAGGATCTGCACGACGTTAGGCATCGCCCCTGAAGCCGTACGAAGTCCTGTAACTTATTAGCCCTGATTGAACAGGGCTTTTTTATTGTACAATTGCACACAATTTCAGGTATGCCTCATTTCATCAGTTATAATGGAAAATTGCTGCATGAAGATACCGCCCTCGTGAGTGCCGGCAACCGCGGGCTTCGGTATGGTGATGGTGTTTTCGAAACCATGAAGCTGGTAAATTCGGAAATTATTCTTGAAGCTTTTCACTTTGAGAGATTATTCGGCGCTTTGGCAATGTTGCAATTTAAAATCCCGGTATATTTCACCGGTGATTTTTTAAAAGAACAGATCCGTTCATTGTGTGTAAAAAACAAGCTTGTAAAAGCGGCCCGCATACGGCTCAATATCTTCAGAAAAAGTGGTGGTTTGTACGACCCCATCGATCACAATCCCGAGTGGGTGATCGAAGCATGGGAATTGCATGAAAACTATTTCAGGCTTAATACGAACGGTCTAATTGTGGGCATCTACAACGAGGCCAAGAAATCATGTGATCCTTTTTCAAATCTGAAATCAAATAATTTTCTGCCTTATACCATGGCTGCTTTATATGCAAGGCAAAAAAAACTGAACGATTGTTTCTTGTTAAATACCCATGAAAGGATCTGCGATGCCACCATCGCGAACGTATTCTGGGTACATAATGAAACCATATATACACCGCCTTTAACCGAAGGATGTGTAGCCGGTGTTACAAGAAGATTTCTGTTACAAACTTTGCCGGATCAGGGATACCATGTACGGGAAAAGAATCTTGAGATTTCCGATCTTCAGCAGGCAGACGAACTGTTTCTGACCAATGCAGTATCCGGTCTGCGGTGGGTAAAGGAATTTCAAAATAAATACTACACAAATGCGGTTGGTGCACAAATTTATCAGTTATTGCCCTGAACAATTTCCTGCCCGCATTGTTATTGTTGCGTGAAACCTGCTGTAAATATTTTTTGGTTCCGTAGAGATCTCCGGCTGTTTGATAACGCTGCATTGTTCCATGCACTGAAAAACAACAAACCGGTTGTCCCGATCTTTATTTTTGACAGGAATATCCTTGATAAATTGGAAAACAAACACGATAGGAGGGTTGCATTTATCCATTCAGCCATTTCTGAAATGCAAGAACAGTTATTACAGATAGGAAGTTCCCTCGAAGTCTACTATGGCCACCCCGTGGAAATTTTCAGGAAATTAAATGCAAAATACCAAATTGATGCCGTTTTTACCAACCATGACTACGAGCCTTATGCAACAGGTCGCGACGCTGGTATAGAAAAAATACTGCAGGAACAAAATACGATTTTGCGAACGTATAAAGACCAGGTGGTGTTTGAAAAAAATGAGATCATTAAAGACGATAACACGCCGTATACGGTTTTTACTCCTTACAGTAAAAAATGGAAGATCAAACTCAAAGAATTTTACTACAAATCTTACCCGTCGGAAAAATTCTTTGGTCAATTTTACAAGCACGCAGCGGCAGAAATTCCTTCCCTGGAAGATATGGGTTTCGAAAAATTCGAAGACGAATTTCCTTCAAAAATGCTGAAGAAAGAATTGATTTCAAACTATACTAAACACAGGGATTATCCTGCAGCAAATGGAACTTCTAAAATTGGCGTACATCTGCGCTTCGGCACGGTAAGTATCCGCGCACTGGTGCAAGACGCTGTCAGGCTCAATGAAACCTATCTTAATGAATTGATATGGCGAGATTTTTATCAGATGATCCTTTGGCATTTTCCAAAAGTAGGGAAGGGTAGGGCTTTCAAACATCAATACGAGTTGATCGAATGGAGAAATAATGAAGCGGAATTTAAACGCTGGTGCGAAGGGTCAACGGGCTATCCTCTCGTTGATGCCGGGATGAGAGAATTGAATGCGACGGGGTTTATGCACAACCGTGTTCGCATGATCGTCGCATCCTTTTTAACCAAACATCTGTTGATAGATTGGCGATGGGGCGAAGCTTATTTTGCGCAGAACCTTCTTGATTTTGATCTTGCTTCAAACAACGGCGGCTGGCAGTGGGCAGCAGGAAGTGGTTGCGATGCAGCGCCCTATTTCAGGATCTTTAATCCCTATATTCAAACCAAAAAATTTGATCCTCAATTTAAATACATTCGTCAGTGGGTGCCTGAGTTTGAGGATTTCAGTTATCCAAAACCAATCGTAGAGCATGATTTTGCAAGAAAGCGTTCCCTGGAAGTTTATGGCAAGGCATTGAAGTCAACATCTGCAACAATTGGCACCACATCGGATGATTAAAAATTGAAAGCGTTTCTCACACTCGTTGTCCTACCTCTCTGTATTCTTTGTGCCGTCCTTCGTGTTCTTGGTGGACCCTTGACTGTACCATGAATGGATCACCGAGAAAAGGAAGACAGAAAGATACAGAGGGTCATTTTTATTTCTCAATATCGGGTTTAAGAATTATTCAAAAAGATATCAGCATCATCCATTTTTTGATGATTGATCTCCTTATAAACATTCAAAAATTCCTTTACTGCTTTTTTCCCATTCTCTCTAAGATCGAGCGAATAATCATTTACATATAGATCGATATGCTGGCGCATGACCCCCTCATCCATTTCCTGTGAATATTGTTTGACATATTGTGAAATAACGGGATAATTTTCAAAAGCATATTCAATGCTTTTACGTATAAGACCATTGATATTATTGTTGAGGGTATTATCAAAATTTCTTTTAGATACGATTCCTCCCAATGGTATTGGTAAACCGGTCTGTTGTTCCCAATATTCTCCCAGATCCATCACTTTCAATAGGCCTTTTTTTTCATAGGTGAAACGGTTTTCATGAATGATCACGCCGGCATCAGCTTCCTGATTCAATACTGCGTTTTCAATAGCTGAAAAAATGGTGAAATGTTTGTGTTTTGCCTGAGGAAAGGCCAACGAAAAAAGCATATGAGCTGTTGTATGAGCACCGGGAATGACAATATGCATATCGTTTATATCCTCCATATTTCGTACTTCGTATTTCGAAATTAACAAAGGCCCCACGCCCATGCCTAAAGCTCCACCTGCATTTAAAAGAATATAATTTTTTTGCACAAGCGGCAATACTCCATAACTGATCTTTGTTATGTCAAGTCTGTCTTGTATTGCCCATTCATTCAAAGTTTGTACATCTTCCAGTACAGGCGCAAACTGAAGTTCGCCCGTATCAATTTTTTTATTGACGAGCGCATCAAAGATGAAGGTATCATTGGGACAGGGCGAAAAACCTATTGTTAATCTCATATTTAGTTTTTCTATTTCGGCCAGTTCTTTTCCAGCATCCATTTTTCAACAAGGTCCATCCATTTTACTTCACTGGTCGGGTTGTTCATGCCATAGCCATGACCACCTTTTTCATATAAATGAATTTTGTATGCCACTTTGTTTTTTTGCAGGGCCTCAGCAAATACAAGCGAGTTTTGAACTTTCACCGGATCATCTTTTGCATGCACTAAAAATGTAGGCGGCGTATTTGGAGTGACATGGGTTTGATTGGAATATTGCGCTATCTTTTCCGCCAAAGCGTTTTTGCCAAGCAGCTGATCGCGGCTGCCCGAATGGCCAATGCTGTCTGTAAAACTAATTACCGGGTATACAAGGATGAGGAAATCTGGCCGAAGGCTGATCTGCTTACTGTTTTCTATATACGATTGCTGGTAATGTGTACCTGCTGTAGAAGCAAGATGACCGCCGGCCGAAAAGCCCATTATACCGATCTGGTTTTCATCAATCTTCCATTTTTTGGCATTTTCTCTTACCAGTTGGATGGCTCGTTGTGCATCCTGCAGCGGGCCGATTTCCTTGTTAACCATCGTCTGGTCATCGGGGATACGGTATTTCAGCACGAATGCTGCCACGCCCATTTCAGTAAAGCGTTTTGCCACATCCTGCCCTTCATGGCTTGCTGCAAGAATACGATAGCCTCCGCCCGGGCAAACAATAACGGCAGCACCTGTGGCTTTTTCTTTTGCAGGAAAGTAAACGGTAAGTGTCGGACGACTCACCTTGCTGATCCTCACAATTCCGTTTTTATCGGTATCTGATTTTTCTTCATCGGCCATTTGCCTGGCATTTGGGATACTATCCCTGTACAACGGAATAACCGTTTGCGAATAGCAATTACACATGATATTCATTAGAATCATTAATACTGTTATATATTTCATATGAACAATTGTGCATCAAATATAATTTTATTGAGGATGCGAATGCTATACATCTGCAGTTCGTTTATTATTGGTATCAAGCGGCCTCGATCAGGAGCGCATGAGCGTTTTATTTTTGTACAATTTTAAGTTAATCAATAGAGACAGATTACACAGGGCATATACTTTGTAATTACATTGGAAACAAAATAGCATATGAAAAAAATCTACTCTATTCTTTTGGTTCCCATTGCACTCATTCTTTTTTCAGGTTGTAGCAAGGATATTTTCAAAAATTATGACGACCGCATTGACGGAACCTGGCGACTCGATGATGTTGACCGAATTGGAATTGGCAGCACGTCATTAACTTTTACGGAAGGAAGATTTATATTCACTCCAGCCGGAAAACTGGAATATACCGACCGTTTTGGCGGTTTATACCAGGGAAGCTGGGATATTCGCAAACACAATGTACAGGGAAATTGCAATACCGATAATGACGGCAATCGTCAATGTGATGACCGTAGTGTCCGTTCATTACAGATCACTGCCATTGACTTTCAAAGCCGTGATGTGAAATCAGAATATTTTGATGAGATCGTATTCACCGGTACAAATACTTTCAAAGCTTATATTTATCTTTCAAGCCGCACGTATGTTTTCAGGTTCAGAAGGGAGTAGGTTTAATTAAAAAAAAAGCCCCACATTAGGAGACTCTTTTCTATATCTGAAACAAGAATAGTTTACTATATCACCAGCATGGCATCACCATAACTGAAGAAACGGTATTTATCCTTAATGGCTTTTTTGTAAGCTTCCATTGCCAGCTCATAACCGGCAAAAGCACAGGTCATGATCAGTAGGCTTGTCTTGGGCAAATGCAAATTCGTTACAAGTGCGTCTGCAACATTGAAATTATAAGGAGGATGAATAAAAATATTTGTCCAGCCTTCAGAAGGTTTCAATAATTTTTCTGCCGTGTACGAAGATTCAATGGCGCGCATGGTGGTAGTGCCTACGGAACAAATCCTGTGGCCACCCTGTATAGCCTTGTTCACGATCTTGCAGGCTGTATCTTCAATGCGGTAATATTCGGCATCCATTTTATGCTTGCTTAGATCTTCCACTTCTATGGGACGAAAAGTTCCAAGGCCTGTATGCAAAGTAACTTCGGCAAAACGGATTCCTTTTATTTCAAGGCGCTTGATCAATTCAATACTGAAATGCAGACCAGCTGTTGGCGCCGCCACAGCGCCTTCATGTTTTGCATAAACTGTTTGAAAACGCTCTTTATCTTCCTCATCAGGCTTTCGCTTGATGTATTTCGGTAAAGGCGTTTCACCCAGAATTTCCAGAACCTGGCGAAACTCATCATCGGTACCCTCCCACAAAAAACGTATGGTTCTGCCTCTTGATGTAGTGTTATCAATGACCTCAGCAACCAGTTCGTCATTCTCGCCAAAGTATAATTTATTGCCAACCCTGATCTTTCTGGCAGGATCGACGATCACATCCCATAAGCGGTTCGGCCTGTTTAGTTCACGTAAAAGAAAAACTTCAATCTTGGCTCCTGTTTTTTCTTTCCGTCCATACATACGGGCGGGAAAAACCTTTGTGTTGTTCACCACAAAAACATCTTTGTCATCAAAATATTCCATGATATCGCGAAACTGCCTGTTTTCCAACTGTCCTGTTCGTCGATGAACGACCATCATCCGCGCGTCTTCTCTTTTTTTGGCAGGGTGTTGGGCAATCAGATTGAGGGGTAAATCGAACTTGAACTGAGATAATTTCATACTAATTATTTGTCTTTGCTAAAGGCCTAATGAACCTTGGCTTTAAGAGATTTAAAATTGATTGATGGTAAACCTGCTTGGGGCAGAAGTATTAGGTTTAAATGTGCACTGTATGTAGCCATAATTTTTTTGAACAATTGCCACATGATACCAAAGAAGATGGTAATGAAGGGATATATCGGTTTCCGACACAAACCTGATCTTACGGCACCAGGTTCGATATCATGTTCGGGCTGAATTTTCAAGCGGGCAAAGGTAGGAAAAGATTTTAAATTTCAGATTTTTGATTTTGTAATTTTTTAGGAACTCATGTTTTTCAGCACTGGAATCATTGTTATGCCGCAGATGGCCCCTTAGGAATGGAGGCGATCAGCTTTTGGGTATATGCCGACCGGGGTTGATGGTACACTTCACTGGCAGCGCCTATTTCCTCTATTTTTCCTTTATTCATTACCATGATCCGGTCGCTGATATACTGGATCACGGAGAGATCGTGTGAAATGAAAATATTGGTAAACCCGAATTCGGTTTTGAGATCGTTCAGTAAATTCAATACCTGTGCCTGTACACTTACATCGAGGGCCGAGACCGATTCATCACAAACAATAAAATCCGGTTCCAGTGCAAGTGCCCGGGCAATAACAATACGTTGTCTTTGTCCACCCGAAAACTCATGTGGATAACGGTGAAAATGTTCTGCTTTGAGATTCACTTTTTCTAATAGTTCGATTACTTTCTCCCACCGTTTCTTTTCCGTGGTTAAAAGCCGGTGCACTTTCAATGGCTCAGAGATGGCTGTTCCAATGGTAAGCCTTGGATTGAGGGATGAGTACGGGTCCTGAAATATGATCTGTACGTTTTTCCGGAATTTTTTGAGCCGTTCACCAGATAATAGTGTAAGATCAACTCCTTTATATAATATTTTGCCTGAGGTTGGTTGTAACAATCGTAGCAAAGTTCTGCCCAAAGTTGTTTTTCCACAGCCGGATTCACCCACCAATCCGAGTGTTTCACCTTTATAAACGGAAAAACTGATATCATCTACCGCCTTAATATATTCTTCTGGTCTCCCCAGTAAATTTTTTTTTGATGGATACCAGACGCTGAGCCCTTTTACTTCAATGAGGGTTTCGGATAGGTTTGAGGTTTGAGGTGTCAGGTTTAATGTTGAAACGGAAGATTCTGGAATATTTACTTTATCTCCTGTATTCCCCTCGCCCCCTTCCAAAAAATCGCTCACTACCGGCAACCGTTCTCCCTTTTCATGCAATAGGGGCCGACAGGCCAGCAAGCCTTTCGTATAAGGATGCTTCGGAAATGTAAAAAGTTTTGTGGTAGTTCCTTGCTCCACGATAGACCCCTTATACATTACGATCGCCCTATCAGCAATTTCAGCCACAACACCAAGATCATGGGTGATGAAAATAACTCCCATTTGTTCGGTTCGTTGAAGTTCGCGGATCAGTTCTAAAATTGTTTTTTGGACGGTTACATCCAGCGCTGTAGTAGGCTCATCGCAAATCAGCAGATCAGGGTGGCAACTCATGGCAATGGCAATCATTACCCGTTGTTTTTGTCCGCCACTGAGTTGATGCGGATAGCGATTGAACATCGTGGATGGGTCGGGAAGCTTCACTTTTTCGAACATCTCGAGCGTTTTTTGTTTTGCCCGCGGCGAAGAAATGTGCTGATGTAACCGGATAGCCTCCATCACCTGGTCGCCACACGTGAAAACAGGGTTTAATGATGTCATTGGTTCCTGGAAGATCATAGCGATCTGATTGCCCCTGATCTTCCGTAGTTGGCGTGCTGTTTGGGTAAGCAAATTGATCGTTTGATCACCCGCAGAAAATAATATTTCACCCGTGCTGAATTTTGCCGGGGGTTGGGGTAGCAATTGTAAAACAGAAAGGGCCGTAACAGATTTCCCCGATCCTGATTCACCAACAATTGCCAGGATCTCTCCACGCGCTACCTCGAACGAAATATTGTTGACCGCAGTAGTTGTACCGATCTCCGTTACAAAATCAACCTGAAGATTCTTTATTTGTAAAAGGGGAGGCATGAGGTGAGGGGTGAGTGGTGAATAAATGGAGTGAGAGGGTGAAAATACCAACAACGGCCCCCATTTACTGAATATTGAGCATTGAGCATTGAATATTTTAATTCTGTATGCTGTATCTAGAACCTCAGATGCCTCACGGTCATTCCGTCGTTGATCAATTGTTTCAATGAATCAATACCGATACGGATATGCCTTTCTACATAGTCTGCGGTCACTTTCTTATCGCTTTCTTCTGTTTTAACACCTTCCGGTATCATCGGTTGATCGCTCACCAGCAATAGTGCCCCGGTAGGAATTTTGTTATAGAATCCTACGGTAAAAATAGTAGCTGTTTCCATATCGATTGCATAGGCCCGGATTTTTTTCAGGTATTCTTTAAACTCCTCATCGTGTTCCCAAACTCGCCGGTTGGTGGTATAAACGGTTCCAGTCCAATAATCAACCCCATAATCCCTGATTGTAGTAGATACCGCTTTTTGCAAAGCAAAGGCAGGTAAAGCGGGTACTTCAGGAGGAAAATAATCATCCGATGTTCCTTCCCCACGGATCGCTGCAATAGGAAGGATCAGATCTCCGAGATTATTTCTTTTTTTTAATCCTCCGCATTTTCCTAAAAATAATACCGCTTTCGGTTCGATGGCTGTTAGCAGATCCATGACTGTAGCTGCTGTAGGACTACCCATTCCAAAATTGATGAGGGATATGTCGCCGGCAGTAACACATTGCATTGGTTTAGTAAGATCTGCCACGGTTACCCCATTCCATTCGGCAAATAATTGCACGTAGTTGCTAAAGTTGGTCAGTAAAAGATATTTGCCGAAATTTTCTAATTTCTCGCCTGTATATCTTGGCAGCCAGTTCTTAACGATCTCGTCTTTTGTTTTCATGATTAAAGTTTAATATCTGCAACACAATTTAAATTTTTTATTGCGACTATTCCCTGTTAAAACACCAATGATTATTCCTGTAGATTTGGATGATGATCAAAATAGACTATCCTTCACATTCTTTCCGCATAAAAAATGAGAATAGTAATGAATTCATATTTGATGAATTCAGAAAATCATGGCTTCGCTTAACGCCCGAAGAATGGGTGAGGCAAAATTTTATACAATATTTGGTTCAGGTGAAAAAATACCCTTCATCTTTAATAGCCGTCGAAAAAGAAATACAATTGGGAGAGTTGAAAAAGAGGTTTGACATTCTTGTATATGACCAGATACACAAACCATGGATGATGGTTGAATGCAAAGAAATGAATGTTGAGATCGATGAAAAAGTTCTTCAACAGATTTTACGGTACAATATCGCAGTGCCTGTACGTTATATGATAATTACCAACGGCAGTTATTGCGTGGGTTATGAGAAAATAGAAAATCGTCTTGAACACCTGAAATATTTACCCTCTTTTATATAATGCCAGTTCTTCTTCCGATCAACATGTATATACGTGCAATCATGTAGTGGCCAATAGGTAATTTATTGTGGATCTGCTTTTTAAATCATAAATAGATAAGAATCATTGTAAAGCGTCGTTAGGATGAGATTATCCAAAATCCGGTATTATGAGAAAACTGCTTACAATCGTCACTCTTCTTTTAGCTGTATTCGCAAACGCCCAGGTGAAAATAGGGGACAACCCTAACACCATTAACGCTAATTCTTTATTGGAATTGGAAAGTACTAATAAGGGCTTTCTTCCCCCAAGAGTTGTGTTGAATAGTTTAAATGCTGTAGCTCCGTTAACTGGAACAGTTCCTGCCGGGATGTTGGTGTACAGCAGTGGCGGTACTGTAGCTGATGGTTATTATTTCTGGGATGGAAGCAAATGGGCAAACGTAGCACAATCTAATATGGTTACCAAAACTGCCAATGCAACACTTACACCAACAGAAACTTTTGTTTTAGCAAGCAACAGCATAACACTTACACTTCCGGTAGTGACAGGCGCCGACAATGGACTTACATTCACAATTAAAAACATAGGAATACACACTGATCAAATTACGGTTGTCGGTAACGGTGCTGCAACAATTGACGGTGGAAGTAATTCAAAGCTCACTCGTTGGATAGCCAGGACCTATGTTGCTTATGGCGGCAATTGGATCAAAAAAGAAAAAGAAGTAGGAACTGACAATCTGTTTGATGTATCTACGCGTGGTAGCTGGACATCCATCGCCGAGATTATCGATTTTCTTAATTTGCATATGGGTGGACCTTCTGTTGTGAGACTTGGTGGAGGTGTATATCCTATCGATGCAACGCAGGTTATTGATTTACCCTATCCATTGACAATCCAGGGAACGTCTTTTGGAGAATCAGTTATTGAAGCTGCGACAGGCCTTCAAAATACGCCAATGTTTAGCTGTGAATCCGAGGCTTATTTTAAAATGCTGGCATTTGATGCGACCGCTCTTCCATCTTACGGTACCAATGCCGGCGAAGATGCCATTCATTTGGTTACCGCCGGAGAATACTTTGAAATTAAAGACTGCAATTTCGATGGCTTTAATAAAACGATAGTAGCACAAAGCAATATTGAATTATGGCTTTTTGAAACAGATATTACCAATGCGGTAGTATCGGGCGTTGAAGTGGCTACAGGTGCTGCCAATGGCGTTTCTGTGAAAATTTCCGAATGTGATTTTACGAATTGCGTTAAAGGGATTAACATGCTTTCAGGTGTGAACGCTTCCGTAAATATTTTAAACTGTACTTTTTATAATGGCGCTGTAGGTCATATTGGAATTAATTATGTACCGGCAACCTTCACAACGTTTTCAACCATGTTTATTACAAATAACGCATGGAATAATGTTGGTGCATTTTTCAGCGGCTTTGATTTTACCCGTTCTGATGGAAGGGATGCCAAGGCTTTCGTGCAAAACAATGCCGGTGATGGAGATAAAAATCCTAACTGTCATATAAATGTTCTAAATAGTAACGTCACTACTACTTTAACCACTTTAAATGTTTGGTATAAGGCAAGTTGGGACTATCTTCTTACTACAACCACTACTACGAAATGGACCATTACAAATGCAGTTGGTGCCGGTAATGTAAATAGGATTACCTATCAACCAACCAACAGGAGAGGCGGTTGGTTTATTATTTCAGGTAATCTTTCCGTTAATAACTCAAGCAGAACAATTTCCGTCGGTATTGTTAAAAATGGTGCTTCGGGAACGAGATTTGGGGAAACGACGATCAGAACAGGTACTGCAAATACCTCTCAGTTGTTCTCAACAATTGTATATATCTCAGATATAGCTCCGACCGATTATTTTGAAATTTATTGTAGTTCCTTGAACAATGGAGATGTTGTAAAATTCCAGGACGTTCAATGGTTAGCCGAAACAAAATAAATTGTCCGGGGATAAATTGTTACTATGAAAAAATTAGTTATACAACTCATATTGTTTCTTTTTTGTGGATTTCTTCATGCCCAGCAGGCCTTTACCAATTATGGAAATCTCCAGATTCATACAGGAACCTCTATGGCCGGTTTTGGAAATTTTTCTAATGAAACTGCAGCGACGTTGGTGAACAATGGAAGTTTCTATATAAGAGGAAACCTGACCAACGATCAATCATCGATGTCTGTTGGGGCAGGGACCTTATACCTGAATGGAAGCGTAGCACAGTCGGTGAATGGAACACAGCCTTTCAGAACGTTAAACTTTGTTACCGATAATAACCTGGGTATAACTCTTAATAATACGCTGAGCGTAAGTGGTGCACATACTTATACCAATGGGATCATCACTACCTCCTCCACTCCTGATTATCTGGTGTATGAAGCGGGGTCTTCTTACAGTGGGGAGAGCAACAGCTCCCA
>JACMLY010000023.1 GCA_014379345.1 Chitinophagaceae bacterium
ATCGACGGCATACGTGTAGATGCCGTCAGTTCAATGCTAAAACTGAACTACTCAAGAACACACGGCCAGTGGGAACCGAATGAACACGGCGGAGATGGCAACCTTGAAGCGATCGCGTTGATAAAAGATATGAATGAAACCATTTTCCGCGATTTTCCTGATGTACAAACCATTGCCGAAGAAGCCACAGACTGGCCGGGAATCAGCAAACCAACATTTCTTGGTGGCCTGGGATTCGGTATGAAATGGATGATGGGATGGATGCACGACACGCTCGACTTTTTTAAATTTGATCCGCTGCATCGCGAACATCATCAAAACAAATTTACATTCAGCATGGTGTATTATTACGACGAGAATTTCATGCTGCCTCTAAGCCATGATGAAGTGGTGCATGGGAAAAGCCCCATGCTATATAAAATGCCCGGTGACGATTGGCAGAAGTTTGCCAATCTACGCCTGATGTATTCATATATGTTCACACACCCCGGAGGAAAATTATTATTCATGGGTAATGAATTCGGAGCTACCAGTGAGTGGAACCACAAAAGCGAGTTGCAGTGGGATCTATTAAAACATGATTCTCACAAATTGTTGAAAGACTGCGTGCGCGATCTAAACCTTTTGTTACGAGGGCAACCCGCTTTATACGAAAAACAGTTTTCAATTGAGGGTTTTGAGTGGATAGATCTTAATCACCGTACAGAAAGCGTGATCGTCTACAAAAGAAAGGGCAAAAATCCGGAAGATGATTTGCTGATCATTTTGAATTGTACCCCGGTAGTTCGAAACGATTGGAAAGTATATACTACAGGAAAACATGTATGGAGAGAAATTTTTAATAGTGACGATAAAAAGTACTGGGGCACTGGAAATGTGTTCAATCCAGACATTCAGACCACGCTTGTGGATAAAAAAGAAAACACTTATGAAATAAATATTCATTTACCACCGTTAGCCGCTATAGTTCTTAGATAAACCGGAACCATATTTCGATGTTTCGGCTTAATCCTATGTTAACTATAATCCTAAACATATTCTATGTGTAAAAGCCTCCTGGTGGTAGTGGTTTTATCATTCGGTTTAACCCTTGGTTACGCTCAAAATATTGATAGTTCTTCGTATTACTTTCAAAAAGGGATTGACGAGAAAAACGCACGCAAATATCGCGAAGCGGAAAAGAATTTTGCGAAAGCATATCAGCAGTCTCCCGATAATTTCGATATTGTTGTTGAACTCGCCAATGCCTATATAGCCCAAAATCGATATGCTGAAGGAAGGGAAAAATACCTGCGGGCCGATCAGTTAAAATCAAATGATCCGGTGGTTACGGAAGCCCTGGCAACACTTTCCTTTAACCTGCGCAAATGGGATGATGCTATTAAATATGCGGAAAAATCGCAACGCCTCCAACCCAATAAACCAGTCAGCTTTATAATCGGTAAAAGCTACTATGAACAGGAGAATTATGGTGAAGCAGTTAAACATCTGCAGATCGCTGCGAAAGAAGAGCCTTCCAGAGCCGAGATCAACTATATCATTGGACGTTCTTACCTGGATATGAGCAATTACAAGCAATCAGCCGGTTATTTTGAAAAAGCCATTGCCCTGGATTCTTCAAAAGTTAACTGGATCTATGAAGCTGGATTGGTGTTTTATGCCATCCCTGACTATAAAAAATCATTGGTATATATTGAGCTTGCCGGCGCAAAAGGGTATAAGAGGTCGAATGACTACCTCGAAAACCTGGGCAATGCATACATCAATGTAAAAGAATACGACAAAGGCATTGAAGTGCTGAAAGAAGTAATGAAGAAAAAACCAAGCGACCAGGAACTGATATACCAGGTTGCCCAAGCCTATTTCAAGGCAAAAAAATACCAGGAAGCTATCGATACCTGGGATATCGCACTGGGACTTGATAAAACAAATGCAAATGTGTTGTACATGATCGGCCTCTCATACCAGAAAAAAGGCGAGAAACAAAAAGGCCAGCAACTATGCGATAAAGCCATTGAAATGGATCCTTCCCTAAATTCTCTGCGCCAAAAGCAGGATATGGGAATGGGGCTTTAATATGTGTGATGTTTGATGTACGAAATATGAAGTACGAAGTTCTAACTTCGTACCTCGTACCTCGTACTTAACACATCTAACATCTAACATCTTCCCTCACATTCTTTCAGGAACCTTTATTCCCAGCAATCCCATGCCAGACTTGATAACATTGACAGTCATTTGAGCAAGCTGCAAACGCAACTCTTTTTTATCTTCTGTTTCAGCGGTCAATATTCTTAGTTCGGTTACAAAACTGTTGAAGACCTGTGCGAGTCCGAAAATATAATTGGCAATTACAGACGGGTTCATTTCATGGGAGGCCTGCTCAATGGTGGTTGGATATTTTTCGAGTTCTATAATAACATTTTTTTCAAGTGGTAGAAGTGGTAGCTCTTGTAAAATATTGCGAGGCTGTTCTTTACGAAGGATTGATTTAGTGCGGGCAAATGTGTATTGAATAAAGGGCCCGGTGAATCCATGGAATTCAATGGACTCCTCCGGATTAAAGATCATTCTCTTTTTTGGATCCACGCGAAGAAGGAAAAATTTCAATGCGCCCACTCCCAAAATATAATAGAGGTCTTTTAATTCTTCATCTGTAAAATCTTTCACCTTACCTAATTCCTGTGTATGGTTCGCAGCAATAGATTCCATTTCTGTTACAATATCATCCGCATCCACAACAGTCCCTTCCCGGCTTTTCATTCGTCCACCTGGCAATTCAACCATGCCATACGACAAATGATAAATATTATCTGCATTCGGAATTTGCAATTTCTGACAAATAAGTTTTAATACTTTCATGTGATAGTTCTGTTCGTCTCCGATAACATAAATACTTTGATCGATTTTGTAATCATCGTATTTCTGTTTGGCGAGGCCAAGGTCCTGCGTGATATAAACAGATGTACCATCCCTTCTCAATAATAATTTTTCATCCAGACCCTTTGCTGTAAGATCAATCCACACACTTCCATCTTCTCTGCGTATGAACACGCCCTTTGATAAACCCTGCTCTACAAAATGTTTACCAAGCAAATAAGTCTCACTCTCATAATACGTCTTATCAAAATCACTGCCGATCCTTTTGTATGTAGTATCAAACCCTGCATAAACCCAGCCATTCATGGTTCGCCATAATGCGATGGTTTCTTCATCTCCCTGTTCCCATTTCAGCAACATTTCCCTCACTTCCTGCATGATAGGGGTATTATTCCGTACAAGTTCTCTAATCTCATCCATCAACTCTTTTGTCTTTTCTTCATTTCCGGATGACTGTTCAAGTCTGTCAAGGAAGAGCCCGAGTTTTTTCTGGTCTTCTTCACTGCATGCAGCCGGTTCTCCCTGCATTATTTTTTGAAGAAGTGGCTCTGATTGTTTTCGCAGTTCGTTTTCAAAGGCCACATAAAAATTTCCTACAAAATGGTCGCCTTTCAATCCGGTTGATTCAGGTGTTTCGCCATTGCCGAATTTTTTCCACGCAAGCATTGATTTACAGATATGAATACCCCGATCGTTGACAATACAGGTTTTTACAACGTCCGAACCATTGGCCTCAAAAATCGCAGCAATGCTCCAACCCAGGAAATTATTACGCAAATGCCCGAGATGCAAGGGCTTATTCGTATTGGGTGAAGAATATTCAACCATCACTTTCCTTCCACCTTTAGTTTTGAATCCGTAATATTCTGTTGAGTGACTTTCCTTGAGAAATTGCAACCAGTATCGGTCGCTGATAGAAAGATTTAAAAATCCTTTGATGACATTAAAACTAGAAAACAAATGGGAGTGTGTGTTCACCATTTTCTCCCCTAATTCCCTGCCCAATGCCTCAGGCGCTTTTTTTAATGATTTTGTTAAGGCAAAAAGAACGACGGTATAATCACCGTCGAAATCGGGTTTGGTCTCACTAACCTGTATGTCTTCAGCAGCCATTTCTAACTGAAATGCATTTTTTATCTCCCCGGCAACAGCCTCCTGAATAACCCGAACAATGCCCATAATCTATTATTGAGGCCGCAAAAATAGTACAATGAAGTGAGTTAGACAGCCTCTGAAGGATGCTTGCCACGAATTACACGAATTATCACGAATTGAGTGATCGGTTAATTCGTGATAATTCGTGTAATTCGTGGCAAGCCCATTCGCATAATAAAAAAGCTGCTCATATTATGAACAGCTTTTTGTGCAGTTTAGGGATTAACCGGCTTCAAATATGGAGCATTTCCGCCATTTGTGGCTGGTTGATCCATTTTATTGATTAAAGTCAAATGATTACCCGGCATAGGTAAATGCACCGAGCTGAATGAAAATCCTAAGAATGTTGTTAAACGTTGTTGCCGATTCCATCAATTTTGACACTCACCGGCTAATTCCGGTATTTTTGCGGCCGATTAACGAGAAGCAGATGTTGAAAGATTTTGTTCTTACTATTTTAAATATATTGTATCACCCTTTCAGAAAGTTGATGCCGTATCAAACGTTCAGGTACGCTGCATGCGGAGCAGGAAATACACTGCTTGATATCTTTATTTATTTTCTCAGTTATAATTTCATCTTCCAAAAACAAATTGTCTATACGCCCGTAGGCGCTATCAGTCCTTATATTGCGGCATTTCTGATGGCTTTTATCATCAGTTTTCCAACAGGCTTTTATCTAAACCGGTATATTGTTTTTCCAGGATCCATATTACCCGGGCGTAATCAATTAGTGCGCTACTTTTTGTTAGTGATTGCCTGTGTTTTCCTTAATTATTTTTTTATCAAACTATTTGTTGAACAGTTTCAGGTTTATCCTACGGTGTCCAAAATTATTACCACTTTTATTGTTGTTACATTCAGTTACCTCACACAGAAGCATTTTACATTCAAAGGTAAAAAGGCATAAAGGCATTCTATAATTAGAATAGCTTTTGAAAGTGGTTTGCTCATTTCTTTTTTAACTGTCATCCCCAGCCTGCCTGACCGGCAGGCAGCGTACGAGGGATCTCAGGGACAAGCAATTTGAACTGTCCTATATACTCAAGAACCTGAACGTTTAAGTCTCGCAGATGCTTCGTACCCTGCCTGCCGGGCAGGCACGCTCAGTATGACAGGTTGGGGGTTGTTTACATCAGCTTTTTTCATCAGCCTTTTTAACTGTTATCTTCTTTTTTAACTGTCATCCCCGAGCCTGACCGGCAGGCAGGGTACGAGGGCTCTCAGGGATTTGCATTCTCGAACTGCCTGATAATTATGTAAGAACCTGAACGTTTAAGTCTCTCGGATGCTTCGTACCCTGCCAATGACAGGTTGGGGGATGACAGATAAACAATACTGCTGAATTATTTTGTGTTTTTAAGCACCGCGTTTGCCTGTTTTGAAATTTTATTTAATACGGCCGCTTTTAATTTCTTTTGTTTGAACGTTTCCTCCATTTCCTTTAAGGTGGCTTTTGCATTTTTTTCGTCTGCTTCCAGCAGGTATGCTTTTGCCAAATGACGATACGCCCAGTTCAAAGTAATATTATCGACCCCTTCGTTGCCCTTTGAGGCGGTAAACACTTTATTAAGCCTGGATTTAGCAGCTGTAAGATTTCTCTTCCTAGTAATTACTTTCTGCGCGTTTGAATCTGCTACTTTGAATTTCATTGCTTCGTTCACTCCCAAAACAAGGTCCGCATAAACAGTAAGATCATTATTCTTATACCTTTCGCTTACTTCCTGCAGGTCCTGCATTCCTTTTTGAAGAACTTCCGAATCAGATCCCAACAAATAGAATAAGGCTCCGGCATCACTGGTAAAATATTTGTCTGCGATCTGGTCATCCGCCTGGGTAATGGGTGATTTAACGCGTATGGAAACTTCTTCAGACTGTACAATGCCGCCGTCTTTATTCAGGTATGCGCCTTTTATCTTATAAAATCCGGGCTGGTCAAAATAGAACCCTTCTTTTCCATATCCAATGTACGAGCTGGCATACGCCGTATTGTTTTCAGTGGTCAGTTCTGTTTCCTCAGGCATGGAACAATTGTGCGCGAGCGCTTCATACAAACATATTTTGCCATTCGGTTTGAGTATTCCGATTCGTACATTGTCGTGCTTGGGATGCAAATTAGAGTTGACGAGTTTACCATTCATATCCATACAGCGCAGCTTGATCTCAATCACCACGGGCTCGCCAAGAGAATAGGTCTTTTTAACAGGCATCAGCTCAAGTTTAAGGCCACTGTTATTCTCTATCATTTCCTTCGAAAATATTTCAATAGCATCGCCATGCTCCAGGCCAGCTCCAACTGCCCAGTCATTTCCACCCATGATCACATTCTGACGGTAGCCATGGCGCATATGAAGAAGTTCTCCATTGTCAAAAATGAAATTAAAATTATTCCAGAAACTTCCAGCCCCATTGCGCTGGTCATAACGCCAGTCGTAGTTCATCCAGCTAAGACTATCATTGCGGCCCTTATCCCATGAATGTAACAGGTTAAATGCGTGCCCGAGTTCGTGCACATATGTGTACAACAAATGACGGTTATAATCTGTGGTACTCGGATGATAATTCAATACCGTATCCTGGAATACGGCACAACCCTGGCGGTGCTGACGAAGACCGGGAAGATAATCGAACATGATCCCCAGTAAAGTGCTGCTCACGGCCCTTCGTGCTGCAAACAGCCATACTGCCCATTGTGGCGTGTTGCTATAACGGCTAAAATGACGTACCATAGAAGCATGCATTTCGGATTCTGTCCAACGCGCATCTGTTCCGGCTTCCGCACTCACAATGGCGTTATTACGACCAGTCATCACCATCTGTATACCTGCTTCTTCATACGCTTTCACCGTTGTCAATACCCGGTGCGGCGCAGGACATGGGAGACTGGCTGTGTTATAAGAGGCGAACAGAGTAGATCCAACCTCACTGTCTGTTTCTAATTGTACCGTCCTGAAAAAAGTATTGTTGAAAAGGCAGGTGTATACAGATCCCTGCTGTGTATTAAGGAGAAAAGTAACGGTGGCAGGAGCTGCCGGCTGAATGATCAGGTTGCGATTAATGACAATGCGTACACGATTGGCCCATACTGTTGTTGTACCTGTAAACGCACCTTCAATGGTTACTTTCGTTGAAGTATAGCTGATAGATGGCGATACTAACCGGAAGGAGCCGAAATGATTGACAACGCTTCCGAGTGAATAGAAATCAAAACTGGCGGTATTTTGTGCTCGTGGCCGGTCAACATCCGTACGGAGCTCCAATCGAAAATTACCAGCGGATCCTATATATGAGCCGCTCACCAGGCGACGTACTAGAACCGGTATGGGTAACTGCGCGGGTGCTCCTGTTTCAGGCGGAAATGTCTCGAGCCTCCCTTCCGGATATACGATGTCATCCGGAGGTGCAGTGAGTGTCGGCTCTAAAGATTTTGCAAGATTACCACCCGCATCGACATGATGCGAGATTTCAGTGTGCCCATTTCCGGATTTTTGTCCAGGCATTTCGGGAAGGAGAGTGGGAGCTTCATGCTGAGCTGCTGTCCCCGATTCCAGCAAAGAGGGATCATTGACTGACATAATAGAAGGTTTTGTGGTTAACAATAAAATGCTAATGCGATTACACAGTATCGACGCATACTAATAAGCAAACCAAAATAAATTGGGACGGATATGAAGGCTAGTAAGCAGTTCTTAAATCTGAAGAAAAATGAACGATGACGGGTGTGATTCCATTCTGATGATTCTCTCTAGTAAGCGTATGGAGATTTTTATAATAGTATTATAAAGCTACTGGGATTTGTTGGATTTTGACAAGGATTTGTTGAATTTTAAAAAAGACCAATGATTTATTGCTTTAACGTTGAAACATATTAAAACTCCGGAATGTTTTTAAAAACGTAATATCTGACACTTATCATATCCGGCGGATGTTTCGATTCCATTCATCCTTAAATCAACGTCTATGTGTTAAGCCAATTGATCTTTAAAATCCTTAAATCAAGGTATTACTTATCCAGTCCGAATTGTTTTGAATCCACCCATTCGGCTTTGGTCATACTCCACCAATCATCCGCGATATCGAACAGAACATACTCATAAGGTAACCAGCCATATCCTTTTTCGCCCCAGCTGGTACCCCAGGAATTCTTAATCAGGAAAGCGCCGGTAGTAACTATTTTCTTGTTACCCGGATTTTGAATTTTCATGGCATCATCAAAGCCCACCGCCATCACTGCATGACCGCCATCTACGTTCTCGTCCTTATCCGGAAATGGGATACGTCCATCTTCGGCAAGATCCAGTGAGGAATAGCAGGTAAATCCAAATATCAATGGCAATGCATTGCGCAAGTGATCCTTAATATTCAACAACAATTGTTGCTTGGTAATGCCTCTGCCATCGAGCCTGTAATACAATAGTGCCTGGTAATTCTGCGCGTAGGAATACAGAAATGCACTGGGTTCTTCATTGAATTTATTTTCATGATACGGCCAGTATTTTTCAGGCACTATGCCGAATAAGGCCATTGCCGCCATGGTGGTGCGGAGATATGCTCCGTCGTCACCCTCCCAACCCAATAAATTGCGGGTTGCTTTATAAAGGAATAGTCTCGACCCATCGATATATTTTCCAAAAGCTCTTTTCTCAAAATATTCATACAGCCCTACTCCGGCATGTGCAGTACAGGATCCAAGCGCTCCCTGATCTTCCACCGGCGAACACCAATTACGAAGATCCATTTTGGTACTTAGCTTTTTGGCTTTAACCGGACCCTTAGCTTTTGTATTCACCCGGCTTAATATATCATTCACAGATTCTTTAACGCCCCGGGCTGCCTGTTTTTTATTAATGTTATCAGTACTGGGAGTGTAATCTCTGAAATCGGGAAGATCTTTCAACCAACCTTTCCCCTTGGTAGATGCGATGGTGGGCATGTTGTTACAGGTTTATATGTTTAATAAAAAGCAATTGCAATACTCGATATTTCCTCAACCTTCAATGCGATCCCATTCTTCTATTGCTAACGATCAAATTCCCAACTGGAAATTCAAAGCAATCTATGACTAAAATCGTAAGCTCACTCACCAGGGTCATTCGGCAAAAATTGTCCGGTTATTCTGAAATAGGCGTCGGAGGTATTCCGACCCGCTTTTCCATCAACCTTTAAAAATGCCCCGTTAGCATTCAATAGTTTTTGTAATTCCTCCGCTTTGGTACTGAAGCGATTTGCGGCAAAGTTTACCTGGGCTCCCAACTCTTTTATAAGACTGATCCGGTCTGGAAAATTATCTTTAGCAATTTGCTTTTCGAAAAACCTGCGCAATAATATTGCTGCCCCACATTGTTTAGAAATGGCAGCAGCATTGAATTTTCCATCTGCTACAAACTTTCCTTTACTGTAATGATTACCGAAACTCCACAAATAAGGAGAAGGAATATTTATAGCTGGTTTCCTGTAACCAAAACCGTTATACCCTTCAAACCTGAAGAGCATTGCAGGAATAGACCAATCTGATACATTATTAAATTGTTTCATTATGAGAGCATCCGCTGCACTTAGTTCCCATGTAAAAGGCGGATTGCCATTTTTGGGTCTCCCTGACGGAACCTGTACCGTTCTTGCTTTTAATGGATCCCCATTATGAAGATGCACTTCAAAGTTGCAACTCCCTTCCATACAATGAACGATGCCGATAAAATACCAGGGAATATTCAGTTTTTTCTCGAGTGCTTCATATTTAAACCTGCCGTTCACGATCTTATTCAATATGGTATCAACCTCCGAATTTTTTTCAGGTCTGATGGAGCAGGTGTCGAACAGGCGTTGGTACTCTGATTGGAGTTGGGGGGTCAGGGATGGCATGTTGTCTTATTTTATTGAAAGAATTTGTACTGATAACAATATTCTATTTTGATTTTGTGTGAAAATTAAGGATAGGAATATCTACACATATTGAAGTACTAAAACGCCAATAAATCCTATTATTGAAATCATTACCTGTGGATAAATCCTTATTTACTTTTCTTAGATTAGGACCCATCTGGGCACCCAGGTTGAAAGACAAAGGTGTTTTTGGAATGCCGATCGACAGAAACACGCCTGGAGAAAAAATATGTTTTAATCTTATTGTTGGAATTTGTGAAGTTGAATCATCCCTAAACCGGAATGCAGCAACGGCACCAAGGTCTATCAGCGAAACAAATAATGTAGTTGACCACTCATACTTGCCTGTTGGAATAAAGAAAATCCGGTGTCCCCAGCTCGCCGCAATTCCTATAGGAGCAGTAACTCCATAAACATTCGCTTTCCATTTTCCTGAATCAACGTTATTGATCCTTTCCACACCATAGAACAGCCCTGCATACGCATTTAACGATACATTGAAATCGGAAGCACGTTTAATTCTTGAGCTTCCAACTGGTAAGGCTGCGGCTTCAATTGCTCTTTGAACTTCATCACTGTTTCTAGCCGTAGCTACTGTGGCCATGAAGCTTCCGTATCGTACAAGTTTGTCTAAATTATTTTTAGGGTCTTTATTATCGGTTGTATCTATCTTAGGATTCGCAGCTCGCCCAAAGTCATTATTATCAGCCATGTCTTTTGAAGATTTAACAGCAACCACATTATAAATATGCACAGCATGGTTAATGACAGCTGAATAATTTTTACGATTAATATCAACAACCAGGTCCGTAACAGAATAAGTTATCTCTAAGTATTTTTTTAATAATTGCCGAAGATCTGGAACATGACTTTTAATTACAGGAAGCCTGCTTGATTCAGTACAGTACTCTATCAGATCCACTGACATTCTGAAATATTTCGCATATTTTTCTACAATAGCGGAATCCGTTGCACCCTCTTTATTGTAAGTTTTGATCATTTTATTGAGTGCATCCACTTTTTCACCAAAACCCAGTACATAGCTTCGGTAACTGTTATAGATGTTAAAAACAGTGTCATACTTTTGTGCAACTGTATCTAAAAGCTTAATCAACGTCGTTCCTTCATAAGGAATGCCATCATATTTAATTTTCGCTTCCTGATAAACCAACCCCAAATATATTTTTAGCGCAAGTTTATCATTGACCAGGTCTCTTACCTGTTTGATCTTAACCCAATAAGCTGCATCTTCCTTTGTGGATGTATCTCTCAGTGAAGCGCTTAGCAATTGAATTGTTTGCAGGGACGCTTTATAATTTTTATTTTTAATACTGTCTAAATATTCAATCGGGTAATTTGCAATAATATCCCCCGGATGGGCCTGGTCCTCGAGCTCCTGGGCCGTGAAACACGCACTCAAAAGAGCCGCCTTTACCACCTGGTGCTTTGTAAAAAATCCAGGATGGTTATCAATAATTCCTGGTAGATTTCTGTGTATTTCAGCTATATCTTTTTTAAAGGCTTCACGAAGGTTTTGAATGTATTTTTCGTAATTGTAAATTTCGTCGTCGATCGCATGAAGCAGATTGGCGGTTTGGGGAAATATTGTTCCAATATCCCTGGTACTGTCAATTACCTTTTTAAACTTTTGAAAAAAAGCCATACTTAATTCCTGCTTGGCTCTTTTAACAATGAATTTTGCAGCTCCATCCGCAAAGCTGGTCACATCGAGGCCGCCGATGGCAGACACACCTTTGCCGATTAAGTTTCCAACACCCCCGAGACTTGATAATCCCGCGCCATAGTGCAATGAAGCTTCGGTCAAAAAACTATCCAAAAAAGCATTGCCCTTGTATTCTTTCAAAAGATTCTGACCCCCAAGATTCTTTTCACCTGCATAGTATTTCAAAATTCTGGCAAATTGTGTGGCATCCATCTTTTTATAATCAAGCAGGAGCAGGGCATCATATATAGGAATTTTTGTAAGCAGTTCCTGTGCGTCATCATTGGGATTTTCATTTTCTTTTTTTACTGTATTGGTGTCGGGTTTAGCAGGTTTTCGTCCAATCAAATCAACTGCTGTTTTTGGCAAATTGGTACCATTTTCATCCAAAATGGTAAGGTCAAATGGTAAACTCAGCCTTTGCTTATTATCCGGATAACCGCGCACCAGGCCCGAAGAATTAAAAGTAAATGAGTTCTCGCCTTTATTCAGCGATACCTTTCCGTTCTTTCCAAAAGTAAAGGTGGATGGCTTATTCGTTTTAAGAATAACTTCACTGGCGTCTTTTTCCAATTTATTATCAATAACGAGTGTATTCTTCTCTTTATCATTTCCAGTGCTTGTAACCGTAACTGTGCTCTCCCTGTTAACAGTTATTTTAATAGATACCTGGCTGTTTGCGGTATGAAATAGCAAGTGAATAACACCGAATAAGAGGAGGGTTTTCATGATATATTTTTTATGCGATAATTAATCTCAATCCGAGAAAGTCAAATATGGTATCGATCTTAATAACATAAGTGTGTACCAGATCGCTGCCCACAACAATTCCAATAGCATTTTCTTTTTCATCCAACACAACTGCCCCTGAGTCGCCCGGAGATGTTCCTATAAAACCCGGGAACTCGTGTTCTTTATGGCTTATTATAATAAGATCCTGTAATCGATGACTGAAAGATTTACTTCTTTTCAAAGGGTAATCAAATGTTTCAGCCGAGCTGTCATTCACGATTAAACCTGTTGACGAAGAAGTACTGTATCCCTGGATCGTTGCGTGCGTTTTGAAAACATCATCAACAGAAACACCCCTGATCTTTCTTGGCTTTTTACATTCCAGTCCACCTTTATATCGATCAATAATACTTTGATTGGTTATTTCCGCTAATGCAGAATCCATCATTTCGGTTAAAAAACCTTCATAGTTGTTTGCGATCAATCCCTCTTTGCTAATTATATTCTGGAATACTTTTCTATTTTCCCATTTAAAATCTGCATTCATAACATGGTAACATGATAGTAGAAATATTTTTCCAGGCTCGTCAATTTTACTGACCAAACATCCGTAACTGCCAATGTTTTCCAGTGTAATGCTATTGCAAATGCCTTTGGCTGTGACCCCTGGTCCATCAAATCCACCTGAAAGTTTTGGTTTACCGGTTACAACCACGTTTAGATAAACGAATAGATTTTCTCCTACCCTGAGATTTCCATATTTACTTTTCACCTCTACGGCTGCAATATTGTCTTCGACATTTACCTGAATGCATTTTAATGTTTTATTGTTTTCACGCAAGTATCCCGGCACTACATTCACAACTCCTTTCTCTTTTCGGATCTGATCTCCGTAAATCCTTAAAGCGATCTTTTCCATTTCTTCCCGCGACGGAGAGACTGCGGTAACTGAGACATTTTTTTCGGTTGCGGCAGCCTTCATTTCTGAGGGAGTTGTTTTTTTCTCTTCCGGTTTTACACCGACTCCTCTTATTGAAACCAGTTTATTTAATAGGTCAAACCAAAAAGGAGCTCCCAATGAAAGAGCCAAAGCAGTTACCAGCAGGCCTATAAGATTATACCAGAGAATATGACTTATGATGAATGAAATTTTCTCCCCTAATAAGTAATATCTCTTTCCATAAATGCGAATCGCATTGTTTTTCTTCGCCTGGTTTGTGGAGTCAATAAGTATAAAATTTTTTCCCGCTGCACGATTAATGTTTGTAAATAGAGGTTTTGTGAAAACATCATTTGCTTTTAAGGCTCCTGAATCGGTTTTCATTGTTGCAAGAATAATTTCGGTTTCGCTTTCAACCCGTTTAACCTGATTCGTATCATTTTCAAGTCGTTTGCTCCAGACTGTTTTAACGCTGTCATTTTCTGACAGCAGGACCCGATTTTTAGCGATGATCGCCTCATTCTTTAAACTATCGAGCCTGAACCTGTTAACAGTCAGCTTAAGAAAAGAAGTATTTAATCTTGTAGCTATTTGCTTTTTGTCTGAAATCAAAGTGATCAATGAATTAACCTGGCTTTGAAGATGTTTGTTTGAAGTATCATCTTTATCAATTATTATATCGTCTCTTTTTAAGGAATCTGAAAATCCCCAGCCTAACCCCAGTACAAGGTTTGCTGCATTGATGTCTTTTGTAATGCGGGATAAACTGGTATCAATGATGGCGCTTGATCGGGTAGCATCTTCATTGGCATCAGTAAAATCTTTATACCTCAAAGAATCTTTTGACAAGGCAACGCTCATATTGACGAGCTGGCTACGGGCATCTTTATCCTTTGCGAGAATCTTCGCAATCCTGATGGTATCAATATTAAAACAAACGGCAATCACCAGCCCCAGCCAGAATGAAATGACCCGCATTTTACGCTTATGCCAGCCATTTGTCCTGTCCATGGTTTCATTGAACCATTTTATAATGTTCTGCTTATAGACTTCTTTTTCCCCTCCGGAACTTTCAAATAAATTCCGGAATTGCCGAAGAGTTTTCGGCTGAATATTGAAAGTATTGAATCGCAAACAAAAACCGATTTTATCCATTTCGGTTGCTCCGGCACCTTTATCTGCAAGAAAGTTGATTAGAGAATCAGCGAAATAGTCTGCGCTTATATAGGAAGGTTTTGTAGAACTGAGCCTGTCTTTGTGATCATCTTCAATCCTTCCAAGATATTTAATGGCTGGATAGTCATAAAATTTTCCCGCGAAACTGTTTTTAAATGCATCCGACTCATACAAAAGATCTTTCCTTAACCAACCTTCCAATTGTTTATTTCGTCTTTTTTCGATTTTATGATAATAGCCATCATTGAGCATTCGCTCGATTGCAACCCGCAAAAGCCTGGCTCTTATCCCGAATTTGGTAGAAATAACCTCACCCAATATGGTTACCAGTAAACTATATAGCAGGTAAATGAAAACAAGCCCAAGTACCACCTGGAAAGCAACATTATCAAACATAATAAGCAGTTTGTAGTTTCTACGGGGCAGGAAGGTTGTTGATTTTTAGAGACCGGACAATTAAAAACCCATGTAATATATAATATGCATACTACCTAGCCAATAACCTATTTGTAGTATTTAATCATCCAGTATGGCAATGCATAGATCTGGTTGTGCTTTATTTTTAAGCGGTAGGAAGGAAGCTTTTTTGGAGTTATTATTGATTTTGACTCACTGCCAATTTTTCACCCCAACCTTTCACGGCATAATCATTGATAACGTTTACTGAACTATTAAATTCATAGAATTATGGGAAAAATAATTGGAATAGATTTAGGAACAACCAATAGCTGTGTTGCCGTCATGGAAGGTAACGAGCCAGTGGTTATTGCTAATGATGAAGGTCGTCGTACAACGCCTTCTGTAGTGGCTTTTCTTAAAAATGGCGAACGTAAAGTGGGTGATCCCGCCAAACGTCAGGCCATAACCAATCCTCAGAATACAATCACTTCGGTGAAGCGTTTTATGGGGCGTAGATTTGATGAGGTTACGGAAGAAAAAAGTCATTGGAGTTACAAGGTGGCCAAAGGTGACAATAATACCGTTCGTATTGACATAGACGGCAGGTTATATACCCCACAGGAAATTTCGGCAATGATCTTGCAGAAAATGAAAAAAATTGCAGAAGATTACCTGGGACAGGATGTGAATGAGGCGGTCATTACAGTACCGGCTTATTTTAATGATGCCCAAAGGCAGGCGACCAAGGAAGCAGGTGAAATCGCCGGCTTAAACGTACGCCGTATCGTGAACGAACCTACCGCTGCAGCATTGGCATACGGTCTTGATAAAAAATCAAAAGACCAGAAAATTGCCGTATTTGACCTCGGTGGTGGAACATTTGATATTTCTATTCTTGAACTGGGTGATGGGGTATTTGAAGTGAAAAGCACCAATGGTGATACCCACCTGGGAGGAGATGATTTTGATAAAGTTATCATGGATTGGCTGGCCGAAGAATTCAAAAAAGAAGAAAATATAGATCTCAGAAAAGACCCGATGGCATTGCAAAGACTGAAAGAAGCTTCTGAAAAAGCCAAGGTCGAATTGTCTTCATCAAGTGAAACAGAGATCAATCTTCCTTATATCACGGCTGTTGACGGCGTGCCCAAGCACCTGGTAAAAAAACTTACCCGTGCAAAATTCGAACAACTGGCCGATAAATTATTCGAAAGATGCCTGAAACCTTGTGAGCAGGCATTGAAAGATGCAGGAATGAATACGTCACAGATCAACGAAGTAATATTGGTTGGAGGTAGCACCCGCATTCCGAAAGTGCAGGAGATCGTTGAAAAATTCTTTGCCCGCAAACCGAATAAAAGCGTGAACCCGGATGAAGTTGTTGCAATAGGCGCAGCAATCCAGGGTGCGGTTTTAACGGGAGAGGTAAAAGATGTATTGTTACTTGACGTTACTCCTTTAAGTCTTGGTATTGAAACCATGGGTGGTGTAATGACCCGCCTCATCGATTCAAATACCACGATACCCACTAAGAAATCAGAAACATTCTCTACTGCATCTGATAATCAGCCGGGAGTTCAGATACAGGTTCTGCAGGGAGAAAGACCGATGGCTAATCAGAATAAGAGTCTTGGTATGTTCAATCTTGACGGAATTCCACCGGCACAAAGGGGGGTACCTCAAATTGAAGTGACCTTCGATATTGATGCCAACGGAATTTTGCATGTTACTGCAAAAGACAAGGGTACCGGCAAAGAACAAAAAATACGTGTTGAAGCAGGAAGTGGTTTGAGCAAAGAAGAAGTTGAAAAAATGAAAGCTGAAGCAAAAGCAAATGAATCAACAGACAAAGAAGCCCGTGAAAAAGTTGAAAAGATCAACCAGGCCGACAGCCTTATTTTCCAGACTGAAAAACAGTTGAAGGAGTATGGCGAAAAAATACCTGCTGATAAAAAAGCACCTATCGAAACGGCTTTAAACAAATTGAAAGAAGCCCATAAGAGCCAGGATATAGCAGCTATCGACACGGCAGTCACAGAGATGAACACTGCCTGGACAGCCGCTTCGGAAGAAATATACAAAGCAACCCAGGCAAATGGAGGCGCTCAACCCGGTGCCGACGGACCCCAGGATCAAGGCCAGCAAAAACAATCAGCCGGCGGAGGAAGTTCTGATGTAACCGATGCAGAGTACGAAGAAGTGAAATAAATGAAATGGTTTTAATAATGAAAGCCCTGGTACATACCAGGGCTTTAAAAAACCTATAAGGTCTTTGTAGCAGGCTCACAATTTGCAGAATTCGTCCCAAGACATTATAGGTTTTTGTAGAGCCTCTATTTATCTTCCAATTCCATGATCTTCTCAAAAATGAGCTCATACTCTTTGTTCAACCCCGATAACTCATCGGCAGCTTTTTTATAATTTGCTTCAGCTTCGGTAAATTTCTGTCTATCGGAGTAAATATCGGGCGATGTAAGGGCTGCTTCTAATTCTACTTTCTTTTTCTGCAGCGAAGCGATCTGTTCCTCCAATTGCTGGAATAGACGTTGCTGCTTCTGCAATTCTTTTTTCGCTTCTTTATTTATTGGAGGCGGAGTTAGAGATTTGTGGCCTGCCTGCGCGGTAGGCGGGTTTGTAGTTTGTGATTGGTGGTTTGTGGTTTGGAACTTGTTATTCGATTGATTTTTGACATCAACCTGCTCTCCTGTATTCTGTGTTCTGTTTTCTGTATTCTGACCTCTCCCTTCAGACTTCGTACCTCGAACTTCAGACTTCGTATTTGCTTTCGCCATTCTTTCTTTCCACTCCACATATTCTTCGTAACCGCCGTCAAAGGATTTTATTTCATGGTCTACAATTTCCCATATCTTATTGGCAGTTTTTGATATAAAATACCTGTCATGGCTCACCAGAATGAGACTGCCCTGGTATTTGTTCAATGAGTCGATCAAAAGGTCACAGGAATGCATGTCAAGGTGGTTGGTCGGTTCATCCAGCATCAGGAAGTTGGCCTTACTCACAATGGTTTTGGCTAAAGCCACCCTCGCTTTTTCACCGCCACTCAATACCCTTATCTTTTTCTCAACATCATCGCCGCTGAATAAAAAGCAACCCAATAAATTTCGAAGTTCCTGCTCTGTCTGCTGACTTCCGCAATTTTTCATTTCGTCCAGCACGGTGTTGTTAATATTTAAGGCTTCCAGCTGGTGCTGCGCATAGAAACTCTCTTCCACATTATGGCCCCATTTTCTCTCTCCCTCGAACGACTCAACCCCGGCGATGATCCTTAACAAAGTCGATTTACCCTTCCCATTCGCGCCGATCAAAGCGATCTTATCCCCGCGGTTGATCTCCGCGGATGCATGATCGACTATATTGTTAGCACCGAAACTTTTATGAATGTTTTTGAGGGTCACAAGTGTTCGTCCCGGCACCGTATCTATCTTAAAGTTAATTTTTATGTTAGGTCTTTCAATCTCCACATTATCAATGCGATCTAACTTATCTAAACGCTTCATGGCACTCTGGGCTGCGGCTGCTTTACTGGCCTTGGCCTTAAATCTTTCGATAAAGCGCTCCTGCTGCCTGATGAACTCCTGTTGGTTTTCAAAAGCGCGTTGCTGCATCTCGACCCGCTGTTCTTTTTCGGTTTCGTAGTAAGAATAATTGCCGTTGTAAATATGAAGTTCCTGCTGGTACAATTCAACAATCTTTGTGACCATACGGTTGAGAAAATACTTATCGTGACTAACTATCACCACAGACCCCTGGTAATGCTGTAAATATTTTTCCAGCCATTCAATAGAGGGAAGGTCAAGGTGGTTGGTCGGTTCATCCATTAACAGCAGGTCGGGCGCCTGCAATATCATTTTCGCCAATAATACCCGCATTCTCCATCCTCCGCTGAATTCTTTGTACGGACGCTTGAGGTCGGAATTGGGAAATCCCAGTCCCTGTAATATTTCTTCTGTTTTATGGTGGATATTATACCCGTCAAGCGTTTCCAGTTCATGCAACTTATCGGTGTAGGCATGTAGAAGCTTTTCCTGTTCTGGGGAATCGGTGCTGTTTTCCAATTCCTTTCCCAATATTTCTATTTCCTTCTCTAACTGAAGCACTTTTTCAAAGGCGCCCAATGCCACGTCAAAAATCGAATCTTCGGTATCGAAGCTTAAAAGATCCTGGTGCAGGTAGCCGATGCTAGTGCTCCGACTTCTTTCAACAGTGCCTTTAGACGGGATATATTCTCCTACAAATACTTTTAATAAGGTAGACTTACCGGTACCATTGTAACCGATCAGTCCTATTCGTTCATTGGGTTGGATATGCCAGGTTGCATCCTCTACAATTACCCTGGCGCCAAATTCAAATGTTACGTTCGTGAGTCCTGCCAGCATTCTTAAGCGTTTTCGTTTTTTAAACGGCACCGCAAAAGTATGACAAACATTGCGGATACGTTATATCAGTTAACTTTGGGCAAAACGTTTTACAGATGAAGAAAGTGTTAATTGCTATTCTTTTACTGGCAGCCGTGGGATCCGGGGCTTACTACTTTTTTGGAAAGGGAGACAGTAAAAACAAGAACGAAAAACCGCGGGCCATTGAGCTGGGAGAGAATTCGGGCGCCTTTAATCAGTCGTATCAGAAACTTCTTACAGCCTATTACAACCTGAAAGATGCATTGGTGGCGAGTGATACAATAAAGGCGAATGCCGCCTCTAAAGAACTTTTGGGGTATTCGGATAGTTTACGGATCAGCGAAATTAAAGATGATTCAACAGGCGTTATTAAAGAGACCGCCAAAACATTTACGGGCACCATTTCAGGTTCGGCGAATGCTCTCATCAAAGAAAGCACCCTTGAAGCCAAGCGAAAAGAATTCGAAATGATCAGCGATGCCTTGTACACGCTTACGCAGACGGTCAGGTACGGTGGTGAAAAGATTTACTATCAATATTGCCCTATGGCATTCAACAATAAGGGCGCTTATTGGTTGAGCAATCAACCGGTCATAAGAAACCCTTATTTTGGCGATGAAATGCTTGAGTGTGGCGAAGTAAAAGATAGTTTGGATTTTGGTACGAATTAAGGCTGTGAGCAAAAGCCACCCTTTTGAAACTGGTCTATGAAAAAAATTCTCTTTCTCATTATATGCATGTCCGGAGCATTCCTTGTGGATGCCCAGAACAAATTCACGCTTAGTGGCTATATCAGGGACTCTTTATCGGGCGAAACATTAATCGGTGCCAGTATTACAATCAACGGGCTGGGGAAAGGCGTAAACAGCAATCAATACGGATTTTACTCCATCACTTTACCGGAAGGAAGCTATCCCATTAACGTATCCTTTGTTGGCTATAAGGTGCAACAATCAACGATTGCCCTTTCGCAAAATACAGTTCTCAATTTTTCCTTGCTGCAAAGATCGGTGCTCGAAGAAGTGGTTGTTTCGTCGCGCCGTAAAGATGGCAATGTGGAAAATGCACAAATGGGCAGGATTGATCTTTCCATGACCCAGATCAAATCCGTTCCAGTTATTTTCGGGGAGGTAGACATTCTCAAAACAATGCAACTGTTACCCGGAGTACGGAATGCGGGAGAAGGAAATACGGGTTTGTACGTCAGGGGAGGAGGTCCCGATCAAAATCTGATCATGCTAGATGATGCAATCGTTTATAATACGGGGCATCTGTTCGGCTTTTTTTCAATATTCAACTCCGACGCTATTAAAAATACTTCACTCATCAAAGGAGGTATGCCGGCCCAGTATGGCGGAAGGCTTTCATCCGTGCTGGATGTAGCTATGAAAGAAGGGAACATGAAGAGGTTTGAAGTGGAAGGAGGCATTGGCTTGATTGCGTCCAGGCTCTCGATTCAGGGACCCATCAAAAAAGAAAAAGCTTCTTTTATTATTTCTGCAAGACGAACCTATATTGACGTGCTTGTTAAACCGGCCGTAAAGAAAAGCAGTGATTTCTATGGTTCCGGTTATCATTTCTATGATCTCAATACAAAGGTAAATTATAAATTTTCTGAGAAAGACCGGTTGTATCTGAGTGGGTATTTTGGAAGGGATGTGTTTACTTTCAATAACGCACGCAGAGCTTTCAAAGCAAATATTCCCTGGGGAAATTCAACCGCCACACTGCGATGGAACCATGTATTCAACCGGAAACTGTTTGCCAATACGACGGTCGTATACAACGATTACGGCTTTTCTTTTGGAGCAACCCAGAATGATTTTTCTTTGAAGTTATCGTCCGGTATTCGTGACTGGAATGCTAAACTGGATTTTGATTATTACCCGTCGCCACAACATAGGGTTAAATTTGGAGGGCTCCTCACGTATCATACTTTCGTTCCAAATGTGTTGACCGGAAACCAGGGCGACACGCAATTCGATCCAAATAATGAAAGCACCAAATACGCGGCAGAATCTGCATTGTATGTACAGGATGATTGGGAAATAAGCCCGAAGCTGAAAGTACATGCAGGTCTGCGTTATAGCAGTTTCACCCAGTTGGGTCCTTACACTATTTTTGAGCGTGATGCCAATGGTAACAAAACCGATAGTACAAAGTACAGGCGTTGGCAATCCATTAAATCCTACGGCGGATTTGAACCAAGACTTACCCTACGATATTCATTAAACGATGAGACTTCTGTAAAAGGATCCGTAACCCGAAATCTCCAGTACATTCATCTTGTCACAAATGCGGGTTCAACACTACCAACAGATCTATGGGTACCGAGCACTTATCGCGTGCAGCCGCAGATCAGCTGGTTATATGCTGCAGGATTTTTTAAGAACTTTAATGATAACACCTTCGAAACATCGGTTGAATTGTATTATAAAACAATGGATAACCAGATAGAATATGGAGAAGGCTATACTCCCTCGCTGAAAGATCCCGAAGAAGAATTTGTTTTTGGCAAGGGATGGAGTTACGGAGCAGAATTTTTTGTGAACAAGGCAAGAGGAAAATTAACAGGTTGGGTGGGATATACCTTATCATGGACATGGCGCAAATTTGCCGGATTGAATGACGGAGAGAAATACCCGGCAAAATACGACCGTCGTCATGACCTTTCCGTTGTGGGCATTTATGAGATAAATAAAAAATGGAAATTATCTGCGGTATTTGTTTATGGAACCGGCAATGCTACAACACTACCCGAACGCTTCTACATTGTAAATGGTATACTCACACAGGAATATAGCAAGATCAATCAATACCGCTTACCTGCATACCACCGGCTCGATGTTTCTGCTACACTTACACCTAAGCAGAAGCCCAATAAAAGGCTGCAGACATATTGGGTTTTCAGCATTTACAATACGTATAGCCGCCTGAATCCCTATTTTATTTATTTTGATCAAACAGGAAATGCACTGTCCGGCAGTTTAGAAGTGGAAGCCAGGAAAGTATCCTTGTTTCCCGTTATCCCTTCCATAACCTGGAATTTTAAATTCTAATTTTGCCACGAATTGCACCAATTAGCACGAATTTAATCCGTGGTAATTCGTGCAATTCGTGGCCTACTTCTGGTAGCGAAAGCGAACAACAGCGTTTTTTTGTTCGTTGGAAGAAATACGCATTTCATACCTTTTACTTCCGGCCGTGATCACCATTAGAGAAGTGTTCGGCGGAATGCGGCCGAGATTCTCAGCGTACATCATCAACTCATAATCTGTGTTGGGAAATGCAGAGATATTTAAGACAAGTGCTTTATCTGTTAATCTTTGTCTATGAAGTAATAATGTATTGTTTAAAAAAACTGAAACAGTGTCGTCGTCGATTTCAGCGTTATCGTACAATTCAATTTTTATCTGTGATGTATCGACTGTAAGATTTTGAACGACTTCTTTGTCACGTTTTTGAATACTCATTGTTTTTTGCAGCAGGGATAACGAATCATTTTGCACCACTTCAACAGGAAAAATAGACTCAGTTTGCCTGGTTAGATAAATTTTACCCGGCGGGCACACAGTAGCATTTCCCATCTCATGTCCCTTCCATTCTCCGCTTAAGGCTTCTTCAATACCGCTTTGCGTCCATGAAAGATCATATGTTTTAATGCATGGAATACAATAGGAGGGGATATTGTACTGCAATACGGCGCTCTCAATGATCACCATGCGCTTTGTCTGCGGATTGTACCGACCTGAAAAATTTATTTTGGTGAACCTGTCTTTATCATAAAAATTATACGCCCTGCCCATGATTGAATTGCCTGCATAAGTAATTTGCAATTCAAGGGAATATTCAGGAAAACAGCCGCCGGGGTTTTGCGTACGTGTACCCCGCCAGATGCCGGTAAGATTTTGCGCTGCTGCAGTAGCAGAGCAATACACCAGCATTACAAAAAAAAGAAGGCGCATAATAGAATTTGATGGAAATTACCAACTTCTTTTGCTTATGAAATAAAATTTATTTGGACGGTATTCAATGGATCGCATGATTGCAGTCGATACAATTGCATTCATTCATCAATAATTTTTCGGATATCGAATGCAATTATTGTCCTTTTTCATACTTGAATATGACAACCGCATTTTTTTGCTCGTTAGAAGTAATTCTCACTTCGTATTGTTTAGCCCCCGCTTTCACCACCATCAATGAAGTATTGGGTGGAATTTCTCCCAGGTTTTCAGCTACCATAACCAACTCATGAAACATATTATTTTCATCGAGCTCGAATTTTATACTGATCGGTTTTTCGGTAAGGCGTTGTTTTGTTACTACTAATTTCTTATCAAGATAAACAGATACTGTATCATTATCTATCGTTCCGTTGTCATACAAATTGATGGTAATTTCAGTGGAACCGGTTGCAATGGTCTTTACCAACTCGTTCTCCCGCGTCAGCATCACTTTGGGAGTAATAACCAGCCTTTTTTCTATTTTTTTGATTGAATCAAGAGGAACAACCTTAACTGTATTCGTTTTATTTGGATCGGTTGAAGGAAGTTTTTTAACAGTTGGTTTCGGTGTTGAAGTTGTTTTTGGAGGAATTGTTTTTGGCGGTATTGTTTTTTTTGCTGTACTGTTTGATGGCGTTGCGGAAGGTTTATTGGTGGGCTTGGAAGTGACAGCCGGTGTAACGGGCTTTTTTACCGTGTTGGCGCGGGTCGTTGAAGAGGCAGGCTTATTATTATTCTTCGCAATTACCGGAGCCTTCTTTATCGCAGCTTTCTCCTTCTCACGCTTTACCAGAAAGGGTTCCTTATAAAAATCCGACGTAACTACTTTGCGCAGAAAAACAGTTCCTCTTCCACAATTTGAAGAATCGCTTGTATTTATACTGGTATACGTTCCTTCTAAAAATTCTTCATCTCCCGATTTGGAGTATTGCAGAAAGTAGGTCATGATGCAGGCAGAACCACCAGCTATCCTTAATTCAACTATTTTTAATTCTTCAATAATTACTTTTTTTGTTTTAATGTTCACAGCGCCTGAACACGTAGCCTTGCCATAAAAAACAGTGGTCTTATAAGAATAGGTGACGCCATTAAATTGCTTGCTCCGCTGATCAAGCTGTATTTCAACTTTATAACGGTCTTCCTCCCCAAAAAGAAGTTCGAATGTACGGTTACCTACCGAACGGAAATGACCACGCCATATCCCGGTAACATCCTGGCCCATGGCCGAAACACTGCAAAAACAAAAAAGAAAAAGTATAAATTTTATCATCAAACCCTGTTGATACTGGCAAATTAGGAAATTCCCTTTGTCTTACGATAAATATCGTAAGGTGCCGTCTGCAAATTCTTCGTTAAATTTGCACTCTTTTTGAGATTCGCTATATGCGCTGGTTATGTGAAACGGGTTATAAATTGAACCTGCTTTATTTTTATTTCCATCCAATCATGCAGCCTGCATAATGCAAATTTCAACTCAATATGAAACCAGGAATTAAACGATGATCAAAATCACTTTACCGGATGGTGCAGTTCGTGAATATGCACCTGGAATTACAGCACTGGAAATAGCAAAATCGATCAGCGAAGGGCTTGCAAGAAAAGTTCTGGCAGCAAATGTCAATGGGCAGGTTTGGGACGCAACACGTCCGATCAAAAAAGACGCTGCACTGAAATTATTGACCTGGGATGATAAGGATGGTAAAACAACTTTCTGGCATTCTTCTGCGCATTTAATGGCAGAGGCAGTGGAATCTCTTTTCCCTGGCGTAAAATTCTGGGTAGGGCCAGCTTTAACCAAAGAAGGTGAGAAGGGATTTTATTATGATATGGATTTGGGCGGCACCAAAATTTCAGAAGAAGACTTGCGTAAGCTGGAAAAAAAAATGAATGAGCTCGCCAAATCCGGTAGTAACTATATCCGGAAAGAAATTCCCAAAGCTGAAGCCCTGCAATATTTCTCCGGGAAAGGAGATGAGTACAAACTTGATCTGTTGCAAGGTCTGCAGGACGGAGAAATTACTTTTTATTCACAGGGAAATTTTACTGACCTCTGCCGTGGACCTCATATACCACACACAGGCTTTATTAAAGCAATCAAGCTAACCAACATAGCGGGCGCTTATTGGAAGAATGATGAAAAAAATAAAATGTTAACCCGGGTTTACGGTGTTACATTTCCCTCCCAAAAAGAACTTGATGAATACCTTCTTTTATTGGAAGAAGCGAAAAAACGCGATCATCGTAAGCTCGGAAAAGAACTGGGTATTTATACAATGGATGATGATGTTGGTCCGGGGCTCATTATGTGGTTGCCAAATGGTACCATCATCATTGAAGAATTGGAAAACCTTGCGAAGGAAACTGAACATGCAGCAGGATACAAACGGGTTATCACCCCACATATCGCCAAAGAAAGCATGTACCTGACCAGTGGCCACCTTCCTTATTATGCAGAAAGCATGTATCCACCCATGGAATTGGAAGGTGAAAAGTATTACCTGAAATCGATGAACTGTCCGCATCACCATAAAATTTTTGCGGCGGAACCTAAAAGTTACCGCGACCTTCCTTACCGGATCGCGGAATACGGTACTGTTTATCGCTATGAGCAAAGCGGAGAACTTTTTGGACTGATGCGAGTACGATGCCTTCATATGAATGACGCGCATATCTATTGTACCAAGGAACAGTTTGAAGCTGAATTCAGGGCTGTGAACGAGATGTACATTAAGTATTTTAAAATATTCGGGATCGATAAATATGTCATGCGTTTGAGTTTGCATTCACCGGAAAAACTGGGTCAGAAATACGTCAATGAACCCGAATTGTGGAAAGAGACGGAAGAAATGGTTCGCCAGGTTTTGATATCATCCGAAATCCCTTACATGGAAGTACAGGATGAGGCCGCATTTTATGGACCGAAGATCGATGTACAGATCTATAGTGTCATCGGAAGAGAGTTTACCCTGGCCACCAACCAGGTTGATTTCTCGCAGGGAAGAAGCTTCAAGCTGCAATACACAACAGCCGATAATCAATCGGATACCCCCCTGATCATTCATCGGGCCCCGCTGGGAACCCATGAGCGCTTTATTGGCTTTTTGCTTGAACATTATGCCGGCAAATTGCCGGTGTGGCTGTCGCCCCTGCAGGTCAAAATTTTGCCCATCAGCGATAAGTTCCTGGATTATGCACAAAGTATTTTACAGAAGCTGAAAAATTATGATATTCGTGCCGAGGTGGACGACAGGCAGGAAAAGATCGGTAAAAAGATCCGTGATACAGAGCTCTCAAGAGTTCCTTACATGTTGGTAGTGGGAGAGAAGGAGATGACTGAAAATAAAGTAGCAGTAAGGAGACAGGGAAGAGGTGACCTGGGAGCAAAGACAGTTGATGATTTTATAAATGAGATAAACATTGAAATAAAAGAAAGAACAGCTGAGTAGTCGATGAGCGTGGCACTTCATACGTGAGAAACATCGCATTCATTTTCACTTTTCACGTCTAACGGCTGCCCCGGGATGCGTGAAATAAACAAAAATCTATTGTTCATATAAAAATTGTAAATGGCATTTCCACCAAGACAACCAAGAGGTAATTTTAATCCCCGCTTTAGAAAAGAACAACAACAGGAACACCGTACCAACCAGATGATAAGAGTACCTCAGGTACGATTGGTTGGCGACAATGTTGAAGTTGGTGTTTATCCCATACAAGATGCATTGCGAATGGCCCAGGAGCAGGAACTGGACCTGGTTGAAATTTCTCCGCAAGCCGATCCCCCGGTATGTAAGATCATTGATTATAATAAATTTCTTTACGAAAAGAAGAAGAAAGAAAAAGAAATGAAGGCCAAGAGTAAATCGGCTGAAGTGAAAGAAATTCGATTTACTCCGGGCACAGACGATCATGATTTTGATTTTAAGGCAAAGCATGCTGAGAATTTTTTGAAGGAAGGAAATAAAGTAAAGGCGTATGTGCAGTTTAAAGGAAGAGCGATAATGTTTAAAGAAAGAGGCGAGCTTCTTTTACTAAAATTTGCCGAAAGGCTCGTTGAGGTTGGTCAGCCGGAAGCACTTCCTAAGATGGAAGGAAAGAGGATGTTAATGATCTTCGCTCCGAAAAGCCAGAAGAAAAAACCTGCCTAAGGCAATCAGATTTTCCACTACTATATAGAGCCTGCTTTGCAGGCTTTTTTTTGACACGGATTAGCACGGATTATTAGCACTAGTTTGTCAAACAATTCGTCGCACATACATCGTACTTCGTACATCGCACTTCGTACTTCGTGCTTCGTGCTTCATACCTCTTTGAAACTATGAATTTGTAAGAAATATCATTTAATTTCAAAATGAATTCACACAGTTATGGATATTGATTGGCTCAGAAAATTATGTTTGTCGCTGCCAGGCACGTCAGAAGACATTAAGTGGGGCAATGATCTTTGCTTTTTAGTAGCAGGAAAAATGTTTTGTGTTGCCGGGCTTGACCAACCGCAAAAAATCGCATTTAAAGTACCCGATGAAGCGTTCGAAGAATTGTCTACCTCTGAAGGTTTTATTCCGGCACCCTATATGGCACGGGCAAAATGGGTGATGGTACAGGATATGAGCAGGCTTACAAAAAAACAATGGGAAGAATATATTCGGAAATCCTATGCACTTGTAAAGAAAAAATTATCTAAAAAGCTTCTAAAAGAACTCGGACCGGAATAGTATGACTATGAAGATCTTCAATTTGATTTTTTGCGTGTTGTTCATCCTTTTCGCAGCGTTGCAATACAATGATCCGGATCCATATTTGTGGATACCTATTTATCTCTATGTTGCAGCACTATGCTGCCTGGCCTTCAGGCAAAAAATTTATCCGAAACTTTATTTATTCGGAATAGTGATATATGCATTTTACGCGGCCTATTTATTTTTTAGTAAAGATGGTATGCTGGATTGGATGCGTGAACACCAGGCAGAAAATATCGCTCACGAAATGAAAGCGAAAAAGCCCTGGATCGAAGCCACCAGGGAATTTTTTGGATTGGTAATATTGATTGTTGTATTACTGGTAAATTATTTTTATTCGAGAAGAAGAATACAAAGCATACACAAACCATAAACATCCCCAACCTGTCATCCCGAGCCTGCCCGGCAGGCAGGCTCGGGATGACAGATAAAAAAAGAGAGGATAACAGATAAAAAGGCTGATGAAAAAAGCAGATGAAAAACACCCCCAACCTGTCATTCTGAGCCTGCCTGCCCGGCAGGCAGGGTACCAAGCATGATTATTTAGATTTTAATTCTAACCACTGAATGCCAACATTGGCTTTTTCCTTCGGATCATTTAGTTTACTTACAAAATAAAGGTTGTGGAATTTTCCATCACCTAACGCCGGCCAGTTTATTGTAAAGAGTTTTTCCTGTCTGCCGGCTGTCGCGTTGCTAACCGGCAACACCAGCTCACCAATCTTATTTCCGTCTGGTGCATCGAGACGCACTTCAAACGTATACCCAAACTGCAGCGGTGCCTGGCTGGTGACCATAAGATCAACCCCGTTTATACCGGAGAGATCGATGCTATCGATAGCAAACCAGCCATTTCCTTTCGGAATTAAAAGATGTCTTTTTCCTTCAAAATTCTCATTCTTCACATTTTTGAGAGTCCTGATCCGGGCGGGATTCAATTTATTATTACGTAAAGTGATGCGGGTATTACCTGTAAGCGGTTTAATATTGTTTCCACCTTTATCGGTGTAACTCGCCGAAATATAAAGAACGCCATTGTCCTGAATCGGTTTATTCAGAGTGGCTGCAAGAGAACCTGTCGCGGGCAATGATTTCTGCGTTTGCCCGGAACCGGTAAGTGACTGTATCCATGACACAATTTGTTTTGCATCGGACTCACTCAGGTTGGGATGCGCAGCCATGGCTACTTCACCCCAAACTCCGCTACCGCCTTTAATGATCTTATTCACGAGGTAAGAAACCGCATTTGGATCCTTCTCATATTTTTTTGCAACATCCGTATAAGATGGGCCGATGGATTTTTGATCAATCTGGTGACAGGACTTGCAATCTAATGACAGCATAATATTCTTGCCGATCATTGCTTCGGTCATTACCTGGTGGCCCTGGGATGCGGCAGCCATATCACGGCCTTCAATATAATCTGCAGAAACAAAAAGAGTAGTCATATCCTTTACCGATGCTGTATCATTGGAATCCTGCACGTTTATGGCATATTCAACGGGCTTACCGGGAAAATAAAACGATTTGTTTCCTTTAACCGCAATGTTCACAACAGGCGCTTCATTACCCGCGTATACATTGATCACTCCGCTTTTTAATGCGAGTTTTTCTTCATCCGCAACTTCAACGGCAATTGCATAATCACCTGCCTTGTCAAATGTATACTCCAACTTCGGTTCTGTCGTTTCCTTTTTTACCCCGTTGCCTAAATCCCATGTATAGGCCAGTTTACTGTTCTCCGGATCCTTCGCATTGACCGTTGCGATTATTTTAAACGGAAGAGAGCCGGATGTTTTATCTACCACAATGCTTTCGATTTTCGGTGCGCGGTTACCGGGATTGTAATCGATCCGCGATAAGGCTGCATCCGGATTTTTACTGAACCATCCATTGCCGTATTCAAGTAAGTATAATTTTCCGTCGGGACCAACCTCCATATCAATCAAAGCATTGAATTTAGTGCCCGCCATAAATGGTTCCATCTTTTCAAAATCACCATTCGGCTGAAGCGTTACTGCCTTGATCCAACCACGGATCCAATCGTAAATAAATAATTTATTATTATAGAAATCCGGTAATCGGGTCTCTTTGGGAAACATATCAGTGTAATAAACCGGCCCGGCCATGGCATTGCGACCACCTGTGCCTACCTGCGGAAATTGGGAAGACTCCGCATAAGGATACCAGATAAAAGCAGGTTGTGCCGGCGGCAACTGCTGCAAGCCGGTATTGTTCCTCGAGTTATTAATGGGTTTGGCAGGATCATACAAATTTCCGGAACTACCGGCATCATAATCGTATGCGCGGTAGGCATAATTGTCACCAACGAACAATGGCCATCCGAAAAATCCTGCCTTGCGCGCCTGATTTACTTCATCATAACCCCTGGGGCCACGCGTATTCATGCTGTCATTATTGGCGTCGGGACCAACTTCGCCCCAATATAAAAATCCATTTTTCTGATCAACAGAGATGCGATATGGATTACGTGTGCCCTGCACATAAATCTCGGGCTTTGTTCCCTGTTGGTTCTTGGGATATAAATTGCCATCTGGTATTTCATAACTACCATCCTCTTTTATCCTGATCCGCAAAACTTTGCCACGCAGATCATTTGGATTGCCTGCGCTTCTGCGGGCATCGTATTGCTCATGGCCAGGCCGGTCGTCGAGTGGCGCAAAACCCTGATTGGTATACGACTGCTTAGGTTCATTGAAAGGGGTAGAGTTATCGCCGGTTGATAAATACAACAATCCATCGCCACCAAACGCAACTGATCCACCGGTATGACAACAAATTTCGCGTTGAGAATAAAATTGCAGGATTATTTTTTCGGATTTCAGATCTATTTTATCGTTTTCAAATTTGAAGCGCGATAAACGGTTCACCGAAGTATCAATAGGACTGTAAAAAGCATATACATAATGATTTTTAGCAAAGTTGGGATCGGCCTTGATCCCTAAAAGACCTTCTTCAGCATTCACTCCTTTCACATCGGTTTTCCAATATACATTCAGAAATCCGGCTTGTTTCATTACCGAATCGCCCTTTTTATACAATAGAATCTCACCCCGGCGCTGGGTGATCAATATATCAAGATTGGGAAGTACTGTTAACTCAGTAGGCTCGAAAAACTGGCCGACAGCCAGATGGGTTTTCGTAAAGCGATCTTCATCAGGAACCCTGGCTGTTTTTACATTTCCATAATCCAGTTCTTTATTATCCCCGATCGCATATTGAATTCCGCCCAAAAGATGTTTTAAGAAATTTTCTTCAACATATGATTCGTCTGTATGTCCAAGTCCGGTGTAAAATGCCCTTCCACCATCATACTCGTGGTACCAGGCCATTGGATGATTGTCGCCATTCTTTCCACCCTCGTAGCTTTTTTCATCAAGCGTCATCAGCACTTTTACATCTTTATTCAGGTTTTTAAAATTATACCATTCATCCATGCGGCTCCATTGCTTTGGCAGATGCTTGGTGGATATATGTGTTTGATCCAACACATTTAAACTGGCCTGCTGGGGTTTGGGATGGTTTGAAAAATTAGCGCCCACCAGTCTGGCGTACCATCCCCAATCGTATTCGGTATCGGTTGCGGAATGTATACCGACAAATCCCCCGCCTGCCTGGATATATCGTTCAAAATCCGTTTCCTGGTAATTGTTCAGCACGTCCATTGTTGTATTTAGGAAAATTACGGCAGAGTAGTTTTTCAGGCTGTCCTCGGTAAAATAGCCGGCATCCTCAGTGGTGTCAACGGTAAAACCATTTTCCTGCCCGAGCTTAATTAGCGCGGTCTTCCCGGCCGTGATGGAAGTATGCCTGAAACCGGATGTTTTTGAGAAAACGAGTAGCCGGGGTTTTCCCGAACGTGTACTACAAGCGAACAGAGAGCACAGAATCAATGAAATAGCAAACGATCTAATTAATTTTTCCATATGGCAGAGCACGCTTAATAACAGTTATTAATTTGGTCTTAGCGGGATGAAATTACAGGGTTCTTCGCAAAGTATGATACGCGTAACGCAGATTATGCACAAACCCCTGGATTCTTTTAATTTCAATTTTTCAGACTGCTAATATTCACTTGCATTTTATTACCTTTGCGACCCATTTGAGTTTTTTGCGATAATAAAAGCTCTATTACCCACAAGGCTCCAAAAGAGTCCGCCAGTGCGGAACGCCAGCAGGGTGTAACAGTAAACAGGTTTTTAATGCCAAAGGTAAAAACGAATTCAAGTGCCAAAAAAAGGTTTAAGGTAACCGGCACGGGTAAGATCACTCATCAGAAATCTTTCAAACGTCACATTCTCACTAAAAAATCGAAGAAACGTAAGCGTGCCCTTAACAAAGACGGAACGGTTCATAAATCGAATCTTGATTTTGTTAAACGTTTATTGCGTCTGAAGTAACGCTACTTCATACATCGTTCTTCTAACATTTAAAATTATTTAAATATGCCACGTTCAGTAAACGCCGTAGCATCCAGGGCACGCAGAAAAAGAATTTTAAAAGCCGCGAAAGGATTTTATGGCAAACGTAAAAACGTATATACCGTAGCGAAAAACGTTATGGAAAAAGGTTTGACCTATAAATACGTAGGTCGCAAACTGAAAAAAAGAGAATACCGTGCTTTGTGGATTGCGCGTATCAATGCGGCAGTTCGTGAAGAAGGTCTTACTTATTCGCAGTTCATTCACCTGTTAAATGAAAAGGGAATCGGGCTTGATCGGAAAATACTTGCAGATCTTGCCATGAATGAACCTGAAACTTTCAAACAACTGATAGCCTCAGTTAAATGATAATAAAACCGTGTAGGTTATTTGAGCCCTTTGAATTGAGGTCATCCATCATAAACCTTCAAGGTTCGCTTTTACGCTGAACCGGATGTAAAATTTTTACATCCGGTTTTTAATTTTTATTTGTTCAAAAAATTACATTTGTATCCGTTTTAATAAGCTCGACTTCTGAAAGATGAAAAAGCAATTGTTTCTAACCCATTAAATTTAAAGCCATCAGCCCATCTAACGAATACATGAACAATTCGTACACCGATCTGGTGAAGCAAACTTTCAATTTTCCACAAGAAGGTTTCGATACGAAAGAAGGCAATCTCTATTTTAACGGGATCGACCTGAAAGCATTAATTGCGAAGTATGGTACGCCTATGAAGCTCACCTATCTACCCAAAATAGGCATGCAGATCAAAAAGGCAAAAAAAATGTTTGCCAATGCCATTAAGAAGCATAGGTATGAAGGAGAATACCACTATTGCTATTGTACAAAAAGCTCTCATTTCTCCTTTATCGTTGAAGAAGCTTTGAAACATGATATTCATCTCGAAACATCTTACGCTTACGATATTGAGATTATAAAGAAACTATACGCTAAGAAAAAGATCAATAAAGACATTTACATTGTTTGCAACGGTTACAAACAAAAATCATATACCACCCGCATTGCAAATTTGCTAAACACAGGATTTAAGAATGTGATCCCTGTTCTCGACAATAAAGAAGAACTGCAACAATATAAAAAATCAGTAAAGGTTCCTTTTAAGCTGGGCATCCGCGTGGCTGCAGAAGAAGAGCCGACATTTCCCTTTTATACATCACGACTCGGCTTCAGGGCCAGAGATATCCTGGAATTTTATGTCGATAAAATTGAAGGCAATGAGGACCGCTTCCAACTCAAAATGCTTCATATTTTTTTAAACAAAGGGATCAAGGATGATATTTATTACTGGAGTGAACTGAACAAGATCATTAACCTGTATTGCCAGTTAAAAAAGATTTGTCCTGAATTGGATTCGATCAATATAGGCGGTGGATTTCCTATTAAACATTCATTGGGTTTTGAATACGATTACCAATTCATGATCAATGAAATTGTGGGCAATATCAAAAAAGCCTGCAAGAAGAACAATGTTCAGATGCCCAATATTTTTACGGAGTTTGGAAGTTATACGGTGGGGGAAAGCATGGCTCACATTTACAGCGTGATCGGCGAAAAAATGCAGAACGACCGTGAGTGCTGGTACATGATCGATTCTTCGTTCATTACAACCTTACCTGATACCTGGGGCATAGGAGAAAAATTCCTGTTGCTACCGGTTAATAAATGGGATCAGGAATATCAACGCGTAGTGTTGGGAGGCATCACCTGTGATAGTCATGATTACTACGATTCAGAAGAACATGTGAACGAAGTGTTCCTTCCCAAAATATTAAACGGCGATCCCTTATATGTCGGCTTTTTTCATACTGGCGCCTACCAGGATCAGATCAGTGGTTATGGAGGAATCAAACACTGCTTAATCCCATCTCCCAAACATATCATTGTTGGCCATGATAAAAACGGTAAACTGGTAGATTGGGTTTATGCAAAGGAACAGACTGCTCAAAGTATGCTGAAGATTTTGGGGTATATGTGAATATCACCGATTTTTTCGACACAAATTATCACGAATTCAATTCCTTGTAATTCGTGACAAAAAAGCATTCGTGTTTCTATCCTTTCAATTTATCAATTGCACTAACTGTCCTCTTATAAATTTCCTCTTCTGAAAGTGGTTCCGGTTTAAAAGATTCGCCTATCACTTTTTCGTACAATTCAATGTAGCGTCGTGAAATGGTTTGTACCCATTCATCACTCATTGCCGGCACGGTTTGTTCTTGTTTGCCCATGAAATTGTTTTCGATCAGCCATTCGCGTACAAACTCTTTGCTTAATTGTTTTTGTCTTTCTCCGGAGGATTGGCGTTCTTCAAACCCATCCTTAAAAAAATACCTCGAAGAATCGGGTGTATGCACTTCATCCATCAAATAAATTTCGTTGCCGATTTTTCCAAATTCATATTTTGTATCAACCAGGATCAATTCTCTTTTTGCGGCAATTTCCTTGCCCCGTTGAAACAGAGCTAATGCATATTTTTCAAGAATATTCCAGTCTTCTTTCGTAGCCAGTCCTTTGCTGATAATTTCATCTTTAGAAATATCCTCGTCGTGTCCTTCATCGGCCTTGGTGGAAGGCGTTATGATAGGAGAAAAGAAAAAGTCGTTCTCTTTCATTCCTTCAGGTAACTGCACCCCACACAATATCCTTTTGCCTTCTGCATACGTTCTCCACGCATGACCTGTAAGATTGCCACGAACAACCATTTCAATTTTAAAGGGTGTACATTTTTTTCCCACCGATATTGTTGGTGCGGGGATAGCCAGTAACCAGTTAGGACAAATATCTTTTGTTACTCCCAACATATAAGCTGCGATCTGGTTCAACACTTGTCCTTTATAAGGAATTGTACTTGGTAAAATAACGTCAAAAGCAGAAATGCGGTCGGATGCGATCATGACAATGTATTCATCGGCGATCGTATATACGTCGCGAACCTTGCCTTTGTAAAAATTTGTTTGTTGTGGAAACTGCAGTTGTTTCATGCGCCGAATATACATGCAGCTATCGAAGTTTTAGTAAATATGTAGTGTGAGATATCAACACAATACAAGGACATTATTAAAAAATTAAATTTTCGGGTAAAGATTACAATGTGTATTTTGCTTTTGAACTAAAACGATCCATATGAGAAGGCCCCTGCGATTGCTGGCAGTTTTGTTATTAGTGAACATTATAACGACCGCTGCGTTAGCCCAAACCAGCACCATAACCGGCAATGTTCGAAACAGTACGAATAAGGATGTTGTACCTGCCGTTTCAGTTACTATCAGAGGAACCAATGCCGGCACTTTTACAGATGAAAAAGGCAATTTCAGGATCACCACGGACCAGAAATTACCTCTTACACTCATATTCACATCAATCGGTTTTGAACTACAGGAAATTTCGGTTAGTGATGCAAGCGCTCCCGTCAGTGTAGACTTTGCACCTTCTTCAACTTTAGGTGTTGAAGTGGTTATATCAGCGAGCCGGGTTCCGGAGCGGATCCTTGAATCGCCGGTATCTATCGAACGTATGGGAGCAGCCATGATCCGTCAGTCCGCAGCACCCAGTTTTTATCAGGGTCTTGCTAATTTCAAAGGCGTGGATATGACTACTTCCAGTTTAACCTTCAATACGCTTAGTACACGGGGTTTTAATGGTAGCGGAAACCTTCGGTTTAACCAGCTGGTAGATGGCATGGATAACCAGGCTCCTGCTTTAAATTTTTCTGTAGGCATTATTGTTGGCCCCACTGAACTTGATATTGACAATGTTGAATTGCTGCAGGGAGCTTCCTCGGCTTTGTATGGTTCAGGGGGTATGAATGGAACATTATTAATGACCAGCAAAAATCCTTTTAAATACCAGGGTTTAAGTTTCCAGGTAAAACAGGGAATGATGCATACAGACGGAAGTCAACGAAGCCGTGCTCCTTATTATGACTGGACAGTGCGATGGGGCCAAAAAATAAGTGAAAAATTTGCCATCAAGCTCGGAGGTCAATTTATTTCAGCAAAGGACTGGCAGGCGAGTGATACAAGAAACCTGGCACGTAACAATGTATTGAGTTCGGTAAAAGCAGGTGACCGCCAAACCGATAATAATTACGATGGTATCAATGTATATGGAGATGAAGCCAGCGCAAGCATGAATGCCTTTGCCCAGGTAGCCGTTGCACAGAACCTTCCATCGATTGTACAGGGTTTAACAGGGTTTTATGGCAGAGCTCCTACGCAGGCTGAGATCACTGCGGCTTTTGTGAATCCGAACAGTTTGCCAAACGTTCCGCCACTGCAACCACTTATTGCCGGCCTCACCCAACTTCGCCCGTTTTATCTTGGATTGGGAAATAATTTTTTTGGGGGCCAATTGGTAAGTCGTACAGGATACGATGAAATAGATCTTGTTGATTATAATGCTTACGCCGTAAAATTAAATGCCGGTGCTTACTATAAAATAACAAACGATATTGAAGCTTCTTTACTCCTGTACTGGGGAGCCGGAACAACTGTTTATACAGGAGCAGACAGATATGCACTTAAGAATTTTAAATTAGGCCAATACAAAGCAGAAGTAAAAGGAAAGACCTGGTTCCTTCGGGCATACACCACTCAGGAAAATTCCGGTGATTCATATACAGCCACTACTGCGGCATTAGCGATAAACAATTCATGGAAGCCGAATCAGCTTTGGTTTCAACAATATACCGGAACTTATTCTGGTAACCGTTTGGCCGGTGCACCTGATGCTGCCGCTCATGCGGCCGCAAGATCCGCTGCAGAAACAGGACGCCTGGTGCCCGGTTCAGCCGGATTTATAAGTGCATTCAATACAGCAATTAATACAGACATTAAACAGGGTGGGGCGAAGTTTGCAGATAAATCAAGCTTATACCATTACGAGGGTCAATGGAACCTGACAGAATATTTCAAAGTGATCGAGGTGCTGATCGGTGGTAACTACCGCAGTTATAAACTGGATTCAAAAGGAACCATTTTTGCCGACACAGCGGGACCGATCAAAATTTATGAATATGGCGGCTACCTGCAATTGCAAAAAAGATTATTCAACGATGTTTTGAAACTCACAGCTTCGGGACGGTATGATAAAAGCAAAAACTTCGATGGCCGTTTTACACCGCGTATAACTGCATTGGTAAAGGTTGCAAAGGATAATAATATTCGTGTCTCTTATCAAACAGCTTATCGTTTTCCTTCAACCCAGGATCAATACATCAACCTGAATACACCGGGAACCCGGCTCATCGGCGGACTGCCTTCATTCCAGACATTTTTTAATTTTACTACAAACCCTGTTTATACAGCCGAAAGCATAGGCGCATTTCGTAATTCAATTGCCGCAGGTACTCCAAACCCAGCGCTCTTGCAACAAGCACAATTCAAATCACTTGAACCTGAAACAGTTAATTCGTACGAAGTCGGTTATCGCGGGCTTCCAACCAGCCAGTTGCTGATAGATGCTTATGTTTATTATAGCATTTATAAAGATTTTATTGGAAGGGTTGCTGTTGGCCGTGCGTCACCAGGCGGAAATATTGCCAACCCACTTGCGAGTGAAAATTATTCGTACCCGGTAAATAGCACCGAGTCGGTAAAAGCGATCGGTTGGGGAATTGGATTTGATTACCAACTGGGCAAACGGTATGTTGCACGGGTGAATTTTTCGGGAGATCAATTGAGAGATGTTCCTTCCGGCCTGGTTACTTTCTTTAATACTCCAAAATTTCGGTATAACTTGGGTTTGAGCAATGATGCCGTGGGCAAAAGCAATTGGGG
>JACMLY010000149.1 GCA_014379345.1 Chitinophagaceae bacterium
GAAAAACGACCAAATAAACTAACTGTAGTTTAAGCGAAGCACTATTTGCGGGTTCATAAATAGCAGCCTATATGCATCCAAGAATATACGCTTCTAAAATTCCACTTTATCTGGTTTTGGATTGGCCTTAACCGGGAACCGCAATTAGTGAAGGCTGTTTACACCTACGCAACCCTCGTAACATTTACGTAACATAGTGAAACACCTAACTTTAACGACTATCATCTAAATCCTGTGCCAGCATTCATCACACAGCAGTTTCATTGATGTATGCGGATATTTCAAATTTGAAGAAAATGAGCGTTTCATTAGTAAATTGCAAGCTCATGAGGAATTTATAGCGAAAATGTATCGATAAATTCCGTTTCATTTACTGGATATGAATGAGTACAGATTTGCTCAACTAATCTCATATAAATTGAAATGTTTATAGATTATTCCGCAGTTGTGGCTGAACATTAAACAAAATTTATCGAGGTATTCAGTTAAATTGAAAGGTTGGCGGTTCTGCAGAATTCGCTGACTACGGCTATTTATCTCCTTTTGCAGGATTGTTGCTACTGAAAGAATCTCTGAACATTTTCCATTCATTTGCTGTCTTCTTCCAAAGAACAAGATATTTACCGTTATCAATCATCACATTCCCCGAATCAAATAACTGAAACAATCCCATTTCTGTAACAAATTCTTCACCATTCCCAAATACATCAGTTGTAATAAAGTTCCCATTTCGTAAGCCCATTTGTATATACGCTATCCTGAAGAATTCAAGGGGAGAATTTACGCTGCACATGGCAGGTGTATTTGGCGGCATAATGCAGCAATCCTTAGCATAACGGTCAATAAATAGGGAGGAATCTCCTTTTACAAAAGCCTGAAAATAAATACTGTTGCTTTTTGCAATCGCCACTTTTGCTTCTTCTAAGTTTGCGTTCGCCGTTACTTGTTGGGCGTTACAATTATAAAATAAAAATGATACTGCCAATAAGGAAATACTAAAAATACTTTTGCTACTTTTCATAGAAATTTAATTTTTACAAAGAAAATACTACGTATAATCTTATAATTGTAAAAAAGCGAACAACGTAATTTTTACCTGTCACTCTTCAATTGGGGTGTGCCGAAAATGGGAAGGTGTAACGCCGGAAAATGTTTTGAATTCCTTTATGAAGTGAGACTGATCGTAGTAACCACACTCATACGCAATCGAGGTAAGAGAGTGGAACGATGATTGAACGAGCTGAAGGCTTTTCCGGAATCTTCGGATATTAAAGAAACTTTTAGGTGTTATGCCTATAAAATCAAGAAACAATTTCTGAATGAAACGTTCCGAAAATCCGTAGTATGATGCTACATTTTCTATCTTGAAAAGTTCGCAGTCATTGTCTATTCGATCACATATATTGTTAACAAGTTTAAGTTTCTCTAACTTCTTCTCATTAATTCTCAATTTTTGAATCAAAAAAAATTCCAGAACATCAATTTTATCCGTTATAGAATCTTGTTGCATCATTCGATTATAAAGCCCGATGGCCTCGCTACTAAAAACGTCATTCAGGTCTATCGAATCATTTGTAAAGTCTGATACTTGATTTGGAAAGAAAACTGAAGCGGTATAGGGATAAAATCGGGTTACCAATAAAGTAATTCCTGTAGTGGCCACTACCTTCGCTGGTGAAGTGAGTTGTCCAAGCACCTCAATATTTGGCATTCCTATGCGGCGGTCATTTATTATTGTTGTGAGATTTCCGCTCGCGATATTTATGGCAATTTCTATGTAACCGCCTGGATACAGAACCTCGGTGGAGTTTTCCTTATCGACTGTATAAATCCAATAGCACTTTACGTAAGGTTTTAAAATATCAGATGGGAGAAATGTCTTTATTTCCATGATTTAGAACTCTGCCTGCTGAATGTAATACTAAAGTTTGATAGTAGCGCAAAAGTAGAAATTTCGATTTGCAATCACTCTCAGGTAAGATGTGTAGCATTTAAACAATTCAATAATCAGTAATCTATTAAATGACCGTAATTGCCTTGCAGGTATTGATCAGCATCGGAATTTATTTTTATCTTTATTAAAGAGCAAAGTAGCAGCTTAAGCAAATGGAATTGCACTTCCCTACCTGCCAGACTTTAGCATAGGGGAACACTGAAACAAAAGACAAATAGACAAAAATGCCTGCAGAGCAATATCAAAAAGTGTACTTATACAGAAGAATTGTGCAGGCTAAGCTTTACATCGATAATAATTATTCCCAAAGTATGGATGTCAGTAATATATCAGATGAAGCCTATTTTTCTAAATTTCATTTCATCCGTCTCTTTAAAAAAACCTATGGCAAAACGCCGCATCAGTATTTGATTTTTGTACGTATTGACAAAGCGAAAAATTTATTAAAAGCTGGCAATCCTGTATCGGATGTCTGTTTTTCTGTTGGCTTTGAAAGCATAAGTTCTTTTAGCGGACTTTTTAAACGTACAATTGGCTTAACTCCATCTGCTTATTTAGGGCAACATCAGCAAAGACAAGCCGCCATTGCTAAAACCCCATTAAAATTTGTTCCAGGTTGTTTTATTGACAACAACGGTTGGGCAGAAAATAGCAATTTTGGAGAAGTGAGTAAATGATCCATTGACTTACTTTGTATCATTAATTAAAAATTAAAAAAACAGTTATGATTACAAGGTTGTCGCATACCACTATCTATGTACTTAATCAGGACAGTGCCTATGACTTTTACATTAACAAATTGGGTTTTAAAGTTGTAGATGATTTACCAATGGGTAAAGATACCCGATGGCTTACTGTTTCTCCACCTGAACAACCGAATTTAGAAATCACCTTATTTCCCATAACAGTTGGCAAAATGTTTCCGGAAGAAACTGCCAAAACAATCATAGACTTAGTGAAAAATGGAAAATTTGGAAGTGGCGTTTTTGAATGCACTGATATTTATGCAACCTATGAAGAACTAAAAGCGAAAGGTGTTGAATTTACGAAAGCTCCTAAAGAAGAATTTTATGGAATAGAAGCCCAGTTCAAGGATGATTCAGGCAATTGGTTTTCATTACAGCCCAAAAGCAATTTTGAATCATCTAAAAAATAATTTATGAGATCAATTTTTGACGAAATAAACAGGACTGAATTGATTAATAGGATCAAAACGATTAATGACCAAAGCACTGCTCAGTGGGGCAAAATGACTGTTTACCAAATGCTGAAACATTCTATAATATGGGAAGAATGGATACAAGGCAAAAATAGACCAATATATAAACGGGAAATACTTGGTTATATATTTGGTAAGATGGCTTTGAAAAGCATGATAAAAGATGAAAGCCCATTCAAGAGAAACATACCCACTTCTACTTACTTTAAGGTAGCTGAAAAAAAAGGTGATGTAGAATCTGAAAAAAAGAAATGGATTTGCCTGATTGAAGGGTATGAACATTATTCAAACCCAGATTTTATACACGACTTTTTTGGAAAAATGACTAAAGAACAGATCGGGATTCTGGCTTACAAACATTCTGACCACCATCTTCGGCAATTTAATGCTTAACGGTCTTAGAAATACTGAGATATAATCGTGGTTTCGATAAAACCCATTGCTACCGAAATAGATTACTGATGGCAATTTTTGGAGAGCCACTATGTGGGCACTATGTACCCGAAGAAATTTTTCAGGCGGTAATTTTTCTTCTACTTTCTTAAGTGTAGTAAGTGTAGCGTGCAATCTTTTCTATATAAATGTTTTCACTCAATCACCCATGGCTTCCTTGAAATGAATATTTTCTATCTGAAACCGAGTCAGGATTTCGTTATCCCCGGTAAAGACAAATTCTTTTCCCAACACGAGATCGCTGCAAGAAGTACAAGTTCATGCAAAAGTTATTTTTTTGCGCTTGCGATAGTAAGGGTTTAAAGCCGGTGCTCTTACGTTATTAAAAATTCCTGGTACGCTATAATACCCAATTATTTTTAAGAAGTAGAATTCCAGCTCGGTCAATTCTTATTTTTTGTAAAAACTGGCTGAATCAATTATTCGTGCTATAATTGTATGCTAACTATCGTGATGCTATATGCCGTTGAGGTTATTTTGGATGTTATTGTGCCTGCTGTCAGTTTCTACGGTTAACGTAATTGCGCAAGGCAGTTATTACAACTTCTCTAAAGTTGATATTGATAATGGTCTGTCACATAATCAGGTGTATTCCATATACCGGGATAGCACCGGATTTGTATGGTTCGGCACCGGTTCAGGATTAAACCGCTTTGACGGAAATAATTGTAAGGTTTTTATCAATAACGCCGGTGATTCAACTTCATTAAAAGAGAATTATGTGGCGGAAATATTTCCACTACCTGGCGGCGAATTGTGGATAGGATCCAAAACCGACGCTTCCATTTATTATCCTTCCACTGAAAAGTTCAATTCCGACTTTCGATCCTACTTAAAAAAACTCGATTTGCCTCCGAGTAGGATCGTCCATTCCTTAAAAGACAGGCGTGGGAACTACTGGTTTCTCTTTGAAAAAGAAGGCCTGTTCAAATACTCCCCGGCTTCCCAAAAAACCTCTCATTTTTCTGCCGGCAGCAGTGAATTAAAAGGAGTTTCTATCACCGCCTTCAATGAAGATACACATGGAAATCTTTGGCTAATTTTTTCTACCGGGTATCTCATGTTGATTGAGTCAGCAACCTTAAAACCTTTGAGGGAATTTTCTGATCTGCAAAAAATGTTCAGGAACAACCAATATAATTTTCGGATTTTCATAGACAAAAAAAACGGGCTATGGATCTATATAAGCGGCGATCCAAAAGGCGTATATCAACTAAACCCTCTGACATCAACGCTAAACCATTTTAGCACAAAAGATGTTGTTTACAGGTTAAATGACAATATGATTATGGGAATAATCCAGGATAAGGCTGGCGCTATTTGGATTGGAACCGATCGAGGAGGGATAAACGTGGTGGATGGAACTGATTATTCAAATATCACTTATTTGATCAACAAGGAAAGCGATAAAAACAGCCTTGGATATAATAGTATAGAAAAGCTTTATCATGACGACAAAGGATTGATATGGGTAGGTACCGGGAAGAAAGGAGTGAGCTATCTTAATCAAAACATCGTTCAATTTGCTTTGTACCGGCATGAGACTGGCAACAAAAACAGTTTGCCCTATAATGATTTAAATTATTTCGCAGAAGACCGAAAAGGTAATGTGTGGATTGGAACAAACGGAGGAGGATTGATATATTTTGACCGGCACAAAAATCGCTTTACCCGTTATGTTAACGACCCCAGGAATTCAAATAGCTTAAGTAATAATGTAGTCGTAAGTCTTTGCATAGATCATGAAGATAAACTCTGGATAGGTACGTACCATGGAGGAATGGATGTGTTTGATGGAAAAACATTTACACATTACCGACATGATGTTTCTGACCCTTCGTCAATCGGCGACAACCGTGTGTGGCATATCATGGAAGACAAAAATCAGGTAATGTGGATTGGTACCCTGCGAGCTGGCCTTAATCGCTTTGACAGAAAAACCAAAAAATTCACTCGGTATTATTTCGAGAACGATGTTCCGAAACCGCTGCACTCAAATTATATACCGGTTATACGGGAAGATCGTGAAGGAAATTTATGGGTCGGTACATCTGAAGGAGTTGAAGTTTTCAACAAAGACCGCACGCGGGTCACCAATCATAGACATACAAAGAATCCTGGCAGCCTTAGTCATCAGGATGTTCAGGATATTACAATAGACAAAAGAGATCTTGTATGGGTTGGTACGCGGAACGGCCTTAATGTCTGGAGTAAGACAACCAAAAAATTTAAACGTTTTTCTATCAGTGATGGGTTGCCTGATAATAATATCCTAAATATTGCAGAAGATAAAAAAGGCAATTTGTGGATCACCACTACAAAAGGGATCTGTCAATTAATAATTGATAATAAGAAAGAGATTTATTTCGAGGTGCGCAATTTTACCGAAAGCAATAATGTTCAGGGAAAGGTATTTAACGAAAGTGCTGGTATGGTAAGTTCTGAGGGCCTGATATTTTTTGGTGGCTCAACAGGATTTAATATGATCGATCCTGAAAAAGTGCCCGTCAGCAAATCTATGCCGTCGCTCGTGTTTACTAACATTGATATTATTGATAATAATGTAAATGCAGAAGAGTCGGTTAATAAGAATTTGATTTTGCGAAAAGCATCGCCTTTTGCGAGTGAAATTATGCTTTGCTACAACGAGAATATCTTTTCGATCGAATTTTCCGCCCTGGATTTTTCCGGGAATAACCAGTATGCATACAAGCTCGATGGATTCACCAAAAACTGGATGTTCACTAATAATACTAACAGAAAAGTAACCTATACGAACCTTGATCCAGGTGTATATTTCTTTAAAATAAAAGCGACGAACAGTGATGGCGTGTGGGGGAATGAAAAAACACTAAAGATCATTATAACACCGCCGTTTTGGAAAACTCCGCTGGCCCTTATAGTTTATTTGCTGATCATTGCGGGGATTCTATATCTCGCCCGTCGCTACACCCTGGAAAAAGCTCATATGCGTTTCGAGGTTACCCAGCAAAGAAAAGAGCGGGAGAGAATACAGGCGATCGATGCTGTGAAAACAAAATTTTTTACAAACGTCAGTCATGAATTCAGGACACCTTTAAGCTTGATACTTACGCCGCTTGACAGGATCATCAAATTCACTCCGGACCCAAATCATAAGAAACAGCTTCAATTGGTGCAGAGAAATGCGAAACGATTGTTAAGCCTGGTAAACCAATTACTCGACTTCCGCAAAATGGAAGTACAGGAATTTAAGCTGCAGTCAACTGAAGGAGATATTATCAAATTTACCAAAGAGATTAGTTACTCTTTTTCTGACATCTCGGAAATGAAAAATATCCATCTGTCTTTTAGTACCAACATAGACAGCTTTATTACGTATTTCGATAAAGACAAGCTGGAAAAAATATTATTCAATCTACTTTCCAATGCCTTTAAATATACTCCCTCGAAGGGCTCGGTAGAGGTACAGATGGATTATCTGCATGAAAATCCGTGTGAAGAATCAATCAATATAATTGTAAAAGACTCAGGCATCGGGATTCCCCTGGATAAACAGGACAGGATTTTCGAGCGGTTTTTCCAGAATGATGTGCCCGCTAACATCACCAATCCCGGAACAGGCATTGGACTGGCCATTACGAAAGAATTTGTAAAGCTCCATAATGGTGTAATAAACGTCAATAGCGAGCAAAACAAAGGAACCACGTTTACAGTGAGCCTGCCAATGCGGAATGTGGCGAATTACCATACTGCCGATCAGCGAACACAACCTGAATTGATAACTTCTGTCAGAGAAGAAAACCCGGGATCGGCTCGGACGGTGAGATCACAGATAAATAAAGTGCGACCTCTTATTTTATTAGTCGAAGACAATGATGATTTCCGCTTTTACCTGAAAGATAATTTAATACAGGAATTCGACGTTTTTGAAGCAGTAAACGGGCAGGATGCGTGGGACAGGTTGAGCGAATTAAGACCTGATCTCATTGTGAGCGATATCATGATGCCGCATATGGATGGCATAGAATTGTCCAGGCGTCTGAAATCATCGCCTTCCTTATCCGGTATTCCTATAATATTATTAACCGCTGTATGCGACGAAGAATTGCAGTTAGAAAGTTACAAGTTGGGCGTCAGTGAATATATCACCAAACCATTTACATACGAGGTTTTGGCTTCCCGTGTAAAAAATCTCCTGGCGCAAAACAAAGCAGGTGGGAAAAAGGGGCATAGGATAATGGAGGTGGATCCCAGTCCGATAGAAATTCTTCCGGCCGACGAGCGATTTTTAAAACAAGTGCTGGAAGTAGTTGAAAAAAATATGTCTAACCCGGATTTTACAGTGGAGGAGTTGAGTAAAGAATTATTTATGCATCGGGCGGGAATGTATCGGAAGTTATTGTCGCTGACCGGGATATCACCGCTGGAATTTATACGGAATATACGCTTGAAACGAGGACGCCAGTTGCTCGAAAAAAGTCAGATGACCATTTCGGAGATTGCCTATGAAGTAGGCTTTAATAATCCCAAAAAGTTTTCCCAGCATTTCAAAGAAGAGTTTGGAACGACTCCAACAAACTTTCTAAAGCAACATTTAAAAAACGTATAGGCTCCCCTGGTGTTTCTCAAGTCTTTTGTCTGGCTATGAAGTATTCCCTCACTGGTCTACATCCAATGGGCGTTCGCAAAAACCAGCCCATTGTTTGTATCTAATCAATCGTGTTTGGTGAAGGCTTTTTGATCGAAGCTTAAATAAGGTACCATTTTTCAACATCCCGATACTAATTGCAACAAGAGGATACCATCGTATTGACATCCCGATACCCTCTCTCATGCCAATTACGTTTAATTTTAGGGCCTGTGACGCTCGAAACGATCACTGAAATTTAATAAACTAATTGTTATGAATTGCTTGCCGCTATGGAGAAGAATTTCCTGGGGAGTTACATTCATCTAGTTTATTTCATAACACTAACGATTGTCGGTAAACTGACTTCAATTCATTTTAACCCAATTAATTGCCATTATTATGAGAATCTTTGGTCATCTAACCGCAATGATAATTGATGATTAATTTAATTTGATTTTCCGGATTTCATCTATCATTCTCATCGATAACGCTCCAACTAAATTCAACAATTATGTTCTCAAAACTAACTGTACTTCGGTCGTGGTGCATTGTCTGCCTTATATTATTTACTACGATTGCCTTCGCCCAACAAAAAACGGTTACCGGGAAAGTTATAGATGCCGCAAGTGTTCCGGTACCTAACGCTACTGTAACCGTAAAAGGCACTAACACTGCTACACAAACGGACTCTAAAGGAAGTTTTACAATTGGAGTACCGGCTGATCGCAATTCCCTGATCATTTCTTCCATTGGTTTCGAAACCTTCGAAGTTTTGATTGGAGGACAAACCGATTTGTCAATTTCTTTAAAAGCTTCCAGTTCCAGTATGAATGAAGTGGTGGTAGTAGGATATGGCACACAACGACGGAAAGATTTAACCGGGGCGGTCAGCAGCGTAAGTGCTGAAACAATTGAAAAAGTTCCCGTTATCTCGGCTGCTCAGGCTTTACAGGGCCGTGCTGCCGGGGTACAAGTTACCAATAACGATGGCGCACCGGGTGGCAACATCTCTGTGTTGATCAGGGGTATTGGCAGTCTCGCACCTGGCGGAAACGATCCTTTATATGTAATAGACGGCTATCCCACAACCGGTGGTATCAATAATATTAACCCCAGCGATATTGCTTCCATAGACGTACTCAAAGATGCTTCTGCAACAGCGATTTACGGTATTCGTGCAGCGAACGGGGTAATAATCATCACCACCAAGAAAGGATCAAAAAACCGTGTAGAAGTTTCTTTAGACATGTACGAAGCTTTTCAAAGCAGACCAAAACAATATGATCTGTTAGACGCACAGCAATTTGCTACTCTGTCTAATGAAGTTGAAAAGACCGAACCAACCTATCATGGATTGCCCCTCTGGCAAACTCCCAATGCATTGAATACCGTTGACTGGCAGGACGCCCTTTATCGCGGGGGCCTGACGCAAAATTATAGTGTGGCTATACGCGGTGGCAATGATAAAGTTCAATCAGCAGCTTCTTTTGGATATTATAATCAAAAAGGAATTGTGTTGGGCTCGTTTTTTAAAAGATTTACAGTAGGGCTTAACCTGGATTATCAACCTACCAAATGGCTGAAGTCGTCAACAAGCGTTAAATATGGTTACCAAAATGCAAATACTCCGCTTGGAACTGCAAATGCTCGAACTGGAGGTGGAGGGCTTTTCGAGTCAGTTATAAACCCTCCAACCCTGGACAGCGGTAACAGGGTAACCAACCAGATCAAAGATGGCAAGGGTAATTATGGCTTTTATAATCCGATAAACCCCAATGTCTTCAAATTTGGCAACCCGGTCTACAATATTGAGACCAATGAGTCTAAGAACATCACTAATTATTTGTTGGCCAATTCTTCTTTAGAAGTGACTCTGTTTACCGGGCTCAAAGTTAAAACCAGTGCCGGGGTGAACGTCAACAATTTTTCCAGTTCCTTTTTTCAGCCTGCAGATAGCAGGGCAAACAGCCAATATCCCGGAGCGATAGTAGCCAAAGCAAATTACAGCCAGCGCTTAAATAATAATTTTGAGTGGCTATGGGAGAACACTATTTCATACGACAAGACTTTTGGTTTACATACCATTAATTTTGTTGGCGGCGTTTCTGCCCAGAAAAATACAACCAATTTAATGGGCGGCAGTGGTGAACCCCCAAATAACATTATACGGGATTTGGCACAGGTTGCTAATCTGCAATTTGACAGATTCGGTAATGGCCAGATTATTTCGAGCCTTGCCTCCCAATTTGCAAGAGTAACCTACCAGTTTAATGACAAATACATTTTGACCGGTACCATCAGAAGGGATGGATCTTCGAAATTCGATAGCAGCAATAAATATGGTGTATTTCCTTCGGGAGCAATCGCCTGGAGAATAAAGAATGAATCATTTTTACAAGATGTCAGCTGGTTGAACGATCTGAAGATAAGAGGCGGTTATGGTGTGGTGGGCAACCAGAGCCCTATACCGTTATTCCAATACCAGGCTTTGTATGCAGGAAATTTTGCGGCAAATGTTAACGGCGGCGGCCAGGATAATCTTGGTTATCCATTTAATAACGTCTACCAGAATGGTATCGCACAAACTCAACCCGCTAATCCAGATCTGGAGTGGGAAACGGACTATACAACAAACATTGGTGTAGACGCCGCATTTTTGCAGGGCGCACTGACCTTAACTGTAGATTGGTTTAACAGAAAATCGAAGAATTTTTTACTTAGAATTCCATCGTCTCCGCAAACTGGTTACAACTTTATCAGCCGTAACGTAGGAGAGATGGAAAATAAAGGGGTGGAAGTAGCGATCAATTATAGAGGCCGTAAAGGAAAAGATCTTCAGTATGGTGTGGGTGTAACATGGTCAGCTGTTAAGAACAGGCTTACAGACATTACTTCCGGAATAAAAAATTTAACAAGTGCAAATTTCGGCTTTGGTTTAACGGGACAAGGCTGGAATGAATTTACACAGTCAGTAATTGGTGGTGAAGTTGGCGAATTTTATGGGTACCAATCATTGGGCATTTTTCAGTCGCAGGCACAGATTGATGCATTAAATACAAAAGCCCCTGGTGGGATATATTATAGGGCTGCAACCAAACCGGGTGACCGTTATTTTGCAGACATAAGTGGGGTTGACGGCAAACCAGATGGTAAAGTAGATGCCAATGACAGAACTTCCCTGGGAAGTCCTCAACCTACATTTTTCGGCGGCCTTAACTTCGATGTCACCTATAAAGCATGGGATTTTAACCTGTACTTCTATGGCACTTACGGAAACAAAATACTCAACTATATAGAAAGTCATCTGCAATCTTTCCAGAAACGGGGTTCAGAAGGAGTGCAAAATGTTAGTGTGGAATATTTTCAAAACCGCTGGACGGCCTCCAACCCTTCTGATAAGTATGCCAGGGCGCTTGCTAATGATGACAATACGCTTAATAGTGTTCCGTCCAGTGCCTGGATAGAAGATGGCAGTTATCTGAAATTGAAAAACTTCACTGTCGGGTATACATTACCGTCCGGACTGTCAAACAGGTTTATGTTAACGAGGTTCAGGGTTTACCTTTCTACCCAAAATCTTTTCACTATTACCAAATATAGTGGGCTTGATCCCGAAATCGGAATTCAGGGAGGCAATGCTATTTTCAACGGGGTTGACAATGGCATTTACCCCTCATCGAGGTTTTATACAGTTGGTTTAAATGTTACATTCTAAAACTAAGAGCGAAAAATTATCGATATGAAAAGAAACAACATCATTGTTATCATAGTAGTTTTAGTGATAGCGGCTGCCCCGTTGGCTTGTAAAAAAAGCTTTTTGAATCAAACCAACAGATTTGAAGGTAGTGCCGATGCCACCTTCAATAAGTCTGCAGATGTAGTGGCTTTGGTAAACAGTATTTATGATACCTATCAAAACAGCGATCTGCTTAAAAAGTGTATTTGGTATAGGGCGAATTTTAGCACCCATGACTTTTTCAACTGGGGAGGTGACGTATTTTGGAATAACTATCAGATTCCGGCCACTTTTGGTGGGCTTACTACTTTCTGGAATCAATCCTTTATTGGAATAGCCAGGGCAAATTCTGCATTTGCTGTAATTACTGCTGCGGAAGGTAAAGGCATCGTTGCACCTGCGTTAGCAGCCCGTTTAAGAGGTGAAGCTTTTTTTCTGCGGGGCATGACGTTTTATTATCTGGCTGCTTCTTTTGGCGGGGTTCCGTTGGAGATAGATACAAGTAGTACAGTCAACCTTGGTTTAAAGCCAAGAACCTCCCGTGATTCTGTCTTTATGCAGGTAGTGTTGGATATGCAACAGGCAGAAAATCTATTGGTATCAAAAACAGCCTTGCCGGCTTCCGAACTGGGAAGAGCAACCAAAGGCGCGGCGTATGGCTTTGAAGGTGCAGCCAGGATGTGGCTGAAAGATTATACAGGTGCTTTAGCGGCATTTAACAATCCGGAGCTAAACAGTAACTACCGTTTATTGGCAAATTTTGCGGACGTGCACGAATACAGCCGTCAAAACAACGATGAAACTCTTTTTGAAGTTCAATTTCAATTGCCACCTAACGGTTCTCAAAGCTGGGACGGAAGCTGGAACCCACCGGGTGCTGAATTAGGATGGATAGACAGCTTTAGCTGGCCCGAAGAAATAACCCAGCAGGGTTATGATTATGGTAATCCGGCGCTATGGAATTCGTATCAGCAAGGAGATAAACGCAAGTTGCTTACAATAGTAGGCCCTGGCGATACGCTGGCAAGTCCGGGAATTTTGGCTAAATGGGGAGGAATAAAAGGTTACATCCCGGTGGTAGCAGGTTTTGCCGCCGGTAATCCGAAATATACCGGGGATGACGGAAAAATATTGAACACTGTCGGAACTTTGACCAGGCCCTGGTACGGAGGTGATGGAGCGCGCACAGGATATTTTTGCTCAAAAAAATGGAGAGACCCGAATCTTACAGGAAATTACGGTCCGTCAGCAATTTTTGGAGATCAAAACCAGATTCTTTTGCGCTATGCAGAAATTCTGTTGTCCCGGGCTGAATGCAAAGTACGTACCGGTAACATCCCTGGTGCTATGGCAGATCTTAAATTAGTAAGAGACAGGGCATGGGGTGGAATTGCACCAGCTGTTATGCGGGATAGTGCTAATTACAATGGTACTCCAGGTTTACCAATCACTGATGCCTTGCAAATGGTGTTGAGTGAATACAGGCATGAACTCACTGGTGAATACTCCCTTTTTTATAATCTGTGCAGAGCGGGTAATGATGTAGCGATAGATTTTATAAAGAAAGCGAACGGCACAGTAGATGCCAGTTACGACCCTGTTGTCAATCCGGCGCCCGGTCCAACGAACGATGGCAAAAAGCATGGTTTGTATAATACATCTCTTACCCCCAATAAGACACTTTTGCCAATTCCACAATCGGCGATAGCTTTAAACCCGAATTTGAGCCAAAATCCGGATTAATATAATTTTGAAGAAAAAAGAAGGCTTTCTCCAAAAGAGGAGCCTTTTTTTTTAACTTCATAATCTTACTTTAAAATGGCATCTATTACTGCGGTGATCAGGTCTTCCCGATGTATAATTTTTTGCTTGCCCTTATTTTGGCTATCTGCATGCAATGACCATTCAACGTTATTTAAAAAAATCTCCTCTTCGCATTCAGGTATTCATTTCAGGAATAATATTGTTGAGAGTGATTCCATAAACCCAATGAACGTTGTGAATATTTACAACGGTGGTGGTGTTGGTATAGGAGATTTTAATAATGATGGATTGCAGGATATCTATTTTACCGGCAACCAGGTTTCCAGCAAATTATACTTGAATAAAAATGATTTTAAGTTTGAAGATATAACCAGTAAAGCCGGTGTAGATGGTTTAGACAGATGGGCAAGAGGCGTAGCTGTAGTGGATATAAATAATGACGGGCTAATGGATATGTATATCTGCAACACTATTTATAAAGACTCTCTTAAAAGGCAGAATATATTATATGTTAACCAGGGAATTGATAAGGAAGGCATTCCCCGTTTTAAAGATATGGCCGCTGAATATGGTTTAAACATTCACGTGCAATCAACAATGGCGTATTTTTTTGACTACGATAATGATAGAGACCTTGACATGTATCTGTCCGTCAATGAAGCATCGTCAGGCAATGAAAACCAGTTTGGAAAAAAATTAAATAACACTCCTACAAACACTGGAAGCAAAGGAAAACTATATCAGAATAATGAAGATCCATTGGTCAATCATCCTGTTTTCCGTGACGTCTCCATCCAGGCAGGTATTACACTTGATGGATTCGGCCATGGTGGCACCATTACTGATATTAATCGTGATGGTTGGAAAGACATCTATGTAAGCAATGATTTTTTGTCTGAGAATATTCTATTCATCAACAACCAGGATGGCACTTTTACAAACCGTTCAAAAGAATATTTTAAGCATACTTCGTTCAATTCAATGGGACAGGATGTTATTGATATCAACAATGATGGCCTGGAAGATGTGGTGGAGTTAGATATGAGCCCCGAGGACAACTACCGAAAAAAAACAATGATGCCCTCCAGTAACTATAACACTTTTCAAAACTTTGACATTTATGGCACACAACTTCAATATATCCGCAATACGCTTCAATTAAACCAGGGACCGAAAATTTTGGAAAACGATTCGATCGGATCACCTGTTTTTAGTGAAATAAGCTTCATGAGCGGCGTGGCGCAAACGGATTGGAGCTGGGCACCCATCGTATTGGATTTTGATAATGATGGTTACAGGGACATGATTGTTACCAATGGATTTCCCAAGGATGTAACGGATCATGATTTTATTGCTTACAGAAAGAGCTCCGTTGCCCGTGAATCGCCCGTTGAAATGCTAGACAAAATACCAGAAGTTAAACTGGCAAACTATGCTTTTAAGAATGGAAATGGCATCATATTTAATGACGTCACGGACAGCTGGGGTTTAACTGAACACAGCTTTTCAAATGGCGCCGCCTATGCAGATTTTGATAATGACGGCGATATGGACGTAGTCATTAATAATATAGATGATGAAGCATTCTTATATGAAAATACTTTACGTTCAAAAGGCGATACAGCTGCGCATTTCTTGCAGGTAAAATGTATTGGGGACAAGCCAAATATCGAAGCGTTAGGCACATGGATAAGTATTTATTATAACGGAGTAAAGCAACAGGTGTATGAAAACACACCTTACCGGGGCTACTTATCCACGTATCAAAACATTGCTCATTTCGGGTTGGGCAAAACAACCCTGCTTGATTCAGTTGTCATAAAATGGCCGGCAGGTAAAAAACAAACTCTTACAAAAGTTTCTGCAGATCAACTGTTGAAAGTAAAAATGGATGATGCTACAGAGAGCTGGTATCCGCAGCCATCACAATTAATCGAACCATCTTTATTTAAAGAAGTAACCATATCATCTGGCATCAACTATGTACACAGGGAAGAAGACTTTATCGATTTCAATATACAGACCACTTTGCCGCACAAGTTGTCAGAATACGGTCCCGCCCTTGCAGCAGGGGATGTTGACGGCAATGGTCTTGATGATATTGTTATAGCCGGTAATACGTTTAATCCCCCCACCCTTTTTTGCCAACAGCCAAATGGAAAATTTGTACAAAAAGGATTTCTGGCCAACAAAGACACTAATGACAAAAACTCCAAAGATGAAGGCATATTGCTGTTTGATGCTGACAATGATGATGACCTGGATCTATATGTGGCAAGTGGAGGATATAAATATGATCACAACAATGTTAACTACCAGGACGTACTATACATAAATGATGGTAAAGGAAATTATGCAAAGGCTGAGAGTGCATTGCCCGCAAATTATACCAGCAAACTTTGTGTGAGGGCATTTGATTTTAATAAAGATGGAAAGTTGGATCTATTTGTATCCGGTCGTGTTTATCCATGGCAATATCCGAAAGCTGTAAGTAGTTTTATCTACCGCAATGATTCGCAAAATGGTAAAGCCAGGTTTACCGATGTAACTGCCGAGGTAGCACCCGAATTAAACAACATTGGGATGATTTGCGATGCGCTGTTTAGCGACTTCGACAATGACCAGCAGATTGACCTGATACTGGCTGGAGAATGGATGCCAATTATTTTTTTAAAGAATGTAAATGGCAAATTCAAAAACGTTACTGCTAACACAGGGATAGCTGGTCAATCCGGTTGGTGGAATTCGATTGTTGCAGGCGATTTCAGACATACAGGCAGAACAGACTATATCGTTGGGAATGCAGGCTTAAATACATTTTATAAAGCTTCTGAAGAACACCCTGTTTACATTACTGCCAAAGACTTTGATAACAATGGAGGCTACGAGGCCATCCCTTCTATCTATCTGCCTGCCCGGGATGGAAAATTGAAAGAATTTCCTGCTCATGGCAGGGATGCGGTTTTCGAAAAAATGCCGTTCATGAAAAAACGGTTTAGTGACTATCAATCCTTTGCTACTTCAACAATGGATGAAATATTCACGCCTGAAATGCGAAAGGATGCGCTTCGACTGAAAGCAACTAACCTTAATTCCTGTTATTTGAGGAATGATGGCGGAGGAAAATTTACAATTATTCCGTTACCACTTCAGGCGCAGGTATCAACCTTGAATGGAATGACGACAGGTGATTACGATGCAGATGGCAATCTTGATGTTTTAATTAACGGAAATGACTTTGGTATAGACGTGTCAGTAGGAAGATACGACGCGTTGAACGGGCTGCTATTAAAAGGAGATGGAAAAGGAGGATTTTTTCCACTTTCTATTCAACAAAGTGGTATTTACATTCCCGGCAATGGCAAAGGGTTGATCAAATTATTAGGTGCATCGGGCAATTATCTGATTGCGGCAAGCCAAAATCGTGATGAACTAAAATTATTCGAGCTGAGAAAGAAAGTAAATCCGTTACGCATCAATTCGACAGATGTGTTTGCAGCGGTTAAATACAAAACTGGCAAATCCGAAAAGATCGAATTTTATTATGGAGATTCTTTCCTGTCGCAATCAGGCAGATTTCTTTGCCCAATCAACAACGTTTCTTCTATCGAGATCACCGATAACCGGGGCCACACACGAACTATAACGCTCCAATGATATTTTTAGTAAATAAATATTGGCTTTCCCCTTCATGACATTTTCTATGCAAAAGAAATCGGCAGTTTCACTTACATATTGAAGGGTTTGTTATCAGATTCAATTAATCTACCTTAGGGTTTACAAAAATGAGTTTATTCAAATTTTGAGCTTTATCTCCATGCAGGAAGCACTCAGGGATTATATAGATAAATATGCATCCGTTACACTTTCGGATGATGAATTTGAGCGGATAAGAGATAAATTTACCAGCAAACATTTCCGAAAGAACCAGTTTCTTCTGCAGGAGGGTGATGTTTGTAAGTATTCTATTTTTATTGTTAAAGGAGCCTTACGGCAATACACTGTCGACAAAAAAGGGATCGAGCATATAGTTAATTTATGCACTGAAAACTGGTGGGTTGGAGACAGAGAGAGTTTTACAATGCTTTCCCCTTCTATCTATAACATTGATGCGGTGGAGGATACTGATGTTTTATTGCTTACAAAAGCAAATTTCCAGGAGTTAATGAGTACTGAACCTGTCTTTGTTACCGTATTAAGCACTATGGACTATAATAATCAAATTGCCACACAGAAAAGAATCAATTCTGCCATCAGTCTTTCAGCTGAAGAGAGATACCTGAATCTCCTGGCAAACAATCCGGCTTTACTGCAACGATTCCCCCAAAACATGATTGCTTCTTTTCTTGGCGTTTCACCTGAAACAATAAGCCGCATCCGCAAAAAAGTGCAACTTTAAAGAACCGTGTTTCTTCATTCCCTACAGCTCTACGTCATCGAATGACAAATGTCACGCGAATTTCTTGCGAATTATCATTTGAAGTGCTTCTATGTGAATGCACCTTTGTTGAGCATGCTTTCAAAATTAAAATAAGCATTAAGCCCCGAACCAGCAGGGTAAACAATAAAAGCGACATTTTGGAAAAAGAAATTACAAAAACATACGGAGGAATAAACGTCAAAGTAGGCCATTTACTCGTTAACAGGTTACTGCCAAACAAATACATTAAATCAGTTGGACCATTTGTATTCCTGGACCATCTGTATCCGACACTGCAACAACCTAAAACGCATAAACCAGCTAATGGTGATTTTGCACACCCACATAGAGGAATATCAACTTTCACCTATGTATTTAGCGGAGAGATGGAGCATTTTGACAGCCATGGGAATCATGGGATCGCAGGCGCAGGAGGTGCTCATTGGATGAACGCAGGGAGTGGCATTCAACACGATGACCGTATACCCCCTTTATTTCAGCAAGCAGGTGGCTTGTTACATGTACTTCAATTTTGGATCAACCTGCCTGCAAAAAATAAAAAGGATGAACCCGAATACATGAATATACAGCCGGCTGACATATCAGAATTACTGTTACCTGATGATGCCGGTAAACTCCGGATCCTGATAGGCAACTTCGGAGTAAGTAGTTCCCCAGTCAAATCATCCTCTCGGCAATTTATTTATCATATCAGGTTAAATCCAAAGTCGGCTTTTACTCTTCAAACTAAAATAAATTTTGAATATGCCGCATTTGTTCCAACAGATGAAGTAAAAATAAATAATATTTTTTTTGGCAAGAGTGAGCTAATCATTTTTGAACAGGATGAACACGATATTGTACTTACCAACTATAATATATCAGAAGTAGATATTGTTATTTTCGGTGGCGAGCCATATACAGAGGCAATAGTTGCGGAAGGTCCTTTTGTGATGAACAGCGGGTCAGAAATATGCGACGCTTATAGAGATTTCCACCTGGGTAAATATGGAAAAATAAACTATCTGATTAAAGAAATTAATAAAAACTGATACTTATCCGGTAATAACTTCATTGTTTAAACTTTACTCACGGAAGGTTTGATCTTACTAATAATTGCTTGAATTAACATTTATAATTACCGGGTCTATAGATTCACACCGCCATTGTCAGAGGCTATAGATCTTTCTCCTCTTGTACAAATAGCATCTTTTACATGCTATGTAATTGATGAACTACATTCAGACTGCTTCAAAGATGATGAGTTGGAAGGTGTTATCGGGAAGTATAAAATGAGCATACAAATCGCTTTCTATTTTCCTCAGGCTTTTCCCACCTTGACAAAAGTCAATCCAATTTCCTGCGATTTGTCATTGGAAAGGGCCACCAGGTTAACGAACCTTTGCATAGTTCTTTAAAAAACGCAAGAAAACTTTCAACGTCAAGCACTATATAAACTATTAATAATCACAAATAATTAAAAATAAAATGATGTCAAAAAAAGTATTAGTCACCGGTGCAACGGGAAGCATTGCAACCCTTGCCATTCCATCATTAATTGAAAATGGACTGTCTGTAAGAGCCTTTGTAAGAAATGCCAAAAAAGCAGAAAACTTAAAGAAGCTGGGCGTAGAAATTTTCGAAGGGGACTTATCGAACCAGGAAGAAATCAATGAAGCTGCCAAAGGAATGGATTCTATTCTATCCCTCACGGCAGCAGGACCGGACGCAGTGGCACAGGCTTCTGCTATAACAAAAGCTGCAAAACAAGCCGGCGCAAAACATCTCATCAGGCTATCAGCGATTAAGGCTGCTGAAGATGCACCAACTGAAAACGGCAGGTTTCATTTTCAAACTGATAAAGAGATCATCGCTTCCGGAATACCTTATACCATTCTTCGCCCTCACTTTTTTATGCAAAATCTTTTCATGTCGGTGCCAACCATATTGGAGCAGGGCAATATGTATTGGGGAATGGGACAGGGAAAGCTGGGCATGATTGACGTACGGGATATTGCCGATTGTATTGTGAGCCTTTTGACCAACGGAGGGCATGAAGGCGAAATTTACAATCCAACAGGTGCATCATCTATCACCTTCACCGAAGCGGCAGCAATCATATCAAAGGGCATTGGAAAGCCTGTCAATTATATTTCAATTCCCATAGAAGCTGTGGGACAAGCGCTCAGATCCATGGGTCAGGGTGAATGGGTAGCGAAGTTAATGATGGATTATTCAAAAGCCTATAGCGCCAACTGGGGCGATTATGCCAACGATGACGTGACGACTATCACAGGTCGAAAGGCAAGAACCTTTCAACAATTTTTTGATGAAGTATTGAGTTGGGGATTTAAACAACCGGCAAAATCAAATGAAACCGTCGCACTGGCTTAATCAATTTCGTGAGGTATTGCGCTTCTTGTATTATAAAAACCCGAAAATACCCGGAAAGGCAAGTTTAATAAATGATCAATAAAAAATCAAAATGGAAAAGTCAATAACAACTAATACAACAACCACGAGCCTGGGGCTTTCGCCTACACTCTTAACACCTGAGACGTCTTTGGTTCTGATCCTCGACTACCAGGAACACGTGATGGAAGGAATACGATCAACAGACCAGGAACTCATCGAGCTAAATGGTAAGGCACTTGCAAAAGTCAGTAAGGGCCTGGACGTTCCGGTTATTTTAAGCACTATCGGTGTCAAGTTGCGGGGCGACCCTCCTACTATGTCTTCTATTCGCGCCGAGCTTGCGGACGAGCCAGAGTATGACCGCACTACGATGAATGCGTGGGAGGATAATGCACTCCGCGAAGCAGTTGAAAAAAGCGGGCGGAAGCGTTTGATTTTTGCAGGTATTTGGACGGAAGTCTGTCTTCTGTACCCTGTTCTTCATGCACAGCGCGATGGATATGAAACTTACTTCGTAGTTGACGCTGTCGGGGGCAGCACTGTTACGGCACATGAAACGGCAATCAAAAGAATGATACAGGCAGGAAGCCAGCCTATCACCCTCAACTCCCTGGTTACAGAATGGATCCGCGACTGGAAGACAACACCACACACCGAGACAATCACCAGCTACCTTAAGTGGTACGGACCTGAGATAGAAAAAGTGCGTAAACGTCTACTTAAAAATCCTTCTAAAAGCGAGACGATTTAACTGGCTGAAGTTGATCATACGAATCTTCACAAATTATAAAAGAATTGGAAATGAACAAACAGATTGTTTTTACCGGCACTGGACATAAACATCAGATATTAGGGATGCAAATTTCAAACTTCCTTCCTAATAAACATACACAGGCAATTGGCCACTTTGTATTCTTAGACTACAATCCGGCAAAAGTATACAAGCCCCAAAAACCACGTGCACCTGACGGCAGTTTTGCACATCCACATAGAGGCATTGCAACATTCACGTATGTTACGCACGGAGAATTTGAACATTACGACAGCATGGGCCATCATGAAACGGTAGCAGAAGGTGGAGCACAATGGATGAAAGCGGGCAATGGAATTGTACATGATGAAGACTTTTCACAATCATTTCAACAACGTGGCGGAATGGGCGGAGGACTTCAATTTTGGATAAACCTTCCCGCGGATGTTAAAAAAGAAGATCCCGAATACATGCCACTGCAGGCAACCGACTTTCATAAAATAATGCTGCCTGGTGATGCAGGTTTCTTAAAAATATTGATTGGCACTTATGAAGATAAAACTTCGAAAGTAAAAACCTACGCCGATCAATTAATGTATCATCTGCAATTAAACCCAGGTAAGGAATTTCTGCTGAACGCCAATAGTAACTTTGACTATGCGGCGTTTACAATAACTGGCAACCTACGAATTATCAATACGGAATTTAGTGAAGGGAATTTGATTGTGTTTGGCGGTGAAGGGGATGCGATAAAACTGGAAAACCATTCAAGCCAACCAGCTGATATTATCCTCTTCGGTGGGGAGCCTTATACTGAGAACATTGTTGCACAAGGTCCTTTTGTAATGAACAGCCGGCAGGAAATTGCTGAAGCATACGTTGATTATAAAGCCGGCAGATATGGCACAATAAAATATCAACTGGAAGAAAAATTTAATCTCATTGATCAACCCACCGCTTAAAAGTAAAAAAAACAGCAAAACAACCCCATCAACATTGTCACATTATTATCAAAAAAAATAAATTAATCGATATGCCAAAGGGTTATTGGATCGCGAATTCAGATGTTTCCGATATGGAAGGTCTGATGAAGTACAGGGCCGCAAACAGGAAAATAATGACAAAATATGGTGCAAAATTCTTAGTCATGCACGGTCAGCAAATAGTTCCGGAGAGGCCGTATCGTTCTAAACAAACCTTAGTCGAATTTCCAACCTTTCAGGATGCCGTTGATTGTTTTAATACATCTGAATATACGGAAGCTGCAAAACTTCGTCATGCTGTGGCAGAAGGGTCTATGGTTATTGTTGAAGGCTATGAAGGTCCCCAAGGGTTAGATCTGTAGTTCATAGTTGCAAGACAAAAAAAACACGCTCTGTGTAAGAGTTCCGTCCCGGCAGGAATAGCTGCTTCATAGCAGTAATTCAGTCACGTTCAAAAAAAATTCTAATTTACTCTTTTGAACCCTGGGCAGTATAATTAAGAAATAGTATAAACATCACTACAAACATAACTGCTATACCAAACTGCAGTTTGAAAAAAATTAAAACAAAAAAATGACACTGCCTGAAGGTTCATATACACAAATATGCTACGTGGTAAAAAACCTGGAAGAAGCGGCGAAGCGTTGGACCACAACCAAAGTAGAAAACATCATCTAAAAAAAGTATATGGAAATAGGAATTGATAGTTTTGCAGCGCAGTTTGATGATACAAATGCAAACGTAAGCGGTGAGGATGCGATGTCGCAACTGCTCGATAGAATTGAGCATGCAGATAAAATGGGATTGGATACATTTGGCATCGGTGAGCACCATCGTAAAGAGTTTCTTGACTCCGCACCCGTGGTGATCCTGGCAGCGGCAGCGGCACGTACAAAACGCATCCGGCTCACGAGTGCCGTCACCGTTCTTAGTGCAGCAGATCCGGTAAGGGTTTTCCAAAATTTTGCCACGTTAGACCTTTTATCGAAAGGCCGGGCTGAAATGGTAGTGGGGCGGGGTTCATTTATAGAAGCATTCCCACTATTCGGCCTGAACCTGCAGGACTATGATGCTCTCTTCGCGGAGAAATTGGAATTACTGCTTAAAATTCGCGACAGTGAATTTGTAACCTGGTCTGGAAAATTTAGACCGGCTTTGCATCATCAGGCCGTCTATCCGAGGCCTGTACAGCAACGTTTGCCCATCTGGCTGGGTGTTGGTGGCACACCGTCATCTTTTATAAGAGCAGGTGTGTTGGGTTTGCCACTAATGGTAGCTATCATCGGAGGAGAAACGCACCGTTTCCGCCCATTAGTGGATCTATATCGCCAGGCTGGTTTGGATGCAGGACACAAAATGGATCAGCTCACTGTTGGCATGCATGCCTTTGGCTATGTTGCTGAAACCACGCAGCAGGCAGCAGATGAAATGTGGGCAGGCTACGCAGTTGCCATGTCCGGCTCAGTAGCAAAAGACCGCGGCATGCCACCTGTAACAAGATCACACTTTGATCTGCAATCCGGTAAGTTAGGCGCATTCCTGGTGGGAAATCCTGAAACCGTTGCAGAAAAAATAAAGCGTCATAGCGAAGCACTGGGCGGAGTGTCGAGGGTTAGTTTTCAAATGGACACTGCCAATCTGCAGCATGATAAACTGATGAAGTCCATCGAACTAATTGGTAAACGGGTGATGCCTTTGGTAAATGAAAAAAGCGAAGTCAACAAATTAACACCAGAAGTATTGAATGATTAATTTTTATAAATGAGAGTTTGAAGAACAATTCGTCAAAGGCAAACAATTCCTTTTTTTATTTGTTATCAATTCGCAAGTGATAATATTGAATACTGCCCGCAAACCCAAAAATGCTATATGCAAAAAACACGCTTTTTTTAGGAGCCCGGTAAGTGTCATGCTATTTTAAATTAAAAATCTTCAAACTAAAAACTGCCGTGGAGCTGAAAGATGGTAAAAAAACATTTTATGCCAAAACCAGAATAGAGTGGCGAAAATGGTTAACGAAAAACGGCCAGAAAGAAAAGTCTGTATGGCTAATAATCTATCATAAAAAGGCAAGTACTTCAAGTGTTTATTACGATGAAGCTGTGGAAGAAGCACTTTGTTTCGGTTGGATTGATAGCAAGCCAAATAAACGGGATGACAGCAGTTACTATCTATTCTTTTCACAGCGAAAGCCTAAAAGTAATTGGAGTGACATTAACAAGAAAAGAGTGGCCATCCTGTTGGAAAATGGATTGATCACGCAGGCAGGTATGGATGTCATTCAACAAGCAAAAGAAAATGGTGCCTGGAATGCCCTGGATGAAGTCAGTGAGATGAAACTACCAGAAGATTTGATAAACGCCTTGCGGAATTATAAAAAAGCCCGGCAATACTTTCAGGCTTTTCCAGCTTCTGTTAAGAAAGGGATATTGGAATGGATTCACAATGCTAAAGGAGAGGAAACACGGAAAAAACGAATTGAAGAAACAGCAAAACTTGCGGCCAGGAATATAAGAGCCAACCAATATCAAAGAAAACCAAAATAAAAACTATCCCTACATAACGTTCGATTTGTTTGTTTATTTATAACGGATCTGTAAAACCGATTTTGGCGCCATCTATAATTTCTTCTGTAGCAATTTTTATAAGAGTATCGCCGTGAGCAACATTTCCATATATTTCTGATTTATCATCTTCCTCACGTCCCCTTTTCGGAATTTCTTTTTTAGCCCTTCCATTGATTACTTCGAAGGGATTTATGGGGAGCTGTCGCACGAAGAAACTTCCCTTTTGTATATCAGCGACAGCTATGAATCAAAAATGATGATAAAAAGCTGCCGATGAAAGCCTGCGTATACAATGATTGTGTCTTTTGATTATTGCGTTTTTGACTTTGTAGCCGCCTTTTTACACACGGAGGCAAGAAGAAACAATGGACAATCTATAAAACTCTGTAAAAATATCATATAAAAGGATAAGGGTATTTAACTGTTGATGTGTCTGATGAATATGATCCTTACTTTGCAAGGTGAACCTATTTGTGGAACAGCGATAAAACCTAAACGGGAATCTATCATAGTGGAAGATTTTTATAAACAGTGTTTTCAAGACTACTTTGAAAAATTGTACGACTATGCATTTTCTATTGTAAAAGACAACGCTGAGGCAAAAGATATTGTACAATACGCCTTTATCAAGTTGTGGGAAAAACGAAAGGAGGTAAACCTTCTCAGTTCCGCCCGCCCTTACCTATATACATCGGTTCACCGTTTATCCTTAAATACAGTAAGGAATCGTAAGACCAGGGAAGGCCATCATCAATATCTTATAAATAGAGAAACCACAGATAGCCTTCATATATCAGAGCAAAAAGAAGTAAAGGAAAGAATTCTACTCGCAATTGACAGGCTACCGGCAAGATGTAAAGAAGTGTTCTGCAAAAGCCGCCTGGAGGGGAAGAAATATGCAGAGATCGCCGATGAGATGGATATCTCTGTAAAAACAGTTGAAGGACAAATGGGAAAAGCATTAAAAATTTTAAGATTACAGCTGGCAGACCTTGCTATGGGCTGGATCATGTATCTGTTTATTTAAACGGTCTGACAATGATTAAATCATGAATGCAGAAAACAATAAAATAGATCTAGCTATTCTAACCAAGTACATGGCTGGTGAGGCAAACCCTCAGGAAGCTATGCATATAGACGACTGGCTGGCTGAACCTGCAAACAGGAAGGAATTTGATAGCTTAAAAAAGCTTTGGAGTCAATTATCAGAGGGTGCGGTTCTCCAACCACTGAATATGGAACATACATGGTCAGAGCTGCAAAAATCATTGCAACACTCAAAACACCAAAGGACGCGTAGAATTCAATTTTACCGTTATGCTTCGGCTGCATCAGTTACAGGGCTTCTTGTTTTACTGACATCTACCTTGTTTGTCAGTAAAATGAAAGACATGCGCCAAAGTAAAGAAACATTGCTTATCACTACAACCGCTATTGGCCAGGTGCAGAAAGCGGTTATGCCTGACGGATCACAGATCACTCTTAATGAACACAGTACTATTTCCTACCCGAAATACTTTAATAAAACAGCACGTGAGCTGGCGTTAAATGGAGAATGTTTTTTTAATGTAATTCCTGATAAGGCAAGGCCTTTTGTAATAACAATAGATGAACTAAAAATTAAGGTAGTTGGAACTTCTTTCAATGTTCGAAAAATCCCTGCAAGCGAACGTATAGAAGTTCAGGTACAATCAGGTATCGTAAAAATGTACACTTCTCAAAAAGAGATTACGGTCAATAGAGGCAAAACAGGGGTATATACAATATATAATGGAGCGCTGGAATTAAAAGACACTATTGACATCAATAGCATCGGTTATGCCACGAAAATTTTTTCCTTTAATGATATTTCTTTTATTGATGCCTGCCATTACCTTGAGAGTGCTTTTAATGTGACCATCCGCATCGATGCCCTGAGATATGAAGGTTGCAAAATAACTGCTCAATTTGATAATAAGCCGCTTGAATATATTCTGGATGTCATTACCGCTACCTTAAATACATCGTACCAAAAACAAGAGGACCTGATCATCGTCACCGGTGCTGGTTGTCAATAACAACATATATGAATACATTCAGGAAAATACTTGCAATTTTTATAATGATTGTACCAGCATGGGTTACAATGCCTTTAATGGCTCAATCAAACAGAAAGCCTTTTGACAGAGAAATTATTCTTTCTGGCAATGAAGTACGCATAGACACATTGCTGAAAATTTTCTCCTCCCAAACAGGAATTCAATTTTCTTTTACTTCCAATAAAATCAACCCTTCAAAAAAACTGGCGGTTCCTAAAACAAGCAAAACTCTTTCTCAATGGTTAACAATCCTATCTAAGACCATGGGAATTGAGCATAAGCTTTTAGGCAGCCATGTCATCCTGATTGACAACAATACCAGGAAAGGCAAAATTCCAGCAGATAAAGAAGTTGCTACACCTGAAGGCAAATTTGTTACTAAAAAACCAGAACCATCTACAAAAAAAATAATGACGGTGCCGGATAGTCCTGCTGATCAGGTAGAAAATAGCCTGGTAATACGAAATTCTGGCGCTGTTGTTCCTGACAACACAGGAAAAGACTCCGGAAGAGAGCATAGTGATAACAACCTGGCCATTAAAACAATACCAACTAAAAAACCGGATTCTGTTATTCAATCCATCGATTTCAGAACTTCCTCCCAAACGAATAACCCACAAAATGCTTTAAAGCAAAATGATATAAAAGATGAGACTGTGACGGCATTACGAAAACCAGAATCTTTCCAGGTAGTTATAGGATATAGCAAGCATGGAAGTGGGGATATGAAGGGGATTGTATTTGGTACCGAATACAGCCGGTATCTTTCAAATATTTTTTTGATCAATTATAATCTCCGGGCTTCTATCAATAGCGATAAACACACAATTATTGTGAATAATACGACCACCAATACCCGAACTGATGCGTCTGTCAGGTTTACGACTGCCGGTGTTCAACTCGGGGTGAACGTAGGGCTCAGCTTAGCAAGACACTCAAAGCATGAATTTTTAATAAGTCTGGGTGGATTTGGAAGATATCAGTCGGCTTCAAATGGTTCCGATGGCTATTCCATTTATAGTCCACAGGCAACCGGGTTACCCGTAGTGCTCGTTGGTTATGATAACCATACACCACAGGAAACTTTTTCAGTGGGTGGGCTCCTGCAGGTGCACTATAATTATACTTTAAGGAATAAAGTTTATTTCGGGTTTATACCAGGTTTTCAGACAGACACCAACGGCGATGCGCTTCCTCAAGTAGCACTAAGCATCGGCAAACGGTTTTAATGAGAAAGGTTTTTCTTTACAGTCTCATTAACTGATTTATTTTCAACTAGCTAAAGCGGACCGGACGGGCATGAAACTGTTCGATACTGGACTACTATCCCGCTTATAGATGTCTTCCATTTAGCCATTGCATTTAAAAAAAGATTGGGTTAATCATTGGATTATCAGAAAACTTACGTTTACTTTGTATTTCAAAGTGCTTCGTAGTTAGAAGATGTGGTTGAGAGTTTGCAATATTCGTGTTGTAAACTTCTGGCGGGAAGATCATGTCAGAAGCATTAATCCAGCTTGTGCCCTGCAACTGATTCCACTGAGGGTGATGAAAAATGCTTTGTATCTCAAGATGCCAATGAAACATCTAAAAACTATTTATAACTTATAAACCAATCATCATGGTACAAACAGACAATTCAACATCACAGCCTCATCAGATTTCATTGGTTACACGTGTGTTAGTGGGCGCAGGGATTGGTTTATTACTGATCTCTCTTTTTTTGCTCTCAGCCGGAGACCCGAATCCGGAGTGGGGAAAGCTGTGGATGATAAGACCGCTGATCATTGTGCCCTTAGCCGGAGCAATGGGGGGTTTATGTAATTACTTCATTGTTCATTTCCACAATTACGTCGGTGTAAACAAGGCAATTGCTATGATAGTAAGTGTAATTGTATTTATCATTGGATTATGGCTTGGAATTGTTTTGGGATTAGACGGCACGATGTGGAATTGAACCACCCTACCCGATCAGAATTAAAGATTTAGAATAAAAAGTTTGAAAGTATAACTCATGAAAGACGAAATACTCACCCATCTAAACGACCCCAGGCAACTCGAAAAGATGTACCGAACTAACAAGGTGCCTTTTAAGCGGGAGTTTAGCACACTATATCCGGAGCTTAAAGGCAACACACTCGCTGATTTCTGGAATGAAAGACTTAACTACGAAAGTGAGGATTTATACTGGGGAACGAGCAAGGACATAGCCTTTGTCATCATTGCCTCCATTCTCGCGGGGACTATTGCAAAGCTCCCTGGATTTTTTAATTTGGATGAAGAGTTTTTCTATCAGAGAAATATTGGTTTTATCGTTTTCCCAATATTGAGTTTATACTTCGCATGGAAAAACAAGTTAAAAACCAAACCAATAATTTTTATAAGTATAACAATACTGGTTTCCTTGTTGTTCATAAACTTTCTTCCCCATCAAAAGAAAAGTGACAGCCTGCTTTTATCGTGTATACATCTGCCGTTATTTCTGTGGTGTGTCTTAGGCTACGCTTTTGTTGGTGGAAGTTTAAGTAACTATGAAAAGCGACTTGATTTTTTAAGATACAATGGAGACCTGGCTGTAATGACAACTCTTATATTAATTGCAGGAATTATTTTAACAGGTGTTACAATCGGTCTTTTTGCCCTGATTGATCTGAATATTCAAAAATTCTATTTTGAAAATGTGGTTATTTTTGCTGTTGCGGCCTCGCTGATAGTGGGCACCTATCTTACAGAAACTAATCCTCAAATAGTGAATAAGGTCTCTCCTGTAATAGCAAAAATATTTAGTCCCCTTGTTCTGATAACACTCATAGCTTACCTGGCAGCCATTGTTATTTCAGGGAAGGATCTTTACAATGACAGAGAATTTCTTTTAACTTTCAACGCCCTGTTGATTGGAGTGATGGCTATTATATTATTTTCTGTTGCCGGTACATCAAGGCCTACAAAGAACTATGTAGAAACTTTCATTCTTTTTCTTCTATCTGTTTTAACAGTAATTGTAAATGGGATCGCTTTATCCGCAATTTTATTTAGAATTTCCGAGTGGGGCATTACCCCTAACAGGATTGCGGTGCTTGGGGGAAATATTTTAATGTTGACCAATTTAATTTTAGTAACCATAAGACTTCTTAAAGCGCTAAGAAAGAAGAATGATAAAACAGAAGTGGGAGCGGCAATCGCACTATTTCTCCCTGTTTACGCTATATGGGCCTTCCTGGTTACTTTTTTCCTTCCACTGATTTTCAACTTTAAATAATTAAGCATTTGCCAGTGATATCGGAACGAGTACAATGCCTTCATGGGATCCATTTTGCAATATTCCCTCCGGACTTTATACGATTTGGCAATTGATCAACATTGTTGGGATTTATAATCGAGATACCTGCATACCGATCTGCTTCACTTATATCAAGATAAAGGATCAATTCTCCTTTCCAATCCGGAGCAATAGAGATGGGCCCGGACTTTGATAATCGTTTAAGTTCCGTTCCATTGATATTTACAGACCAGATATCATGTGCTGTATTTGCCAGCGGGTTATGTGGAAAATTTGGAAGGACTGTTGAATTGACAATACTGAAAATAACTTTTGTATTGTCTGGAGAAAATTCCGGATCATGAGCACTGGCTAGTTTTACCTCCCCTGCCTTGTAGATCATCCGTGGGTTTGTGCCATTCGAATTCATCATCCATATTTCAGTATGATCTGTTTGCGTATTCACTGGTTGTAATACAAAACTTACCATGGATCCATCTTCAGCAACAGATATGTCGGCTTCTCCTGAATGGGGAGTATTCAGTAGTCGCTGCAGACCGGTTGCATTATATTTGATCCTGTAAATGTCATTGGCTCCCGCATTCGTTCTGAAGTCATCAGGCGTTGCAGGATCAGCTACCGGATTTTTTTCTTTTGCACCAAAATATATATAACCTTCCTTATCCCAATCAATACCACCATTTCCGGCCGTGAGAAAATATGGCAACAGCTGTGCTTCAGTGCCTGTCTTCAGATCAAACAACCAGATTTTTGACGAGCCGCCGGCCGCTGTAGAATTAGGAGATTGTTCATTTGCTACGATATATTGCCTGTCGGGAGAAACCGCCACATGTTCCCACAAACGGGGATTTTCAAATGTAAGCTGAATAATATTCCTGCCTGCGCGATCCATTACATAAATGAACCCGTTCTCATGATATACGATCTCTGCTTCGGGCGGAATCGTTCCAAGTCTTACTGTTTCAGGTTCGCTGATAAAAATATTATTTGATTTTTGAGTTTTACTGCATGCAATTATGAATATGAAACTCAGTACGATCATCGATCGATATTTTTGAAGAAAAACCAGTGCAGATATTATCATAAAGCATAGTGTATATGAAAAAATTACAGATCTCTTCTATTAGACTTTTTTTTTTAAAAGAAGGTTACACTTGTGAATGGTGAATAGGTAGTGGGTGGTGGTCCGTCGCCTGGCTATGCCTGTTGAATAATTGTCAGGATCTGCATTACTTACGCTTCAGTAAGCGATTTGTGTCTATAAAGGATCGTTCTTCTCAAACGGTTTCTACTATCTGGAATGTGCTTTTGACTATGACTTGTACTATATATCTTTATCGGGTCCCGCACGAGCTGGATTGCCTGGTTATCGAATAACGATGCCCAATAGGATAACTACAAAAATGCTGATTGAAATATCTCGAACCTTACATCACACTTACGTATTCTATCAGTGATGCTTTTCCTATCTGGACTTGGCAACCGAAGTCTCCATCAGCCCCACTCTTCTCAATCAATATAATGGTGTATCCAACCTGATAAAATAGATTCGGTTGGCGTCGACGCTATTGGTTGCGGGTAATATTTTTTGTTGATAGACGCCGTTACTGCCGGTGATGCCAAAGTCATCATCGTTGCAAACGGCGATCATTTTGGAATTGATAATGGCTAACCCCTCGGCTTTGTCGTGCGGATAAACCGGATCAATGGTTTTGAGCAGATCAACGACCAGGGTTTTTGTTACCGGCACTATTCCGTTTGCGGCTAAGCCAGCGGCATCTTTCAACTCTTCTACTGTTTTTCCGGCAAATAATTTTCCGGACGCGCTGTTCGCTGGATCGGAGATATTGGTAGCGCCTTCGAGACTGATCTTATAAATTCTTTTAATGATGGACTGCCTGTTGCTTTCCGTACCGAACTCACTGCCTCTTTCCAGTACTAGAAATGTATTCTTATTGATGGCAACAATTTCGCTTACTGCCTGCAGATTCGGATTTTCCATGAGATACACATATTGCTTCGAACTTCCGCTGGCAATATCGAAGACTAAAATCCGGATGGCCAGAGAACCCTGAATCGCCGCCGCAGAAGGATTATACAACGGAAACTGCATGATCCCTACTAAAGTTTTTCCATCGGGTGTAATCGTTAATCCTTCCATTCCGCGATTGGGGCGACGGCGGGCCAACACCAGCGGCAATTTGCGCGATCCGCTGCTAAACGGATTGATACGTTCGATGGTCCTGCCAGCTTTGTCGAAATGAATAATGTGCGGGCCATATTCATCGCTGATCCAAAAGCTACCATCCGGGGCAAACGTCAGGCCTTCCGAATCGACGCCCTCTTCACTCGATGGTAAAATCGATCCATTGATTGTATAAGCGGTTTCGCCAGTTGCCCCTGCACCGGCAGGATTCGGCAAACCGTTCAACTCTATCCCGTGTTTGTTTTTCAGAACTATAATGGATTCCAGCGTCAGGCGGTTACCTTTCAATTTGAATTTTCCGATCTGCGGATGAAAATCAGGCGTTGCAAGCACAATACTGTTCGCAATAGTACCTACCACGTTCGGTCCGCGGTCTGTCAATAAATAAAAGATGGATTTATCGGATGGGTCCTGCGCCATGGAAGAACCAAATCCCCCATTGTATAAATTGACACCGTTTATTGTGGCAAGGATTTTCGGATTCGTTGCTTCAGCTACCGATGGATACTCCACTGGTTTGTCGTGAGGTTTTGGAAAGAAATGATCGTATTTGTCACAAGAAGAGAGGCCAACTATGCCGATGGCAAGAACGGCGTGCAGTTTTGATTTCATGTGCGAACGAGTTTGTACAAAGAACGGAGAGCTATGTTACTTGTATATTATATTTTGATATTTAAGGTTGGAGTATGTTCCTCGCTGATTCCTACACCTGCTTTCATTATCTGATTTTTATTTTAGTGCTTATTAAATATTTCCTCCGCCTGCTCTATTGTCAGGGCTTTATTATAAAGGGGTCCATCAGGTTCCTGTAGGTGAACATGATCCAAACCTCCAAGATCTGCTAAAGTCAGGTAAAGAATCACAACTAAGCACGAATTTTAAATCGTATCTACTCCTATTTTCTTTATACATGAAAATGTTAGAACAAAACCCGGAACAGCAAATTGGTCTCTGAGGATGTATACCTTCGCTTTGCACACATGCAAACGGTCGCAAACTGCCCTCATATTGCCGCGAATGCCCCTAACGAGAGAACCCGTCCGTTTTACCTTTGTTCAACTATTAACTTAACAGCAAACAAACATGAATAGTATCAACAACACCATCGCAGGACTTGAACTCGCCCAAATCGGCTGGGTGGTCCCGGACATTCACGCCGCTGTAAAATTTCTTTCCAACGCCTTGAGCATCGCTGGCTTTCCCCAACCAGAACATATCCGTGCACAGGATCTTGGCATGACCTATTATGGCCAGGCCGTAGCCGGCGAATGGCTTACCACCCAGACCTATAACGGAGGCGCCTTCATCGAACTCATCCAGCCTGTTTCCGGCCAAAGCATGTTCCATGACTACCTCGCCCGGTATCCCGCAGGCGGCACACAGCACATTGCATTCCGTTTGCCGGTGAGCGATTTCGACCGGGTCACCAGCGATCTGCGCGAACAAGGTTATGCGATCATCAGCGAAGTGGACCACCCGATTGCGCGGATGGCTTTCTTCGACACCTACCAAACGCTGGGCGTTGCCACCGAGATTATGGGCATCACGCCGGGAGGATGGATCGCCATCGAACAAATGCAGAAGGTCGGGTGAGGATTTGTTTATTCCGGTCTCATTGAAAGCTAAGTCTTAGCCTTCATAAACTTGTATCGCACTGAACCTGACGGTATTCCGCTGGATAAAAATGATTCCGCTTCCAGTAAGGGTTTCAGGGAATATAATGTACGTGGGAACACAGGAGATTATCTATATTGTTACCAACAGTTTCAGTTTTTAGTGACTCATAGGTTTCACCCTTCCATACTTTTGCTTGAGGTTAAGGGATTAACTACATGAAAGTTTAAAAAATGGCGGATATCTGATATAGCCAGTTCTGTATATTGAAAGTCGGCAAAGTGAACGTCACTTGATCATTAATCGCGAGTGCTTGCAGAATGGGATCTGAGGGTAATCGAGCCTTAGGTAGAAATACTCTATTAGCAATTATAAATCAGATAACAACTCCCCTCTTCTAATATTCATTTTTCTTATGTCTCTGAAAATACATCAGTCAGAGGGTAGCATAATAAAAATGTTTTTATCCGGCTGCATCACGGTGCATAAAAAACGCCTCCGAAATGGAGGCGCTTTTTCATTATTTGTATGCTTTACCTATTTAACCGCTTTCGCAATCTTTTTTCCTACTTCTTTACCAGCTTTCGCATAACATTCCTTGATGCTATTGGTAGGGTCAAAATCCCAGTCACTACCTCCCATTAAAATACCGGAAGCCTTCATTTCGCCTTTGGCTTTTACTTTGCCGGTGGCTAC
>JACMLY010000001.1 GCA_014379345.1 Chitinophagaceae bacterium
GATGGGTAACATTAAATAATTGTAAAAGCTACATCGGAGCGGCGTTATTCTTCATGAATTGTTAACGCAATAGGGATGGAAATGAAATCATTTCTTATGAATAAGCCATTCTTCATTCATTGTTGTCCGGTTAGTAACCATTCTAATCTTTTTGTTCTTTGTGTCTTCTCTTCGTGTCCATCGTGAACTTTCTGATTGTGCAGTCAAGGGATTCACCAAGGACACGAAGAGAAGACTCAAAGAACACAAAGCCTTTATCAAATTGAATAGCCTGAAGTGTATGTCTGGAAACGATCACCGCACTATACAAAGATTTTCTTCGGACACTAGTGATTCTTCTGATCCGCACTATTTTTTTAGTCTACTCATCTAATTTAGCTTATAATTTATCAGCTTGTTTAAAAGCGTGTAAATATTTATTGCATTCTTAAAACCGGAGAGTTATTGCTTTAATAGGAAACGGGCCGTTGTCTTTCGACTGGTTTGTTGAACGGGATAAACAGAAGTAGCAGTCATTGTTACATGAAGAATTGCTCGGACACTATCTTTCCATCTTTTACTTTGTATACACAAAGCTCCGTCATACCTATCCGTCCGCTTTCTTTCATGGTTATATCCATATACATGGTACAGGCAAAGGAATTGTCGGCTACTACAGGCGCTGAAACGCTGAGCTTGTGGACTTCCTGCACCATTGATTCCCATTTGTGCGCTTTTTCAATAATGGCATCTAATCCTTTTGTTTCCTTTGCAAAAGCAGGCGAGGCTTCCTGTTCAATGCTTACAGCATCTTCGGCATATAGTTCTTTATGCGCAGTTTCATATTGTCCCTGCCGGCATAATTCTGCCAAACGTGTGGCGATCTCATTTGTATTCATGATTTTTTTTCTGAAGCTAAAAAGAAAAATGATTCGGTAATAATAATTTTTTTCCTCTTCTCTGTAGTAAGTATAAATAATTAATATCCCGATCTCCACCGTTACCGGCCGTTCAATTCCCATTTGATCATGAATCGGCAACCTGAATAGTTAAGGATAGAAGGTTTCTGAAAGAAACTTCGTAAGTTAGGGTATACGTCTATACACCTATTTATTCTCATGGTACGTTTTATTGATTCTGCTTTATTTGCTATTGTCTACCCAATTTCATTGGTTGGTTCGGTAGTAGCCGGATTCTTTGTTGCTAGGTATTTATATTATAATAAAAATATTGTATGGAAGGCTTCTGGTATTGAGAATGGAATTATTGGATTGTTCGCTTTGCTGCTTTCATTCACATTGCTGATGAGCGGGAATATACAAAGAGAACGAACAGTAATGGTACACCAATTCGCCGATGGAGTAGCGCAGGTGGAAAGGATGACTGCGTTAGTTCCCTCATCTGCAAGGGATTCAATTGCTGATTATTTGCGGCAGCATCTTGATCTTCATATTAATTATTACGAAAACAAGATCGACAGGCCTGACGAGTTGGTAACAGCATTGAATAGACTGAATGGAAATTTCTGGCAACATTTTCCGCGGCAATCCGATAGTTCAGGTCATACCCTTCGAATGCAGTTACTCCCCGTTTATAACCAGTTAAATTCTTCTTCGTACAAACTGATTTATTCTTACATGGAAAGAGTTCCGGCTCTTATCATTTTCCTGATCATTATTTCTTCGTTGTTAATAGGACTGCTGGTGGGATTTATGAACGGGTTTCATGAAAAAAGACATTACCTGGTTCCTCTTATTTATGTAGTGATCGTGAGCCTGATGGTACAATCCATTCGTGATCTCGATAACCCCTACGCCGGTAGTATCAGGCCAAAGTATGATAATTTGAAAGATCTGAGAAAATTGATATGAACGCTATCAGTAAGACATGATCGAATAATTATTTATATGCCCCGAGTGCTTCACCGATCTTGCAACTCTGACCTGCCAGCCAGGCATAACCGTATTTTGCCACTGCCTTTGTTTTGCTTTGCCGTTTGTTAAATGCCCAAACATCATTCATAAACTCCGGGTAATTTTTTCGGTTCAACTGGTCGAAGGCAACGGAAATGGTAGCCGTGAGAGAATAGGCCGTATGCCAGGTGCCAAAAGGGATAAATAGCGTTTCTCCGGGACCTACTGTGAATTCAATAGGAGTTGCTTCCCTGTATTTGGGAAATTTTTCATAATCCGGATTGAAGATATTTACATCTGATCTCCAGGGATCATCGGCTTTGGGATACAATAATTCTTCCTGACCCCGTGGAAACACGGTAAACCGTTTTTCTCCATGCAATTGATTGATCCATGCATTCATGTGGTAGAAATCTAGATGCAGGTAAGGAAATTTACCTCCGGGGCCGCCGATAAAAAGCTCTGTTACTCCACCCCATTTGCCTTTTTTAAACCATTTTGTTTCCAGCCAATTTGGAGTCGCATAGTTTAAATTCAAGGGTTCAAGCAATGGTAATAATTCCGGCAGTTTAGACGGTATATTAAATATAAATGGATAAGGCGCCGGTTTGCTTTCGGTGCTTGTTTCAACAAGATCCATGATTTCACGCATCGTGTACGTTTTGTCACCCTTTTGAATGAAGCGATTACTAAAGTTCTCCCTAAACCAGTCGGGACTGAACAGTCCATTGGCTTTCCACACTTTAGAGGCATTTTTAAATACGAGTGGAATTCCAGGCTCGTAAAATTCTTTCATGAAATCTTTGTAAGAGATATTATCTACTTTTTGAACTTGCATGGCGAATAGGGGTTATTGGTTTACAAAATAAGTATAAATATCAGCCTGTGCAACCATTTCCATTTTCTGTTTTTTCTGTAGTTAAAAAAACTGTTGCATCCGTAAACTCCTTGTGTAACAGAGTGTCCTATGTATCTTTAGCCGATGAGCCAAAGGAAACTGGATGTATTTAAAAGCTTTTTTCAGAGTGAAAAAGCCGGAGGATTTGTATTAATTGGCTGCACCATTATTTCTTTAATTATTGCGAATACTTCATTCGCAGACAACTACATGGATTTCTGGCATTCTTCTGTCGATCTGTCCTTTTCCAGCATTCAGCTAAATCACAGTGTTGAACAGTGGATCAATGATGGACTGATGGCAATTTTCTTTTTGTTAGTGGGTCTTGAAATAGAGAGGGAGCTTTATATTGGCGAATTATCACTTTTAAGAAATGCATTGCTTCCCATTCTTGCTGCAGCAGGGGGTATGTTGTTCCCGGCACTGATTCATTATGTATTTAATCATGGCACGGCCACGCAACCAGGTTTTGGTATACCCATGGCTACGGATATTGCTTTTGCGCTCGGCATCCTTTCTCTTGCCGGGAACAGGATCCCAGTTTCTTTGAAAATATTTCTGACGGCACTCGCCATCATTGATGACCTGGGAGCGATTGCCGTTATTGCCATATTTTATACAAAAGGATTTTCAACATTTTATTTTTTTTTGGCCGTGTTCATTTTCCTGATCCTTTTTATTGCCGGAAAAAAAAGATTGTTTAACCTTCCGGTTTACCTTTTGGCAGGAATTATTATGTGGTATTGCATGCTTCGCTCGGGTGTTCATGCTACTATTGCAGGAGTACTTCTGGCTTTCGCAATTCCATTTCGTAGGGAAGATGATAAAAATTCATCTTACAGTTTACAACGTTTTTTACATTATCCTGTCGCTTTTCTCATTCTTCCATTATTCGCACTTGCAAATACAGCGATCAGATTTCCGAAAGATATCTTTTCGACCTTACTAACGAATAATTCACTGGGAATTATTCTTGGTTTGATCCTTGGGAAATTTGCGGGGATATTTCTTGTGTCTTACCTAAGTGTTAAAACGAAAATTGCCGATCTTCCCAAGGATCTGAATTGGTATCATATTTTAGGTGTCTCGATCCTGGGAGGCATTGGCTTTACAATGAGTATTTTTATTGCGAACCTGGCATTCAATGATCCGGACCTGGTTAATACTTCGAAAATGAGCATTCTTGTTGCATCGCTGTGTGCGGCTGTTGCAGGGCTTTTTGTTCTAAGAAAAAAAAATATTTGAAGAAGTAGAATGGCTCTCCGTGCTCCTCGTGCCACCTCCTTTTCCTGTGTGATTAACTTTAGTCTTAAACATAAGTCCTCTGATAATGCAAGAGTTCTTTAACAAAGAGGAAAAGGAGGTGAGGCACGGAGGGCGGGTTGGGATTTCTAAATTGCACATGTAGTGAGAAAATTCAGTTAATAGTAGAAATTATTGTCGAACGCAATTCTTTTTCAAACAGTCTGTCGATGACCTGATTTGCGTAATCTCCAATCAGATTTTATATAAAATTGGCATGGCCGCCGCATTTTTTGTATCTTCCCAAAATCTCATCAGGAATATTATGAAGCGTTGGTTGCTTGCTATCGCGGGGATTATAATCCTTCTGGTAATTGCTGTTTTGTTTATTCAAAGCAAGGGTAAGAAGGCTGATTCTTTACCTGATACAGTGAGCTATAATTTTCACATCCGGCCTGTTCTTTCCGATAAGTGTTTTAAATGCCATGGCCCGGATGCCAATCACCGCGAGGCATATCTCCGATTGGACATTCCGGATAGTGCTTATGCCCCCCTTAAAAATACAAAAGGTGCTTTTGCCCTGATCCCGGGAAAGCCTGAAGAATCGGAAGTGTATAAGAGAATATCGTCCGATGATATCACTTACCGAATGCCTACACCGGATTCACATCTTCCGGAATTAAATGAGTATGAGATAAGGCTTTTTAAGAAATGGATCAGGCAGGGAGCAAAATATGAGCCTCATTGGGCTTTCACTAAACCTGTCAAGGCTGCTTTGCCGTCAATCAGCGACAAAGATTGGGTGCAAAATGAGATAGACTATTTCACCTTAAAAAAGATGGATGAAAAAGGTCTGCATCCCAACGAAGAGGCCGATAAGGAAAGATTGCTCAGAAGAGTAAGTCTAAGCCTCACCGGTCTGCCTCCCACTATAGAAAAAATGGATCAGTTCCTGGCTGATAATAGTTCAAATGCCTATGAGAAGATGGTAGATGAATTGCTCCAAACATCACAATATGGCGAGCGAATGGCCGTACATTGGATGGATGTATCGCGCTATGCCGATAGTTATGGGTACCAGGACGACAATATCCGAACACAATGGGCATGGCGGGATTGGGTGATCCACGCCTTCAATAAGAACCTTCCCTATGATGACTTTATAAAATGGCAGATAGCCGGCGATATGTTACCGGATGCCAATAAGGAAAACATTCTTGCCACCGGTTTTTTTCGCAATCATAAATACACAGAAGAAGGCGGCGTGATACCGGAAGAATACAGGGTTGAATACCTGATCGATAAAACGAAGACCCTTAGTAAAGGAATATTGGGGATCACGATGGAATGTGCCCAGTGTCATGATCACAAGTATGATCCTTTTTCACAAAAAGATTATTACTCGCTATTGGCCTTTTTTAATAATACAAAGGAACTGGGTTTTGAAGGTGATATCCTTCAGTCGAAGCCTGCAAAAAAACCTGTTCTGAATATCAGCAAAGAAGACAGGCAAAACCTTCTCTCATTCATTCAAATGAAGGATACGGGGAATCTCATGGTATCTGTGATGGGAGAGAGGGATACGCTCAGGAAAACCTATGTGCTGAACCGTGGCGTATATGACCAACCCGGAGAAGAAGTGGTGGCTTCGGCCGTACCTGCCGTAATGAAATTTGATACTACAAAATTTACACGCAATCGCCTTGGATTGGCTCAATGGACCATCGATAAGAACAATCCCCTTACCGCAAGGGTATTCATCAACCAGGTATGGCAGGAAATTTTTGGAAAAGGGCTTGTAAAAACATCCGGTGATTTCGGTATGCAGGGCGAATTGCCTTCACATCCCGAACTGCTGGATTGGCTTGCCATTGATTTTATGGAGCATGACTGGGATATAAAAAGATTGATGAAAAAAATCGTGACCTCGGCTACATATAGGCAGTCTGCCAGGATCACGCAGGAACAGCTCCAAAAAGACCCTGAGAACATTTATTTATCAAGGGCAAACAGAATAAGGCTGAAAGCAGAATTTGTAAGGGATCTCTATTTATCAAGTAGCGGTTTACTGGTTAAAACAATTGGAGGCCCCAGTATGAAACCCTATCAGCCCAAAGGAATCTGGGAGGCAACCACTTCGGGACGTGGCGCCCTTGCCAGGTACAAGCAGGATCATGGAGAAGATCTTTACCGCAGGGGTCTTTATAATTTTATCAAACTTACTGTACCGCCACCGGGAATGATCATGTTCGATGCAAGCAATCGCGATCAATGCGAGGTAAAAAGATTGCAGACGAACACGCCATTGCAGGCATTGATCATGATGAATGATCCGGCTGTGCTTGAATCCTCAAGGGTATTTTCTGAAAAATTAGTTGCCGAGTCGTCGACGGCTGATGAAAAAATCGTCAAAGCATTCCGCAGCATTATCTGCCGGAAGCCAACTGTTAAAGAACAAAAGATACTGGCCGATTACTATAAAGAACAGCTCCAGGCTTTTCAGCAAAAGAAATTAGATGCAGTAGTTACCCTGCAGGCCGGGGAATATGCATTGAGTAAAGGATTGGATGCTAATCAATGTGCAGCATTAATGAAGGTGATCAGTATGGTGTATAATCTTGAAGAAGCGATAATAAATTAAATCCCCCTAGCCCTCCTTTAGGGGCTTAGGGATTTGGGTTAAATTTTTGATTATGGAAAAGGAATTTATGGAACGGCGGCTTAACATGAACCGGAGGCGATTTTTGTCGCGGCTGGGCATGGGGGTGGGCGGTGTTGCATTGGGTTCGCTGTTAATACCGGATCTTTTTAGTGGTTCCGGGGAAGAACTTGCTGTGAAAGGGCTACCTCATTTTGCACCAAAGGCTAAAAGGATCATTTATCTTTTTCAGAATGGCGCGCCATCGCAGTTGGACCTTTTTGATTACAAGCCCATGCTGCAGAAAATGCACAGCCAGGAACTTCCCGCATCAATAAGAATGGGACAAAGACTCACGGGTATGACTGCTGACCAGAAGAAATTTCCGTTGGCAGGAAGCTTTTTCAAATTCAATCAATATGGAGAGTCGGGTGCATGGATGAGTGAGTTGCTTCCCAATACGTCTAAAATAGCAGACGACCTGTGCATTGTGCAAAGCATGTTCACTGAAGCCATCAATCATGATCCTGCATTAACTTTTTTTCAAACAGGTGCGCAGGTAGGGAACCGGCCAAGCATGGGATCCTGGTATAGTTATGGACTTGGTAGCGAGAATAAAAATCTTCCGGCGTTTTGCGTACTGCTATCAAAAGGAAAAGGCAATGGCCAGGGTGTATATTCCAAATTATGGAGCAATGGCTTTCTCGATTCCATTCACCAGGGAGTTCAATTCAGTAGTGGAGAGCACCCGGTACTTTATCTAAATAATCCTGAAAGCATCGATAAGGACGACCGGAGAAAAATGCTTGATAAGCTTGCGCAATTGAACCAGGAATCGTACAATGAATTTGAAGATCCCGAGATCACAGCCAAGATACAGCAGTATGAAATGGCTTACCGCATGCAAACGGCCGTACCCGACATCACAGATATTTCAAAAGAACCGGAGGATATCGTAAAGCTTTACGGGCCCGATTGCCTGACACCCGGTACATATGCTGCAAATTGTTTGCTTGCAAGAAAATTATCTGAAAATGGCGTTCGCTTTGTGCAGTTGTATCACCAGGGATGGGATGCACATGGAAACCTGCCCGCAGAAATAAAGGGACAGTGCCAGGATGTAGACCGTGCATCTGCAGCACTTGTCACCGACTTGAAACAAAGAGGATTACTGGATGAAACCCTTGTTATATGGGGCGGTGAATTTGGAAGAACAAATTATTGCCAGGGCTTACTCACCAAAGAAAATTACGGGCGTGATCATCATCCGAGATGTTTCACTATTTGGATGGCAGGTGGTGGTGTAAAGCCAGGGTTGTATGGTCAGACTGACGAATTTGGCTACAACATCATCAAAGATCCCGTTCATGTTTATGATTTTCATGCAACCGTTATGCAACTGATGGGGCTCAACCACGAACAGCTGACCTTTAAACACCTGGGCAGGCGCTATAGATTGACGGATGTTGCAGGAAAGGTGGTCAATGGATTGATCGCTTAATTATCTAGTCAATTGTAGATCCTCTTCGTGTCCTTTGTGTCTTCCGTCGTGTTCTTCGTGAACCCCTTGACTATCCAATCATGAGGATCACAAAGAGCACGACGGAAGACACGATGAACACAAAGAATACAGCAGCAGTGAATAAAACAAAAAAAGAAAAGTATTGATAACAATGAAGCGTAAACAATTTATTCAACAATCTTCGATCGCAGCAGCGGGGATGATCTTCGCTCCATCAATATTGAAAGCAGGGAGCGGGGATGATGGCATCCTTGGTCACAATAACAAACGCTATCGTATCAACACTACATGGAGTCAGGTGAGTGCAGCGCAATACCCGGTAAAAGATTGCCACGAAATGGTGCAGGATAAATCGGGCCGTATTTTGTTATTGACCAACGAAACAAAAAACAATGTGCTGATTTATGATAAGACCGGAAAGCTTCTTTCATCCTGGGGCCACGAATATCCGGGCGCTCATGGATTAACGTTATTCAACGAAAATGGAACGGATGTATTATTCATTTGTGATAATAGCCGCCACCAGGTCATCAAAACCACGGTCGATGGAAGGGTGCTGCTGACACTGGATTATCCGAAGGAAACCGGACAATATACCAGGGCCGAAGAGTATGTACCTACAGAGACGGTCATCTCTGCAAATGGAAACATATATGTAGCGGACGGGTACGGAAAGGATTTTGTCGTCCAATATGATCATAAAGGAAATTATATCCGTCATTTTGGTGGTCGCGGTGAGGGTGATCAGTATTTAGTAAATGCGCATGGCATCTGTATAGATCAACGCGATAAAGAAAATCCATGCCTGGTTGTTACATCCAGAATGCAAAATTCATTTAAGCGCTATTCGATGGACGGCAAATACATCAACACCATTCCTCTTCCGGGTGCCTGGGTTTGCAGGCCCGTTATCAAAGGTGATTATTTGTATGCGGCTGTATTGAAAAGCAATAAAAAATTGAACGAACCATCGGGTTTCGTTTTGATTCTGGACAAAAACTACAAGGTTATTTCCAGTTTGGGCGGTAATCTTCCTTCATATAACAACAATTTGCCTGAAGAAATGTATCAGGCGCAGAAAGTATTTCAGTACCCGCATGATGTTTGTATCGACGATGAAGAAAATCTATATGTCGCCCAATGGAATTCCGGACAGGTATACCCTTATAAATTGTCACCTGTTTAAAAGTATAGGGTTCCCATTTTCGCAGCACAATTTTTAAAAATGTGGTTGATAAGAATTAACACGTTATTTATAATTCTTTCAATCGTCTAAATCATATAAGATCAGAAGTAGTTTATTCAATATTTGTTTTGCACTTAATTGCCTGCTCGTATTCCTGGTAGGCTTTGAAAGCAGGTTTACAGTTCCTGCGTGGTTACAGGTAACCGGTAGAATGCATCCGTTGATGGTTCATTTCCCGATCGTATTAGTGATCTTGTATGCGCTGGTTCATTTTTTGCCTTTGTCAAAAAAATCAAACGATGATCCCGCGAATTATTCGATGAATGATGTGCTGCTTTTTCTTGCAGCTCTCAGTTCTGTGATTACTTCGTTGATGGGTCTTTTTTTATCGAAGGAAGAGGGATACGATCCGGTAGCATTGCAATGGCACAAATGGGGTGGAGTGATTCTGTCTGTTTTCACATTGACCTGGTATTATTTCAGGAAGCAGTTACAGTCGGTTAAGATGCTGCCCTCTTTCATTTCTTTTATCGCATTAGGAATTATTTTAGTCACTGGCCACCAGGGAGCAGCTATCACCCATGGACAGAATTTTCTTTTTGCCCCGGTTACTCCCGAAAAAAAGAAAGTGTTGGTTCAGTTCGAAGAAGCCATTGTATTTGCCGACATGGTGAAACCCATACTTCAGGAAAAATGTCTATCCTGTCACAATAGTAAAAAGGCAAAGGGGGATTTGGTGATGGAATCGGAAGAATTGTTGCTGAAGGGGGGAAAGAACGGCAAATTATGGGATACTACGGCAACTGATTTTGGATTGCTGTTACAACGTGTGCATTTGCCCCTTGAGCAAAAAAAACACATGCCGCCCCAGGGAAAACCGCAATTGACAGAAGAGGAATTGGAGATCATTGCCCGTTGGATAAAAAAGGGATCCGACTTTGCTTTAAAGGTAGCTGATCTCCCGGCAAATGATACTCTTCGACTGATCGGCCTTAAAACTTTTATGGATGCAGAAATGGCCCAATATGATTTTGAAGAAGCAGATCCTTCGGCTATCCGTAAATTGAATACCGTCAATCGGGTTGTAGCGCAGCAATCCCTTAATTCGCCTGCGCTGGCGGTGAGTTTTTTCAATGCCAAGCTTTTTAGTGCAGATCAGTTAAAGGAATTGACTGTTATCAAAAAACAGATCGTATCACTGGATCTCAGTAAAATGCCGGTCGAAGATGCCGAATTAATGCAGCTCAGCCAGTTTGAAAACCTGCGTCGTCTTCACCTCAATTTCACAAATATAAATGGAGCGGTCTTCCCTGAGTTACAGAAACTGAAATTCTTAAAAATCCTCTCTTTATCCGGCACCCGCATCACTGCCCGTCAGTTGGATCAACTCAAAAATTTCCCACAGCTAAAAACGGTACATGTTTGGAATATTCCGGTAGACACACTTGCCCTAAGGCAAATTCAAAGCAATGCAAAAAATATCCGTTTTGAAACAGGCTTTAAAGGCGACACAATAACCTTGAAATTATCACCACCACTGTTGCAAAACGAACAACAGATCATTACGGATGCGGTTTCGCTAAAATTGAAGCATTATCTTCCCGGTGTTACCATTCGATATACAACAGACAACAGTGAGCCTGATAGTATTCATTCAACTATTTATAAGTCGGGCCAGATGATCGACCGCAATACCGTGGTTCGGGCGAAGGCGTATAAACCGGGTTGGATCGGAAGTGATATGATGGAAGTTTTGTTTTTTAAGCAGACGCACAAACCAGATTCAATTATTTTTCTTACCCCGCCGGATTCATCTTATTCCGGAAGCGCTCAGTTACTAACTGACCTGGATAAAGGCTCCACCAATTTCAGGGCCGGCACTTATCTTGCCTGGCGTAGAAAAAAGATGGAATTGTTGTTGAAGTACAACGAACCCATAACGGTACAGAGCGTTACCCTTAGTTCGGTGATAGATGTATACAGGTATGTGATGCCCCCGGTGGATGTTGAAGTGTGGGGTGGTGAGAACCCGGATCAGCTGAAACTCCTGGGTCGGATTGTTCCTGAACAGCCTGGTGCCATGAAAAAAGATTCCCTGGTAAGAACGGTAGCCTTCCTCAAAGGGTTTGAATGTGCTTTTAAGCCAACAAGAGTAAAATACATAAAGATCATCGGAACAACTGTTTTAAAATTGCCCAAATGGCATACCGGCAAGGGCGATGCCGGCTATATCTTCGTCGATGAGATCCTGGTAAATTAAAGAAGCGTTTTGCCACTAATTACACGAATTAGAAATCCGTGGTAATTCGTGTAATCCGTGGCAAAACTGAACAAAGGCATCCCCCGATCCGGTGATATACTTCTTCAAAAATTTACCACAAAGTGGTATTTCCTATATGATTTATGCCATGTAATTTTACTTTCAATAATGCAAGGCAATGCATTGTAAAATTTCTTCTAGCAGTTAGTTTTGGTTGGCGCCCCGCATTTCCATGTGGGGCTCTTTTTTTGCCAGTGTGTAAGGGATTTTAAAAGCTGTATTGGTATTCAATCCGCCCCTGGAGTTCCTGTCTTTTATTGTAGCAGGCTTCCTGGCCTTTCAAACCATTTTCGTAATAGCTGTAAAACCATTTCTCATAATCGCTTCCGGATTGCGGCACGATGATCACGCTAGAAATGCGTCCTTCGTCATCATATTCAAAAACATAATCAGGCAATAAACGCCGGGCCCTGTCATTATAACGAACTATATCCGTGAGATGATTTTTTTCATCGTAATAATAATAGTAGCTCGGCAGCGATTTTCCCTTCCTGGTACTATGTTCTTCAATGATATTTTCTTTTTCATCTGCGATGAGTGTTACGTAGGTAGTGTCGCTGTTGTTTTTGATCTTCAACATTTTTTCGGGCCTGCCTTTGACATTGTAGGTCCACACATGCTGTTCTTTTTCCGTTTCCTGGCCTGTTGAAGAGGAAAGGTTGATAATAACCGAGATGCGATTGTTGGCATCATAACTATACTGTGTAGTGCTTTTGTATCCATCGGTAGTATCGATGGTTTTGAGCAGCTGGCCGGTGGCGCTGTAAAATGTGGTCAATTCCGATGAGTCGGAAACTTTAGATTTGGTAAAAGTCGTCAAAACAGTGTAATTATTATTTAACGATTGTTCACCTGCAAAATCATCCGCGATGACCCCATTGGCTTCAAAACTTTTAAGCTTTACAGCCTTCACCTTTGTAGTCTTGAATTGCTGCAATTGCTGCATGGATTGGCGGGTCACAACCTGGTCCTTGTAGTAAAACTGGGCCCCTGAGGAAAGCGAAAAAAATAAAAATGAGATAGTGATCATGGATCCTGCTTGTTTCATGTGCTCGGTTTTGCAGTACTGTAACGAAAAACTGTCTATTTTATGTGCAAATATAAGTGGGGCGGGTTGATTGATTAATTGGGTTCAATAGTATTATTAGCAAATCGGCCTATTAACAGATCATTGTTGCCCGGTTGATACCCATTCTAATCTTTGTGCTCTCTGTGTCTTCTCTTCGTGTCCTTTGTGAACCCTTTGAATGCACAATCAGGAAGGTTCACGAAGGACACGAAGAGAAGACACAGAGAACACAAATCTTTGATCCAAAATGAATACCTGAAGTGTATGCCTGGAACCGGTCACCCCATTGTATAAAGATTTTCCCCGGACATTGGTGATTAGCAGATTAGCTACTGATTCTTCCTTATTTTTAGTTAAAATTTACTGCTTGTGTCTCATTCCAGGGAAAGGAAAGAAAAGATCTGTTTGAATTGTAATGCAGCGCTGAATGGAAGATTTTGCCATGTATGTGGGCAGGAAAATCTGGAACCCAAGGAATCTGCCTGGGGTCTTGTTTCCCATTTTTTTTATGATATCACCCATTTCGACGGAAAATTTTTCAGTACACTCGGGTACCTGGTAAGTAAGCCGGGTTTTTTGCCTAAAGAATACCTGAGAGGCAGAAGGGCTTCCTATTTGAATCCTATCAGGATGTATGTCTTTTCCTCGGCCCTATTCTTTTTGATCTTCTTTTCGCTTTTTAGTCCGAAGGATCTGAAAATCGGCGTCGATAAAGACGATAACCTACTCCAAAAAGATTCCCTTCCTATACCAGTCACTGCAAAACAGAAAGCGCTCGAGAATGCGAAAACCTTTGAAGATTCGGCGAAGGTAGAGGAGGTTTTTGCAGCTGTGGAAGGCGTTGTACAGATTGAAAAGGAGCCAACAGTTAAAATGGATTCGGCAGAAGGATTAAAGTGGAATTCTGATTTAACCGATGAAAAGTTCAACACAACAGCCCAATACGATTCAGCACAAAAGTCATTAGCTCCCGATCAAAGGGATGGTCGGTTTAAACGCCTGTTCACGCACAGGCGTATAGAATTGAACAATAAATATAAAAAACAGCCGAAGCAGTTTATAAAGGATGTGCTGGATAAATTCATTCACTCATTTCCGTACCTGCTTTTTGTATCGCTTCCTTTGTATGCTCTTTTTCTGAAATTATTGTACATACGGCGCAAACAATTCTACTATGTGAATCATGGAATATTTCTTGTGTATCTGTACATTTTTACCTTCATTATATTATTGATATTTTTCTCATTGATGGAGCTGCACAAAATATGGGATACAAGCTGGCTTTGGGTTCTACAAACCATACTATTTTTATACGGACTGTTTTACACGGTAAAAGCCATGCGAAATTTTTATGGCCAGGGATGGGGTAAAACCATTGTCAAGTTTATACTATTAAACTTTCTGGCTGTTGTATCCCTGGTTTTTTTGTTTGCCCTCTTTTTTATGCTGACCGTTTTCAGGCTTTAAATTAATATTTTATGGAACAGAAGGATGTAGCCGGTGCATTTTTGAGATTGGTTAAGATCATGGACGAACTCCGTGAAAAATGCCCTTGGGATAGAAAGCAAACCATCCAAACTTTGCGCACCTTAACCATAGAGGAAACGTATGAACTGGCAGATGCAATTACGGAAAGTAACTGGAAAGGGATTAAGGAGGAGATAGGTGATATTCTGCTGCATATCGTTTTTTATGCTAAAATCGGTACCGAACAAAACCAGTTTACGTTAGAGGAGGCCATTCATAATGTATGTGATAAACTGGTAGCCAGACACCCGCATATCTACGGCGATATAACGGCCAAGAATGAGGACGATGTATCCCGGAACTGGGAAAAACTAAAGCTGAAAGAAGGAAAAAAATCGGTACTGGGCGGTGTGCCGAATGCATTGCCGGCAGTGGTGAAGGCTACTCGCCTGCAGGAAAAGGCAAAACAGGTAGGGTTTGAGTGGGACAACCGGGAACAGGTTTGGGAAAAGGTTGAGGAGGAGATAGCAGAAATGAAAGAAGCGATAACGATTGGCGATCAGGAGAAAATAGAGGATGAGTTTGGAGATGTTTTATTTTCCCTGATTAATTATGCACGATTTTTGCGGCTTGACGCTGAAAATGCTTTGGAACGAACCAATAAAAAATTTATTGAGAGATTTACCAGGATGGAAAGCCAGGCTTTGACTGAAGGAAAGCCTCTATCTGAGATGACATTGGGTGAAATGGATGCCATCTGGAACTCGATCAAAAAACAAAACTCCTGCAGTTGAAAGACCTTGTGAAAAATCTTACGGGCAGAAGTCTTTATTTATTATTGATTGCTATCGGCCTGTTCTCACTGGCTTTCGTTATTGATAAGTATATAATAGGTACCACTTCGGCCAGGTATTATGCAAGTCTTATTGAAAGCGATATTAAAGGCAAGGAACTCAATTTTCAAAATCTGACAGGCGACACTGCACTATTAAATGCCTTAATTGATAAAACGTATAATGAGGAGCTGCTTGAAGAAGTTTTAGACAAAGAAAAGGGGTACTCGTTTTTTATATATAGAAAGGATACTGCAAATCATGACGACCTTATTTTCTGGAACACGCAAACGGCCATACCACCTATTAATATCCTCGGTGAATCGGACGCCAGCCGGGCAGTCCGACTAAGCAATGGGCTTTATATCCAAATTAGTAAATCGATATATATTTCAGGCAATCAGTATTCGGTAGAAGGATTGATTCCCGTAATGTGGGAATATTTTGTTGAAATTGAAAACCTTAAAAAAGAATTTGTTTCGTTCCCGGATGCGGGAAAAAGAGTAAGCCTAACCCGCACCGTTACTGAATACCCGGTAAAGAGTACATTTGGCAACACACTGTTTTACCTGGAGAAAACGAACATTCTGCGTCAGCAGACGAGCTGGCCTGCCTTGCTATTGGTGCTGATGGGTATCTTCTTCTTTCTTTTGTATGTTCATCATGCGGCACATACGATCGCTTCCTATTTTGGTTTATGGCAGGGTGTACTTTTCCTGATCCTGGTAATCGTGCTCATTCGCGGAGCCAGTTACTATTTTCCGGGAATTTTGAATCTTAGACAGTTTGAATTATTCGATCCGGCTATTTATAGCTCCAGCTTTGTGTTAAGCTCCCTGGGCGATCTTTTTATAAACGCAGCATTATTCTGTTGGGTAGTATTGTTTATCAACAGGCGCATACCGGAGAAGCCTGTTCAGCCATTTAAACACACATGGTTAAACTGGATTGCTGCAACTACGATGATATTATTTTTGGTAAGCTTCACTTTTATTTTTGCAGATATCCTGCAAAGCCTGGTTTCCGATGCGCAGATATCTTTTAATGTAACCAACTTTTTCAGTTTAATTAAAACGCCCTATAGCTTCATTAGTTTTGTTATCCTCGCTACCCTGGCATTAAGTTATTTTTTCATCTCCCAGTTATTGCTTACAATTTCCGGTACGCTAACGGGCGAACGGACTTTCATCATTCTTGTCATAGCCGCATTCATCGGCTTGTTACTGTTAACCTTCATACGCAACACGGCCGTTATCGAATTGAACTTATACGTTCTATTATGGTTGCTGGTGTACATCTGGATGATGAAGCGGAAAGTTTTTTCAGGTTTGAATTTCAGGTTAAATATTTCAGAAGTGTTGTTCTGGTTGTTTGTTTTCTCTTTCTCCATTGCGGCCGTGATCATTTTCGAAAACCGGAAAATAGAGTTCGAACAACGCGTACGTTTTGCAGAGAAACTTTCTTATCAGGCTGATCCTTCAAGCCAGACGCTCTTAAGTATGGCTCTCACTTATCTTGACAATGAATATCTTTCTAAAACCTTTCCACGATTCAAGGAGGCCTCAACCAATAAAGCGCTTAAGGATAGTATTATTAATAAAAACTTCAGTGTTTTCCTGAACAGGTACGACACCCGCCTGTATACTTACGGCGCAGATATGGCCCCCCAGTACAATGAAGATTCCGTATCGTTTGAAACGCTCAACACGATCTATGATATTCAGGGTAAGGAAACAAGCATTGTCGATCTGCGATATTTTGAAAAGACGTTCGACAAATTTTCATACATCTCCCGAAAGGTAATTACCGATTCTTCGGGCATCAATATGGGATACCTGTTCATTCTTTCTGAACCCAGGAACTATAAAATGGAAGCCCTGGTGCCAAAACTTTTCAAACAAAGCCGTGAGTTATTACCCGAGTATGCCCCCAATTATTCATATGCTATTTATAGCAACTTTGAATTGATGGCATATTACAATGATTACCCTTTTCCAACACACCTGAATAATGAACAACTTCCAAAAGGTGAATACAATATAAAGAAGGATAAAGAATATGAAGAATTATGGTACCGGCATTCGGGCGATAAAGTAGTTGTTATTGTAAAAAAAGACAACTCGTTTATTGAAGCCATCACATTGTTTGCTTACCTGTTCAGCACATTTTTGTTTCTCCTTGCAACATACCGGTTTGCCACAATGCTTATCAGATCCAAATTAAAGAAGAGCGTATTACGGCAGAATTTTCAATTGAGTATCCGTTCACAGATACATAGCACCATCATTATGGTGAGCCTGCTTTCATTTGTGGTCATCGGTGTTGCTACGATACTTTTTTTTATCAACCGCTATGATCGCAATAACCAGGACAGGCTTTCAAGGGCCATTCAGATCATGGTGAACGAAGTGGAGATCCTGATGAAGGAGCATAATGTATTTAATGATGGGTTTATGTTACTCGACCAGGTTCCTAACGAAGACCTTGAAAAATTAATGCAGGAAATTTCAGAGATCCATGGCCTGGATGTGAATCTGTATGACACATTGGGAACACTGCGTTTCTCCTCTAACCCTTTTATCTATAATAAGGGAGTGCTCAGTGAAAAAATGAACCCGGAAGCTTATTTCAGGGTTCATCATCTACGGGCGATCCAGTGCGTAACAGACGAGAAAATGGGAAAAGTAAGTTATCTGAGTATTTATTGCCCGGTGCGAGATACCGAAGGTAATCCCCATGCCTTTTTAAATATTCCTTCTTACAGCACGCAGGAAGAATTAAAACAGGAGATCTCGAATTTCCTAGTTACCATCATTAACCTCAATGCGTTTATATTTTTGGTGGCGGGTGCTATTGCATTGTTTATTACCAACAGGATCACTTCTTCTTTCACGATCATTGGCGAGAAAATGAGAGATATCAACCTGCGGAAGATGAACCAGGAAATTCACTGGAAGCGGAACGACGAGATAGGGGAATTGGTGAAGGAATATAACAAGATGGTGCATAAGCTTGATGAAAGTGCCGATGCTCTGGCAAAGAGTGAACGGGAAGGTGCGTGGCGGCAAATGGCCAGACAGGTGGCTCATGAAATCAAAAACCCACTCACTCCAATGAAACTAAGCATTCAATACCTTCAAAAAGCGATCGATAACAATTCGGTGAATGTGAAAGAAATGACTACAAATGTTGCCCGTACATTGGTTGAGCAAATTGACCATCTTTCTAAAATCGCATCCGATTTTTCTCAGTTTGCAAATATTGGTAACCCACGTAATGAAGTTTTTGACCTGCACGATCTTTTATACTCCCTCACTTCATTATACGAAACTACGGAACACCTGCAATTTGACTGGGATCCTGTTTCCCAACGCGTGATGTTATTTGCCGACAAGACCCAATTGAACAGATTATTTACCAACCTGTTTCAGAATGCCATTGAAGCGCCCGATGAAATATCGCCCAGGCTTATTCATATTGGTGAAGAACTCAACGGCGAATATATTATGGTAAGTGTTAAAGACAACGGAGGTGGAATTCCTGATCATATGCAGGATAAAATATTCACTCCTAATTTTACAACCAAATCTTCCGGCACCGGCTTGGGTTTGGCAATGAGCAAAAGCATTGCCGAGCAGGCACATGGCGATATCTGGTTCGAATCGGTGATGGGAGAGGGGACTACGTTCTTCGTCAAGCTTCCTTTATTGAGAGCCACGAATTAATCCCCCTGACCCCCTTTCTTAAAGGGGGTCAGGGGGATTAAGGGGATTAAATCTTCTTAATCGCTCTGCGATTCTGAAGAAAAGACTCAAATTCTTTCAACGAAAAACTACTCAGGTTTTTTTCTTTAGGCAGCCCGGCTTTTTGCGCAACCAGCACACCGTATTTGCACACTTCAAACTCTTCTACTGAATGAGCATCCGGATCAATGGATAAGATTACTCCTTTTTCCAAAGCATATTCAACCCATCGCCAATCCATATCAAGACGGCGGGGATTTGCATTTATTTCAATAGTGACATTATTTTTAAAACAGGCATCAATAATTTTTTCATAATCTACTGGATATCCGGGGCGGCTCAATAAAAGTCTTCCTGTCATATGTCCCAGGATGGTAGTGTATGGATTGGAAATGGCATTTAATAAGCGCATCATCGCTTTTTCTTCAGACATCTTAAGATTAGAATGAATAGAGGCAACTACGAGGTCGAATGTTGCGAGTATTTTATCGGGATAATCGAGTGAGCCATCATTCAGAATATCACACTCAATGCTTTTAAAGATCTTAAAGGGTTGCAGTTTATTATTCAGTTCATCGATCTGCAGCTGTTGTGCCTGGATCTGTTCTTCAAACAATCCTTTTGCATAGAAAGCGCTTTTGCTATGGTCGCTGATAACAAGATATTCATATCCTTTATCAATACATCCCTGGGCCATGGCTTCGATAGTATGAGAACCGTCACTCCAGGTACTGTGGTTGTGTATGATGCCTTTTATATCTGAGGGCTGAATAATAGAAGAAAAATCTTTTTCCTTTGCCTTTTCAATCACGGCAGCAGTTTCGCGCATATAAGGAGGAATAAAATTCAGCCCGGCAGCTGAAAATATTTTCTGCTCCGATGAATGTGGTTCTGGTCCTTTTTTAACAAGTTTGTTCCATGTTTCAAGGAATTCTTCACTACAACTCGTTTCAAAAAGTTTTTCATGAAGTTGATTGTCGGGAACGGAGTAGAACTGAAGCAGGATATTCTCCGTGCCTTTATAACTTGCCGAATTTGCCAGGGATTCTTCAACCTGGTAACTATTTTTTTCAAAGTAAATATTCAGATCATTGACCGAAGCCGTGGTTACCCATTCCAGTTTTTCAATGATCTCTGTTTGTCTGCGAAAGTTTCCCGAAAGTTCAAATTGCTGCGAAGGAAATGCCTTTTTTATCACCGTATCAATGCTCCACGCATAAGATTCAATCTCTGCATACAAATGACTTCCCTGGCTTTTAAGATAGAAGCTGATGGAGTCTTCTACGTTCTTTTGTGTTTTTTCACCAAATCCCTTGAATCGCGCAAGCCGGTTTTCATGACAGGCATAAAGCAATTCGCCGATCGATTCGATTTCCATCTCCTTCCAGATGGTGGCAATTTTTTTAGGCCCCAATCCTTTTATGCTTAGCATTTCAATAAGACCGGGAGGGGTTTTCTGCACGTAGTCCTCAAGCAGTTTTAAGTGGCCTTCTTTTAATATTTCTATTATTTTCTTTCCTACTGATTCACCGATACCCTTCAAATCAAATATTTTTTCGGAAGGAGTTTCGGAAAGTTGTGCAGTCAGTTTTTCAATGTTGAAAGCCGCAACTGAATAGGTTTTTGACTTGAAAGAATTTTCACCATGAATATCCATGAGTTTCGACAGAAGTGAGAACTGGTCTGCGATGTAGTAGTTATCGGTTACCATAAATGAATGAGTTTAGGGTTTAAGGTTTAAGGTTTAAGGTTGGGAAATGATAATCGCGGGATTCGAAAAAAAAACCTTAAACCTTAAACTTTAAACCTTAGACATTCTCTGATGAAGATAAAAAGAAAAAGTCCCGAAGTAATTCGGGACTTTGTATTTTCTGAACTTAGAAGTCAGATTATTTTTTCTTTGCGCCTTTCTTAGCCGCAGCTTTCTTTTTCGGAGCTGCTTTCTTTGCTGCTTTTTTAGCTGCTTTTTTCTTAGTTGCCATGATTTTTTTGAATTAAATGGTTAGTAAAAACAATTATCGATAGTAAAAATAGAAACTAATTTCAAACTACCAAAAATATTTTCACTTTTTATTCAAAAATTTCTTATGCCATAGCAACTACATTAACGATCGTTTTATCGTTTCTGCTTTTTTTAAATTCAACAACACCATCGGATAATGCAAATAAAGTAAAGTCTTTTCCTAATCCAACATTCTTACCCGGATGGTAAACCGTACCGCGTTGACGTACGATAATGTTACCGGAGATAGCTGCCTGACCACCATATATTTTTACACCTAGTCTTTTGCTTTGTGAGTCACGGCCGTTTTTTACGCTACCTTCTCCTTTTTTATGTGCCATACAAAATTGTATTTGGGATGATTATTTTTTTTCGTGATGTGTGAAGACTGAAATATAAAGTGAAAAAATTTTTCTATTTCCAACTTCAAACTTCGGGCTTCATACTTTATCAGGCAATTTCGCTGATCC
>JACMLY010000150.1 GCA_014379345.1 Chitinophagaceae bacterium
AGGTGATGATGAATAAATTACAACTTTTTATTCACTACTCACCACTGACCATCTCGCCATTTGTCGCAAATTGCCCCTGATTTGTCGTGATCATGCATCTATGATTATCAGGGACTGTATTACTTTGCATGAGAAATTTAAGTACTGACTTCAAAAAAATAACAATGGAAATAGCAAACGAAAAAAAGATCACCGTTGAAAGCACGGTAAATGCTCCGGTAGAAAAAGTATGGAAATACTGGACTTCTCCTGAGCACATTACAAAATGGAATTCCGCTTCTGACGATTGGCATACGCCTTTCGCAGAAAATGATCTGCAGGTAGGGGGTAAATTTTCTTCGAGAATGGAAGCCAAGGATGGCAGCTTTGGGTTTGATTTTGGTGGTGTGTACGATGAAGTAAAACAGCATGAACGCATCGCCTACACGCTTGGCGATGGCAGAACGGTAAGTGTAGATTTCGCGGGGAGCGGTAATCAAACCAACGTCACTGAAACCTTCGATGCCGAAACAACAAATTCAGTTGAGCTACAAAGAGGCGGATGGCAGACAATCCTCAATAACTTCAAAAAATATGTCGAGTCAAATTAACTACAAAAATTTTGGCAATGATCAGTCCGTTAATTATAAATCAGAATAATCATTTAATCACTCAAATCAGAAGTTATGATAATCGTTCACGATATTTTTATCTGCAAACCAGGAAATGCTTCCAAGCTTGCAAAACTATTCAAAGAAGTAATGTCTGAAAATAGTGAAACACTTGATATCATGACTGATATGACAGGGCAATATAACAAGGTACTGATCGTATCGCAGTACGAGAGTCTCTCCGCATATGAAAATAGCTGGAAAAAATATGAAGAAGATACTGACGCCAACCGGAAAATGAATGAAAAAATGAAAGGTTACCATGAGATGTATCTGTCCGGTTCACGGGAGATCTACAAAACCTGGTAATTTTTTTGCCACGGACTACACGGATTATCACGGATTAAATCCGTGGCAAAAAGATCTTACCGCATTAGGTCCTTATGGTTTTATTTGAAATTGAACCGAAGCCTTCGTTTTTTCCCAGATCACATTGAGCATACCACCACCACGGGCGGGTTTTATCTCCATCGTGAATTGTTCAATCACTTCAGGTAGTTGTTCCGACTGCATTGGTACATGCAGCACATCGAACGCAGGATTGTATTCGGTTCCCCACACATTCGCCTGGCTGTTAAACATCATCGTCCATCCTTGTTGGGAAGGAAGAGTCCAGATAGAATAGGCGCCGGCGGGTAGTTCCTTCTCACCGAAGATCAGGGTGTGATCGGTCACCAGTCTTGTTGCCGCATTCGCACCGGTTCGCCAGAAACGATCGTAAGGCACTACTGCGCCAAAGATCGTTCGTCCCCTCACTCTCGGTCGTGAATACACGATCTTCAGAGAAGTGTTATTGAGCAAAGTAAATACTGAATCAGCCTGGTTGATTGCTACAGCACCTGCTGCGGTTTCCTGTGCAACAAAGCGATCAGTCAATGCCTTCAGGTCGAGTTTGTTCGTTACCAACGCTGTAACATTCCATGAAGATCCGATCGCATCAATAGATTTCAGCATTCCGTTTTTGTCAAGATACAGTGTCATCATACCGGTTACTGTGCTGCCCACATACAACTGATCCTTTGCTATTCTTTTAATGATATATTTCTTATTTGTACCGAAAGTCAGGTGTCCTGATACGAGGCTATCGCCAACACCCTTTGGCGCATAGTTTACCCAGAAAGGAATAAAATATCTAAACGGAGCACCAATCGCATTTGTCATTACCCCCCGTCCTGGGAATCGCGAAACAGTAAGAGTCCGGCCAGGCTGCTGTTGTTCAATAAAGGTTGAATCATCGCGAACGTATAATCGATAGTTCGCGATTAACTGCGGATCTCTGCCAGCTCTGAACGCATGTCCTTCCGCTGATTCAATGTCACCATTCGGGTAAAGTGTGCCCTTCATTTTTGTCACCGACACATTCGGTCTGGCCAGTACTTCCATGCTGAATTGATTTCCTTTTAATTCGTAATAGCCGGCCATGGTGGTGTCCTTGCCGAGTAGATAAACGAGATAGCCGGAAATGGGCTTGTTGTTTTGTGCAAACAAAAGTGTAGGCAGCATACACAAAAACAAAATAGTAGCACGTAGCATCAGAGAATTTTGTCTTAAGCTAGTTATATTTTTTTATGTGAACCCTATGTTTTTGCGAGATTTAACCTCGAAATAGCTCTCGCAAAGTCGTGAAGGCGCAAAGGTGATTGCTTTGCGTCTTCCCGTCTTTGCAAGAATTATCATGCAATGATAGCATCGATCACTTTTCCGGCTACGTCGGTCAGCCTGAAAGGCCGGCCCTGGAAAGGATAGGTAAATTGTTCATGATCGAATCCCAGCTGATGCAGGATAGTTGCCTGTACATCGAAGACCTCGGTTTTACCGCTAACAGCACTGTATCCGATCTCGTCTGTCTCGCCGTAACTGTACCCTTTTTTTATTCCACCACCCGCCATCCAGATGGTAAATGCTTCGGTATGATGGTCGCGGCCTTTATACGGGTTCTGCGCGCCATTCCGATTTTCCATCATCGGTGTACGGCCGAACTCTCCTGCCCAAACTACCAATGTTTCCTCGAGCATACCGCGTTGTTTCAGATCGAGGATCAAAGCGGTCATTGCTTTATCTACCGACCTGTATTTATTGATCATCCCCACATTAAGTGCATTGCTTTCATGGTCGCCATGCGCGTCCCATCCCCAGTCAAACAATTGCACAAAACGCACACCTTTTTCAACGAGTCTTCTCGCAAGCAGTACATTATTTGCAAAACTTGCTTTGCCTGGTTTGGTGCCATACATCTCGTGTACATACTCCGGTTCATTGTCAATATTCATTACTTCAGGAGCAGTGATCTGCATCCTGTAGGCCATTTCGTATTGTGATATGCGTGATAAGATCTCCGGATCCTGGTATTCTTCGTACTCCTGCTGGTTCGCTTTATTGATCGCATCGATAGAAGCTTTGCGAAGGTTACGGCTCATTCCCCTGGGATCGTTGATAAAAAGAACGGGATCTCCTTCGCTTCGGCATTGTACACCCTGGTACACAGAAGGCAAAAATCCACTGCCCCACACACTCTTACCGGCATCGGGTAAGGTACCGCCACTGGAAAGCACAACAAAGCCCGGCAGGTTCTGGTTCTCTGTTCCCAATCCATAGGTAACCCAACTTCCTAAACTCGGCCTTCCTAACCTTGGACTTCCTGTATGTACCAGCAACTGAGCCGGTGCATGATTGAATTGATCGGTTGTAACTGCTTTCAGAAAAGTGACCTCGTCGGCAATGCTCGAAAAATGCGGCAGGTGATCACTGATCCAGGAACCGCTTTCACCATGTTGTGAAAAATTGGCCTGTGGCCCCAGCATTTTCGGGATTCCGCGGATAAAAGCAAACTGCTTACCTGCGAGCAATGAAGGCGGACAATCCAGTCCATCCATTTTCATCAGCTCGGGTTTGTAATCAAACAATTCAAGTTGAGATGGCGCCCCTGCCATATGCAGAAAGATCACGCTCTTGGCCCTACCTGAAAACGGCGGCGATTTAGGTAACAACGGCCTGGCAGGATCAAATACCACCGGATTGTATTTACCTGATGAACTGCCACATCCGCCTAGTAAAGACCCGATGGCCAGAGCACCAAGTCCCATAGCACTCTCTTTTAAAAAATGCCTTCGGGTATGTGCCTGCATCGCTGTTCGTTGTGCCTCGCGAATCAGCCGCTGATCATGTATTTCCTGGCGAGTCATGTTTTCATTTTTAGTTTTTCATTACAACTTCATCAAGGTTCAGTAGGGCGTTGGCCACAACCATCAATGCCGCACCCTCTGCAGTACTAAGCTCTTTATCTTCACCCGTGATAGAATAAGCACTGCTTTTATCTTTCGAAAATTCGTTGAAAGCAGTATGATAAAGCTCCATGAACAACTTTAATTTTTCCGGTGATATTGAAGCGTACAGCATGATTTCATACCCTTTGCTGATCTGCATTTTTACATCTTTCCCTCCTTCCCTCATCATTCGTTTTGCAAATTGGGCGGCCATGTCTACGTACGCTGAATCATTCAATGTCACCAGGGCCTGCAGCGGAGTATTTGTTCTTATCCTCCTGGCATTACAAACCACCCGTTGTGCACCATCAAACGAAATCATAGACGGATAAGGGGAGCTTCGTTTCCAGTAAGTGTACACGGCTCTGCGGTACCGGTCTTCACCGGAGCTGTTGAGCCATTGCGAACCATTGTAGGGAGAATTCCAGATGCCTGACGGCTGCCATGGCATTACGCTCTTCCCATACATTTTATCGCTCATCATACCGCTTATGCATAGATGTTGATCCCTCAACTGTTCGGCACTCAGCCTCAGCCTGGGTCCGCGCGCATACCATTTATTATACGGGTCTTTTTCCCTGAGTTCAGGAGTTAGCTTTGAATCCTGGCGATAAGTAGCGCTCATCACAAATTCTTTTAGCAATTTCTTCAGACTCCAGTTATAATCATGCATGAGCTGGTAGGCATAATGATCTATTAATTCTTTGTGCGTAGGAGGAATGCCCTGCGTTCCCATATCTTCTAATGTTTCTGCGATGCCGGTGCCAAACAATTGTTCCCAAAGACGATTGACAATGGTTCGGGATACGAGCGGATTGTTTTTATTCGTAAGCCATAGAGAAAGTCCCATCCTGTTTTTCGGGGCATTCGCCGGCATGGCCATACTTAATGATTTAGGTACGCCGGGCTCTACTTTTTTTCCTAACGTAAGCCGGTTACCTCTTTCGAAAACATGGGTTGCCCGCTGGATCGTAGTTGGATTTTCAACCATAACCGGGGTAGTAGGAACCTGGGCTTTCATCAATGAGCGATATTTTTCCAATACGACTTTATAACCTGGTTGATCTTTTCCAGGCAATTGGCGGTTGAACGATATCCAGTTGATCTTCATATGAAAATCCTGGTTGCCAACCGGTACACTCGTATTCGAATAAGAAAAATAAATATCGTGTATACCTGCTTGTTGTAAGGATGGAAAAGAGCTAATCTGCCATTTGGAATTTAAAGCAGGTTTGATACTCGCAATTACTTCTCCGTCAGGTGAATCCATGTGTAATTTCAGAATACCATTCTTCGTGTAAGGATTAAATTGAAACACCAATTCGTCAGCATGGCGGAGGTCAACTTTTTTCAATCTGAATAAAGCATTATTGCGGAGTAACAAGTCGCTGTTATTGCCGTCTATCACAGTGTTGACCAGACTGTCTGCTGTATTTGCATAGATAGCAGGTTGCCAGGTGCGCAAAAAATGTTTGGTGGCTTTCGAATGATCTTCGTCTGAATATTTTTTTACCCAGTTAGTTACGGTCTCCAGCTCTCGGGACAGGGTGTCATTGAAAGTTCTTAACAGCGGATAGTCGCCGGGCTGGTCTTCATCACGGGAATTATTAAAGTAGCTCACAAAACTATAATACTCTTCATGGCGAAACGGATCATAGGGATGACTATGGCATTGCACACAGGAAAACGTTGTGCCCATCAAGGCTTCCCAGGTAGTGTTCACCCGGTCGAGGACTGCAGCAGTGCGGAACTCTTCATTGTCGGTTCCTCCTTCATCATTCGTCATTGAATTTCTGCTGAAGGCGGTGGCAATATAATCGGCATCCAGGGGATCCGGGAGCAGATCGCCTGCTATTTGTTGTATTAAAAATTGATCATAGGGTTTGTCTTCATTAAAAGCCCCGATCACCCAATCGCGGTATTTCCAGATCTCTCTACCCACGTCGGCTTCATAGCCCTTGGTATCGGCATAACGGGCAAGGTCAAGCCACATGGCAGCCCAGCGTTCTCCGTAATGTTTCGATTCAAGTAGCGAGTCCACCAATATCTCGTATGCTTTCTCCGATGGATTGCTCAGGTATTTACCAGCGATTTCCTGCGGGGGGTACATGCCAATCAGGTCGAGACTTACTCTTCTGAGCAGAATAGCTTTGCCTGCCTGTTGTGATGGAGACAATTTGTTTTCTTTCAGGCGCTCAAAGATGAACCGGTCCACATCGTTTTTTATCCATGGATCCTCTTTTGGCGGAACGGATGTTTTCTGAACTGGAAGATAGGCCCAATGGTCGCCCCATTTAGCGCCCTGCCTGATCCAACGGGTAAGAATGTTTATCTCCCGGTCGCTAAGCGGTTCATGTCTGTAAGGCATGCGTTCCTCCGGATCATTGAGATTTATACGCCGGATCATTTCACTGTTGGCGGGATCCCCGGGAATAATGGCAGGCTTTCCTGATTCCGTATTCGCGAGTGCATCTTCCCTGAACAGCACGCTAAAACCGGCTTTGGCTTTCACACCGCCATGGCAGGTAATGCATTTTTTATTGAGAATGGGTTTTACCTCAGCATTGAAATCTACCAATTCATCTTTTGTAAACCGAAATGAAATAAGTATACCAATCACTAAAAGCGAAACAACAACAAGGATCTTTTTACTTCCTGCAAACCTCATAGGCAACACTAAGAAAACGTTAGAAATGCGATTCAAAAACCCATGTACAATTTAAGCATTTTTGAGCTAGGAGATAAAGAGGGAATTGGATTTAAAATTAGCCATACGAAAGCAGAAGAGAGAAAAGTGGTAATCTATTCTCTCATCGCTTTGAAAAAAGTTTAGTTATAACCTGGTGTGACGAACCTACTAACGCAACATTTTACACCGTTGCGACTTCGTGATATTTTTAAGCATAAAACATTCCACTCACCGGTATCCCACTGCCTGCAGTTCAAACAATTCTGCATAACGGTTACCGGCGGCTAGCAATTCTTCATGCGTACCTAATTCCGTAACATGTCCATCATCGATTACTGCTATTCGGTCGGCGATACGTACAGTGGAAAAACGGTGCGAGATGACGATGCCTATGCGGCCTTTCAGATTTTCTTTTAGCTCGGCGAAAATTGCTGCTTCGGCCTCCGGATCGAGGGCTGAGGTCGGTTCGTCGAGGATCCAGATATCAGCATTTCGATACATTATCCGGGCGAGTGCGAGCCGCTGCCATTCACCACCTGAAAGATCATGCCCTCCTTCAAACAGCCTGCCTACTTTTGAATCGAGTCCTTTCGGCATTTTTTTTACCAGCCACTCACTGCGTGAATCGCGCAGGGCCTTCAATACCTGTTCATCATCGGCATGGGCATAAGGCCAGCCCATTATAACGTTCTCCCTTACGGACAATTCATAATTCGCGTAATCCTGGAACAGAACCCCGATCCGGCTGCGCAAGGCATCGGGGTCCATTTGTTTTACATCAATACCATTTATGCGAACAGAGCCCTGGTGTGCATCGTAAAACCGGAGCAACAATTTTACGAGCGTGCTTTTTCCCGCACCATTTTCACCTACCAATGCAATCAGTTCACCACTTCTGATTATAAGATCTAATGATTTAACTGCAGCGCCGGTTCCTCCGGGATAGGAAAAAGAGACGTCTTTGAATTCAATACCGGATATTGCGCCTTCGGGAATCGGAACTGGTTTTTCCGGAACGGGTATCAATGACCCGATGCCCAGAAAGGAAAAATAATCATCGAGAAAAGTGGTATGCTGGTCCACCGCTATAAATGTACTGGTGATTTGTCCAAGTGTTCCCGACACCGATGTAAATGCTCCGATCACAAGCACAACTCCCCCCGGGTTGATCGTTCCTTCAATGCCACGGATAGCTACAAACACATACGCTAACGCAAGCGTTGTTCCGCTTACGATCCCGCTGATCAGGGAGATACGTGAGCGCATACGATACATCCGTTGTCTCTGCGTAAAAAGATCCTCGGAGAGTTTGCGGTATCTTCCCAACAAATAATCAGCCAGCACATAAGCCCTGATCTCTTTTGTTGTGCGAGGTTCCACCAGCAAGTCGGCCATATATCCGCGTTCCCGTTCTTCAGGCGTTTCCTGGTAAAAGTATTTGTACAGCTTTGAGGTAACACGACTTTCAATTACCAGTGAGAGCAATGCAGAACCGAGCGCCAACACAACCAATATCCAGTGAAGGCTGGCAAGCAATCCCGCCATCAACACGATCGTTACGATATTGCCCGACAGGCCGAGTACCGACCAGGTGAGATCTCCCGGTCTCCAGGACACATCGCGCTTGGCGCGTGCAAGCCGGTCGTGCCAATCCGAATTATCGAAATGGCCGAGATCTACTTTTGAAGCCTTTTCAAGTAGGCGACGTTCTGCTTCGAGCTCCACACGGCGTACGTATAATTCTCTTCCGGCTCCTACATAGGCACTCACTGCTCTTTGCACGGTGCTGGCAATCCACAATCCTAATACGATAGGAAGAAGGTCCACAAAGTGCAACTCGTGAATCCGTGCTTCTGCGATCTTGTTCACCAGCATTGAACCTAATAGCACGGCAACAGGAGGCATGATGGCGCTGAACATTCCCAACAATGTATAACGGATAAGCAAACGTGGTGAGGCTGTCCACGCAAGCGCCAGGCCATGTCGCAGATTTTTTCTTACTCTGCTAAGCCGGCCCCCCGGTTTGGAAGAATTTTTTTCCATCGTATTACTAATATAATGGAAAGCTGCGTATTCAATCAGGATTAGTGGCAGGTATTACAGCTCGATCACCATGATAATTGCGTCAGCAGACAATGCTTCGATCCTTACTGTGTCAATATCCCATAATGCAAGCCCGTCGCGGGTTCCAAGCAAGCGATATTGAACTTCAAAGGCACCTTCAACGGTAAAAACAAAAAGGCTTTTATGGGGATCAGCAAGTGTATACTCAATTTCTGACCTGGCCGAAAATTTTCCAATAAAGAACTTGGGATGAAGTAAAGGAGTTTTATGCTGCGATTGGCCGGATTGAAACAGGGCGATCAATTTGTTTTTATTTGTTTCAAAGTCAAAAGAGGTGACCTGGAAATTCAAAACAGGATCAACCGGCTTTTTGATCCATAGCTGTAAAAAATTGATGACGTCTTTTTCAAAAGGGTTGCTGATCTCGATGGTCGCCCCTCTTGGCATCGCAAAAAATTGTGCCTGCCCGGCCTTGATCACTGTTTGATTTGACAGGCTATCCTTATAAGCCAGCGCTCCAACCGTAGGTAAAAGAATGATGACAGAATCTGCTTGCACCGACAATTGCACACTTCGTTCTCCTGCAAGTGTATCATCATTCAAAACATACAGTTGGCCAAAGGATTTTTTATTTTCCTGCTGATAGTCTCCAAAATTGAATGTATTATAACTGCGAAACCAGGCCTTTTCGGTACGCCCTCGTTCTTCAGCCAAAAACATTTTTCCTTTTGAGTTATCAGGCATGTGATATTTTTCTTTGATTGAGTAGATACTTAAACTGGCTGAATGGAAAACTGGTCCGTTAAGATATCACCATTTTTGTTTTCTTTTTGTATGGATATCAATAATTGGTTGCCGACCGTATCGTGCTCCCTCCATTAATTTCCGCCGTTATCTCTTTGATCAATTTTGGTTCTACAAATTAGAAATCTGCAAATGCAAAGAGATTTAGCCAGAGTGGGAAGGAGATAATTCACAAAGGGATAAGAGGCAGAAGACAAAATGCTTCAGACGTGATCCGGTTTTTAGCCGGAGCTGGCGGCTATGATTTTCGTAAACTGGTCATGCAATTACCATTATGCAAATAATACATCCATCGAAAGGCTTTTTTGTACCAACCCAGCCGAATAGATATTTTCTTTTATTCCATAAGTTGTGATCATTGTTACAAACAATATTTTTTTTGTTTTTGTCTTCTCCTTGAAAACATCAAGCTTACGCTGCAATTCTACCGCATAAGATTTATCGATGGCGTATTCAGCACTATAATATTTGATCTCACAGATATTGATACATCTGTCTGCGCGGTCGATCAAAAGATCGATCTGGGCCCCGGCGGCTCCTTTGCCAGGTACATAACGCCATGCGCTTTCCGTGGTCTGAATGCCTTCAATACCAAGTGCCTTTTTAATTTGGGCCGTATGTTTCATGCAGACGGCTTCGAATGCCATTCCACTCCATGTTTTATAGGAAGCGCCCGCGCTTAATTTAATCCATATATCCTTTCCCGAAGACCTGGTTTTATCCATAAATTTTAAATAGAATAAAGAATATTCGTCGATCAGGCGATAGATAGCATCTTTCATTGCTTTTTCATAAGGAACAGCTGACCTGATGAAGCCTGATTCTTCCAGTTCTTCCAGCATCAATGTTGCTCGGCCTCCTGAACTGAGGCCACAGACCTCAATAATTTCCTGCCTTGTTAATCCTTTTCCTGTAGCGGCCAAGGCCCTGACCACTTTAATATGGCTATCCGCTTTTTCAAAAAGAGAATTATAAAGGTTATTGAATTCGCCTGTTAGGATCCCATCTTTTGTAAAGCAGGCTTTTTCTATTGCCTGTGTTGCGCTATCGCCTTTGTGTACGCTTTTGAGATATTGAGGAATGCCGCCAAAAGCCATATATACCTGAAGTGCCTGGTATTGATCCAGCTGAACACCCCTGCTTTTTAAATACGTTTCAGTTTCTGCTAAAGTAAAAGGTAGTAGCCGGATCTTTTGCGTAATGCGGTTATGAAGACCTCCTTTATTATTAACGATATTGCGTATCATCCAGGAAGCTGCCGATCCACAGATGATCACTAGTACATTGTGTTGACGGCTTGCCCAGGCGTTCCAAAAATGTTCGAAGGCCGGAAGAAAGCCGGATTTTCTGGTATCCAGCCATGGAAATTCATCGAGAAAAATCACCCATTTTTTCTTTTTGTTTTTTGCTGAAAGGTACTGCTCCAGTGCATGGAAGGCATTTATCCAGTTGTCTGGTGGGGCAAAAGTCAGTGCCGAGCCGGTTGCCGTTTGTATCGATTTGCTGAATTGTTGTAGCTGTGCCTTTAAACTTCCTTCATACATGCCGGTTAATTCAAAGGCAAGATGTTCTTTAAAAAAGCTATGGATGAGAAATGTTTTTCCAACCCTTCGTCTTCCATACACCGCAACGAGGCCGGCTTCCTTAGATAGCAGGGCCTGTTGTAACAGCTGCATTTCCTCTCTCCTGCCAATGATCTTTTCCATATTTGATTCAGGTTTCGAATATATTAAGGCTTTTGGCCAGTTATATTTTCTTTATATGGGGCCAAAAATAACAAAAAATATGTAGTTTTGGCCGCGTATATAGAAAAACTTTCGGGCCAAAACAAGTAGCAAAGGCGGCAGCCATCTCATCTAATATGGGCCAAAAACCAACTTGCTCCTTTTGAAGTGTTGTAAAGAGAGGATTGTAGCGAACTTTATAATTTTAGATCAGGGCAGGAACAAGGCAGTTTATGGTTATTTTTAAAATTCTTTGCAGGGTAAATCGATATTATGACATACTGTTTGGGAATAAAAGTAAAAGAGGGTCTTGTAGCTATTGCTGACACCAGGATCACTTCGGGGACTGATACAAGTATTAAGGTGAAAATCATTACAGAGCAAAAAGATAAACATTCGCTATTCATCATGACGAGCGGATTAAGATCCATCCGCGATAAGGCCACTGTGTATTTTAAAGAATTGATTGACCGGGACGAGTATGATAAGTTATATAAAGTTGTCAATGCTTTCGGAGAACAGGTGCGGCGGGTGGCAGACGAAGACAAAACCTATCTTGAAAAATCAGGCTTCAAATTCGATCTTCACACCATTATAGGCGGCCAGTTGAAAGATGATGAGGAGCATAGACTATTTTTATTATACCCCGAAGGAAACTGGGTTGAGCTGGGGCATGGCGCACCATTTGTAGTGATAGGAAATTCAGGTCACGGTAAGGCAATATTGAACCGCACACTCAATGAAAATTCAAGCATGCGGCTGGCATTAAAAACAGGATTTCTTGCATTTGATTCTACCCGTGTGAGTTCAAATAATGTAGACTTCCCGATTGATGTTGTGTTATATAAAAAAGACAGCTTTTATATTGCCGAACACCGGTACGAGAAAAAAGATCTTGAAAATGTTTCGGCACAATGGGCTGAAGAATTGAAAAGCGCTCTGCAAAATATTCCGGAAGAATGGATGGACGTCACTTTTAATAAACTATCAAAACAATCATCAAGTTAAATGAAATTGGAAATTTTCGCGGCACTGAAATACATTGTTTATTCCCCCAGTACGTTAATTCTAAATATACATGCATTCAGATCTCAGAAACAGATCGTTCTTGAAGAGGCATTGGTGATTGAACCGTACGTTAAAGTGGAAGAGTTAGTATCTCAACATCATGGAAACCGGTTTATCCGACTTGAATTATTAGAAGGGCAGATCTCAATAAGCTATAAGGCAACCGTTGACAACGCTTATAAGGAAACAGATCATACCAATCTAAAAGAAGTGCCTGTAGGCCAATTGGATTCTTCGGTATTTCCTTATTTATATCCGAGCAGGTATTGCCAATCTGATAAACTGTTTCGTTTTGCCCGGAATAAATTCGGGTATATCGAGAATCCTTTCTTAAAAGTATTGGCTATCACCAATTGGATTCACTCGCATGTAGAATATTTGAGCGGCTCTACCAATGCGCATACCTCCGCGTATGATACGGTCACCGAGCTGTCAGGAGTGTGTAGGGATTTCGCACACCTGGGCATTGCATTATGCAGGGCATTAACTATACCTGCCCGTTATTTTACGGGGTATGCTTATAAATTGAAGCCCCAGGATTTTCATGCCTGCTTTGAAGCATACCTGGGCGATGAATGGGTTTTGTTTGATGCCACAAAGCTTATTCCGCTAAATGCGCTGGTTAAAATTGCCACAGGCCGTGACGCCGCTGACAGTGCCGTTGCAAGCCTTTTTGGAAATCTTCTATGCCAGGACATACAGGTATCATGCAATGCAGCAGAAAATAATTTTGAGCCATACTACTACGATGCTTCAAGACTTACCGGGTTAGCATATCAATAACGTTCATTGAACGAAACCAAATTGTCTGTCGCCATAAAAATGGGGATAAACTTTTTCAAGAGTAATTCCCCTTGTGTTCCTCCGTGCCATACCTCCTGTGCCTCTGTGGTTAAATTGATGCTAAACAATAAAGAGTATAACGATGCAAAAGTTTTTTAACCACAGGAGGTACACAGCGGGTGTGATAGTAGGGGGTTCTAAGTATTCATCACTTTTTCCATTGCCTCTCTCACTTGTTTTAGGAATGGTGGTATGATAACAGCGGGATCACCGGGACTCAGTGTTTCAATCGGTAGAAATCCGCGATAAGAGGATGCCTTGATGATTCTGAAAAGTTTTACCAGATCCATATTCTCTGATTTTCCTTTATAGTTCAATTTTTCTTTTATCTGCCAATTCACCGCGTAAGAAATAGTTTTTTTTATTTCATCGTAAGGCTCATTTGTTACAAAACTTCCTGTATCGAGCACCAAGCCGAACCACTCACTGTTGATCCTTTTAATTAAATCAATGGTCTGGTCTGCTGTTTTTACAAAATCATTGTGATTTTGTAAGGCAATGATCACACCGTGTTTTTTTCCGTGTTCAACACATGTTCTAATATCCTCTGTCATCCAATCAGCGACCGCTTCCCACGTGAATTTTTCCGGCACCGCTTTTCCTGCGAATATCCTGATCACGGGCGCTCCTAATTTAGCAGCTGTTTCGATCCATTTTTTCACCAGCACAACATCTTTTGCTCTTATTGATTTATCAGGGTCTGTAAAATCATTACGGACGCCTGTGCCGCTAATGGCGACACCGAGTTGGTGCGCTTTTCTTTTTAATTGGTAGATGTATTCGTCGGAAGGGGGTTCTGGATAGCCGGGAAAGTAATAACCGGTAACGTCGGCTGCATCGAATCCCTGTACCGCACAAAATTCAATCATTTGCAGCAAGCTCGTCTCGCCACTTCTTAACGGTGTATTGAAAGAATAAGCATTCAGGCTTATTTTGAACCTGTTATTAACAGGGGCCGCCATATCAGCCGGTGACGCCACTGCTGAAAAACCTGCGAAAGGCAAGGTGGAAAGGGCTATTGAGGATTGAAGAAATTTCCTTCGTTCTAGTGCTGCCATAAATTTTAAATATTACAATGTACAAAGAGGCATTAATGCGGCCCGGATTGCCGCAATGAATCTTTCTATTTACAATTTAGCATTTTATCCAACTTTGGAAAAAATACATTTCGCAAAAACAGGAGCGCCAAAATCATGACTGGCATTGAGGTTCAAAGGACAAGAAGTTGTAAATGATTTTATCTAAATATTTGTTGCCTCTTACGCAACGGCATTCTCTTCAATAAAATGGGGAATACATATTAATCCGCAGCTGCTAATGTGGGCTCCCTCAACTGAGATATTTTTTCACTATCGGTTAAAGTTGGTCAGGTATTTTTTTTCTTTTTGAAATTTATGAGTTTAAGGATATTGGTAGCCGCTTTTTCCCCGGGTATAAAGCCTGCTTCAATGGATGGTCTGTAATGAATGCCGCCGTAAAATCGGGATAGTCCGGCCTCAGCACGGTATGACTGGTGTTTGTACTATAAGAACTCATCCCCATCTTTAGTGAATGCGTCCATATAATTCGGGTATTTATTTTTTCTCTCTGTAGGGCCATTTTTGCGTTCTGATAAAACAAAAAAATTATTATGAAACTGACAATAAAAATACTTGTCACAACAGGATCCATTTTAAGCCTGCTTAAAATAGCCTGCAACAAAAACAATCGTCCCGAAACTACCCCCGATAATATTTCGAACAGTTGAAAATCACCTTAAACCTGCGAATCATTAAAATATTTTTTTGAAATGCCTACACACAGAGTATAAAACCTATGCTGCCGTTGCGCATTTCTTCAACCCTCATATAATCATATTCCATTTTTAAAAATACAATCATGAACTTACCCACACCGCTCGATATTATTCTTGACCCCTTAACGCATTATATAGTTGCTATGTACACCTTGCTTATTTTGTGGGAAACATTCTTCCCCGCACGAAAGCTGGTTGACATTAAATACTGGAAAGTCAAGGGAATTATTGTTTTCATTTTTTATTTTTTTCTATCTTCCTATTTGCCTTTGGTCACTAATCCGGCCCTTGAGCAGTTCAGGTTGATTGACTTGTCACAACTCGGATCTTTCGAAGGCGCCATTATTGGTGTTCTGCTGTATGAGTTTGGCGTTTACATCTGGCACCGTCAAATGCATCGCTCTGATTTTTTGTGGAAAACCTTTCACCAGATGCATCATAGCGCCGAGCGCCTGGATACCTATGGAGCTTTCTTTTTTAGTCCTTTGGATATGATCGGGTGGACTGTACTTTCAAGTATATGTTTTGCTTTACTTGTCGGACTAAGCCCTCAGGCAGTTACTGCCACATTGCTGATAACAAATTTCCTGAGCATCTTTCAACATGCAAATATCAATACCCCGAAATGGTTAGGATATATTGTTCAAAGGCCCGAAAGCCATACTATACACCACGCAAAAAATATTCACGGAAGTAATTATTCAGACCTTCCCCTTTTCGATATCTTATTTGGGACTTTCCAAAATCCGGTAACATATATTCATGAAACCGGTTTTTACAACGGGGCTTCAAACCGGGTTAAAGATATGTTGCTGTTTAAAGATGTTTCGACACCCCATAATATTAAAGAGAAAACCAACGAGATTAAAGTTCTGGATCTTTCCTGACAATGAATTTTTACTGACCTGTGTTTCTATGATCTTATATGGTAAAAAATTTACCACATAGGATCATAGCAACATAGAAAATGCACATAGAAGATTTCTATTTTTTACATTCCGGGCCTGATTTGTTTTCGGGTGATTTGCTGATAGCTGCTCTGGGAAGAATATTTTTTATTTGCTATGTCAGTGCTCAGTTTTCCCCAGCCATTAAAACATCGCTTATTTTTTAGTACCTGCATAGGCAAATAATTCTCATAGCAGTTTTCCAATTGCCTCTACAGACTATTGTGACCGCCGTGTTCTACCCCGTTCGATGAGTATGATGCTGGAAATTTCATACCGGCTAAAGCCGTTAAAATTATTAATCGATATTATATCGGTTTTGTTTAAAACAGGAGCCTGCTCATTGCTGTTGACCGGAAATCTTGTATAGATCCGGAGCCAAAACACACTTCATCGGATGTAATCTTTTAGCTTTTTCTATGAAGACTAAAAAGGTTTAAATACCTATTAAATCAACAAAACTTTTCCGGTTAAAACCGAATTTAGAACACCCCATCAGGGTGTAATCTTTGCAGACCAATTCATAGTTTAGAATGTGCGCCGTACCAGCAGCATCTTTCTTGCAGGAAAATGTCGGATTTTCTAAAAGTTTGAAATCAGGTTTTCCGAAAAATATTTATTTAACTTTAATGGTTAGGAGATGCTGCTCCTAGGGAGCGGATCCACGATTGCGATGTGTTTTCTACAAAGCGTAAACTGCTGACGGAGTTTTTTGGGCTAATCGTGCGTGAATGATTATTTTTTTTCTGATAAGATATTTAAAAATTGAGAGTTTACAATTTTATAATTGATATTATATAAATTATCATTCACCACTCACCATCAGGGCTTCAATTGTTCCTGTGGTTCTGATAATTGCTTTATTTTTTGCAAGGCTCTATCCCATGCTTCAGACATTGATTCGTAAAAATCCTCACCCATATCGCATTCTATGGATAAAGTTGTCTTGCCGTTCTTTTCAGTTAATTGATATATTTCCCGTCCGCCTTTCACTGCCTGTGCGATCTCACCTTCATAATCCTCGATATCATTAACAACAATGCCCTGGTACTCCATGGATAAAATTTCGCCGGGTATGTTTTGGACAACTTTCGCCACCATTCCACTTTTTGTATTATCTGTAAATATGGCTTTGCTGCCAACTTTCCAGTCAGTTTTGGCGTGCGTACCTTCGCTGAATTCTGCATACCATGCCCGCGTGCAGTCGTCATCCAGTAATACATCCCAAACTATTTCTTTTGGAGCACTTAATTCGATAGATTTTTTGATCGGTAGTGTTTTCATGATTTGCGTTTGTGTGTTGAAAAATTAGATTAACTGATTCACCATATTTATAATGTTGTCCTGACAAAGCTATTGGCATTATTGCTATTTGAAAGGGTGCATATACGGCTTTCTGAGGTGTTGATTGCGACATTCGGTTGGGCTAGTTTTGTTGCATGAAACAGATCTCTATCCTTGTTCCCGTCGGTGATGTTTCGCTAAGCTGCATCGAAGGCCCCTATACATTTTTTAATAAATCAAATGAATTTTTAATGAGCTCCGGGAAACCCCCGCTATTCAATGTACAGTTGGTCGGTCTCAATCGGAAGGGGCAGGTGTACGATAAATTTTTTACTATTTATCCGGACATTGCGATTACAGAATGGGATCAACCAGATCTCATCATCATACCTGCCGTGAAGGGTGATATACATGGGATGATCGAAGAAAACAGCGGGTTTCTACCCTGGATTTTGCAGCAGTATAAAAACGGAGCAGAAGTGGCGAGTCTTTGTATGGGTGCATTTTTGCTTGGCGCCACAGGCTTACTGAGGCAAAAAAAATGTTCTACCCACTGGCTTGCGGCAAATGATTTCAGGAAAATGTTCCCAGATATAAATCTTGTGTCGGACAAAATCATTACAGATGAACATGGAATTTATTCGAGCGCAGGTGGTAATTCTTTCTGGAACCTTTTGTTATACTTATTAGAAAAATATACAGACCGTGAAATGGCAATCCGATGCGCTAAATATTTTGAAATCGAAATAGATCGTACAAACCAGTTGCCCTTTGTAGTGTTCAAAGGACCAAGAGATCACCAGGATGAGCCGATAAAAAAGGCGCAAACATTCATCGAAAATAATTTTCAGTCCAGAATAACCGTCGTCCAGTTATCCATTCTGTTTGGGATTGGGAGAAGATCGCTTGAGCGAAGATTTAAAAAAGCTACTTACATTACGGTTGCTGATTATATCCATAAAGTAAAAATAGAAGCTGCAAAAAAAAGCATTGAAACCGGCAGAAAAAGCATAGATGAGATTATGAGGGATATTGGCTATACCGACACCAAAGCTTTCAGAACAATTTTTAAAAAGACCACAGGATTATCTCCTATAGAATACTGGAATAGATTCAACGCATAAACAGGTATTTGTTAAGGTTGTCTTTACAGATGCGTCTTATCCCCGCTTGCCGTTAAATACCTGACTGCTCAAGGACTCGAGAACTTCCATGGGCAGATAACTTGATCAATGTGCAGCAGTTACGCTCCATCCCTATCCCCAACCACTCAAAAGCAAGCTATCCAGCAATATATTCATCTACTGGTACAATTATTTAATGATTTTTTAGGGATGTATTTATCTTATTAACTATAAGCGTTTTAGCTTGTTTTTTTCCAATAAACTGATAAATTAGGTTACAAATCCATACTGAGGGCTTACTAATATATAAGAATATGATGAAAGTTGAGCGGAGTTACACGGACGATGAACTTGTAGATTCCATAGAAAGAGGCAAAGATTTAAACGGCGCCATCTTATACATATATCAACAATATTCAGATTCTGTAAGTTCTTTTATTAAAAATCATGGGGGGAGTGTTCAGGATGCTGAGGATGTTTTCCAGGAAACGGTGGTAGCTTTTTTAAATATCATCAAAAATGGAAAGTATCGTAAAGAGTCAAGTGTGAAAACATTCCTGGTATCTGTGGCGAAAAATATCTGGTACAATGAGATAAAGAAAAGAGAAAGTTCTTACAACAGGGAAAAGATATTTGAAACCAGCAGGGACCTTAAAGAAGCTGATGTCAGTCATTACATCAGCGACCGTGAAATGAAGCAGCAATTCAGGGATTTATTGAATCAGCTTGATGAATCCTGCAGAAAAATTCTCTTGCTTTTTTACTATGAGAATCTTTCGATGAAAGAGATGGTTGATTATCTGCCTTACGAGAATGAACAGGTTGTAAGGAATAAAAAATATAAATGTTTGCAGCATCTCACGGGTTTCGTAAAACAAAATCCATCAATGATAGAAAAATTAAAAGCCACCAATAAATAATTTACAATGTCACCAAACAATGCGAATTTATTGATAGATCATCTGGATAAATCTCTTGAAGGAAAAGAATTGGAGGAGGTTGACCAGTTGATCCGGAATGATGAAGAAGCGGCAAATGAGTGGAAGTTGCTTCAGTTCACAGCATCAAATATTTACGAAGCAGGTTTATATGCACAGGTGGCTGCTGTCAAAGATCAGTATGCTGCCGGTAAGAGCAATGTTGGGTCGCAACGCACCAATGGTGGTATAGTACGAACCATGACTCGGAAAATGATGCGCGTAGCAGCCGTTCTTTTGTTCGTGAGTATTTCTGCAGTACTATATAAGTATATATCTGTTAATGACTCTAAGTTATATAATGAATATTATTCGTCCTATGAATTGAATACAACCAGAAGCCTGGGTGATGACAACGGACTGGATAATGCCTACAAGAATAAAAATTGGAATGATGTTGTTGCAATCGTGAACGGAATACAGGATAAAAGTAGCAAGCATTTTTTCCTGGCGGGAGTAGCTAATCTGGAATTAAAACAATACGGACAAGCGATCAATGCATTTCAATCTGTGATCAATAAAAACCAGGTTGCAGGAGATGATTATTTTGGCGATGAAGCCGGGTATTATTTAGCCATGAGTTATTTGGCCAATCGCGAAGCAGACAAGGCAGTACCCATCCTGGAGAAAATAAAGAAAGATAAAAGTCATTTATATAACCAGGCTGTCAGCAAAATGGGGATGGATTTTACAATTCTTGCGTTTAAAGCTCGTAACTAATTGATTATAAAGGCAAAGAAAAATTCAAAATAAGGTTACATTTTATTTAGCAGCGATTACTAATATATAGAACAGGTTCTTTGAAATGCAGCCGTCACTTTTTTAAGAAGCAAAATTTGAAATGCTGTTTGAGCCAATAACATCTAAGCCCTAAACCGGAGAAACAGAATGTTGGTCAAACGATAAAGCGCAACGCTAATATCCAGAAAAACCATCCAGGTCCGGATCCAATGAAAGAAACCGAAACCATGTCCAATGAAACCAGTCCAGATCCAATGAAAGAAACCGAAACCATGTCCAATGAAACCAGTCCAGATCCAATGAAAGAAACCGAACCATGTCCAATGAAACCAGTCCAGATCCAATGAAAGAAGCCGAAACCATACCGGTTGAAAAGCCATCCAATCCCAATGAAACCTATTCCTATGAAGAAACCTTATCAATATCAAATGAAGCCATCCAATCTATCCAAAATGAAAATCAGTCCAGAAGCTATCTAATCCAGTGATCCAATCCCATGAACTCAACCCTGATCGTAAAAAGTCGACACACTGAAATCTAAGTTCGCACAACCTCTTTTCTTAAAATCTTCTGTTTATGAATTGCGTCGACTTTTTTTTTCATTCTTACAGCTGCAAGCAGTAATATTCCCGGAACAGATAAAAAAATTAGCGCCCATTTAGTCTTTGATGGCGGCTCACAAATAGGTTCAATATCTCCAATAAGGATGAGATTTGACCAGTAGCCCGGATTTTTTGAGTGCTCGGACTTCTTGATATAATCGATCTTAGCCAGCTGTAAGGCCTTTGATTTTGTATATCCTTGTTTCAGGTATACGTGAAATTGTTTCAGTATCTCACAAGTAGCTTTATCGTTCGCTTTCCATAAACTATTGATAGAGCTGGCGCAACCGGCATATGCAAACCCTCTGGCCAGGCTGATCACTCCTTCGTTGTTTACCAATTCTCCATCACCGGTTTCACATGCGCTGACAATAACAAGTTTGGTAGCATCCATTTGTAAGCCATAAAGTTCCTCGAGGTACAAACGGTCTTCCAGTAACGAATTGCTGTGAGGATAAAACGCAATATAAGATCCGGCTGCATTATTGATATTGGCTACTGCATGCGTTGCAAGATGTACAACAGGATACGTATTGACATCTTTTAAGAACTTCTCTTTGGTAGCTGTATAGTCTCTGTATTGCACACCTTCAAGATCTTTGATCTCTTCCCACGAAGCCGGCAGGCGATTCCAGGTTGCGATGCCTCTCTTTGCCGGATCAAGGTTCGACTGTCCGGCAAATGGAGCGAATGCTAAACTGGAATATGTTCCGGGTAGGGCTTTTTTGCCTATGGCTGAAATAAAACGGGAGGAAAGCTGGTAACTGATAACTGTTGTTTCTACCAGGCTTGCAGAACTGCCATGTACAGGAAGTGATTCAAATGGGAGGAAATATAAAATACCATCCGGAATAATGATCCACTCATTCTTTTGTGTAATATTTGATTTTAGCGGATGTATTAATTGCTGGTATATTTTGTTCCCAATGATTTGTCCTTTGAATTTTCTTCCACTCTCTGTATTCCTGAGTAGGTTGAGCCAGTCTGTGATCCGTTGCTGCAATACCGGGAAAGAGTCAATTTCAACATGGCGGGTACTGTTACTTGTGATAATGAACGCATGCAGTTTCACCGGTGTGGCATAAAAACTGATCAACGCCTGATCACCAGTTAATTTTTCCTGCAGGTCTTTTATCCGGGGGTAAGAATCATCGTATTTCAGTTTATAATATTTACTGTTTTGCTCCAGCTGTTTATAGAGCAGTGACAGTTCGATCTCATATCCCTCTTTCTCTCGTGTGATGCCTTCTATTTCCGTTTTGTCATGCGACAGATCCAGTTTAACGTTCAGCCGGGCTATATTGTATTTTATATTTTTAGTTCTGTCTGTGAGGGACGCTTCCTCCGCATTCATTCTGGAGATCATTTGCTCCTTTAAATTCGACGCAACCACAGACCCTTTGTTACGTTCACTGATTAAAAATGCTTTTTCAAGATAGCCGCTATCGGGTTGCAATCGTTGCAATTCGATGCATACAAATATGGCTTTCTCATAAATCTGCCTGCTTCTCTTTTTAAGTAGCAGTTTTGCATCATCGGTATCGTAAGTCTTTTCAATATAATCAAGCAACCGGAGAGTAAGTTCGTACACCTCATAAGAAGCCCTTAAATATTTGACTTGAGGATTGGTCTTATACATCAATTCAAAAACCATTGCTTTTTGGAATAGAGCCTCAAAAAGTCTATAGTACGCAAATGCCTCTGTAAATCTTGAAGGGTTAGAATAAATATCAGAATTCTTGAAATTGCTAAACAACATGATCGCTTTTTGCAGGCAGTTAAGGGTGGTATGATACTGTTTCCGTTGTATAAAAACTTCTGCCCGGTACAGTTGGTTAATGGCGATATCCAGATTGTTAACACGAATATTCTTTTGGTTTAACAGGGACTCAAGTCTGTCTAAAAAATAGACGGATGAATCGGTTTGTTTTAATTCTAATTGAACAAATGCCATTTCATTATATACTCCCGGTAATTCCAATGCATTCACTTTTCGAAAACATTGCAATGCATCAGTGTATTTTTTAAGTCCCGCATTAGCGCGGCCCATATTCATATAAATATAATTGGCCGATACTTTGTATTTCAGGATATCATTATAGATGCCCAATGAAGAATTGTAGTCGCCTAATTTATAAAAGGCAGTAGCGATATTGGTGCTGATGTTCACTGCCGAAACCGTATCCAATGGAGTTTTGTCTTTTAAGAGTGCAAGTGCCTGCCTGAAATAATTTTTACTTTGATTGTAGTTACCGTTATCGTAATACAAGGCGCCCAAAGCGTTATACAATCTCGCTTTATCCTCACTGATTGTAGAAAGATTGATGAGTACTTCCGCTTTCCGTAGAAAAAATCTTGCCGAATCGAAATTATTCAAATGGTAATAGGCGGAGCCGGTGTACACATATGTTCTGAAAATCAAGGAATCGTTGACCGAGTGATTTGCCTTATTAAAATGTACGGCATTCAGGTAAGCATTCTTGGCGTCAACATATCTGCCTTGAACATCGAGCAGAATGCCCTTTTTTACATAGGCATGGAACAACAAGATCTCGTTATAACAGGCGCTTGTTTCTAATTTATCGATTACCTGTTGAAACAGCAATATTGCATGACTATCTGTTTCATCTGTAGGATTGGAGAGGTTGAATAACTTATCGGCTCTATTGTAAATATGACTTGTCTCTGTATAGCAGGGATTGTTGTTTCCTGCACCGGCAATGGCGAAGAAAAGATTAAATATGATTAACCATAAAAATCTGCCGGCATAGGATTGCACTGTGGTTTAAGTTGTGCAATGGAACGTTTATCGGCATACGCATATTGTATCAGGAGCGCGTTATTACGATTAATGGTGGTCTGGGATTGCCTTTTACTGAAATCAGCTGCTGGTTTATTATATTCGACCTTTTTTGCTGCACATAATCAACGACTGCTTGTGGAACCTGGGATTTCTTTTCATAATATACCATTTGAACATCCATTTTCTGTAGAGCTTTGCTGCTTTTATCGTTCAGTTTATAGTAAACAGAAACTCTAATTGCCGTTCCATTAACCGGATTACGGCCAAAGGCTTCATTCTCTAAAGTCTTTTTTAAATCAATGGTACCACTGATACTTTTGATCTTTACTTTTTTATTTGAAGTAGAAAACTCACATTTATCGTTACCATCGTCATCATCATCATCGTCCTCATCAGGGTTAGCGATACAAATTGAGCTGGTTTGGAGGTTGGCGTCGAAATAAGGCTGTGCGGTTGTTTGATTTTTCCCCAGTATATGGATGCTGTCAACATAAGATGCTCCGGAAAGGATAAGGGTTTGAAGACAGGTATCCTTGGTGCCAATTTTCACAAAGGCGACGATATATCGCAAACCGGTTTCACTTTTAGTGACATTAATGCTACCGCTCAATGAATCGAGTACCAATCCCTGGGGCCATGAATAATATTTTCCCGCACCAGGGTCATTCAGCGGTTTAACAATATGATCTTTTCCCGATTTTGATTCGTTGTAGATCAAGGAATCCTTGTACTTCGGCCCATTCGGGCATTGCATGTTAGATGATCCTTCAGGAAGTATTCCGGCCGGAGATTCCTGCCGAAGAATCGAATCGATGTTAACTTTTTCAGGAAATACCTCTTCTGTTTGTCCGTTTTTTGAACAGGCGAAAAGATATACCAATGCCAGAAATATAAGCGCATTGCGACTTAAAACTTTCTTTTTCATGGGGTTGGGATCAGGGTTAAAACAAAATATAAAAAATTTCCGGAGATTTCAATTTTCCGTTGATCTTTATTTGCTTTGCAAAATCATATTGATAAAGCCAACCTGCTAAACTCCTGTATTAAAATAACACTATAGGCCAGGCAATAAAGCATTGCAAATCCGACAAACAAAAGAAAGGATTTGCTTTGCCGAGAATAATATTTATAAAATGGCAGTTCTATCTCCCTCGTTTGAGCAGTTGACAAAAAATCATCTTTCATTTCCATAATTGATCTTTTAAAATTATTGTAGAGGATCTGCTGCTCATTGCCTCTGGAATATTGCAACTGATTTATATTAGTACATACCGGGCTAAGTTTTGTAACCAGAACATTAAAATTTTCTCAACATCCTCTACTACAGATAGCGGGGATTTGTGTATCATTGATTGCCATTGCTTTATGCAAGTGAAATTCATTGCAGTCCTTCCCACCAGGCAGTGGATTGAATTGTATCGTTTAAATAAACCGGCTCCCCGATAAGTGGATGCAAAAGTTCAACTTTTTTACGCTTCGCCTCTTCTATTATCCTGATCATAGGCTCATCCCATGGGTGGACAGACAGGGAGAATTTCGACCAATGCACGGGTAGTAATCTTTTAGCATTTAGATCCTGCGAAGCCTGAACTACTTCTTCCGGCATCATGTGAATGTATTTCCAGTTATTATCGTATTGGCCGTTTTCAAGAATGGCAAGATCAAAAGGACCAAACTTATTTCCGATTGTGGCAAAGTGCTTGTCATAACCCGAATCGCCACCTATAAAGATCTTCATGGTAGGTGTTTGAAAAATAAATGACATCCATAAAGTCTGATTCCGTTTAAATCCCCGGCCTGAAAAATGCCTGGCAGGGGCCGTATTTACGGTAAAGCCTTCCTCCAATAGCACTTCTTCATTCCAATCCCTTTCAATAATAATATTCTTGTCAAATCCCCAACGCTCCAAATGCTCACCCACCCCAAGACCCGTTATTACTTTATTTATTTTAGGCTTCAGCTTTTTGATCGTATCGTAATCAAGATGGTCCCAATGATCATGGGTGATGAACAGGTAATCGATCTCCGGAATTCCGTCTGTTGTATACACATCACTCCCTTTAAAACTCCGCGTTGTGAATTTTATCGGGGATGCACTTCCGCTTAAAACAGGATCAACCAGGATTTTTTTGCCATCAATTTGCATGAAGTATGACGAATGACCGAACCAAACCAGAATGTCCTTATCCCGATCGAGGTGTAAAAGGTCAATCGTTTTAGAAGGCAGTACTGCGGATGGGGTGCCTCTTTTGTTCCTTCCAAAGAAAAATTCTTTCATAACACCATAGTAGCTGGCTCCCTCCGTCAGGGCTGGTGTTTTACTGAGATTCCGGAATTGTCCGTCTTTATAATAGGGAGATTTCCGGATCAGCTCAAGCCGCTCACCCGATACAGCACTGCCAAATTGGGGCCGTTGCATAAATACATATACCGCAATGATCAAAATGATTATTATAATTGCAATCACTATAAGCATGTGTTTAATTCATTTTTTATTGGTTAATTCGTCTGAGGTTACGTGTTAAAAGTGCGATTGTAGCCATGCCAAGGTAGGGCCATTGAAACCTGTCAGGACAAGGTTATCGCACAACTTATAACATACAATGACGAAACTGGCAGCAAATCATTTTAAAAATGCCAAAAAATAAACTACGCCGAAATTTAAACCTTTGCATATGCGCTCAATACTTTTTTTAGCAGTTACATTTCTTGCATCGTCGCTGGTCATTGCACAAAGATCAAATTTCAACGGGTTGGATATGAACCTGGGAAACCTGTACAGGTTGTCCGATGCCAAAACAAGATCAATCAGCCCCGAAAACTTTACCGGAGAGCCCGGCAAGGGGGGTATGATGCCGCTTAAACAAGGCGTAAGTGGAAACCAGGCCCGGGACTTGGGACTTGGATGGAAAGTAAATCCTTATGTATATATCGAAGGGGGCAAAACGATCACGTTGGCAGAAATACAGGGTTCCGGTGCAGTTCAACATATCTGGATGACACCTACAGGCAACTGGCGTTTTTCTATACTTCGGATTTATTGGGATGATGAAAAGGAACCGTCGGTAGAAGTTCCTGTTGGAGACTTTTTTGGAATGGGTTGGGGCGAATATGCTCATTTAAATTCCCTACCGGTAACCGTTAATCCGGGAAGTGCATTTAACTCTTACTGGGTAATGCCTTTTCGAAGAAAATGTAAGATTACGATGGAGAATCTGAGCGTCGATAGAATGAATGTGTATTACCAGGTTGATTATACCTTAACCAGTGTGCCTGAAGACGCTGCTTATTTTCACGCACAGTTCAGAAGGAATAATCCTACCCAGGGGTCATTATATACTTTGGTCGATAGTATTAGGGGGAAAGGTCAGTATGTTGGAACATATATGGCCTGGGGTGTCAATAACAATGGATGGTGGGGTGAGGGTGAAATAAAATTTTTTATGGATGGAGATAAAGAATTTCCTACGATCAATGGTACCGGTACCGAAGATTATTTTTGTGGTTCATATAATTTTGAAAATAGGAAAACGCGGCAATACCAGGAATTTTCGACTGCTTATGCGGGTTTGCACCAGGTGGTGCGACCTGATGGTGTATACACTTCGCAACAGCGATTTGGTATGTACCGCTGGCATATTGTAGATCCGATCCGTTTCGAGAAAGATCTAAAAATTACCATACAAGATCTGGGATGGCGAAGCGAAGGGCGCTATTTACCACAGCAGTCTGATATCAGTTCCGTTGTGTATTGGTACCAGACAGAACCGCATGCTCCTTTTCCAAAGCTTCCGGAAAAAAATAAACTGGAAACGAACTAGGTGAGTGGTGAGTGGTGAATTGTGAGAGTGAAAATATTCAATTCATTCTAAATAAAATAATAACACATTGACCATTCACCAAAAAACCCCGCATAGACATGCAGGGTATTCAAAACTAACTTGCTTTATGAAATTACAATTGTTAAGACGACATAAAAAAGCATTGCTTGCGCTTGTCGAAAATATTTTAATAAAATAAAATAACATGAAACCGACAATCAATTGCATTACACTTCCGGTTGATGACCTAAGGCAATCGTTTAAGTTTTACCGCGATGGATTGGGTTTATTGGCAGATGAGCCTGATGAATCCAGCGACCATGTAGCATTTACGTTAGATGGAAAACTGTATCTGGTGATTCTGTTACGACATGAATTCAGAAAGTTCACAGAATTGGCAAATCAGGACAATGCTGCTAAAGGATCATCTGAATGTATTGTGAGTTATTTCACCTCCAATAAGGAAGAAGTGGATATAATTCTGAAGAATGTTGAAAAAGCAGGTGGTGTATCAACGGGAAATGCGGTTGAGCGGCCCTGGGGTTATGCCGGGTATTTCAAAGATCCTGATGATCATTTGTGGGAAATAATGTGGAATCCCGCACTTTGAAGAGCAGTGTGATATCATTCAGAACTGTGTGACTCTGTGCGACACCTCCTTCGCCTTTGTGGTTAAATGGGTCTTACATCCAAAGACTCCAATGCTGCAGGAGTTTTTTAACCACAGAGGCGCGGGAGGTATGCCGGAGTGTTCTGCCATCCATAGGATTTTCAAATGGAAAGTTTCATTGTTACAATATTTACCAACTTTAAGGCATCGGATTTTAAAAATCGATAACAAACATTATCATTGTTTCTTTTTTACCAATTTAACTGCAAGCCTTGCGTATATTTTTTCTATACCTTATCTGCCTTTGTTGTTCTTCCATGCAGGCGCAAAAAAAGAACGGGTCATATAAATTACGTATTCACAAATCCAGTTCACCGATTAAGATCGATGGTGTTATGGATGAAGTCTCCTGGCAACAGGCCGAATCAGCCAGTGATTTTTTCATGGTATTGCCGATGGATACAAGCCATGCGAAAGTTCGTACTGAAGTGAGAATGACCTATGATGATCAGTTTCTATATCTTATTGCAACCTGCTTCCATGCAGTTCCGGGTCCTTACTATGTCGAATCATTAAGGCGCGATTTTGCTTTTGGCAAGAATGATAATTTTCTATTGTTCATGGACCCTTTCGACGACCAGACCAACGGTTTTTCATTTGGAGCCAATGCTGCGGGGGCGCAGTGGGACGGCACCATGTATGAAGGGGGAAAAGTAGATCTGAGTTGGGATAACAAATGGGAATCAGTTGTGAAGAATGATGATGACAAATGGGTTTTCGAAATGGCTCTGCCATTCAAATCCATACGCTATAAAAAGGGCATTTCCGAGTGGGGCATCAACTTCAGCAGGCTGGATCTGAAAACCACCGAAAAGAGCAGTTGGACTCCTGTGCCTCGGCAATTTCCGACTGCTTCCCTTGCCTATTCAGGAATACTGGTATGGGATCAACCGCCACCACCTGCCGGTGCAAACATATCTTTGATCCCCTATGTGCTCGGCGGAAGCGTCAAGGATTATGAAAATAATAAACCTAGTGAATACAAGAAGGAAATCGGGCTCGATGTTAAAGTAGCAATCACCTCGTCCCTGAATCTCGACCTGACTGTAAATCCGGATTTCTCACAGGTGGAAGTAGACCGCCAGGTTACCAACCTCGACCGGTTTGAATTATTTTTTCCGGAAAGACGGCAATTTTTTCTTGAGAACGGAGACCTGTTTGCCAACTTTGGCTATCAAACCATACGACCTTTTTTTTCAAGGCGTATTGGACTTGAAGCACCAATTCGTTTCGGCGCACGGCTAAGCGGTAAACCAAGTAAGAATTGGAGACTGGGACTTATGAATATGCAAACAGGAAAAGTTAGAGAACTCGGGCTTCCTTCACAAAATTTTACCGTAGCTTCTCTGCAACGAAAAGTGTTTTCGCGATCTAATATCGGGCTGATCTTTATAAATAAGCAATCACTGAATTATCAGCGAGATTCTGCCAAGCCGGCTTTTTCAGATTACAACCGGAATATAGGGGCCGAATGCAACCTGGCATCATCCAATAATTTGTGGACGGGGAAAATGATGTGGCTTAAATCCTTTAGCCCAAAGCTTTCAGGAAAAGATATGGTGCACGCCGCACACCTGCAATATTCCAGCCGCCGCTTGTTTGTTTGGTGGCAGCACGAATATGTAGGCAAAAACTATAATGCCGAAACAGGATATACGCCCCGGAGAAATTATATTAAGCTCAATCCACAGATCGGGTATACTTTCTTTCCCAAAGGAAGTAAGGTATTGAGTCATGGACCAAAGTTTTTTTATGGAGGATTTTTCAATGAATCGTTTAAGAGAACAGATGATGAACATTTCCTGGGATATATCATAGCCTTCCGAAACCAGGGCAGCTTTCTGGGATGGGTTGCGCACGACTATGTAAAACTTTTATTACCATTTGATCCGACAAATTCACTGAAGGATACACTGGCACGTGGAACCGAACACCGGTGGTATGCATACGGAACAGATTTTATTTCAAAGCCGCAAAGCGTTTTTACCTTCGGTTTTTCAACGCGTTATGGCGGTTATTATGCGCACGGCACACGTTTGAATCTTACCGCCGATCTTGGTTACCGGGTTCAACCGTATATCAGCCTTGCTGTTAACACAAGCTATAATCATATCACCCTGCCAATGCCCTGGAATAAAACAACATTCTGGCTGATCGGTCCCAGATTGGACATTACCATGACCAATAAATTATTCTTCACCACCTTTTTTCAATACAACGGCCAGTTAAAAAACATGAACCTGAATACGCGTTTCCAATGGCGATATAAACCTGCATCCGATCTGTTCATTGTATATACCGATAATTATTTTCCTGCTCCTTTATCCGTTCGCAACAGGGCGTTGGTTTTGAAGTTGACCTACTGGTGGAACATGTAAAAAATACACCCGAACTGGTTTGATAGCAGAAATTCTTCGCTTCGTCGCATCATTTCCCAAAAAAACTTTTTTGTGTGATTAATGACATTAATTTGTTGAATGCGCACATCATGGTATCAGAATAAATGGTTCACGTTGCTTCTACATGTTGCCGCATGGATCGTTTGGCTCTCATTGCCCGTCCTTTTGGCACCACCGGATAGGGGTGGCGACCCGTCTCCGGTTACAGAGCGCTCACAGTTACATTACTATACCCGTTTTATTATGCAGTTGTTCTGGGGTGGAATATTCTATCTGAATTTTTATGTATTGATTCCAAAATTAGCATACAAAAAAAGTTATTGGCTGTTCGCATTTCTCCTCGTTCTTGTGCTTTTGTGGATGATAGTACAATCATGGTTGTTATTTGCAGTATGGGTAGAATCAAAACATTTTAATATTTCGAGAAATATTCTGATCAATTTTTTAATTTATCTTTTCATACTGGCCTCCAGCACAGCTTTTCGATTGATCAATGATAAAATAAAAACGGAAAGGAATGTCAAAGAAAGAGAAAATGAAAATCTGAAAACCGAATTATCCCTTTTGCGATCGCAGGTCAATCCGCATTTTATGTTTAACATTCTGAACAATATGGTGGCTATGGCCCGGAAGCGTTCGGAAGATCTGGAACCTTCACTCATCAAACTTTCCGCTTTAATGCGTTATATGTTGTATGAAGCGGATGAAGACAAGGTATCCCTCGAAAAAGAAATCGAATACCTCCAAAGCTATGTTGACCTGCAGCAACAACGGTTTGGAAAAAATATGAAGCTCGTGGTGGATTTTAAGAAAGTGGATGATAATTATAAAATCGAACCCATGTTATTGATCCCATTTGTTGAAAATGCATACAAGCATGGTACGGGTATGATTGAAAATGCACAGATTGAAATTGAATTAAGAGCAGAAAAAAATGTGCTTCATTTTTCTGTGCGGAATAAATTTAATAATCTATCGCAGGAAGTGAAGGATACGACTTCGGGGATTGGGCTGACGAATGTGACCAGGCGTTTAAACTTATTATACGGAGAAGAACACAGCCTGCTGATCACGAAAAAGGATCACTGGTTTACCGTATCACTCCAACTAAATCTGCATTGATGATCCGATGTATAGCAGTAGATGATGAGCCATTGGCTTTGGAATTGCTGGAAGATAATATCAGCAAAGTCCCTTTTCTGCAATTGACAGCTTCCTGTAGCAATGCAATAGAAGCCATGAAAGTACTGCAGGAACAAACGGTGGACCTGATTTTTCTTGATATTCAAATGCCGGGCCTTACCGGACTACAGTTCATAGAGACCATGGTACAGAAGCCAATGGTTATACTGATAACTGCATACGAAAAACATGCGTTAGAGGCATTCGGCCTTAGCGTTATCGATTATCTGGTTAAACCTGTTGCATTCGATAGGTTTGTAAAAGCATGTAATAAGGCGTTCGAACTTCATCAATTGAAGACAAAAAATAAAGACGCCGGGTATCAAAATGCCCCTGAATATTTTTTTGTGAATGTTGACTATACACTATTAAAGGTGGTGTATGCTGATATTACCTATATAGAAGGATTGAAAGATTATATCAAGATCCATCTCCAAAACTCGCCGAGGCCGGTTATTACCCGTATGAGCATGAAATCAATGGAAGAACAACTTCCCGCATCTAATTTTATCCGGGTGCATAAATCCTATATTATTTCTATCTCACATATCACCGCGGTCAGGAAAACCAGCGTTTTTATAGGCAGTTTGGAACTCCCGATCAGCGATAATTACCGCGATTCAATGGCCCTCATTACAGGCAGGTTTTCTTCCTAAGCATCTCCATTCCTGTTTCGTCGCATGATTATGTCCCATCGTCTCATTTACTGAAGAGCAACCTTACCTGCAATTAGCTTTGCAATACCTCAAATGAAGTGTTATGAAATTTTTTTTAAGTACGCTGTTGCCGGTCTTTTTCTTTTTTAATGGGCTCGCCCAACAGCCAACCGGTATGAATGGCAATATCCCTCCCGGTAGAGGCCCAGGAAATATCGGCCATGTTTTTGGCAAGGTAGTAGACACTGCGGGAAAAGCTATTAGCGAGGCATCCGTTATTTTATTACAGAGCCGCCTGGATACAGTTACCAAAAAAAGCAAGGATGTTTTGCTGAAAGGAATGACCGCGCAGAAAAACGGAGATTTTAGTTTTGAGGATTTACCGGTGTCCGGGAATTTTACCGTAAAAATCTCGGCAACAGGTTATTCAACCACTGAACAAAAGATTTCTTTCAGGCCTGCACCTGGTGTAGCGCCGTCATTTGACAAGGACTTGGGCAAAATAAAATTACTTACCGATACAAAAGAACTGGAAACAGTTATCGTTACGGCAAATACTTCATCATTGCGGTTAGATATAGATAAAAAAGTGTTCACTGTCGATAAAAATATAGTCAGTGCAGGCGGAACTGCTCTTGATGTCATGAAAAATGTTCCCAGTATAAATGTGGATATTGACGGGAACGTCTCTTTGCGCAATGCTGCTCCCCAACTTTTTGTTGATGGCCGCCCAACAACACTGTCTCTCGATCAGATTCCGGCCGACGCCATTGAAAGCGTGGAAGTCATCACCAATCCTTCTGCCAAGTATGATGCTTCCGGTGGAGGAGCAGGGATCTTAAATATTGTTTTGAAGAAAAATAAAAAAACCGGTTACAATGGGAATATTAGAGCAGGGATTGATAAACGAGGAGCATTGAATGGTGGATTTGATTTTAATGCAAGGCAGAATAAAGTAAATTTTTTCGGAAGCATAAATGTGAACCAGATGAAGGGCCGCACCACGGGAACAACCGATCGATTCAATTTTCTGGATTCTCCCCAGACAATTGTCAATCAGGTCAACAATAATAAAACTTCCGGGGCATTTGTATTTGGCCGTGCGGGGCTTGATTATTTCTTAACAAACCGCACTACCCTATCCCTGGCAGGGTTTAAAGTAAGAGGCGAATTCAATCCCTACGAGCTGATCAATATTAATACCGATAGTTTATACCAGGGTGGAATGATTCAGGGCTTTCGTGATCGCCTTTCAACCGGTAACCGGGTATTTAACGGACAGGGTTTGTCGTTCGGGATGAAATACCTGTTTCCAAAAGCAGGCGAGGAATTGACTTTCGATGCCAATTATTTTTCCGGAAAAAGTGAGAACAATGCTTTTTATACAACCAATAATTACGCGGGAGTTACAGGCAGTACAATTAAAGGCACAACTTTACAAAAAATATTGGGCGATGGAAATGACTGGAACTTCATTTTACAATCCGATTATATAAAGCCTGTTAATACTAAAACAAAATTGGAAGCAGGCCTGCGTGCAGCCTTTCGAAGCCGCGAAAACAATAACAACAATTATACTGCTGATTCTTCCGGAGCATACATTCTTATCCCTAATGCATCGAGCAATTATAATAATAACGATAATGTGTATGCAGCTTATGCCAGTATTACCAGCAGCATAAAAAATTTCGGGTATAAGATCGGGCTGCGTGCTGAAAGTTCAAATTACCAGGGTGAACTTGTGAATAATAGCCAGAAATTCAGCAACAGTTATCCGGTAAGTTTATTTCCTTCCATATTTTTAAGCCAGAAACTTAACAATAGCCAGGAACTGCAGTTGAGTTATACACGCCGGATCAATCGTCCAAACTTTTTTCAGTTGATCCCCTTTGTTGATTATTCCGACGAATTGAACATTACACAAGGCAATCCCGGCCTGGTACCCGAATTCACCAATTCGCTTGAAATGTCTTATTTGAAAACATTTAATGGTAAAAACACGTTTCTTAGCTCAGTATATTATAAGAAGACAACTGACCTGATCACTCGATTCCTCGACAAGGGCGTCAATCCGTTTACAGGTAAAGACGCCATTATTAATACATATATCAATGCAAATTCAAGTCAGTCTTATGGAGCTGAATTTACCACACAGATTTTTCCGGTGAAATGGTGGGATTTTACTACTAATGTGAATGTATATAATTCCGCGATCGATGCAGGTGCGTCCAAAACACAATCACAGGTTGGTATGTGGAGCTGGTTCGGTAAAGTCAATAATAATTTTAAATTGCCTTCAGATTTCAGCCTGCAACTTTCCGCTTCTTATCAGTCAAAAACAAACCTGCTTGCCGGCAGCGGTGGTGGGTTTGGCGGGCCTCCCGGCGCAAGAGGAGGATCAGGTGGTGGCCCCGGCGGTGGTGGCGGTGGATTCGGACAGGCGCAGAGTGCCTCACAGGGTTATATCAAATCATTTTATAGCGTTGACATTGCAGTAAAGAAAAGTTTTTTGAAAAACAAAGCCGCTTCCGCCATTCTGAGTTTTAGCGATATTTTCAGAACAAAGATTACAGAACAGCATTCGGAAAGTGATTACTTCATTCAGGATTATAGCCGTTTACGCGACCCGCAAATGGTAAGACTGACACTCACCTATCGCTTTGGTAAAGTAGATGCAAGTCTATTTAAAAGAAAGAGTATGGGAACTGAAAATACAACCGAAGGAATGCAATAGTTAGTCAGGAATAGTCATAAAATAATTTCTTCTATGTTTCTATGTGGTAAATCTCCTGCACCGTTTTGAAACTGTCCTTGATCAGGAAATTTACCACATAGAATCATAGAAACATAGAAGGAACATAGAATTTCTCATCGATAACTAATTAAAAACGCTGGTTGTTTTTATCTAAAACTAATTTGAATAAAACCGAAGTATGAAACGATTTGTCACGAGTCCATTGTTCGTAATAACCTCAACCATACCAATGATCATTGTCATGGTGTCCTTGTTGAAAATTTCATTGGCTGGCGATCATTCTCCCAGTGCCGAACATTCATACCAGGACAGTGCCTCATTTGTAAAACGAATCGCCAATAAGAATGGTCCAACCCTCGGTTATTCTTCAGGATCGGGTATTAAGATCATCCTGATAAATGGGCTTGCTTTTAAGGATCTGAACAGGAACGAAGAGTTGGATAAATATGAAGACTGGCGTCTTTCGGCAGACGTGCGTGCAAAAGATCTTGCTTCGAAACTTTCTATCGATCAGATTGCAGGATTAATGCTTTACAGCAAGCACCAGTCCATCCCTGCCGCCAGCGGCGGATTTATAGCTGGTACCTACAATGGAAGATCGTTTATTGAAAGTGGTGCCAATGCAGCTGATCTCTCTGATCAGCAAAAAGAATTTTTGGTTAAAGACAATGTCAGACATGTGCTGATAACATCTGTTCAAAGTCCGGAAGTGGCAGCGAGATGGAATAATAATGCGCAGGCGCTGGTTGAAGGTACCGGGTTTGGCATACCAGCAAATAACAGCTCTGATCCACGACATGGAACAATAGCCGATGCCGAATACAATGCCGGAGCCGGGGGATCAATTTCCATGTGGCCGGGATCACTTGGATTAGCAGCTACTTTCGATCCGGCCCTGGTTGAAGAATTTGGCCATATAGCGGCTACTGAGTACCGGGCGCTTGGAATTGCTACAGCCTTATCACCCCAGGTTGATCTGGCTACTGAGCCCCGTTGGTACCGGGCGAGTGGAACCTTCGGCGAAGATCCACTATTGTCAACGGATATAGGAAGAGCCTATATTGACGGATTTCAAACATCGCGAGGTGATAAAGAAATCGTCGGTGGATGGGGATTTGGCAGCGTGAATGCAATGGTCAAACACTGGCCCGGAGGAGGAAGCGGAGAAGGCGGCCGTGATGCACATTACGGGTATGGAAAATATGCGGTATATCCCGGGAAAAATTTTGAGAACCATTTCGTTCCATTTGTTGAAGGAGCTTTCAAATTAAAAGGAAAAACGAAAATGGCCTCGGCAGTAATGCCTTATTATACGATTTCATTTAACCAGGATAAAAAAAATAATGAGAATGTGGGTAACAGCTACAACAGTTATATCATTAACGAGCTGCTTCGGAATAAATATAAATATGATGGGGTTGTTTGCACAGACTGGAATGTGACAGGTGATGAAACAGCAGTTGATATCTTTTTCACCGGAAAATCCTGGGGCGTAGAAAAATTATCAGTAGCAGAACGGCACTATAAAATATTAATGGCAGGAGTAGATCAGTTTGGCGGTAACAATGATGCGGCGCCGGTTAAGGAAGCCTACAATATGGGAGCTAAACAACATGGGGAGGCTTTTATCCGCGCACGTTTTTTACGGTCGGCTGTACGATTGCTAAAAAATATTTTCCGGGTGGGCCTGTTTGAGAACCCTTATCTGGATGAAAAAGATTCAAAAAAAATTGTAGGTAAACCTGATTTTATGACTGCCGGATATAATGCGCAGTTAAAGTCGGTTGTCATGTTGAAGAACAGGAACAACATACTTCCACTGGAAAAAAATAAAATGGTTTACATTCCTAAACGATATACTCCTCCCGGGAGAAATTTCCTGGGTGCACCTATCGCGGAAAAACTGGACTACCCGATAAACATAGAAACTGTTAAAAAGTATTTTAAGATTACCGATGACCCCGACCAGGCAGACTATGCCCTTGTATTCATAAACAGCCCTAATACAGGAGGCGGATACAATAGTGAAGAGGCAAAGGCCGGAGGCACGGGATATACGCCTATCAGCCTTCAATATGGCGAGTACGCGGCAACCAATGCACGCGAACCCAGCATGGCCGGTGGCGACCCACTGGAAAAATTTACGAACCGGTCTTATAATGGAAAAAAAGTGAAAGCGATTAACATAACGGATTTAACAATGATCACTGAAACAGCCGCGAAAATGAAAGGTAAACCCATCATCGTTTCTATGAATATGTCGAACCCCACCATATTTGGGGAGTTTGAAAAATATGTGGATGCAATTATTGTAAACTTCAGTGTGCAGGGTCAGGCGATCCTAGACATATTATCGGGAAATGTGGAACCCTCGGGTCTTCTACCGTTTCAAATGCCTTCCGACATGGTAACAGTGGAAGCACAATTTGAAGATGTTCCGCATGACATGAAGACATATATTGACGGGCAAAGCAATGCCTACGGTTTTGCTTTTGGATTAAATTGGAAAGGAGTGATCAATGACGTTCGAACAAAAAAATACAAAATAGCCGCCGTCAAATAATAGATCCAACTTATCATCTTCGTAATCAATACTTACACTCCTGTCTTACGACAGGAGTTTTTTTATTGCAGAGCTTCAGAAATTCTAGCATTTCCTTAACGCTGTTTTGACGACTTATTAACATCGTTAAAAGCATGTATGGCGTTATTTATGCGATATCAATTAATAACAAAAAATAAAAAAAGCTATGAAAAGAAGAAACGTAGGAATCAGCAGCTTGGTAGTGATAGCTGCAATCGTCTTGGCAGGATGTGGTGTTCAATCGTATGTAGAAAAAGATCCTTCAGTTGATCTTAAAAACTATAAAACGTTTGCCTGGATAAATGAGCGCGGAACAAAGCAGGAGACCGGCAAATCGTATAAGGATTTTAAGCAAACCTATATGATGGAGCTGGTGACTTCTGAGTTGGAAAAAAATGGATGGCAAAAGGCCAAATCAAATCCTGATGTATTGATCGATTATGATATCATGATCGAAAATGAAACACGCAGAACATCAGAATCTGTTTATTCACGCTCTGCCGTAAGGTATTTTTATAATCCTTATACTGGTCGCATCAACTCTTATTATTATCCATCCAGGTATATGGGGGAAAATAACTACACCGTGCCGTACAAGTCCGGAACAATTACCATTAACATAGTGGATAACGAATCCGACAAACTGGTTTGGCAGGGTTGGGCCGAAACAGAGGTTACAAAAAAGACCATTTCCAAAGACGATATGGAAAAAATAGTGAAGTCAATTTTCAAAAAATTGGACATAGCTAAAAGATAAAATGCCAGGACATCTTTTGAAAAGCCACCTCGTCCGGTGGCTTTTTTTATGAGTAGAAGCTCAAAACGCCGATGCAAACAGCTAAAATGTTTTAGCAGAACAGGCGGTATTAAAATAAAAATAATTTTAGGAAGTTTGAACTTTTTGGCTCAAAAATGGCGTATCTTTTATATCCTGTATTACTCCTTGTTCATCCAATACAATTGTTATTTAACTGAGGTTAGATCCCAATTAAATCACTCAAAAAGATCAAACTATGAAACCACATCAATCCCCTGTTATCAATGAGAAAAAAAAGACCATTGCATTCTACATTGAAAACCCCTGCGCGGATCATATTTCACTCACCGGTAGTTTTAATCACTGGGCAAAAGATGACCTTCCCCTGATACCGGAAAGGGATGGATTGTGGAGCATAGAAATCCCCATGTTGCCGCATGGCAAATACCACTATAAGTTCCTCATTGACGATCGCATGTTGATGGAAGATATCGAGAACCAATACCGCGAACCCGATGGAGTTACAGGTTGGAATAGCGTTCTGGAAGTATAAAATTCATTTTCCTTTATTCAGGCCCAACTATTGATAGCGTGGTATTTTTCTGTTCACAATTCAATTGTTTACAGGGTCAGTTCCATTTTTATATTTGAACGGCTGTATTCACTCATCCCCTCCAGGGGAACTTCTGTAAATCCAAGTTTACGATATAGAAGAATGGCAGGTTCGAGTAGGGTATTTGAGAACAAGATTAGTTTTTTACCTTTTAGTTCTGCTACTTTTTTAAATGCAGCGTGACTGAGCGCCTCGGCGATACCTTTGCGTCGAAAGTTTTCATCAACTCCCATCTTCGAAAATTCATAAGTGTCATTATCTATTTTGATAAGAGCAACTACACCAGCCACAACATGATCGTACTTGGCAACAAGTATGCTTCCACCTGTTTGAAGAATGGCTTCTTCAGGTTTTGTAAGTATGTATTCATCCCTTGACTCGATGCGAAAATATTTTTCGATCCATACACGATTCAGTGAGTCAAAATATGGTTGATGCATGGGTTCGTATTCAATTATTGTGATCATTAAATAGATTTTTACTATGTTTCCCTTATGTTTCTATGATCCTATGTGGTAAATTTTTTTACCACATAGGATCATAGAAACATAGCAAGAACATAGGAAGATAAAATTCATCGGGGCTTTTTTTAAATTGTTATATGCGTTATACAGTGAAATTTGGAAAAAGCCATGCTGTTTCAATCATTAAACCAATGAATAATTTTTTTCATATAATTCTTTTCCGATTCGTCGTGTTGCATCGATCAGGATCTCAAAATCTTCGAGCCGGCTTCTGTGATTGGTAATAGCTACACGAATGGCATACCTGCCTTGTAACAATGTATAAGAAGGCGCCGCAATCCCCTGCTCCTGCAATTGCATCAGTATATTTTTATTAAGTGTGTTCAGCTCCTCTTCTGAGAGATTACCCGGGTTGTACCGGTAGCAAACAATATTCAACGACACATCGGCCAACAATTCAAAATTATCTGCCTGTTCAACCAGTTTTGAAAGGAATTGTGCCTGTTGGATATTCTGCCTGATCAAACGCTGGTATTTTTCAATGCCATGTTCTTTCAATGACATCCACACCTTCAATGCCTTAAAACCCCTCGATAGCTCCATACCAAAATTAGAAAAGGGTTCAGGTCCTGCAGCAAGTCCTTTTTCATGACTTAATAAATAATTCGCAGATACCGAAAAGGCATTGCGGTGCGCGTCTCCATCGCGTATCAATACGCATCCTACTTCATAGTTTACGTATAACCATTTGTGGAAGTCAAATGCCAGGCTATCTGCCTTTTCAATTCCTGCCAGCTGCTGTTCGAATTCGGGAAGCAGTTTTGGAATGGCGCCAAAAGCGCCATCAACATGAAACCAGCAAGCTTCCTTCTTGGAAATAGATGCCAGTTCATCCAGATCGTCGATAGCTCCTGTATTTACAGTACCTGCATTACCGATAATGCAAAAAGGCAACAACCCGGATTGCTTATCACTCGCTATCATATCTCTTAGGGCATCCAACCGGATACGATAATGTTCATCAACAGGAACTAATCGCAGATAATCACTGCCAACACCGATGACTTCGATCGCTTTTTTCACACAGGTATGTGTTTCAGAAGAAGTATATACAACCAATTGGCCATTGACAGCCTGCAATCCTTTTGCCCTTATATTTTTATTGTACTGATTTCTTGCCGCAATCAATGCTGTGATATTGGCAATGCTGCCGCCACTCAACAGTATACCTGTTGATGAATCAGGAAAACCGAACATTTGTTTACTCCAGTCGATTACCTGGTTTTCTACATACATCGCCACATGATCGCCGATTGCATTATTCGGATTCATTCCTGCAGCAAGCATGTCGGCCAGCATGCCAAGGGGAGTGCCGCCACCTTCAACCCATGACCAGAACCTCGGGTGTATATTTCCTTTTGTGTAAGGCAGTATATGTTTGGTAAATTCCTGGTAAATATTTTCCGGTTGCTGGGGAAGATAAGGCAATGAATTTTTGAAATGTTGTTTTGTATCGGCAGGAATTGCTTTCCATACCGGCCTTTGGCGTACCTGTTGCAGGTAATCAAACATGTCATCGATCATTTTATGACCGAGCGTTCTTAATGCATTCCAATCAGCAGGATCGAGCGTTTCTTCCTGTAACAAAACCGGATCATTTTTCATATTACTGTTTTACAAGAGTGAAATTAATCAAGATGTAATTGCTGAACAACCGAATACAGGTTACCCATCTTGCAAAATTCCTGTATTTAGCCAATGGAAAACAGATTCAGTTTTAGTAATTTCGACTATATCAGATTCCTTCACATATGGCCAAGATCAAATTTTCGTCCGAAGATCATATTTATATGCAGGTAGCGGAAGGCATTGAAAAAATGATAAGCGACGATGTACTCCGCTTAGGAGATAAATTGCCTTCTGTAAGGGTTTTAAGTGATGAGTACGGGATCAGTATGGGTACGGCATTCCAGGCCTATTATCATTTAGAAGGAAAAGGCCTGATTGAATCCAGGCCAAAATCAGGTTATTATGTTCGTTTTAATCAACGGCGCTTTCCGGCTCTTCCAAAAACAGTTGGTGCTTTTCCCATTGCAAGTGATGTGAGTATAAAGGATATGATCGCCACCGTTTATAAAGACATTACTGCTGTGGATGTTATCAATTTTGCTATTGGAGTGCCTGCAGTCGAATTGCTGCCTGCTGCAAAAATCAACAAATCAGTGTTACACGCTTTACGCCATTCGAAAGATCATTGCATAGGGTATGAACATTTTCAAGGCAATATTGAGTTGAGGAAACAAATAGCCAGGTTGGCTTTTAATTGGGGCGGAAACATAACCCCGGATGAAGTGGTGATTACTACCGGATGCATGGAAGCACTGGTTATTTGTTTGCGCGCCATCACTAAACCCGGTGATATGGTAGTAGTAGAAAAGCCAGCCTATTTCGGCATCTACCAGGCCATGGAAAGCCTGGGACTGAAAGCAGTAGAGATTTCCTGCGATCCCGAAACAGGTCCCGATCTGGACAATCTCGAAAAGATACTTCAACAATTTCCTGTAAAAGCCTGCCTGCTGGTACCCAATTTCAGTAACCCTATCGGAAGTTGCATGCCCGATGAAAATAAGCGCCGCCTGGTTGAGATCATTACAAAATACAATACACCCCTAATCGAAGATGATATTTATGGTGAATTATATTTTGGAAAGAACCGCCCAAGGACCTGCAAATATTACGACAAGAAAGGTCTTGTTATGCATTGCTCATCTTTTTCAAAGTCTTTGGCCCCGGGTTACCGCGTCGGCTGGATAATACCTGGAAAATTTCTAGACACTGTTAAACAAATAAAAATGATGCATACGTTGAGCAGTCCAACATTGACCCAGGCTGCGATGGCCCATTTTTTAAGTATTGGCAGATATGAATACCACTTGAAGAATCTGAGGAAGGCATTGCATACACAGTGTTTGAAATATATGCAGGGAATAATGCAATATTTTCCGACCGATACGAAAATGTCGAGGCCCCAGGGTGGTTTTGTATTATGGGTAGAATTGAATCCTACACTGAACGCGTATAAATTGTGTACGGAAGCGCTCAAACATCATATCTCAATTGCACCAGGACAAATTTTTTCAGCCAGTAGTCATTATTCAAATTATGTTCGGATCAGCTACGGAAAGCCCTGGAATGAAGATGTTGAATATGGATTGATGATGTTGGGGCGATTGATTAAAAAGATGGGTTGATGTGAAAACGATTAGCCGATTAGCCAACAAAAGTTTAAGATTCGCCAGGTATGAATTATTGTATTCATTGGCTAATTTGCTAATGATAGATTCGCTCGATCGCATCACGGAATTTTTCCATCACCACTTTTCGTTTTAGGCTGAGCTTAGGCGTCATCTCGCCGGTTTCAACACTCCATTCATTGGGAAGTAATTCAAATTTTTTTATCTGTTCTACCGGATTAAAATATTTATTGAAGCTTTCTACAAGGTCGGCATACATTTCTATTACTTTCGGATTCCGAATCAATGCTTCGTTGTTTGTTTCGCTGACACTGTTTTGCCTGGCCCACTCTTTTAAGTTTGAAAAAGAAGGTATGATCAACGATCCGACAAATTTCTGATCTGCCCCAACAACCATCACCTGCTCAACAAACATGGACTCTTTTAATTTGTTTTCAATAGCCAGCGGTGCTACATATTTTCCGCCGCTTGTTTTAAACAGTTCTTTTTTGCGGTCGGTAATTTTTAAGAATCTTCCCGGTGCTTTTCCGTTTTCATCGATCATCATTCCGATATCACCCGTATAAAACCAACCATCAATCACCGATTCTGCCGTTAGTTGCGGACTTTTATAATAGCCCATCATTACATTTGGACCTTTACATAGGATCTCTCCATCTTCGGCGATCCTTACCTCAACGTTCTTGATCAGCGGCCCAACCGCACCAAACTTTCTGTCTTTTACCTGGTGACTGTTAACACTGATAACAGGCGAAGTTTCCGTTAATCCGTATCCTTCGAGAATAGGAATTCTTGCTGCGGTAAAGATTCTTATCAATCTAACCTGGCAAGCCGCTCCGCCAGAAACAATGCATTTAATATTATTGCCTAAAGCTTCTCTCCATTTAGTAAAAATGATTTTGTTGGCCAAAGCCAGTTGAATATTGTACGCCGCACCCATATTCTTGTTGATCTCAAACTTTGTTGCCAGATCGTGCGCCCAGAAAAACAATTTCTTTTTGATGCCGGTGAGCTCCCCACCCTTGCTCATTATACGATCGTATACTTTCTCCAATAGCCTGGGTACTGTAGTGAACAAATGCGGTTTTAGTTCTTTCAGGTTATCGCCGATGCTTTCGAGGCTTTCTGCATAATAAATGGAAATGCCTTTATACAGATAGAGATAAGTAACCATTCTTTCAAAAATATGATTGAGTGGTAAGAAACTCAGGGCCCGCATATTTTCCCCAGGTGGGAAACAGGGCATGGAATCCATAACGTTGCTTAAAATATTTTTATGCGATAGCATGACGCCCTTTGGTTTGCCTGTGGTGCCTGAAGTATAAATGATTGTTGCCAGGTCTTCATAATCAAGCTTATCTGAAATTGACTTGATCAATTTCTTATTTTCTTCAGTCACAGGCACCAACATTTCCTTCCAATGCTTTGCATTTACTACCTGCTCAAAAGTGTAAATCTCTTGTATGGAAGGAACCCGGTCTTTCAGACTTAAGACTTTATGGTAAGATTCCTGGTCATTCACGTAGACAACCTTAACCTCTGCATCTTTTAAAATGTATTCGAGTTCATTTACATTAATGGTTGGATAGATAGGAGTTAAGATTGCGCCGATCTGTTGTACTGCAAGGTCAACCATGATCCATTCCGGCCGGTTCTTTGAAAGAAGGGCTATTTTATCACGTCCCTCGGCCGACATATCTCCCTGGCTAATTCCCAATTTTAATAGGCCTGCACTGAGTTTGTTCACAGTTTCTTGTATCTCCTGGGTGCTGTAAGCACGCCATTTCCCATTTTCCTTTCCGGAAAGCATGTCAGGAAGCGGCGATCTTTCGAGATTGTATTCGAGGCAATCGAACAGGCGTTTGGGGTCGGTCATATTGGGCAATGTTAGAATGAAACAACAACTTAATCATTTTCAAATTACCAAATAAGTGTAAATAAACAAAGTGGTGTATGGGCAATGGTGAATCGTGATTATTTCGGGCAGGAAATAAATTTTCGCTTGACGATTGAGCAGCTGACCGCCGGCAGCAGGTTGAGAGTTGAAAATTGGATATTTGCTGGTAGGAAGCACCATTTCCTGGTAAACAGGCATGAATAATCAAAGGCGATCTTCCACCGTCGAGGTCCTCAAAAACCCTATTTAACTGCCGTTGCCTGGTAATACTGCCCTTCGGGCAATTTGAATACGCGGTTCTTTTGAAATGTATTGAATTTATTGTATTCGTCGGTATGCGTTGTCGTCCATACCTGAAATGCAGCCAGGTCTTTTGCAATGCCGAAAATCCATTGATTGTATGCATCGAACATACCAGCTTTTAACAGCTGTGTGTGATAATCAAACAAACGGTATGGCAAACGGTTTCCGGTGCCCGTATTCCAATCAAGGATAAACCTTGTACGGAGTGCTACCAGGGATTCAGGTGTTACACCACTACTTACAACAGATGCATTTTTCTTCATTGTTTCCAGAAAAGCTCTTACAAATTCATTCTTTGTATTCTGATTTTTCGACATGTCTGCGTCCGCAAATAATTTCTTATATCCATCCAGTAATAGATTCCTGATTTCTGCGGTACGTTTGCTGTAGCTCTCGAGATTTACAAAAAGTTCTCCGTACACAATTCCCCAGACTTTGTCTAACGAGAAATAATAATACTTTGCTGCGTTATAATAATTGCCTGAATAATTAGGTTCAACTTCGATTCCCCTTTCCCATAGTTTAACTGCCTCTGCAAAATCTTTTTTGCTCCATAGCATTTCTCCGTATTCATTGTGCAATACTCCGCTTTTAGGAAATTTTTTGATGGCAATCTTGTACATTTTTTCACATTCCTTTCTTTCTTCAATGGCTTTGTATACCATTCCTAATATTTGGTAGCTCTGAATATCCGCGTTGCTCGCATCGGCCAAAGGTTTTGCAGTTTCAAGGGCCTTTACATAATCGCGATGCAAATAATAAGCAAACGCCAGGTCTTTCTTGATCTCAAAATTATCCGGATCAGCTTGTAATGACTTGTTTAAAACAAGGATCGCATTGCTGTAATCACCCTGGCGTATAAATGTTTTTGCCGTTTGATGCGTTGACGCACTATCCTGCGCTATGATTGCAGTGCTGATAAAAAAACCCAAGCTTATTGCAATAAGGAAATTCTTCATCGATATAATATTTTAGTGATAGTTTCTGCAACTATTATACCCGTAATCGGGCACGGAATAATTCAATTGCAGATTTTCAAAGATAAGTGATCAATATGGTTGGAAATTTGGTGGGATTAAAGTTTGGCTTCGCATTAGGACTGGAATGTATTAAAAACCTATAAGTTCTTTGTCAGACCTTTACAATTGGTAAGATATCTTACGGGTTTAGGCCCCGGTCATTCATAAATAAGATGTGTAAGCAATCCATCACGCAGTTTAGGCTCGAACCATGTGCTTTTTGGTGGCATAACATTGCCACTATCGGCAATTGCGAATAATTGATCAATGCTTACGGGATACAAACTAAAAGCCACGGCCATCTCGCCTGAGTTTACCCTGTTTTCCAGCTCCTTTAAACCGCGTATACCCCCCACAAAATCGATTCGTTTATCGGTACGCTGATCTTTTATACCTACTAATTTATTCAGAATATTGTTCGATAAAATGGTCACGTCCAGCACTCCGATAGGGTCATTGTGATAGGTACCATTCCTCGCCGTAAGGATATACCATTGATTATTTAAATACATTCCAAATTCATGCAACTGAGCCGGGCGAAAAGGTTCAGGGCTCGAAGTGAGCAAAAAATCTTCCTGCAAATGGCTGATGAATTGCTCTGCCGGGTATCCATTAAGGTCTTTTACTACGCGGTTATAGTCGAGTATATGCAATTCACTGGAGGGAAACAAAGTAGTTAAAAAATAATCTGCTCCGGTAGTTTTTTTGGTGCCCAATGATTGTCTTACTTTGGCCGCGGAAGCTGCACGATGGTGTCCGTCGGCTATATAAGTATGAGGAACTTCTGATTGGAATAGTTTGCTTATGGTGGTAATTATTGAGTTATCGTTCACAACCCAGATAGTATGGCTTATTGCATCCTCTGCAATAAAATCGTACACGGGGTCATGATTGTTTTTCCATAACTCAATAATGGAATCTATTTCAGCCACATTTTTATAGGCCAGAAAAACATTACCGGTTTGTGCACCGGTCGTTTTTATATGGTTGATCCTGTCCTGCTCTTTCTCAGGCCGGGTAAATTCATGTTTTTTTATAATATCGTTTTCGTAATCTTCTATCGAACTTCCGCATACCAGTCCCGTCTGACTTTTTCCATTCATAACCAGTTTATAGATATAATAACAATACTTTTCTTCACGGAAGAGAATATTGCGTTGTAAAAAAGCGGCCAGGTTTTTCTTGGCGGTATCGTATACTTCCTGTGAATGAACATCAGTATTTTCAGGAAGATTGATCTCTGATTTGGTAATATGCAGGAAGGAGAAAGGATTGCCGGCCGCATCTTCTTTGGCTTCTTTGCTATTCAGTACATCATAAGGCCGTGAGGCAACTTGTTTTGCATATTGCGGTTGGGGACGTAGCGCTTTAAAAGGAGCAATAATTGCCATACTTCTGATTAAATGATTTTATGAATTAGCAACATGTCTGATTAAAATGATTTACTAGGCCCACTTTCTCATTTTTATAAAATATAGTCATTTCTTTTTCTGAAACAAATGGGATTTGTTTCAGCCGGAATTCAACTTCTACAGCTCTTTGGTAAATCAATTCCTGAAATCCGCATCCTAATATTTTATGCACTTCAAAGGCTGCGGCAAGAACTTTTCCTGTTATTTCCGAATGCTTGTAGCGAGGGTTAACAAAAGTCGCATACCCGTCATTCAGAAAATCAGTCTAATCATAATCAGAAGTTCTTTTCTGCAAATGACTTCATAAGTTGGGTTAATACCTTCACTGATTCCAATGGAAGTGCATTATATAAAGAAACGCGAAAACCACCTGTGGTGCGATGACCTTTAATTCCTATTATGCCATTCTGTTTGCATTCATCCAGAAATTTATTTTCAAGAACAGGATCTGTCATCACAAAACAAACATTCATTTTACTGCGATCTTCTTTGGCCACAGTTCCCTTGAAACAGGGTAAACTATCTATGGTTTCGTATAGCAGGGTTGATTTTTCATGATTGATCTTTTGAATGGCTGCAACGCCCCCCGATTTTTTCAGCCAGCGTAACGTAAGCATACAAACGTACACCGCAAATACAGGCGGAGTATTTAGTAAGGATCCGTTTTCGATATGATTTCGGTAATCCATCATTACCGGTATCTTGCGATTTACTTTTCCTAGTATTTTTTTGCTTGCCACCACCAGGTTCACACCCGCCGCACCAAGGTTTTTTTGAGCGCCGGCATAAATAAGATCAAATTTATTGAAATCAATTTCCCTGCTGAGGATATCACTACTCATATCGGCAACAAGGGGAACACCGGCATTATAAAATAAAGAAAGATCCTGCCATTGGGTACCATAAATTGTGTTGTTGGTGGTGATATGTAGGTATTTTGCTGTTTTTGGCACTGAGAATTGCTTTGGCAGATATGTATAGCCAGCTTCTTTCGAACTGCACACTACCTCAACATGACCAAAAAGCCGCGCCTCTTTAATGGCTTTTGCGCCCCAGATATCGGTATCTGTATAGGCCGCAATTTCTGTTTCATTGAGCAGGTTCATCGGCACCTGAAAAAACTGTGTGGATGCGCCGCCATGTAAATACATTACTTCGTGGTGGTCATCCAGTTGCATCAGTTCTTTTACAAGGCTGATCGCTTCATCCATCACGGCCTTAAATGCATCGGTACGGTGTCCGATCTCAAGTATGGATAAGCCTGTATTGTTGAAATTCACAACAGCTTTACCAGCTTCTTCAAATACTTCCTGGGGAAGGATACTTGGCCCCGGGTTAAAATTATGCATCACGTATGCAGCGATTTAAAAGTTAAAAGAGTTGCAAAAGTATTTATTTCGTGGCATAGAGCGAATTGAATCTGCAATTACTCACATATTTTCTGTGAGTGCTGCCCTTTTTTCCACAAAGCATTTAGTTTTTCAAACTCTATGAGTTCTGTGTCATTGAATGCCTTATTAGAAAGATTTTTCAGATCGGGTTGGCCCGCATTCACCCAGGCAGTGTACCAGAAAGATGCTACTGCATAAATAGATTGCCTCATTCTTCTTTCAACCATATTATTCATCATGTTATTATAAGCGATCGTATAGGCCGACGAATATTGACGAACTATGATGCCATTCCTGCTTTCAAACGAAAACTTCCGGTCGGCCTGGAACAGATTGCTCAATTTTTTTTCGATTGATAGAACGCTGTCAGCCGCCAAAGCGCTTTCAAGCACTCTTTGCCATGTGAAATGCAAGGGATTTGATATATAGCCTGCCTTTCCAATGAAAAAATCCCAATCTTTATCTGCAAGTAATTCGGGTATGCGTGATTCCCAAAACCCGTGAATGCCATGCTGGCCTGTCAATTGACCATTGTGATTGCTGCTGGCGTGTAAAGGCACATGAGCATCGGCAATGTAATGGCCCAGCTCCGCAGACAGTTTTACTATTTTTGCCTGGTCCTTTTCTTTGAAAGCATTGGTGAGCCCGTACAGCATGGTCTGTATCCACCAGGGCACGATACCATATTTTTTCACACTGTCTTCTGAATATTGCTTGACGGCTTCCTCCCATTTGCGGGGTAATGAATCGAATGGATATTTGCCGTAATGGTCTATGTCAATATAATGACGGGGACCTTCTTCCAAAATTGCATATCTTCTCTTGTCAGGATCAACTGCATGTTCGCCTAAGAATTCGATATAAGGTTTATATAACACCATCATTTCCGGTGGCAACAGAAAAACAGCATAGGTATTAATCCGGCGGTGGGCATAAAATCCCCAGGAAAAACTTTTAGTATATACTAACAACAAAATCATACATATTACTATGCGTTTCATTGTACTTCTTTTTCCTTTCCCGGTGCTGAAAACGAGTGTTGAACCGGATTATCTTCTTCTATATCTGTAACACCGCCGGAGATGGCGAATTTCATGGCATCTCCCGAGCTCACCTCGGGCAGTGCACGCACACGTTCTTTTTTTACAAAATAAAGATCGCCGGTGAATGCATATGACTTAGGAACATAGACGGCCACATGTTCGTTCAGCCCAAAATCTGAAACATCCTGCTGGGTAATAAAACCTATCCGCCACACGTCAGGCGCACCTATATTTATCAGGGCCGGCTTGTTGAACTTACGTTTGTTACCCGCAAAGGCTTCAAAAAAATCTTTGACAGTCGAGTAGATCAGCTTGACGCCAGGTACCCTTTCCAATACCTTATCAAGCAAGGCCACCAACCGGCCCACTATAAACGAGGAGGAAATATATCCTACCAGTACTACTATAACAACAACAAGAACAAATCCTAAACCGGGAATTTCCCTTGGATTTCCCTGGGCATCCGAACCCAGAAGATCAGGAAAAAGTTGTCCGATAACATCGGGCAATATATTGTCGATAAAATTGAACAAAGCAGTTACTGCCCAAATAGTTATAGCTATTGGAGCCAATATGATAAGCCCCTGGAGAAAGTACTGTAATAACTTGCGGAATGCGAAGGAAGACTTCATGATTAGTAATTAGCTGCCAAAGTTAAGTATTCCGCAATGCCTGCTCCGGTGAAAAAACGATCATATCCTTCATGAAAACATTTTGCCGTTTGAATCAATTCCAACATTTTAACTAAAAAAAACGCGGGAAACTTTGGTAACGAAAAAAGTTTCCATAGTTTTGCGGCCAATATGATGATCGCAGAAATAAACACAAGGGAACGCATCAGGCAAAAAGCGGATGAATTGTTTATGAGGTATGGGCTGCGTAGTGTGAGCATGGATGATATCGCCAACGCATTAGGTATTAGCAAGAAAACGATTTACCAGTTTTTTGCTGACAAAAATGAACTCGTCGACGCTGTATTGGAAGAAACGCTTGCTTACAACAAGCAAAATTGCGATAGAAACCGCAGTGGTTCTGCAAATGCGGTGGAAGAAATCTTTCTGTCGATGGATATTGCCGAGCAGATATTTCGCAATATGCATCCGTCTGTTGTATATGATATGCAGAAATATCATCCGCAGGCTTTTGCCAGATTTTTAAAACATAAGAATGATTATCTCTATAATATCATTCTCAAAAATTTGGAGCGCGGTATTGAAGAGGAATTGTACAGGCCTGAGATCGATATAGAGATTCTGTCGCGGTTCAGGGTCGAAAGCATGCTGATGTCATTTAATCCGGAGTTCTATATCGGCCAAAAACATAATCTCGCAGAAGTTGAGCAGCAACTCATAGAGCATTTTCTTTTTGGAATAGCTTCTCTTAAAGGCCATAAACTGATTCTTAAATATCAACAAGACAGAACAAAAAAGCAACATAAAAAATGAAACCTTATCCAACAGGCCTTATCAGAATTATCCTGGCCATAATTACAGTACCGATAGGTCTTAGCGCTTTCTCACAAGGCAGGCACGAATTGTCTGTTAGGCAGGCTGTGGATTATGCGGCAAAAAACAATGTGCAGGTAAAAAATGCATTGGTGAATGTAGATATCCAACAGCAGACCAACCGCGAGATTACCGGATTGGCATACCCGCAATTGAATGGCAACCTGGGGGCAACATATAATCCCAATGTAGCAGTATCGGTATTTCCCAATTTTATAGCTGCGGGAACCTATGGCGTACTGGCACAGGAGGGAGTGAAAGATGCGAATGGCAACCCTATCCTTTCACCAACCGATTTTGGAATTATCCAGGCCCAGTTTGGAACGAAGTACAATGCAAACGCGGGATTGGATCTTAGCCAGATACTTTTCGACGGCCAGGTATTCATTGGATTGAAAGCCCGGAAAACATCCATCGACTTTCAAAAAAAGAATGTTGAGGTAACCCAGGAACAGATAAAGGCAAATATTTATAAAATCTACTATCAGTTGGTAGTGAGTAAAACACAAATCGAGTTGCTGGATGCCAATATCAGCAGGCTTGAAAAATTATTGAGCGATACCAGGGAAATATATAAAAATGGGTTTGCTGAAAAATTAGATGTAGACAAGGTGTCTGTGCAGATCGCCAACCTGCAAACAGAAAGGTTGAAAGCGCTCAATAGCATTGAAAACGGGTATTTTGGATTGAAATTCTTAATGGGAATGCCCATCCGGGATTCGCTGGTACTTACGGATTCATTAAGTGATGACCAGATTAAGGGCGGGCTTCTCGAAAATACAGCATATCAATATTCCGACAGAAAGGAGTTCCAATACGCGGAACTGAATAAAAAGTTGAATGAGTTTAATATACGTCGTTACAAGTTAAGCAAGCTGCCCACTGCAAGCTTAAATGCCGGGTATTCGAAAATTGCACAACGGGATAAGTTTGATTTTTATAAAGGAGAATATTTCACCGCTTCTTCTGTTTCATTGCGTATCAATGTTCCGATTTTTAATGGATTTGCAACAAATGCCAGGATAAGGAGAGCGGAGCTTGAGCTACAGCAAACCGTCAACAACATAGATAACCTCAGGCTATCTATTGATAATGAAGTGGAGCAGGCAAGAACAAATTTCAGATCAGCGGTTGCAACAATGGATTTTCAAAGAAAGAATATGGAACTGGCTGTACAGGTCTACGATCAAACCAAAAAGAAATATGAAATGGGATTGGGGTCGAACATCGAAATAAACGCTGCTCAGACTGATTTGAAAGCTGCACAAACGAATTATATCAATTCTCTTTACGATGCAATCATTGCCAGAATAGATTTCTTAAAAGCAACAGGTAAACTATAATAGACAAACCAACTACATGACTTATAAACTTAATCATATGCGAAACATGTTTAAAACTGGCTCCATCGTAATGCTCACGATATTACTGGCGGCATGCGGTAGTTCAACCAAGGAAGAGAAAGGAGCATTGAATGATAAAAAAGTGCAGCTGGAGAAACTAAAGACTGATCAAAAAAAGTTAGGCGCCGATATCGTAGCGCTTGAAAACGAAATTGCCAAATTAGACACATCGGCAGGAGTAAAAGAAAAAGAAAAGCTGGTCACGCTTTCTGTGATCGAACCAGGTAAGTTTACTCATTACATTGATCTGCAGGGTAGAGTTGATGCCGAAAACATAGCCTATGTAACGCCACGAGGAATGGGTGGAATGGTCACTGGTATTTATGTAAAGCAGGGGCAGCAGGTTTCAAAGGGACAATTGTTGTTACGCCTCGATAATGCTGTTGAGCAAAAACAGATCGAACAGCTACAAACGCAATTGAGTTACGCAAAAGATATCTATCAGCGTCAGCAAAATCTTTGGAATCAGAATATTGGCACAGAGGTGCAGGTTCTTACTGCAAAAAATAATGTGGAAACTTTGGAAAAACAGATAGCTACCTCCCGACAGTCGCTTTCAAATGCAAATGTGTATGCACAAATAAGTGGCGTGGCCGATGAAGTAAATATTAAAGTGGGTGAAACATTTTCGCCACAAACCGCCGCCATGACGGGTATCCGCATTGTTAATACGAATGATTTGAAAATAGTAGCGGCCGTGCCCGAAAATTACTTGGGACGCGTAGGGGTGGGAACTAATTTGCTTATTACCCTTCCCGAACAGAACAATGATACGCTAAGGTCGAAAGTAAATGTAGCAGGTAAGATCATCGATCCGAATACCCGTGCTTTCAATATTGAAGCTAAAATTCCGTCGGGCAAAAAGCTCAAACCGAATCAACTTGCGATGGTTAAGATCCAGGACTATGCTTCGTCCGCAGCAATCAGCATTCCAGTTAACACATTGCAGAATGATGATAAAGGCAAGTTTGTAATGGTTGCTGTAAAAGAGAATGGAAAAATGATCGCCCGTAAACGTCCCATCAATATAGGAGAACTGTACGGGGACAGGTTGGAAGTTAAGAGTGGCCTGCAAAGCGGTGATACATTAATTATTGAAGGATTCCAGGGACTTTATGACGGCCAGTTAATTACAACTTCACAGGCTTAATTAAATGATTGTTGCGAAAGAAAACGATGAGGAGTCGGTTATCAACAAGCAAAAAATAAATCAGAGACAATCACAATGCTGTTAAAATAATTCTATGAGTGCTTTAGAAAATATAAAAGGACGATTTAAACAGTTTGGGCCAACAACCTGGAGTATAAAAAATAAATCATCAATATATCTCCTGATTCTTTTTGTTAGTCTGGCAGGAATTTACCAGTTTGTTACATTGCCAAAAGCGCAGTATCCGGATATCGTTATCCCTACCATTTATGTGCAAACAATTTATGTTGGTAACTCTCCCCGGGATATAGAAAACCTGGTAACACAGCCAATAGAAAAACAAATAAAGGGGATAACGGGAGCGAAAATTAATAAAGTCACCAGCACATCCGTGCAGGATTACTCTGCAATAACTGTAGAATTTGATACCGATGTTACGACGGATATCGCCCTTCAAAAAGTAAAAGATGCTGTTGATAAGGCGAAGACTGATCTACCCACCGATCTTACCGAAGAGCCCTCAACAATGGAAGTGAGCTTTTCCGACATGCCGATCATGTATGTAAACGTAAGTGGTGATTATGATGTAATGCGGTTAAAAAAATATGCGGATGAATTACAGGACAGGTTGGAGGAATTGTCACAGATTAACCGGGTAGATCTTGTGGGTGCTCCTGAGAGGGAATTTCAGATAAACGTTGATAATTTCCGGATGCAGAATGCAGGCATCACGTACGATGATATTGCGAATGCAGTAGCACGGGAAAATTTGGATATTTCCGGTGGTTTACTGGATGTTGGGAACACAAAACGAAACCTTCAATTAAAAGGACAATTTAAGACAGCATTCGATATTGAAAAGGTGGTGGTGAGGAATACAAAGGGAGCGCCTATTTACCTGAAGGATATAGCAGCGATCACGGATACGATAAAGGAAACGGAAAGCTTTGCACGACTCAATGGAAAAAAGGTAATCACATTAAATATAATTAAGCGTGCAGGAGAAAATCTGATCGAAACTTCTGATGATGTAAAAAGAGTGGTGGATGAGTTAAGGGCTACCCAGTTTCCTAAAAACCTTGAAGTGGTAATAACCGGCGACCAGAGTAAACTTACCCGCACTTCTTTCAATGAACTGGTGAATACGATCGTTATTGGATTTTTGCTGGTGTTGATCATCCTCATGTTTTTCATGGGTGTTTCCAATGCATTTTTTGTTGCATTGTCGGTGCCACTGAGTATGTTCGTCGCATTTTTATTTCTGCCGGCAGCTGAGGTCATCATAGGTTCAGATCTTACATTGAATTTCATGGTTCTTTTTGCGCTCTTATTTGGTTTGGGAATTATTGTAGATGATGCGATTGTTGTTATTGAAAACACCCATCGTATCCTCGTACAAAGCAAGGGGACACTTACGCCGGAAAAATCAGCGATCATGGCTGCCGGTGAAGTCTTTGTTCCTGTATTGGCTGGCACACTCACCACCCTGGCCCCCTTTGTGCCATTGTTGTTCTGGCCAGGCATCATTGGAAAGTTTATGATCTACCTGCCTACGATGCTCATTTTTACATTGGCTGCATCGCTGATAGTGGCATTTATCATGAATCCTGTATTTGCCGTGGACTTTATGAACCATGATGAACATGCGACAGCTAAGCGCAAAAGAGAAATTTTCCGAAAACCTGGTTTATGGATTGCGTTGGGCTTAGGAATATTGTTGGATCTTATGCAATTCAGATTTCTTGGAAACCTGATCATATTTATAGCATTGATGGTATTGTTCAATCATTTTATTTTGAATGATGTCATACACAGATTTCAGAACCGCTTTCTTCCCTGGTTGATGAGCCATTATGAAAGTTTGTTGCGTTGGGGATTAAGAGGATGGCGCCCGGTTTGGTTATTATTGGCAACAATCGGTTTGTTCATTTTTTCAATCATCTTTTTTGTAGCAAGACAGGTACCCGTGGTATTTTTTCCCAGCGGTGATCCTAACCAGGTGTTTGTATATATGAAATTGCCGGTTGGAACAGACGTACAATATACTGACTCAATAGCTGAGATTCTGGAGAAAAGAGTTTACAAGGTGCTGGATATGGAAAATGGCAAGTCAAACCCGATGGTAGAAAGTGTGATCACCAATATTGCAGTAGGTGCCGCCGATCCTATGAGTGGCGATAGAAGTACTAGACCGGAATTGGGACGTATTCAAATATCTTTTGTTGAATTTGAAAAGCGTCATGGAAAGTCCTCGGCCCCTTACCTGGATTCTATCCGGGCCGTGGTAAAGGGCATTCCCGGGGCTGAATTGTCTGTAAACCAAGAGCAGGGTGGGCCGCCAACTGAGCCGCCGATCAACATCGAGATCAGCAGTGAAAATTTCGATGATCTTATAAAAACCTCGGTTGCATTGAAAAATTATCTGGATTCAATTCAAACACCAGGAGTAGAAGAATTAAAAATGGATGTGGATCTATCGAATCCGGAAATTGCGTTTACTGTGGACAGAGAGCGAGCCCTGATTGAAGGCGTTTCATCGGGACAGATCGGGATGGCAATAAGAACTGCAATATTTGGAAGAGAAGTTTCTAAAATCAAAGATGGCGAAGACGAGTATAAGATTCAATTGCGCAATACTGAGATACAAAGAAATGATCTTGCAAGCATCATGAATATGAATATAAGTTTTCAGGATATGTCCTCAGGCGGTGAGATAAAACGTGTTCCTGTTAGCTCGGTTGTGAAGGTTGATTATACCAGTACTCTTGGAAGCGTTAAACGCAAGGATCAAAAAAGAGTGATCACGCTTACTTCAAATGTTTTGGTAACACAGGGATACACTCCAACTGCTGTGAACACCGAACTGGCGGGACATATTGCCGAATTCTCGGAAAGACCGGATGTAGCCGAAACAGTTACTATACGTCAGACTGGTGAGGGAGAACAACAGGCAGAGACTGGCGCATTTTTATTGCAGGCTTTGGTGATAGCCCTGATGTTGATCTTGTTTATCCTGATTATTCAATTTAATTCGGTGGGTAGATCTGTGATCATTCTCACAGAGATTATATTCAGCGTGATCGGTGTGCTGCTAGGTTTCGGTATCACAAGAATGGAGGTTTCGGTTGTGATGACGGGAATTGGAATTGTAGGTCTTGCCGGTATAGTTATCAAAAATGGTATTCTTGTAATTGAATTTGCAGACGAGCTGAGAGCAAGGGGAATGAAAACCCGTGAAGCGATCGTTCAGGCTGGTAAAACGCGTATCATACCGGTAATGCTTACGGCAATAGCCGCAATTCTTGGTCTTATTCCATTGGCAGTGGGATTTAACATAGATTTTGTTCGGATGTTTTCCGACTTTGATCCGAATATCTTCTTCGGTGGCGATAACGCCGTATTCTGGAAGCCGTTATCGTGGACAATCATCTTTGGGCTATTGTTTGCATTCTTCATGACGTTATTGATCCTGCCAAGCATGTACCTTATTGCAGAAAGATTGAAGCGCCCGATGCGTAGAATGTACGGTGGTAAATGGATTTCCTTCTTGGGCATACCTCCCTTGACTTTCATATTTATGATTCTCATGGTGGTCACTATGTTCAGGCACCAATATGAAGTAGCCCGGCGGAAAAGGAGACTAAAAGATCAGTCAGTTGATAAAACATTTATCGGAAGCTGGTTTTAAATAAGTGTTGCTAAACAGTCAGGCAGTTGCTACGGTTGGTTAAGGTTCGCCATCCCGGAAAACCGGGATGGCATTTTTTTGCCACGAATTACACGGATTACCACTAATTAATTCGTGCTAATCCGTGTAATCCGTGGCAAAAAAAATTCTTTTACCTTCACACAAACTTTAAATCAATGAGAACAAATCATGAAATAGACTATCAGATTCATGGTGAAGAAATGCAGTATGTGGAAGTGGAACTTGATCCCAATGAAACTGCGATTGCTGAAAGCGGCGCCTTTATGATGATGGAGGATGGAATTCAAATGGAAACCATTTTCGGGGATGGAGCAAAAGCAAACCAGGGATTTATGGGGAAACTGATGTCTGCAGGAAAAAGGCTTCTTACAGGCGAAAGTTTATTTATGACCGCATTCACAAATACGTCCCAAGGCAAAAAGAAAGTCAGTTTTGCCTCTCCTTATCCCGGAAAAATAATCCTGATGGATTTACTGAAAATGGGTGGTAAAGTTGTTTGCCAGAAAGATTCTTTTCTCTGCGCAGCAAAGGGTGTTTCAGTAGGCATTGAGTTCCAGCGCAAGCTTGGTACGGGATTGTTTGGTGGAGAAGGATTTATTATGCAAAAACTGGAAGGCGATGGTTTGGCATTTGTACATGCGGGTGGACATGTTACAGAAAAAGAATTACAACCCGGACAATTATTGAAAGTAGACACAGGATGTATAGTGGCATTCAGCCAAACGGTAGAGTACGACATTCAATTTGTGGGCGGAATAAAAAATACCTTATTTGGAGGCGAAGGTTTGTTCTTTGCAACTCTTCGCGGTCCTGGAAAAGTATGGATCCAGACACTACCTATCAGCCGCCTTGCCGGGCGAATACTCAGTTACGGAACAGTAAGACGCAAAGAAGAAGGAAGCCTTTTAGGTGGAGTTGGAAATGCGCTTGATGGGGATGGATGGTAGGGCGAAGTACGAAGTGCAATGTACGAAGTTAATCTACTTCGTACATCGTACTTATAACTTCGTACTTAGCTTATCTTTTTGCAAATTTCGAAAGCAACCTCAGTACCTCGATGTACAACCATACAATAGTAACAAGTAAGCCGAAAGCTCCATACCATTCCATATATTTCGGAGCTCCCATGGCAGAGCCCTGTTCGATCATATCAAAATCCAGAATAAGATTCAATGCTGCAATCGCCACGACCGCCAGGGAAAATACAATGCCCCATGTACCACTACTATGTATCAAGGGCATTTCAATATTGAAAAAGCGTAATACAAAAGCCAATAAATAAAATACTGCAATACCTGCTGTCGCGGTAAAGATGATAGCCTTAAATTTTTCGGTGGCTTTAATTACTCCAAAACGGTACAAGGCAAACATTGCTATCACAACTCCAAAAGTAATTCCCACAGCCTGCATGACGATATTTGGAGCAATCTGTGAAAAAGCATCATTGTAATAAGCAGAGATGCCTCCAACAAAAACGCCCTCCACCAAAGCATAAACCGGTGCAAGAAACGAAGCCCATACCGGTTTAAAAGCGAGTATCAAAGCAACCACCAATCCTCCGATCGCGGAACCAATTATCCAGGGCATAATATTAACCCCGTCAGCGGCGGCCTTCCATGTAAAGGAAGCGGCTCCTAAAACCAGTATCATTAATATTCCGAATTTATTAAGCGTTCCTTTTTCCGTCATCACGCCGGCATCACCTGTTGCGCCAATCGTTTTTTCAAAGTTCTTTTCACTAAGGGCAGGATTTCCCGATTTTAAAAATGCCATAGGTTTAGTTTTTATTTGAAACAAGATACAAATTTAAAAATATGTACGATGTGAGATGTGGGATGTATGATGTTAAATATCTTGATCAGTTAAATTCTTAAAACTCCTCCCCCTAAACGTACATCAAACATCGAACATCTAAAATCGTACTTACTAAAGCTGTGTTATGGTGGAGTTATTGTTTTGAACGCCAGTAGTTAAGTGAAGCAATACTTCTTTTATCTCTTTATATTTTGTCCATGGAATAAAATGGTTGCCCCCTGGAAGCATATGTTCTTCGATGCTTTTTGCATGCACGAGCAATTTTTTTGCGTACGAAACATTTCCCGGTGGTACCCAGGTATCCTTATCCCCATGAATAAAGTAAACAGGACAATTTATTTTGGTGTAAGCCTCTTTTAATTTAACAAGATCCTTTTTTAAATACCACAACTCCATATTTGAAGGCCGGAAAGCTCCCGGTACTAACAAATTCAGAGGAGTATTGAAAAGCAGTGGCCTCCATTTCTCCGGTTTTTCAACATCGGGATCTACCGAGCCCGATATTAGAACCAACCCCGCAAAGAAATCGGGGTTATTTGCAGCTAGTAAAATGATCATGGGACCACCCAGTGAATGACCCACAAGGAAAATGGGCTTGCCGTTATTTAATTTGTGTAATAAGGGGCTCATCAACTCCGACTGACGTTGCAGGTTTTCCGCCTTGCCAAAATCACTGTATCCGAATCCGGGTCGATCAATCGAGATCATCCTGTATTTGCCTAGGAGGTCCTTGTCTTCAAGATAGTTGGAGAAAGCATTCCAACTTCCTGGCGTGCCATGAATGAACACAAGTGTTGGCAGGCTGTCTTCACCTGTTTGCGCATAATGAATATTTCTCCCTTCAATTTTTTCTGTTGCTGTTTTTAGAATCAATCCCTTCTGCTCAAACTCTTTTTTCATTTCATCATCTGCCTTGCGAAAGGTCATACAGCTCTGAGCAAAAATGATCCATACAATTAAAATGATCACAAATACAATCATAGACTTCATAAAAAAACGTTTCATCTATCGGGGTTTGAAGATAGCCGGCAATAAGCGAACAGCTCCATAATAAAAGTTACGGAACAGTTATACAAGTAGTTCAAAACTTTGTTAAGTTTTTGGATTATTCCTTCTATCATCCCTTCGCGGACGATTGGGAGGTACAGGCTTGTTAGGTTGAGGCCGTGATTGTTGATTTTGATGTTTCTTTCTTTTTTCTGCTTTTTCAAGCGTTCTTAAACTGATCTGGCCTACAACATCTACGAACTCAGGTTCTACCTCTTTTGGTTTCTGGCTGGTAACTTCAACAGCCTCGAGTTCCTGTGGTATGATGCCTTGCGAATTCTGCTGTTTGATCTTCTTTACCCTTTCTATAGGTACCGGGTAATGTTTACTGCTATCTGGCAGGATATACCACATCAGGTTCCTGAAAATATCTTTCTTAATGAGTATGGCTGTTCCTTTAGCTACCTGGATGGAATCGGCATTTTCAGGAAAATGCTGCAGTGCATCGAGATAAGTGTCTAATTCGTAATTTAAACAGCATTTTAACCGCCCACACTGACCGCTTAGCTTACTTTGGTTAATAGAGAGGTTCTGATACCTGGCCGCAGTTGTATTGACCGATTTAAAATCGGTTAACCAGGTAGCACAACACAGTTCACGTCCGCAACTTCCAATGCCTCCAACCTTTCCTGCTTCCTGCCTGGCTCCAATCTGCCGCATCTCTACCTTCACCCTGAACTCCTTTGCATACAATTTTATAAGTTCCCTGAAATCAACCCGGTCATCGGCAATATAAAAGAAGGTAGCTTTTCGCCCATCGGCCTGAATTTCAACCTCGCTGATCTTCATATCCAGGTTTAATTGCCTCGCAATGGCCCTTGAACGTATAACTGCCTCCCTTTCACGTACTTTATTCTGAGCCATGATCTCAAGATCCTTGTCCGTAGCATGTCGCATTACTTTCTTTATTTCTGCATCGAATTCCTGAATGCCTTTTTTCTTTAATTGAATTCGTACAATTTCACCTGTAAGGTTAACTTCTCCTACATCAAACCCACTCACACCTTCCACACATATCATATCGCCTTTTTCCAATTGGTGAACCGTTGTATTCCTGAAATAATCTTTACGGCTCCCATTATTGAAGCTCACCTCGATAATCCGGCAAAAACTTTCAGGATCGCTGATTGGTAGGTTGATCAGCCAATCATAGGCATTCATACGATTACAGCCTCCTGTGCTACACCCTCCATTGCTTTTGCACCCATTTGGCTTGCCCGTTCCGCAATTACTACAGCCCATCTATTACAAGAATTGAAAATTTGAGAAATATGTTTGGCCTGCAACAAGATGAAGATGATACACTGATTGTGTTACTTACTAAACCGCCTGATAAATACTGTTCAACTATGCCAAAAAAATTCGAACAGAACTAAACGGTCCCCGGCTATACGGGTTATAAAGCTAATTATAGAGAAGTAAGATGACTTACCAATACGTTTCTACACAATCTCCATGTATAACCTTCCTTCCTCACTGATTCTTCTTTCTTCATCGGCCTGTTTACAAATATAAGTCTAAACGCTGAAATCCGGTTTATGTGATATGTACCAGCTTGTGATTAGCTAATATATGGTATAATTTGATGGTTAAGGCATGGAAAAGCATCTTTGCATGGGCATTTCGTTCAATATAATAAGATGCCCTGTCTAATTCCTCAACAATGGCCTGTTGTTGCGAAATATCGGCGATATGGTTAAGTCTTTTTGCAAAATCCTTTTCATTCTCAGGCATAACAAAGCCCGGAAGGTTTGCAGTACTGCCTTCTTCCATGATCCTCAACCTTACTGCCTGTTCAAGCAAATGATTGCAGTACCGCAGAAATTGCTTTTGCCTTTCGCGGCCAAGTTTACTGATTTCTTCCACCCATTTTACCTGCGCTACCGGTCCTGTTTTTAGGATGGCATTCAGCCAGTCACGCAGCAGGCTTTCCCAATCTTCCGCGGCATGTTGTAATAATTGCAGTGCTTCGCGGTAATTTCCTTCTGCTACGGAGGCTATTTGACGAGCCTGGTCCGCAGCAACTTTGGCGCGATTTACAAGAGCAGATTCCACTTCGGTAGTCTCCAATGAAGGGATCCTGATCAACTGTGTACGCGACAAAATGGTAGGCAAAATCTGAGATTCATTTTCGGTTACCAGAATAAATAATGTATTGGGCGGAGGCTCTTCGATAAGCTTCAAAAGTTTGTTGCCTTCATTCCCCAGATACTCGGGCATCCAAACAATCAACACCTTATACTCACTTTCAAAACTCTTAAGATTTAGTTTTCGGATGATATCATTGCATTCCTGTGCTGTGATATTGCCTTGTTTGTTTTCAGCGCCTATAAATTGAAGCCAGTCATAAATATTCCCGTATGGATACAGAGAAATGAATTCACGCCATTCCTGAATATAATCGGTACTGATGGGAGGAGTGCCTGTTTTTTTTGTAATCACCGGATACGAAAAGTGAATATCCGGGTGAACCATAGCCTTCATTTTTGAATAAGAAGGATGTTTTTGCATCCAGTGATCCGGCCCTCCCTCAGGGTCTGTAGATGAGGAAACGGGTATCTTTTTGTCTTGTAGATCGGTTCCAAATAATGGATCTTCCCGTAGACTGTTTTCTTCGCTCCGATTCAAGGGGGCGGGATTCAGGCAAATAAAACCTGCCAGGGCCATTGCCAGCGGTAAAGCTCCGCTACCTTCTTTTCCTGCAAATAATAAAGCATGGCTAAGGCGGTTATTTTGTACCAGCTCAACCAGATGTATTTTTGTTTCTGTTTGCCCTATCACGTCTTTAAAAAGCATAGAGCGCGAAGATAGCCAATCAGAATTTTTATACGCCTAAAGAAAAAACCGCTCCAGGGAGCGGCTTAAAAGTGTTGAGTAGATCAGTATCAATGGTCTTCAACAGATAATTGGATAGAGGGTAGGGGTCTTAAGAATTTTAATGTATTGTTTAGGTTGCTCTTGCGGTTTTTTAAAGGATCGATTTAAAATTTTTCAAAGGTATCAGGATCAGGATTTTCTTGGTATCGGATTCAACAATGTAAAGTTGCAAACAAAAACGCGCGGGTCTTAATTTTTTCGATTAACGATCTGTTTCTATCGATTTTCGGGAAAATTTGTTCGATTATGCAACATATAAATAGTCAATAGTGATTGATGAAAACGGGGATAATGTTCAGGGAAGCATCCGATTCTTTACTTTTAGCCTTGTATGAAATTGTTACAAACGCTTACCGAATATTTTGCCATTGCAAGACTTCAAAGGGACATGGCGGCATTTTTTCCCGCTTTCAAAGACCAAAAGTTTTGGCTCGACCGTTTAAAAGCAATAGATAACAATGTGCAATCTGCTCACAATAGCAGCCATATTCTTCAATTCCTTATTGCCATATTGAAACTTGATCCCGCGGTGCAGGGATGTATAGTTGAGGCAGGCGCTTATAAGGGTGGCGGTACCAGTAAGATCAGTTTATTTTCGAAACATGTAAACCGCAGACTTATAGTTTTTGATTCTTTCGAAGGCTTGCCAGAGAATGAGGAGCCGCATATGAATAGTACTGAAGGCCATACTATTAAAGATTGGTTCAAGGGAGGAAATTTTGCGGGTTCATTAGCAGAAGTTCGATCAAATGTAGAGCGGTACGGCAATATTGATGTTTGTGAATTTATGCCAGGTTGGTTTGAACAAACAATGCCTTTATTCAATAAACCTGTAGCATTGGCTTATCTGGATGTAGATCTTGCCAGCAGTGCACGCACTTGCTTAAAATACATTTATCCTTTATTATCAAAGGGAGGTGCTATTTTTTCGCAGGATGGAGATTTCCCTCTTGTTATCGAAGTTTTAAAAGATGAATCTTTCTGGATGAACGAAGTAAGGTGTAACAATCTACCCATCATAGAAAACCTGGGTAAAAAAATTACTATAATCCGTAAACCGTAAAAGGATAAAGCCCTGAAGGCGCCGGTCGCTTCTTCAGGGCTTTACTTTCAAAATCATTTATTAATTCAAATATTTCGCAACTTCGTCACTCATAGGTTGCACCTTGTTGTGAATGACGGTGATCAGTTTACCATTTTCATCAATAAGGAATTTGGTGAAATTCCACTTAATAGGATCTTCAACACCCATTTTTTTCGCCTCCTCTGTGAGATACTTGAAAAGCGGATGGATATCTTCACCTTTTACAGAAACCTTTTCTGCCATGGGGAAACTAACACCATAGTTCTTCTTACAAAATTCTTTGATCTCTTCATTTGTTCCAGATTCCTGCTGACCGAAATTATTGGCAGGAAAGCCAACGATCACCAAGGTATTTTTGTACTTATCCTGCAATTTCTGCAATCCGTCATATTGCGGCGTGTTGCCACATTTTGATGCGGTGTTCACAATCATTATTTTCTTTCCCTTGTATTTTGAAAGATCAATGGTTCCCCCATCAAGTGCCGGCACTTTAAAATCATAAATGGACATTGCAGTGGCAACAAATAGTGTCAATAAGGCTAAACGTATCATAATTGAAATTTTTAAGATTGGTTTGACTGTGGTTTGCAGTCCTGCAAAGATGAGGCTAAAAAGGGGTTGAAAAAACTAAATTTATGATCGCTTCTATTGTTTTTCGTAGGGTCCAAGATCAGGTCGGCCCAGGGGCCTGGGATTTCCGTCTAAATCAACAATATTACTGCTTGTTACTCCTGTGTCAAGCGCAGGAGAACCATCTTTTAAGCGGAAATTATAGTAATTTTTTTGAATGTTTACGCTATCAAAAGCGGGGTTTTTGTTGATGATCATATTAGAAGCTTTCACACCAGGGATTAGTAAGGGATCCTTCTTAATCTTCCATAAACAATTTTGAAAATTCACATCCAATGATGCATTGCCTTGTTTATTCACAACAACCTCATCTTCTGTTGTACCATTTTCACCCCAGAATATACAATTTTTAAATACTGCAAAAAGAGGATTGCTTAGAACCGTGGTTCCATCCTGGATGAAATTGGCAAGCAGCAATACAGGTTCCTTGTGAGTAATAAAATTATTAGAGATTGAAACGATAGACGAATGTAAAAAGTCATAATTGCCGCCATTCAATAACACTAGATTTTTCCCGCAATTACTGATCAGGCAATTTCTTGCTCTGATATCCGATCTGATTGCTATGATCCCGGCATCGTAACAATTGTCTATGATGGATTCATTCAATACAACTTTTGGATTTCCATTCACGGAAGGCTCAAATGCTACGATTCCCTGGTATGCATTTTTTATAAGTGCAAAATTCAGTTCATTGTCTTTGCTTGTTTCGCGAAAATAAATGCCAGGCCAGGCTGCGGGAAAATCACGATACTGTTCGTCTAATCGATCACCCCTGAATACAACTCGGGTACTATCATATTTTTCACCCATAACCTTCAGTGTTCCATCAACAATAAATGGAGCATCGGCATGGAGGAAAATTCGCGCGCCCTTAGTAATTGTAAGTGTAGCACCTTGTGCTATCTGCAAGCCATCTAATATCACATAGGGTTTAACATTGGTCCAGGTTTCATTTCCTGTTACTAACCTTCCCCGGTAAAAATTGGCATTTTGACCCCATGCTTCCAGTTGAACCCATTTGAGATTACCATTAAATTCTATGCGAATGCTGTCTTGTATTACAAACGGAATATTTGCAGCGGAAGGATCGATTTTTACGGTTACAAAAACGTACACACTATCGTTAGCCTCAAGTTCAATATTACTCACTGAAGGTCCTGCTATTCCATCTACGTTTATTTTAAAAGCAGAATTTATTCCGCCCCCCAACTGAATATTACTAAGCCGCAGTTTTTGATCGTTGTTATTAAAGATCCGGAAGTATCGGGTTATTGAACCAACAGATGTAAATAAAGTATCAAAGTATAAAGTATCTGCCGAAGTGCTCAGCTTTGCATTTCCTGATTCAGTAAAGGTTTCTTTTTTGCAGGATGCTGTAAAAAATACCAGGATGATTATGAATGCGTGAAATGGTTTCATCGGAAATCAAAAATAAGGAGAGTTGCTTACTCCCAAACGAATAAGAGTCATTTTAATTGCGGTATTTACCGGGATGTATACGCTAAGGTAGCTATGCTGAGTCGCACGCCCTCACTTTTCAATAATTCATGACCGCAGGCCTCTAATGTTGCCCCCGTTGTAATAACATCATCAACCAATAAAACATGTTTATTGGTGATCTTGTCCGACTGGGCTAATAAAAATTTCCCTTCAATGTTCTGCCATCTGTCTATGCGGTTTTTATGAGTTTGTGTTTGTGTGGAAGTTGGACGCACAACCGCATTCTTCAAAACCGGGATCTGCATGATCTCTGCAATTCCATCACACAAAACAGCTGCCTGGTTATATCCCCTTCTTTTTTCTTTTTTGGGATGTAATGGTAAGGGGATCAATGCATCAATATGTTTGAAGCGGTTGGATTGAATAAAACTCTCTCCCATGCATCTACCAAAATAGTAACCTATTTCTTTATTGCCTTTGTATTTGAATGCGTGAAGCAGATGCTGGAGGAGCGAATTTTTTGTAAAATAGAGATAGCTGCACGCACCTGCAAGAGGTAATCGCCCCCAGAAAATCTTTTCGACCGGATTGTTTGCATGAAAATGAAAGTTCGTTACCGGAAATTTATCGATGCATGAAAGACACAATATTTTTTCCTTTCCAAACAGATCATTTCCACAACCCACACAAAGTCTGGGAAAAAACAAATTGGAAAGAGACTGAAATGGATTTTGCAAAAGCATCCGGAACTCATTTATTCATGTTGTTAAAAAAGATACTGGTACAATTCGTCTACTCGTCCCTTGGTGATGATCTCAATAGAATGCTGCGGATTGTTCAATCCTTTCTGACCATTGCTGCCTGCAGGCAAATTGTACTTTGAGACAATGATTTTTTCAAATCCCAGTTTTTCGGCTTCCGCAATTCTTTGTTCGATACGGTTTACAGCGCGTATTTCCCCGCTTAGTCCAATCTCGCCTGCGAAACATATTTGATGTGGCAAGGGTATGTCCTCGTAAGAGCTTAAGAGTGCACACAAAACAGCCAGGTCGATGGAAGGGTCTTCCACTTTTAATCCTCCTGCGATATTTAAAAAAACATCTTTTACTCCAAAATGAAAACCTCCTCTTTTCTCCAATACCGCCAACAACAATTGCAGTCTTCGTAAATCGAAACCAGAGACTGTTCTTTGCGGGGTTCCATATACTGATTGAGTTACCAGGGCCTGCACTTCGATCAATAAAGGTCTCATCCCCTCAATTGTAGCCGCGATGGCAATCCCACTAAGCCGATCTTCTTTTTGAGTGATCAGTATTTCGCTTGGATTATTCACTCCCCGCATCCCTGCACTGGTCATTTCATAGATACCCAGTTCTGCTGTGCTTCCAAATCGATTTTTCAAAGTTCTTAATATCCGGTAGGCATAGTGGCGGTCACCCTCAAACTGAAGTACAGTATCAACCATATGCTCTAATATTTTGGGACCTGCAATACTCCCCTCTTTAGTAATATGGCCGATTAAGAACACCGGGGTATTTGTTTCTTTGGCGAAGCGTTGAAACTCTGCAGCAGATTCTCTTATTTGCGAAACACTCCCTGGTGATGATTCTATAAAAGGTGATTGTATGGTTTGAATGGAATCAACAATGACCAATTGAGGCCTTAATTTTTTTATTTCCTGAAATATTGTTTGCGTGTTGGTTTCAGTTAGCAGATAAAACTGATCATGATGAATATTCAAACGGTCGGCGCGCATTTTAATTTGTTGTTCGCTTTCCTCACCACTGATGTATAGTGTGATCACATCTTTCATCAATAATCCATTCTGTAAAAACAACGTAGATTTACCAATTCCCGGTTCACCTGCAATCAATACAATGCTTCCGGGTACAATTCCTCCGCCAAGAACCCTGTTTAATTCTGCATCTTCGGTAATGATCCTTGGTTGTTCGTTGCTGCTGATCTGGTGAAGCGCAATAATCTTAAAGTCTCTTTTCTCTTCATGATAATTCTTCCATCCATTTTCGGGGTTCGGTTTTTCTTTATGAATAATCTCTTCCTGAAAAGTATTCCAATTACCACATGAAGGACATTTTCCAATCCACTTTGCACTTTCGTAGCCACAATTAGAACAAAAGAAACCAGTTTTGACTTTACTCATCTATTAAAGTTAACGGGAAGGTGTTTACTGATTCAAAATTAGTAGCAGAACTGCTATGTAGTTAAGACCAAACGACCACGTAAAAAAAATTGGGAAAAAAAGCAATCTTTTGTGCAGGGTTATATCAAAGTAAAAGGGCCAACATCACTGTTGACCCTTTACTTACTAACCCATTAAATTCTTGCACTAAATTACAAATTAGTGCCACATAACAAAATTATTTTTTAGGGGTGTGAATAAAAATAAAAAGCAGGTTAAAGCAAATTTATAACCCTAAATAATCTCGTTAATATTCTAATAGTCAATATTTTATGTTACCATAGTCAATTTGAGAATGAGCTTGAATGATAAAATGGCAGGGGTTGTTTTTCACATGGTTACGTGGTGACAAAACGACTAATAATCCGGCTAAAAAACTGTTTAAAATGGCAAAAAAAATCTTGGTAATGGTTTTGTTATAAGTAATGGGTATTATAAATAAATTATATAATGACACCATCGATTTTAATTGTTTCTTTAGTTTGTTTGGGACTTAGTATGCTGGTTTCCGGCATCTTAAAAAGTAAGTTTTCAAAATACGGTAAAATCCCCCTGGCGGCAGGATTGACCGGGAAGGAAATTGCGGAGAAAATGTTACGGGAATCTGGGATTTATGACGTTAAAGTCACGTCTACCAACGGATTTCTAAGCGATCACTATAATCCGTTGACAAAAACCGTTAATTTGAGTGCCGATGTGTATGGGAGTAGCTCTATCGCCGCCGCCGCCGTAGCAGCGCATGAATGCGGGCATGCGGTTCAGCACGCCGATTCTTATCCCTGGTTACAATTGCGGAGTCGCCTGGTTCCCGCAGTTCAGTTTAGTTCCGGCATTGTGCATTGGGTATTGATTGCCGGTGTGTTTATGATCAGCCTGTTCCCACAATTACTATTAGGAGGGATCATACTTTTTGGTTTAACTACCTTATTTTCAGTCATTACGCTTCCGGTTGAATTCGATGCCAGCAACAGGGCACTGGCTTGGTTGGACAAGGCAAGAATTACGAGCAGCACCGAATATCCAAAGGCAAAAGATGCCTTGAAATGGGCGGCTCTGACTTATGTCGTAGCGGCTTTGGCTTCGGTGGCTACCCTTGTACAGTACATCATGATTTTTGTGGGCGGGAGCCGCGGTCGCGATTAAAACGGGCTGCTCTCCTTACATACAAGCACAAGAAATTGAGCTTGAAATGAAAAAACTCCGGCTTGACCGGAGTTTTTTCATTTCAAGGCGTACTTATGCACCCTATAATTTAATTTCTTCATCATGCTTGTCGAAAAAATGGAATTCTGTCAGATGGTAATTCGTGTTTTCCCTGACTTTTATTTTTTTGCCATATTTCCATTTCCACTGCCATTGACGGGAGCTAAACCAGCGACCCTTGGTTAAGTATGCATACAGTATGGGGTGAACAGCAAGCGTAAGATCTTTATGCTGGTGGGTGAGCAGGTAACTTAGATTTTTTTCAATTTCATCTTCTAACAAAAGGGTTGATGAGATTTTACCGGTACCCGAACAGGTAGGACAGACCTCCTGGGTGTTGATATTCATTTCCGGCTTCATACGCTGCCGGGTGATTTGCATCAAGCCGAATTTTGATATGGGTAGAACTGCATGCTTAGCCCGATCGGGACGCATACATTCTTCCATCGCTTCCATCAATTTTCTTTTATTGTCAGGAAGCTTCATATCTATAAAATCAACAACAATGATTCCACCAAGATCTCTTAACCGCAGTTGTCTTGATATTTCAGCTGCTGCCTCAAGATTTGTCTCCAGTGCGTTCTGTTCCTGATTATTGCTTACACTTTTATAGCCGCTGTTTACATCAATTACGTGTAAGGCTTCAGTATGTTCAATGATCAGATAAGCGCCACTGGGTAAATTAACGGTCTTGCCGAATGCTGCCTTTACTTGTTTGGTTATCCCAAACTGATCAAAAATGGGAAGTCCATTATTATAGTAAGAAACGATATCTGCTTTTTCCGGGGCAATGCGGTGTATATAATTTTTAGTATCGGTGAAAATATTACGGTCGTTCACAACGATCTTATTGAAATCTTCATTCAAAAGATCACGCAGCATGCTGGTGGTTTTCGTTTGTTCACTCAAAATTTTCGCCGGTGCCACCCCGCTCTTTAAATTCCGTTGAATTGCTTTCCAGGTTTCTACCAGCATTGAAAGATCCTCATGCAATTCGGCCGTATTTTTGCCTTCTGCAGCTGTACGAACAATGACGCCGAAGTTTTTCGATTTAATGGCTTCAACTATTTTTTGCAACCGCTTTCTTTCATCAGCCGAATGAATTTTTCTTGAAACCGCAACAATATCATTGAATGGAGTAATAACTACAAAACGACCGGGTAATGAAATTTCACAGCTTAAGCGCGGACCTTTAGCTGCTATAGGTTCCTTTAATATCTGCACAAGAAGATTTGGCTTTCCGTTCAACACTTCATTGATCTTTCCTGTCTTAATAATTTCAGGCTCTACCTGGAAACTGCCAAATTCGAAGCCATTTTCTGTGTTATCATTTATAGCCTGCTGTGTAAATTTCAACAAAGACCGGGCATAAGGACTTAAATCCGTATAATGTAAAAAAGCATCCTTTTCAAAGCCAACATCAACAAATGCAGCATTGAGACCTGGTATAAGTTTTTTTACTTTTCCCAGGTATAGGTCTCCCACGGCGAAACTGGCATCCGTTTTTTCATGATGCAATTCTACCAGCTTTTTATCCTCTAAAAGGGCAATTTCTACACCCTGGGGAACAGCATTTATAATAAGTTCCTTATTCAAGCGTAATCATCTTTTACGTCTAACCGGTGTCACTACAAGGAAAAGTGCTGAAGCGGCATTATTTGTCAGGTATCCTGTATAGCAAGCAAATGATAAATGATAAATAATAAATTCAGCAGAAAAGAGGAAGAGGCCCCGCCATAGCGAGGCCCGCTACAAGAAGTGTCTTAGCGACTCTTCTTCTTATGACGGTTTTTTCTTAGTCTTTTTTTACGCTTGTGCGTTGCAATTTTATGACGTTTTCTTTTTTTACCACAAGGCATAAATACCAATGATTTAGTTAAACAATGTTTTAAATAATTTTTTCAATTTTATAATTCTAGCCCTTTAATAGTTTGATACGTTTATCAATTTCACTATGTATTTCAGGGTTATCAATTAATTTCTTTGATGCTTCATACCATTTGATGGCATTTACACTGTCACCTTTTTGTTCATATGCTTCTGCCAACATGACCATCACTTCCAGATTCTGAGGTTGGTTTTTAACAACAAGAGACAAGCGTTCGATGGCTCTATCAAGTTGTCCTGAAACCATTGCACCCACACCTAAGGTGAGCTGAGCATACATATTACTTGGGTCTCTGTCAGCAACCTCCCTGATCATCTGGATACCTTGCATTGGATTTTCGCTGATATTGCCAAACAAATAACAGCTTCCTAGTCCAATTTTTAAAGAATCACTACCAGGATTTAAAAGCAAAGCTTTTTCAAATAGCTTCTTTGCTTCGGTTCCCATCCACCGTTTTAATCCCGGATCATTCTGCTGACGCAAGCTCTCTAAAAAGAAATGGGCAGCAAAGGTGAGACTTTTTTCAGAATTTTCCAATTCAGCGGCCTGACCGGTATAATAAGCGTAAGGAAGTAATAAATGCGCCGAATCTTTCCAGAAAGCCGCCATTTGTCTGTACACCAAAGCCTGCTGGACTCTTGTGTCTCCCCGAACAACAGAGGATTCCAATTGGCTCAGGTACACCTGCTGATGGCTGGAAAGTTGTGATTTGGAGGCGGATAAAATGGTATTGATATCAATATCGGCATTCTGGGCAGAAGGCTTAGTCAAAGTATTTTTAGGAGGGACCGTTCTGCCAAAAAAATAAATCAGGCAGAATAGTAAGATACCGCTGCCAACCAGAATAAATTGCTGCTTTTTCAATAATCGTAATTTAAGGCAGCAAATTTACGCTTCATTGTCGGGGTTTGGTTGATCTTCTTTAACTGATTGTAACTTTTTAACTTCTGCAACAAACTCTTTGGCGGGTTTGAATGCAGGAATATAATGTTCGGGAATATGTACAGCTATATTCTTCTTAATATTCCTGCCAATTTTAGCAGCTCTTTTTTTAGTGATGAAACTTCCAAAACCACGGATATAAATGTTCTCACCCTGTGCAAGGGTATCCTTTACCTCTTTGAACATTGTTTCTAATGTTACCAATACATCAACCTTTGGAATACCCGTTTTTTCAGATATTTGGTTAACGAGGTCTGCTTTTCTCATAGTAATGATTTTTATAGATGTTAAGTATTGAAAACAGGTATTAATGCAAACTGCACAAAATCAATTCTTTACTGAAATTAAATGTAAATTCCTAAATAAGCAAGAAATCTCTAAACAATTGATAATGAATTTTAGAACAACGTTAATTGCAGTCATATAGTATGAAAGCGGAATTCACGCGTAAACTGATGAGATGGAACAGGGATTCAAATAAGCGATCGATGCCCTGGAAAGGTGAAAAAGATCCTTATAAAATCTGGCTGAGTGAGATCATTTTACAGCAAACCCGCGTAGAACAAGGGCTTAAATACTACGAAAAGTTTATTTCCAAATTTCCTACCATAGAGCATCTGGCAGTATCGCCCGACGAAAAGGTTTACAAATTATGGGAAGGGTTAGGCTATTACAGCCGGTGTAAAAACCTGCTCGAGACGGCCCGCAGAGTTAAAAATGAATATTCAGGCACATTCCCGGATAATTATGAAGAAATAAAAAAACTAAAAGGAATAGGACCCTATACAGCTGCGGCTATTTCGTCTTTTGCCTACAATGAACCAAGGGCGGTAGTTGATGGAAATGTGCAGCGGGTACTTGCACGTTATTTTGGACTAACAACGCCCATCGATACCAATCAAGGGAAAAATTTTTATCAGCAACTGGCCTTTGAACTGCTCGATAAAAAGAATGCTGCACTTTATAATCAGTCTATTATGGATTTTGGCGCCACTATTTGCAAACCACAAAATCCTTTATGCAAAGAATGTATACAGCAAAGAGATTGTGTGGCATTTAATAAGGGCTTTGTAGCCAGGCTCCCGGTAAAAGAAAAAATGGTACCGAAAAAAAATCGGTGGCTGTATTATTTTCTGATTGAAGTCGACGATCAGATTTACATCCGTAAAAGGGCAGAAAAGGATATCTGGCAAAATTTGCATGAATTTGTTTTGCTTGAAACGCCCGGACCGATTAATAGACCTTTTCAGGGTCTTCCATTTTTGAAAAAACTGTTCCAGCGTGGAGTATATGATATAAATCATACCAGCAAATTGTATAAGCAACAACTTACCCATCAGACTATTCAAGGTCAATTCATTTTGGTGATAGCAAAAAAGGAATTAGTGACATTGTATTCTTATATGCTTGTTAAGAAAGACAAACTGCATCAGTATGCTTTTCCAAAATTTATAAATAAGTTCCTGGAAGAAAGAACAGGTTTTCCTGCCTGATACAAACCCTTTGGTGGCAAGCTTTTTGTTTCATCTTTGCCGGCTGACGAGCTCAAAAATTTATCCTATTTTCTTTAAAAAAAGATAACTTTAAATAGATTTAAAACAACAGATGATTTTTCACCATCAAACTTATCACTATGAGAGGCGTAAACAGGGTGATGCTCATTGGGAATTTAGGCAGAGATCCGGATGTTCAATATCTTGAAGGTAATATTGCAGTGGCAAAATTCCCTTTGGCTACAACGGAAACTTTCAAAGACAGGGCAGGTAAGCTTATTTCTCAAACAGAATGGCACACAGTTGTACTCTGGAGAGGTTTAGCAGAATTGGCGCAGAAATATCTTCATAAAGGAAGTTTGGTTTACATTGAAGGAAGGTTGCGTACCAGGAGCTGGGAAGATAAAGAAGGTAACAAGAAATTTGCTACTGAAGTTGTGGGTGATAATTTGATCATGCTCGATAAAAGATCGGATAGCGCTCATGGTGGACTTTCACATGGATCACCGGCCACAGAAAATCTGGAAGGGTTTAACGTCGATATTCCGAATCATGGGGAACCTTCACAGGATCTTCCTTTTTAATTTTTCATCCCTTCATTTCCTACCTAAATAGTATAAGATCTTAAAAAAATCGTTTGATCAGTTATATATTATTGTAACACAGGGGCATTGTATAACCGACTTGCTTGTTACATAAAAAAAGATTTTGTGTTGCAGGATCGGAACACCAAAACCATTTGCTTTGGATAATTTTTTAATGAGCTTTTTCTGCGATTTTTTTAAACCAATATGGCTAGTTGCAAATACCCAGGCTACGGTACTGTTAAGTCTGGTTGTAATTGTGTTGTTGATCATCTCTTTTTTTATTTCCGGGGCCGAAGTGGCATTTTTTTCTCTTACTTACCGCGATATTAATCTTCTGAAGACAAAACAGGATATCGGCTGGAAACGGATTGCCAACCTGCTCGAAGAGCCAAAAACACTATTAGGTTCTTTGATGGTTGCCAATAGTCTGGTGAAAATTGCGATCATCATTCTGCTAAATGTGCTCATTGACCAGATCATCATCTTAAAACCTGAATATTGGTGGGCTGAGTTGTTGATCAAAGTGTTTACCATCAGTGCCGTGATTATTTTGTTCGGCGAAGTATTGCCGAAAGTGAGGGCTACGCAAAATAATCTCCGGTTTGCCTATGAGGCTTCGTACCTGGTTGAAATTATATATTACCTTTTTAACAGGATAGGTGCAAAGCTGATAGCAATGTCAGACAGCATTGAAAAATTTTTGGGCGGAAAGGCTTCCCGCGCTTATTCTCAACAACAAATGGAAGAGGCGATAAAATCGACTGTACAGGAAGAAGATGAGCAGCGGATCCTTGCGGGTATTTATAAATTCGGCGATATTACCATTAAACAGATCATGCGTACGCGACTGGATGTAAGTGGCGTGGATTACAACCTTTCTTTCGCTGATTTGAAAACCAGGATTGAAGAGTTACATTATTCGCGCCTGCCAGTGTACAAAGGAAGCCTGGACAATATCGTAGGGATGGTTCATGTAAAAGACATGATTCTTTATCTTAATGAGCCCGAAGATTTTAAATGGCATAATTTGTTACGAACCCCTTATTTCGTTCATGAACAAAAATATGCGGAGGATCTTTTACAGGAATTTCAAAGCAAGCATATTCATTTTGCCGTTGTGGTCGACGAATTCGGGGGTACGAGCGGAATTGTGACCTTAGAAGATATCCTGGAAGAAATCATCGGAGATATTAGAGATGAATTTGACGAAGAAGAAAGCGGCAACAAAAAGATTGATGATTCGACCTACATGTTTGAAGGTCGTACAATGCTCAATGATGTTTGCAAAATGATGAATCTTTCATTGGATACATTTGACGAAGTAAAAGGAGAAAGCGATTCGTTGGCCGGATTAGTTCTGGAACTGGCGGGTGAGATTCCAAAAGTAAATGATGTTCTGGGCGTGGGCGATTTTGAATTTCTTATTCAGGAAGTAGATCTTAACCGGATAAGGAAAGTAAAAGTATCAGTGAAACGGCAACTAGCCTGATGAATATGAAAGCGACATTCAGTTATTTATTTGTTGTATGTTTTGCCGCATTCGCATGCAATAGCGGATATACGATCAAGCAAAATGGATATTACAAAATTGAACTTCCGGCGCGTGAATATAGGGTGTTTGATCAACCCGGGTATCCCTACACCTTCGAATACCCTGTTTATGGAAAAGTGGTTCAGGACACAAGTTTTTTTGAAGACAAGCCTGAAAATCCTTATTGGGTAAATATTGACTTTCCGCAGTTCAACGGAAAAATCTATGTCAGCTATAAGGAGGTTGGTAAAAATGATTTTAATAAGCTTATCGACGACGCATTTAATTTAACTTATAAGCATAGTACCAAGGCAACCGAGATCCGCGATTCACTGATGCAAACACCAAACGGCGTATCAGGAGTGTTTTTTAAGGTAGGCGGCAACGCAGCAACTGCCAACCAGTTTTTTGTTACGGATTCAGTGAATCACTTTCTCCGGGGCGCACTTTATTTTGACGCTACGCCTAATGAAGATTCGCTTGGAATTGTAAATGATTTTTTGCAGGTCGATATGAAACATCTGATTAATTCATTAGTATGGAAACGTGCAAGCAGAGAAAAAAATTAGCTCTATGAGGAAATATCTTTTATTTTCTCTTTGCATTTCTATTTTGCTGCATGCCTCTTCGCAGGATATGCTTCTCACCGATAGCATAAAGAAAGACATCGCGAATGCTAAAACGGTTGAAGAAAAAATCAATAATCTGGCAGACCTGGCAAGATTTTATATGGGTCTTAACAGGAAATTATCCGACGAGTATGGGCGCGAAGTGATCAATATTGCAGAGCAAAGTCGCGATAGGAAAATGATGGCGCGGGCATTGCTGCTGGAAGCCGAAAGGTTTTACACTTTTCCGGGTTTTCAGGAAAATGTTAATAAGGCATTGGAGCTTTCCCAAAAGGCATTGGACCTGTCTAAAAGCAATCAGCTTGAAGAGTATATAGCCTGGTCCTATCTGTATCTTGCCAGAGGCAGCCGTATCAACGGAAATACTGATAAAGCGCTTAACTTTAATAATTTGGCTTTATCCATTTCTAATGAGTTGTCAAATGATTCATTAAGGATTTCCTGTTACAATGATTTGGGTGGTACCTATCTTGCGAAAAATGAAAAGCTATTGGCTTTCCGTAATTATCTCAACGCAACTAACCTTGCAGAAGAGTATAACAACTTTAATCTGCTAATAAAAAGTTACGAGCGTTTGTCTGAGTTCTATACAGGTCTCGATGAGATAGAAAAGGCTAAGGATCTGCGATATAAAACGCTGCAGCTGACCTATGAAAGAAATAGGCCTTATGAAAGATTAGAAGTATATTATTATCTCGGACGCTTGTATATGCGTAATAAGCAATTTGATGAAGCACAAAGTTTTTATGAGAAAGCAATTGCGTTATCGGATTCATTAAAGTTTCCCATTTTTAAGCTGAATATATATGGATCGATAGTTGATTTGTATTTTTTTTCGAACCAGATGCAGAAAGCCATTGATTATTTTCAATCACATAAAGAGCTGCGTGAGTATATGGTCAATGCCGGCTTTGATTATTTTCTGGATATGGCTTACGGGAATTTATATACGGCGATTGGCAATTATGATTCGGCTAAGTATTATTATAACAAAGCAGGTCCGGTTTTAGAACAAAAGGCAGACTTGGGTGGCCGGTATGTTTTTTATACTAATTACTCAAACTATCTGAGAAAAACAGGCAATTATATTGGTTCGATCGAGCAATTATTAAAAGCCAAAAATATAGCTGAGAAGACTGGTTCATTAGATTGGCAGATACTGGCAGTAAAAAATCTGGATTCGCTATACCAGAAAACAGGAGATCATACAAGGGCTTATTTCTATAAGGATAAGTACCACGCTTATAAAGACAGTCTTCAAAATCTTGGTAAGGAAAAGGATCTCATGCTTCTTGAAGTTGATAACGAAAACAAAAGAAAGGAACGATTGACAAAACAAGCAGAGGAGCAGAAAAGAAACCGTCATAATATTCAATATATGGGAATCACTGTTGCCATTGCAGGTGTTTTTGTTTTGTTGGTAATGGCAGGTACCTTCAGTGTATCCAAAACAACCATCAGGATTTTAGGATTTTTTGCTTTTATCTTTTTGTTTGAATTCATTATACTTCTCGCCGATAACCAGATACATCATTTTACGCACGGTGAGCCATGGAAAGTTCTGGCAATTAAAATCATATTGATCGCTATCCTGTTACCATTGCATCATTGGCTGGAAGAAAAAGTAATCCATTACCTCACAACTCATAAGCTGCTGGTTATAAAAGGAAAAAGTTTGCGTAAATGGAGTAAAAAGAAAGATACTGATGTTCCAGTGGGTAATTTGTAAATTCGCTACTTAAATTAAAAATGTGATTGCAATAGATAATGTGTTGGTGAGTGACCGGATTGTTGAGGCCCAATTTGTTTGTGATCTGATGAAATGCAAAGGAGGGTGCTGTGAGGACGGAGATGCAGGTGCTCCCCTTGAAAAGGAAGAGCTGGAAATAATCAACAATATTTTTGAAACAATCAAACCATATCTGACAAAAGAAGGTTTACGTTGGATAGAAAAACATGGCCGTTACTTGTATGATCGCGAATTCGGATGGGTTACTCCTACCATTGAAGGTAAAATGTGTGTGTACGGTTTTCATGACGAAAATGGAATCATCAAATGCGGCATTGAACAGGCTTACAGAGATGGAAAAATTGAGTTCAAAAAGCCAATCAGTTGTCACCTGTATCCAATAACAATAAAGGAAGGGAAGAAAGGGGAATACGACCGTGTGAATTATGAACCCCGTGAAACATTGTGCAAGCCGGCATGTGCTTTTGGAAAAAAATTGAAGGTTCCTGTCTTCCAATTTCTAAAAGAACCGCTGATCCGCAAATACGGTGAAAATTTTTATAACGCTTTGGAGAAAGTAGCCGAGCAGCATTTTTCAGGTAAAGAAGCTTCTGTTGCAAAGTGATAAACAGTTTCAAAACGTAGCATCAATCAATGAGTGAAACATCCTCCTCTTTTAAGGCAAAGAGCACCATTAAAGCCGCAGATCTTGACCACCGGCATAAGGTGAATTTTAATATCGGAAAATACAATGCAACTGTTCCTTTTGGAAAAAGTCAGTTTATTGAGGTAACAAGTGCCAGAGAAAAAGCAAAGAATGTGAAATGGCGCGCCCTGGAAACACTCGATCAGCAATTGGAAACATTCGAGGCTAACTTAGCAAAGCGAGGCGGTAAAGTGATATGGGCCGAAAATGCTGAGCAGGCCCTGGAAGAAATAATGAAAATATGCAGGCAGAAAAACTGCCGCACTATTGTGAAGAGTAAAAGCATGGTAACGGAAGAAATTTATCTCAATAAATTCTTGCAGAAACAAGGAATCGAAAGCGTGGAAACGGACCTTGGAGAATATATCCAGCAACTCGACGATGAGCCTCCTTATCATATTGTCACGCCTGCCATGCATAAGAGCAAAGAAGATATTGCCAAACTTTTTGTTGAAAAACTGAATACTGCTCCTAATTTATCACCTGAACAGCTCACATTAGTAGCTCGGGAAAAATTACGCGAGAAATACATGGAGGCCGAGATCGGGATTACCGGCGCTAATTTTATTATTGCTGATATTGGTGGCATCGCAATTTCTGAAAACGAGGGTAATGCCCGCCTGAGCTGTGCATTTCCAAAAACACATATTGTGGTGGTTGGATTGGAAAAAGTTCTTCCTTCCATTAATGATCTTGCATTGTTTTGGCCATTGCTCGCAACCTACGGAACAGGGCAAATGATCACTTCATACAATTCCATCATATCGGGGCCAAGGCAACCCGGCGAAACAGATGGGCCTGAAGAAATGTATGTGATCCTGCTAGACAATGGCCGTACAAATATACTCGCTAATACTAAAGCCAGGGAAAGCCTGTATTGTATTCGTTGTGGGGCTTGCCTGAATGCCTGCCCGGTTTATAAAAATATTGGTGGCCATGCTTATGAAACCACTTACAGCGGCCCGATCGGTGCAGTCATTACACCGCATTTAAGAGAAATGGGAGAGTGGAAACATCTTAGCTACGCATCCTCATTGTGCGGCAATTGTACAGAAGTATGCCCTGTTAGAATTAACCTTCATGAATTACTGTTGGAGAACCGCCACGAAGCCGTTGATAACGGCAATTCAACATGGAGCGAAAAATTGGCATGGAAAGTATGGAAAAAAGCCAGCCTTAGCAGAGGCATGATGAATATGGGAAATGGTGCATTAAAGAACTGGTTTGTGAATAAGGTTTTCAAAGATTGGACAGCGCATCATGGAAATTTGAATTTTTCTCAGAAAACATTTAATGAAATGTGGAAAGAAAAAAATTCTAAAAGCCAATTGGCCATTCCGAAATGAATAACAGGTCAGCAATTGCTGACCTGTTATTTTTATTATCATTGCACGAATGCTTCTATTCTATGCCGAAAATATAACCCCGAGACTCCTTTACATCATTGATTTTTTCAGCAAACAATTATTCACTCAGCCCATAACCATAACATCGGATATTTCAGCATTCAGAAAGTATGATTTGCCTAAACTGAACTATTCGCAGTACGAAACCGGAGCAGAAGAATTTTATATTCAGAATACAAATCTTTTGTTTGAAACGGATATTCGGACTCAGCTGATTGATTGTTTTGAAATTAATTTTCATAAGGCTTTTTTTGAGACCGGAGGTGATATTCCCTTTGATGTTTTTGCCGCAAGCTTTTATCTCCTCTCGCGATATGAAGAATACCTGCCGCATCAAAAAGATGAGTATGGCCGGTATGCGCACAACAACGCCCTGGCATTTAAGGAAAATTTTCTGCATCTGCCATTGGTTAATATCTGGTTAGACGAATTGAAAGAAGCATTGAGACAAAAATTTCCAAAATTGATTTTCAAGACAAACCAGTTCAAATGCATCATTTCTTATGATATTGATATAGCCTATTCGTTTTTGCACAAGGGAATGCTAAGAACCCTCGGCGGGCTCGCAAAGTCTTTCCTAAATGGCAAATGGGGAGTTCTAAACGATCGCATCAAAGTGTTAAGGGGCAAAAAGAACGATCCCTTTGACTGTTATGAATGGCTTGATGCTTTGCATTTATACTGTCGGCTAAAGCCTTATTATTTTTTTCTTGTTGCCAGGAGTACCGGCAAGTATGATAAAAATATTTCTACTGATCAAAAACCGTTTTATGAACTGATAGAATATTATGCCAGCAAATATGAAACAGGCATTCACCCATCCTGGCAAACCGGGGAGGATATTGCTTTACTGACAGAGGAATTGGAATGGCTTGAAATTGTAGCAGATAAAAAGATCATTTGTAGCCGGCAGCATTATATCCGTTTTACATTACCCCAGACCTTTCGGCATTTATTACAGGCGGGCATTAAAAAAGATTTTTCGATGGGGTATGGATCAATCAATGGTTTTAGAGCTTCTGTGTGTTCATCATACTATTGGTACGATCTGGAGAAAGAAGAAAAAACAAATCTTGAATTATTTCCATTCTCCTATATGGATGCTAACTCTTTTTATGAACAGAAGAATTCTCCACAGCAGGCATATCATGAGTTGATGCAGCAATACGAGATCGTAAAGAAGCTAAATGGTCTTTTTATCTCCATTTGGCATAATAACATACTCGGTACTGACCAGCAGTATAAAGGCTGGCCTGAAATGTTTGAGCTGTTTATGAAGGAAACTGTATACTGGGATGCATACTACAGCGGGCCTTTAGAATAAGAGTAATTCTCCCCTCTGTGCCTTCCCTCCTGTACCTCTGAGGTTATATCTCTTCGCATTCGAAGACTTCTTAGTTGTAAGACATAATTTAAACACTGAGATAACGGAGGGAAGGCACAGAGGCGCCTTTTTAAGATCATGTGGGTTATAAGAACAAACTAAACCCGGGCTATTTCTTTTTCTATGCGATGACCCTTTAATGAGTGATTAATAAGGTATACTCCTAACAGGGTAATAATGCCTCCCAGAGCAATAAAAACGGTGAGTTTTTCACCGAAAAGCATTGCTCCAAAACTTACAGCAACAACTGGATTTATGTAAGCATAAATAGAAGTTTGCTCAGCGCTCAAATGCTGCAACGCATATAAGTAAGCAACGAACGAGATGACCGAGCTGAAAATAACAAGATAAGCTATTGATGCCCACGATTGCCATGGGATATTTTTTAATGGGATAGATATATTGGTGGGTTCGCAGATTGCGAGAATAATTATTCCTGAAATTACCATCTGTAATCCGAAGCTGAAATAAGGATTGAAAGATTTTGCATGTTGTTTGGTATAAATAGTGCCAAATGCCCACGACCAAGTGGCAGCAAGCGAAAGAAGTATCCCCAGTAAAAAACCTGCATTCAGAAAGTCGTAGAGATGTTCGTAAAAAATCACGCAGATGCCTGCGAATCCAAGGATAAAACCCATAATAGCCTTGGCCGGCATTGATTTCTTATTACTGAATAAGCCGATAACTACCATCCATAAAGGGAATGTGGCGCCGATGATTGATCCCAGTCCTGCTGAAATATATTTTACTCCCCAGGTTGAAAGCGCATTGCTTAACATGAAATTCAAAAAGCTTAATATTAATATAGGCCGCCATTCTTTTCCTCTTGGCCAAACCCGTCCTTTACTCATAAAAAATGCAATGTAAAGAATCCCGCCGGTCAATTGTCTTATCCCTGCGAGTTGTAGTGCAGGCATATGCCTAACACCTTCTTTCGACGCAATCCAGGTAGTACCCCAAAAAAAGCAGACCAGTCCCAAAGCAAGAAACGCTTTAAAACGTGTTCCACGGTTTTTAATGAATGATGGGTAAAGATTTTTTAAGGTAAGCATAACCGGGAGATCTGGTATTTTGTGATAATGTTTTATCGAAAATTCCTTCTTACTAAAATGCCCGGGTTTAAATTAAGGAAGTATGTTTTATGCCGGAAGAAATTGTTTCCTATGCAACATTTCAGCAATCCAAACATCTGGGTTTTCCGATGTTCAATGCCTGAAATGTCTCACCCCTGTCAATACCATTGCCAGGTTATTTTCTTTACAATATTCGATAGAATCATTATCGCGAACAGATCCTCCAGGCTGAATGAATGCGGTGATGCCTTCGGCATGTCCCATTTTAACGCAATCATTAAAAGGGAAAAATGCGTCGGATGCCATCACTGCTCCCTGCAGGCTAAAATCAAACTGCTTTGCTTTTTCGATAGCATGCCTCAAAGAGTCTATCCTGCTTGTTTGCCCGCAGCCCTTTCCGATCAATTGTTTGTTTTTTACGAGCGCAATTGCGTTCGATTTTAAATGCTTGCAAAGAATATTTGCAAAATTCAGGTCCGATTTTTCTGAATCGCTTGTTTCTTTTGCTCCCACTTCTTTCCAGTCGGCATAATTTACAGTGTCCGTATCCTGCACCAAAACCCCATTCAAAACGGTTTTGATCATCGATGCCGGTGCCATCAGATCGGCATGGCATTGTAATAAAATGCGGTTCTTTTTTCCTTTTAATAGGTGTAATGCATCAGCTGAAAAACCTTGCGCAATCAATACTTCAAAGAAAATTTGGCTGATGCTTTCTGCTGTAGCTTTATCAATGACACCATTGCAAACAAGCACTCCTCCAAAGGCAGATTCGGGATCGCCTGACAGGGCGTCTTTCCACGCCTGATGCAGTGCAGGCCTTGAAGAGGCCCCGCAAACATTGGTATGTTTAATAATGGCGAAGCTGATCTCATCGAATTCTCGTATTAACTGAATGGCAGCATCAATGTCTACCAGGTTATTGTATGAAATTTCTTTCCCATGCAATTGGGTAAAAGTTTTATGCAGGTCTCCATAAAATGTTGCATTCTGATGTGGATTTTCACCATATCGCAATGATTGCTTAGGTGATTGATTAAGTATCTGAATAGGCTGATCTCGGTTAAAATAATTGCTGATAGCGATGTCATAATAAGCGCATACTTCAAATGCCCAGGCAGCAAATTGCTTTCTGTCTTCCAGGGAAGTTGCGCCGGCTTTTTCAGTGATCACATTTTCAATAGCCATATATTGTTTAGTAGATGCCACTATTACAACATCATTATAATTTTTAGCGGCTGCACGGATAAGCGATACACCGCCGATATCGATCTTTTCAATAATTGTTTTTTCTTCATTCGTTCCTGCGAGTGTCTCCTCAAACGGGTACAGGTCAACTATTACCAGGTCTATTTCCGGAATATTGAACTGCGTCATCTCCTGTACATCTGTTTCATTATCCCTCCTTCCCAAAATCCCTCCGAAGACGGCAGGGTGTAAGGTCTTAACCCTTCCGCCCAAAATGGAAGGATACGTAGTAAGTGTTTCAACAGGGGTTACCGGTATATGCAATTGCTCAATGAATTTTTGAGTGCCCCCGGTGGAATAAAGTTTCACCCCTAAAGTATGAAGCTGTTTAACAATCGTTTCCAGTCCATCTTTATAATAAACTGAAATCAATGCTGATTGAATTTTAGTGGTCATATTACCGAATCTTTTAATAGTTATGCCGCAAATCCTTTCTTTAGCATGCATAGTAAGTCAGGATTGCGGCAAGCATCTTTGTACAGAGAAGGCGCAAACTTAAATCAATTCATATTCATGACAAAAGCTCCTTTCTCGGGAACTGAATAGTACGGAATATTAAATTTTTCGCAGTCGGTTTTCCATTTTTCTATCTTCCATGAAACATTGGATGCATCGAAAATGATTTTTTTGCAGTTAAAAATGACAGCGATTTCGCTGATAGAGATCTGGGGGTTTTTGGAAATGATAATAATATCCGTACTGATCTTTGCGCTTCCGGAAATCCTTGTCAAAGGTTTTTCAACCAGAATAATTTTCTTTGAAACGAACAGGAAACACCTACCATCATTAAAAAGGTCAGGCAGCGAATCTGCTCGCCGTATTTGCTGTGCAATTCGGGCAGGTTTAAGATGAAAATTTTGCAGGATATCATCTGTAAGAACGATGCTGTCTCCTTGAAACCAATAGTTACGACCTTCTATAAAGTCGATAGACTGGTGCAGTGGAATATTATAAACGATCAATCTGTGCCGATCGGTGATGAGCATATTTGAATGGATTCTGTGTATTCCAAAAAGCAACACACCTGATAATGCAACAATACATGCCAATTTTTTCACATTGAGCAGCCATACCGAAATACTGATAATTGTCATGTACAGAAAGAAAAGTTGTAAAATGTCGATCTGAATATTCTCCCAGGTAGAAAATGGCAGACTATCAATGCGTTCGATAAATGTATTCATGAGTCGTATTGACCAATACAATAGCCAACCAATTATTTTTGATATTTCCTGTAGCGGGAAAACCACACATAACAATAGCTCGCCTAAAAGGATGATGCTCGATAATGGAACAGCAATAAGATTTGTTATAAAAAAAAGCGTGGGAAACTGATGAAAGTAGTAGAGACAAATCGGGGTCGTTAGTACCTGAGCCGCCAATGTCACTGCGTTCAATTTCCAGATAGTATCTAGTATCTTATTCCGGATGAACCACCAGTTATAGAATGGTTTCATGAAAATGATAATGCTTAACACCGCGGCATATGATAACTGGAATCCGACATCCCACAGCCAGAATGGATTATAGGCCAGCAACAGGAATGCTGAAGCAGACAGGCTGTTGTACACGGATATTTTCCTGGAAATGCTCTCCCCCAGAATAATAAAAGTAAACATCACGGCAGAACGCAATACGGAAGGAGAACCACCTGCCAGCAGGCTAAACAGCCACAAGCCTGCAACTATAAGAACAGCTTTAAGCCACAATATTTTTTTTCGCTTTGTGAGAAGATGTAACAAGCGTGCTAATATCCAATAGATCAGACCTACGTGTAAACCGGAAATAGCGATGATGTGTACCACACCCGTATTGCTATACGATTGAATAAGATCTTTATCAAGATCATCTTTATACCCAATCAATAACGCTTCAGCAAGACCCGCTTCTTTATGTCCCGGAATATTACTGCGCAGGATATTGACGATGCTTTTTCTTACATCAAAAAGGAACTGGCGGAAATGATTTATCGTTTTCCCATTCAGAATTTGATATTCTTCCGGTTTCAAATACACCTGGTAATAAATTTGTTGAAAGGAGCAATATTCTCTGTAATTGAAGCTCCCGGGATTTCCAGTGTTTTTTATTGGCTGCAGCCTTTTTTTGAAAACAATCCGGCTTCCATAGCCCGGGTGAGAGCCGCCTGCATGGTAAGTTGTTATTGAACTATCCTTTTGAAAATAAATAATGATTTTTCCGGTAGCCTGATGCGAAGAGTTTTTTGTTTCTATGGTTTCTACCGAGGCAATCGTTTTGAAGGATTTCGCTTTCTCAGCCAGCGGTTCTTCCAATTTTGCTATTAGTATTGCACTATCGGTATAAACCCTGGTTATACAATTGGCATTTTTCGAAGCGTCTTTAAGGAACATAACTAAGGCGCCTGCAAAGAAAAGAGTAGTGTGTAACAAAAACCCGTAAATCCAATATCTCCTGAACTGTTCATCAATATTTTTAAATGAAAACAGCAGAAGGCCGATAATAGAAATGCTTATGCCTGTACAAGCTTGTAATACTGTCCATTGAAAATTTTTTTGTGCCAAAATGCCAAAAACAAAAGGAATAAGCAAGCGCAAAAACGGTGCTTCTTTCCAAACAGGAATGGGGGTAAATGACATAAGACAATATAAGACCCGACTTTGAGGGCTTACAATACTATAATAGTATGAAAAACTATGTTTTTGTTATTGGCCAAACAACATAAATATTTGCTGTTTATGACGCTATAAAATGGTAAAAGATCTACCAGCGACCATAAATGAGGAGGAGGTGAAGCATGCAATTTTCATAAATTTTATATCGGGCTGGGAGAAAAATTCAGAACATCTTTAATCAGGCAAATAGATAACCTGCAAAGGAACTTATAGAATTTGGTAAGCGTGACAGGTCCGGTTTCGAAAGCCGTTAATTATGATAATAATTTTTTTACGTAGGCAATCTGCGCCAGATGATAAATATCATGTTGTATCAATCCATTCAGTAAAAAACGGAAATTATATTCCCGGTAATCTACTTTCTCTTTTAAAAAAGCATCGTCCTTATCTCTCAACAGTTCAAATATGCGGTCATGGGCGGTTTTAAATTGCTCCAAAGCATTTGCCCAGGTATGAATATGCGGATCGATAAGTCTCCAATCCATTTGTTCGAAATCATCCATATCTGATTCAACATCCTTTTGCAATCTTTTTACTGTGAACTCTGCCCAGGTGATAATGTGGTATAAAAGCTCGATAAGGGAATGTGAATTGCCACCGGGTTTAGTGTATGCCATCACCGGATGAATTTCATTCAAAATTGCATAGACCGGCCTTCCGAACCATGGATTGCCATCGAGTACATTTTGAAGATTATTAATGATTGATCTCACTTCGCTATTCATCATACTAAATTATAAAGTACTTATCATATGAAGTATCGGATTCTAAATTCTTTATAATTACAGATAAATAATTCTATGTTCCTTCTATGTTTCTATGATCCTATGTGGTAAAAAAACTCTTGCATAGTTTTGAAGATCCCCTAATTAAACCCAATTTGCCATATAGGATCATAGAAACATAGAAAGGCACATAGAAAGTCCGATTGGGATTGAAATTAAATAAATAAGGAGAGTCGTACTGACGGCTCTCCTTATTTATTTAATTTCAGGCTATTTACTACAGAGGATTAGATCCATTTTGATTGCCTGGAGTGACTTTCTTGCCGAACATATTTTCAAGTCCGCCAAAGTTTTTATTCAAGAGATCTTTACCTTTTTCTATCAGGCTATTTTTTTGTTCCGGTGTCATCTTGGAATACTTATAATATCCAAATGCAGCCAGCCCGGCCAAAAGTAATCCCGTTTTATTTCTTAACATAACTGATATTTTTAGAGTTATTAATCATTTTACATGAATAGCTCTAATAAATATCATACCGCAAACAATTCAGTTAATAGTAAGAAGAATTTTCAAACAATACAATGGCATTGTGAAGGATTTTCCCCATCAATTTCTGCCAAACAGAAAGCCGGCACTTAACCGGCTCTCTGTTATTTGGTCAAACTAAACCATTTCTATTTGCTCAGGTACATACTCCTGTCTTTGTAAAGCTGACGGAAGTAAGGATCGCGCAGGTCCTTGATAAACCTTATCGCTTCGCCGGTCGATTTCATTTCCGGACCTAATTCTTTACTTACTCCGGGAAATTTGTCAAAACTAAATACAGGCTCTTTAATGGCGTATCCTTTTAGTCGTTTTACAAATTTGAATTCCTTCAATTTATTTTCGCCCAACATCACTTTAGTAGCAATATTCAGGTAAGGTATCTGGTATGCCTTAGCAATGAAAGGTGTAGTACGGGATGCTCTCGGATTGGCTTCAATCACATAAACCTTTCCGTCTTTTATCGCAAACTGAATGTTGATAAGACCTTTTATATTCAATTTGAATGCGATCTTCCTGGCATATTCTTCCATAGTTTCCACTACAAGTGGCGACAAATTGAATTGGGGCAGCACCGCATTGCTGTCTCCACTATGGATGCCGGCAGGTTCAATATGTTCCATAACGCCCATTACATGAAATTCATCTCCATCACAAATCCCATCGATCTCTGCTTCCTGGCATCTATCCAGGAAATGATCAACGAGGATTTTATTTCCAGGAATGTGTTTTAAGAGACTGATTACTGCTTTCTCAACTTCTTCATCATTGATCACAATCCGCATTCTTTGTCCACCTAATACATAACTTGGGCGAACCAGCACCGGGTAGCCAACCTTTTTAGCCACTTCAACAGCTTGATCAACCGTGAAGGCAGTTCCGTATTCAGGATAAGGGATATTCAATTCCTTAAGCATATCACTAAACCGGCCACGATCTTCAGCAATATCCATATTATCGTAGGAGGTACCTATAATCGGAATTCCTTTTTTATGCAGGCGTTCAGCCAGTTTCAAGGCGGTTTGTCCGCCTAGTTGCACGATCACACCGTCTGGTTTTTCAAGTTCAACGATTTCCCAAAGATGTTCCCAGAACACAGGCTCGAAATATAATTTATCGGCCATATCAAAATCGGTAGATACGGTTTCCGGATTGCAATTTACCATGATGGCTTCGTAGCCACATTCTTTCAATGCCAGCAATCCATGTACGCAACAATAATCGAATTCAATTCCCTGGCCAATTCGGTTCGGTCCCGATCCAAGCACGATGATCTTCTTTTTGGTACTGGCCTTACTTTCATTAGACGGTTGTTGATCTGAAGCCTGAGATTGGGCGACACCGTTTCCTCCTTCAAACGTTGAGTAGAAATAGGGGGTCTTCGCTTCAAATTCAGCGCTGCAGGTATCTACCATTTTATATACCCTGGTAATACCTGCGGCTTTTCTTTTTTCATACACCAACTCATCGGTTGCGTCCTGCATGATCAGGGAAATCTGCTGGTCGCTAAAACCAAATTGTTTGGCTTCGCTCAGTAATAGCAATGGAAGCGTGTCGATCTTGTACTTCGCAATTTGTTTTTCAATATCCACGATTTTCTGCACTTCATTGATGAACCAGCGGTCTATCCCGGTTGCTTTCGAGATTGTTCCTACGGAAACATTCATCATCAAGGCATCTTTGATACGAAAGATGCGGTCCCATTTTGGCGTTTTTATGTATTCGATCAATTCTTCAGCATGCATCTGGCTTTTGCCATAGTAACCCAAGCCAACGGCATTGTTCTCAAGGCTCTGACAGGCTTTTTGCAAAGCCTCGGTATAACTTCTGCCAATGGCCATTACCTCTCCGACACTTTTCATTTGCAAACCAAGCGTGTCGTTGGCTCCCTTAAACTTGTCGAAATTCCATCGCGGCATTTTAACAATTACGTAATCCAATGCCGGTTCGAAGTAGGCAGACGTGGTTCCGGTGATCTGATTTTTTAATTCATCAAGTGAATATCCAATTGCTAACTTGGCGGCGATCTTTGCAATTGGATATCCGGTAGCCTTCGACGCAAGTGCCGAAGAACGGCTTACGCGGGGGTTGATCTCTACCGCGATCAGTTCTTCCGTTGCCGGATTTAACGCGAATTGTACGTTACATCCCCCTGCAAAATTGCCGAGGCTGCGCATCATCAAAATTCCTTTGTTGCGCATTTCCTGGAAAGCGGTGTCGCTTAAGGTCATAGCCGGCGCTACTGTGATAGAGTCTCCGGTATGAACACCCATGGGATCAACATTCTCAACCGTACAGATAATTACAACGTTATCATTCTTGTCTCTCAGTAATTCCAGCTCATATTCCTTCCATCCCAAAACAGCTTTTTCTACCAGCACCTCGTGCATGGGCGATGCTTTTAGTCCACGGTCCAGTGCAGCTTCCAGATCATCTTTTCCGTGTACAAATCCGCCGCCAGTTCCGCCCAGAGTAAACGATGGCCGAATCACCAAAGGAAAACCGATCTCCTGCGCAAATTCCTTTCCTTCCAACAAGGAATTAGCTACCCGCGATGGTGCCACAGCCATGCCGATCTTAACCATCAGCTGTCTGAACTTTTCACGGTCTTCGGCGGTATCGATCGCGTCAATATCCACTCCTATTAACTTTACGTTATATTGTTCCCATACCCCCAGTTCAGCCGCCTCCTTGGTAAGATTCAGGGCTGTCTGCCCCCCCATCGTGGGAAGCACCGCATCGATCTGGTTTTCCTGAAGAATCTGTTCAATACTTTCAACTGTTAAGGGCAGCAAATACACCTTATCGGCCATCATGGGATCGGTCATGATGGTAGCAGGATTACTATTGATAAGGATCACCCTGATCCCTTCTTCGCGTAAACTGCGGGCAGCCTGGGAGCCGGCATAGTCAAATTCACAGGCCTGCCCGATAATAATGGGACCGGATCCAATAATGAGCACTGATTTAATAGAAGCGTTTTTAGGCATTTTGTTCTTCTTTTTTTAAAAACAAATTGCGCAAAAGTAAGGTAGCGGGGTGAATATTGAGGATAATTTTTTAAATACGAAATACGAAGTACGAAGTACGAAATTCAAGTTTCTATTACAAATGATGTGAAATTGCAAAATATCACTTCGTACTTCAGACTTCGTATTTCGCACTTCAGAGTTCGTACTTCAGATGGTCCATAAAATAAAAAAACCTCCACCCATCGGTGAAGGCTAAGAATTGCTGGCTGAAATAGTTTATTAGTTTCTGTGAAAGGCAGCCATTTCTATATCATCCAATGCCACACCCCCTTCACGTAATAGTTTTTTATGTTGGGCCACCTGGCGTTTTTCTTCAAAACGGTTTTTGATCCTGAATACCCATTTTTGTTTAGCCTCAGAACCTTTGAATATCCCGATGATCGTTCCGATCACAATCGCCAGTAAAACCACAAATTTATTGTTAACCTGTTTCATAAAATTGGAGTCATATATTATTAAGACATTTTTTTATAATCAAACGCTGTATCAACATTAGAAAAAATCGTACCATAAACGGTTTATGTTTTAGATTCTGTCGAAACATTCCTGTTCCGGGAAACATACATCCATATTTGGACAACTCTTTTGCCAAAAGGATTAACGTTTTTTCGCAGGGCCTGGATTTTTGTATTCTTTATAACTCCTGATATATGGAGGTAACCGTATATTTTTGCGAAATATTTTAAAAAACATTTTAAAAGGAAATTTTTGCATGCGAATGGTTGTTTGGCTGACCGGACTTGTATTCCACTTTACATTGAGAGCGCAGGTTCCTGAAATCCCTGCATACCCGAAGGGATACTTTCGAAATCCCCTGGCCGTTGCCATGGACTTAAGCGGAAACTTTGGAGAACTGCGGCCAAACCATTACCATATGGGCCTTGACCTGAAAACCCTGAAGAAAGAAAACCTTCCTGTGCACGCAGCGGCCGAGGGATATGTCGCTAAAGTTAAAATTGAACCCGGCGGTTTCGGAAGAGCCATTTATATCACTCATCCAAATGGGTATACAACCCTCTATGCGCATTTAAATGATTTTGCTCCTGCTCTTGAAGCCTATGTTAAGAGAGAACAATACCGGTTAGGAGAATGGAGAATATTCATCGATGTTCCACCTGATATGTTTCCTGTACGGAAGGGAGAGCTTATTGCTTACAGTGGTAATACCGGTGGTTCCCAGGCTCCCCATTTACATTTTGAAATCCGTAGGACGGAAGATGATGTAAATCTTAATCCATTACTTTTTGGTTTCCCCTTAAGCGACAATACAAGCCCACGGATCCTGAGGCTGGCAGTTTTTGACCGCACCAGGAGTACCTACGAACAGACTCCAAGAATCATCCCGGTAAAAGCGGCCGGTGCAGCAACCTATACCACCACATTGCCAATAACTGTGTTTAGCAGTTCCGCAATAAGTTTTGGTATCACGGCTTATGATACGCATACAGGTTCTTCCAATCTAAACGGTGTTTTTGAATCTATTCTATATATGGATCAACAGCTCATCACTTCTTTCCGAATGGATGGGATCAGTTATAATGATACCAGGTATATGAATGCCCATATCGATTACAAAACCAAAACGGCCGGTGGGTCTTACCTGCAACATTTGTCTGATCTTCCCGGGTATATCAATTCTATTTATACCCGGTTCAATGGAGACGGGGTTTTAGACATCAGCGATGGAGAAATCCACAATATTCGGATCGAGGTGAAAGACGCATATGGAAATACATCAGTACTTGGTACTAAAGTGCAGTATCGTCGACCGCCCACCGTTGACCGTCCACCGTCTTCAGGCAAAGTCTTCTATCCATTCATGCTGGATGGATTTGAAACGGAAGATTGTGAATTTTATCTAGGGGAAAGATGTTTGTATGATTCTGCTCATATCAGGTATGGCAAAACAAATTCTGCGAACACCCAGGTTGTATCAGCTGTTCATTCAATTGGAAGCAGTTATATTCCCCTGCAGGAAAGTTTTCTTGTAAGATTGCGACCGAATCAGGCTTTAACAAATGAACAGCAACAAAAAACACTTGTACAATGGTTCTCCGGGGCAAAAAAGGATGTACAAAAAGCCGAATGGCAAAATGGGTGGGCTGCGGCAAAATTCAGGGATTTTGGATTTTACCAGTTGTTGGTGGATGAAACTCCGCCGGTAATCGTTCCGATTGGTTTTACAGATGGATCTAATCTTAGCAAAGCCACAAGGATTGCCTTCACGATAACCGATAATTTCAATAAGTTTAAAAATGTGCGTGCCGAACTCGATGGCAGCTGGCTTCGGTTTACCAACGATAAAGGCAGAACGTTCAGCTACAGGTTCGATGAAAAATGTTTGAACGGCCTGCATGAACTAAAGATCAGCGCAGAAGACGAAGCCGGAAATAAAACCGTGAAATTGTTCAGGTTCACGCGATAGGGAAATGATTAGCCGATTAATAGATTAGCCAATTGGCTAATCTATTAATCGGCTAATGACTAAAAGCTAATTAGCAAATCGTCTGACCAAATGGCTAATTTGCTCATCGGCTAATCGGGTAATTAATTTCTAATTTTCAACTAAAGATCATGCTTAAAGAAGGCGATAAAGCTCCTGCATTTTCGGGAAAAGACCAGAACGGAAAGAAAATCAATCTGGCAGATCTCAAAGGGAAAAAACTGGTGCTTTTTTTTTATCCGGAAGATGATACTCCAACCTGCACCATACAGGCATGTAACCTGCGTGATAATTATTCATTATTAAAAGGAGAGGGTTTTGAGGTGTTGGGTGTGAGTCCGGATGATGAAAAAAAACATAAAAAGTTTGAACAAAAATTCAGCCTTCCCTTTACTCTTGTCGCTGATCCCGGTCATAAAATTTTAAAGAAATATGGCGTGTGGGGTGAAAAGCAATTATTTGGTAATCACTACATGGGTGTTCACCGAACTACTTTTATTATTGATGAAAAAGGAATTATCCGTAAAATCTTCTATCGTCCCAAAAATAAGGCTCATGCCGAAGAAATTGTAAAAGCATGGAAAGAGCTTGTATCCTAATCTGCTAATCTGTTAATTTGCTAATCTGCTAACGAACGCTTATTGTATTCCTCTGAACTCTCCTTCTGTATTCTTTCTTCACTACCTCCATCCCCACCTTCAGTGACAAACTTCACAAATTCGGCGATTGATCTTCGACGCATTACAAAGCATTTTTGCTTCGTGATTAACACATAAATAAATTAAATCAAATCAAATCAAATTGACCTTAATCTACAAATCATTTATTATGAAGCAGACATTATTACAAGTAAAAAAAGTATTTAACATGATAGCGGCTACCGCTGTTGTTTCTATATCGATCGTGGCTTGCGAAAAAGATGATAAATACGACAAGAACCCTCCACCCCCCGTACCGGAAATTAAATCGGTGGTAGTAAAAGGTTCCGGCGATATCTCGGCTCAGCTGACTGAATTCAGGACTTTATTAGGAGATCCTGTTAATGGAACTCCGGGTCAAACAACCGGGCGTAGGGAAGTGAATTGGGATGGAGTTCCGGCTAACCTTACCAATAATAACAATTTCCCATTTGATTTTTTCAATGCAACCGATCCTGCAATAGCAAATGGACGTAAAAGAGGACTGGTAATGAATAACGGAACAAATTTCCGCGTTGATACTACCGCATTTTCAGAAGTAGATCCATCTTATGCTACGCAATTCAAAGCTTTTAGTCCGAAAAGAGCTTTCAATTATATGACCAATACAGTGAGTACAGCATTTTTTAAAGTGCCCGGAACAAATACGGATGCTTTTATTAAAGGTTTTGGTGTGATCTTTTCCGATGTAGATGATGCCAATTCGACCACACTTGAGTTTTTCAATGGAGATAAAAGCCTGGGTGTGTTTAAGGCGCCTGTACGTACTGATGAGAATGGATTTTCTTTCCTGGGAGTTCAATTTCCTGAAGAGAAAGTCACCAAGGTAAAAATCACGTCGGGAAATGGCTTATTGGGAGCTGGTATCAAAGACATCTCTGCCGGTGGTGCAAAAGACCTGGTAGTAATGGACGACTTTTTCTATAACGAACCGCTACAAAGCAATTGATCAGTCAAAGAGGGTTTTAAGGGTAATTTAAAGGCAGGTTTGAAAGGTGAACAGTCCCGATGTATAATCGGGACTGTTTTTTTATATCCCCGATACTGGGGATGGGATTCTACCGTGTTTGGGACTAACCTATATCGGACTACAAATCGAATTTTGTGTCCGCTTAAAAATTACAAAAATGAAAGAAAATCATGTTATTTCCGCATTCCTGCCTAGGAGTATAGCAGGCCTTTTTGCCATCATCGTATTGGCTACCGGATGCAAAAAAGACAAGGTAGAAAATGATACTACCGTGATCACGGCAAATGGGGATATCAATTCCAAAGTAAATGAATTCAGGCAGGTGCTTGGCGCGCAATTAAACAATGCTCCCGGAGCTGTCGGTGGTCGCCGCGAAGTAAACTGGGACGGAGTACCTGCGGAATTTTTGAATAAACCATTAACAGCAAATTTTTTTAATACCCCAGGAAGCAATACCCCGGCAACAAGACAAAAGGGATTCGTATACTCTGCCGGTGTTAACAATTTCCAGGTAAGTGACGATGGGTTCAAAAGCGTTAATTCTTCAACAGCAGCGTCATTTTCACCCTTTAGTGGCAGCCAGACATTTGCCAATGTGGGCAGTAACTTATGGGACATCGGATTTCAGGTACCCGGGGAACCTATTGCAGCTACGGTACGAGGATTTGGATTGGTTTTTTCGGACGTGGATGTGCCCAATTCTACTTTCATCGAATTTTTTAATGGAACGGAAAGCTTGGGAAAATTCTTCGCACCGGTACATGATGCCAACAATAATCTGTCTTTTCTGGGCGTGTATTTTAAAGAGCAAAAAATTACGCATGTACGTGTAGGCCATGATGGAACACTTATCGATGGGGGAAATGATATTTCTGCAGGTGGACAAAAAGACTTTGTAGTGTTCGATGATTTTCTATTTGATGAACCGGTTAAACTGTGAATTCAGGATGAGCTTGAAAAATATATTCTTAAAACAATTTGAAAAACCCTCAGGAAATATTGGAAAATTAGTTGGATGGGTAATGTCAGTAAGCAATAAGGAAATGCTGGGGTGGATGATAGAAAAAATGAAGATTTCTGCGACTGATAAAGTGTTGGAAGTAGGATATGGTACGGGTGATGCAATTCATGCAATAGCGGGGAAACTTACAACAGGATTTATTGAAGGAGTAGATCACTCCGAAGTCATGTACAGGAGCGCCACTAAAAAAAATGCCTTTTATATATCTAACCAAAAAGTGAGATTGCATATAGGTAATATATGGTCGGTTCAATACCGGGCGAGTTTCGATGTTGTTTGTGGGAGCAATGTTCATTTTTTCTGGGAAAACCCGGTTGAAGAACTTACTCATTTGTATTCTTTACTAAAAACCGGTGGACGTATTGTGCTTTCTTTTCAACCGCGTTGGGTCAAATCCGAAGAAGAAGTGAGCCTGCTTGCAGATATTCTGAAAGAGCAATATCAAATGACCGGCTTTAAAGAAATAGATATCGACTACAAGCTCATGAAGCCTGTTACCTGTGTGTATGTCAGCGGAAAAAAGATTTGATTCAGCCTCGTAAGGTCCTCCCGATCCAGGGCTGATTGAAAAATGCTCTAATCAACAAACCATTCTGTAAATTTATCGGCAGGCAGAACAACCAACAGCCTATGAACAGGTTCGGGAGGCAAATATTTTTTTTAGTATTTCTTACAGGCTTAGTATGCCGTTTACCTGCACAGTCGCCCTCATTGTATTTCGATAAGCTGACCAACCAAAATGGACTTTCTAACAATAAAGTAAATTGTATACTGCAGGATGCCAGGGGCTTTATCTGGTTTGGCACAGATGACGGGCTCAACCGTTATGATGGCAACAATTTTACGATCTTCAGAAACCAGCCCGGCAATCCATTTTCTATCTCAGGTAATATGATCATGGACCTTTTAGAGGATAAAAACGGCATTCTTTGGATCGCTACTTCCGATGGGGGACTTACTAAATATGATTATCGAATTTCTCCACGCCAGCAATTCGTTCAGTTCAAACATTTGCCTGCAGATACGAACAGCATCCCGGTAAATATGCTGAATGCCCTGCTCGAAGATCAGCAGGGAAATCTATGGATTGCCACTAGCGGCGCCGGTGTATTGAAATTTGATAAGGAAAAACGCACATTTTTAACGGCTACTTTAGGACGGAACAGCACGTGCCTTGATCTGGAGTTTGATGAAAATGGGATGATTTGGGTGGGAAGACAGGGGGGCGGCATCATAAAAATAAATCCGAGAACACATGAATTTTCAATGGATCCACGCTATCATAATTTATATGCGAAGCTGCCGCATACTTCAGTAACGGCGCTCTATGCTGATGAAGAAAAGAACATGTGGTTTGGTTCCTGGGACAAGGTTTTGTACAGGTATAACAGAAATAAAAACGCTGAGGAAATATTTCAAAAAAACACCAGTCCCTGGTCCTTTAGCAATGATGAGATCATCAGCTTCCGGCAGGATAAGACGTACAATTTATGGATGGGCGGAAGAAATGGAGGCCTGCATGTGTATAATAAAAAGCGTGATCAGTTTTACAGTTACCGGTATGACCCGTCGCGGGAGGGAACTATTGCAGACAATACGGTCAATTGCATTTTTATAGATCGTTCTGGTGTTGTATGGATAGGAACTAATAAGGGAGTAAGCATTCATAACCCTTCTCAACAACAATTTCAGCAAACTTTTATTTCGCAGCCGGGTAATTTTCCCAAGGATATTGTCATTAACGATTTTTATAAAGATCAGAGCGATAATCTTTGGATAGCGAGTACGGAAGGGATTTTTTTCCGGAAGGCAGGTGAATCAAACCTGGTGTATAAGCAGGTTGTTTACAAAGGAAATAAGTTAAATGTTTCCAAGTTCTTTTATGATAAGGATGGAACATTTTACCTGGGCACTAATTATTCCATTTTTGTTTATGACGCCATAAGAAATAAGGTAGATCTTTTATTGAATACGGAGAAGGATAGCGTGATGAATAAGATCATAGCTTCGAGGGTTGTATCAATAGTAAAAGATTCTATCGATGGAAGGCCGGTATTGCTTGTTTCTCCTTACGGCCATTACCTTGCCTATTATGATCTTACCGAAAAGAAATGGACATCAAGAATGGATTCTGTTCAAAATATCATCAGCAATTTTAATATCAAGGATAATCTGATACGCAAAATATATAAAACCTCATCCGGCAAAATATGGCTCGCAACTGTAAAAGAAGGTTTGGGTGAATGGGTTAAAAATTCAAAACCAAGGATAAAGTATTATAAAAATGATCCTTTTCAAAAAGAGGTGCTCAGCAATAATCATGTATTTGACATTGTAGAGAATAACCTCGGGCATCTGTGGATCACGACATACGGCGGCGGCTTGCATTATTTTAATCCTTTTAGCAACAAGATCAGTCATGTTAGCGCCACAAATAACTTACTGGAAGGCGTACAGATCGACAGCCGCGGTTATGTTTGGATGATCGGAAATGGGAATTTGCATCGCTATGATCCTGGCTTGGGATCCTATACTTCTTTCGATCTTCCCGATATTGAGAAATCAGGAGGTATACGTGGGTACATATATAAGGATGCGCAGGGCAAAATGTATGTTGGAGGCACGAACTATTTTATTGAATTTAATCCGATAACTATCCTCCCCATCCGGGGAAAGCCAAAAGTTTTTTTTACAGATTTCAAAATATTCAATAATTCATTTAGCGATCTGCTGAATCAACGAAACATTTCATTAAACTATAACCAGAATTATTTTACCATAGAATTTGCCGCGCCACATTATACATCCGCTACTCCTGTTCAATATGCGTATCAATTAGAAGGCGTCGATGATAATTGGATAGAAGCAGGTACCCGCAATTCAATCCCCTATTCCAATTTACCAGGTGGAGAATACACGTTTAATGTTAAGGCAACAAACAATCCCGGAAACTGGAATGAAGAGACAGCCAGTATTCATATCACCATCATTCCTCCATTTTGGAAAACCTGGTGGTTTTATCTATTCTGCGGTATAGTTGCGATTTTGATCACGTATGCATTATACAGGTATCGCATCAACGAGTTATTAAAGAGACAGGCCATACGAAATAAAATTGCCCAGGACCTACACGATAACATGGGATCTACACTCAGCAGTATTTCCGTATACAGCCAGGTAGCTAAAATTCAGCAGGCAAAGGGAAACCACCAGGTGCTTGAAGATGTGCTTGGCAAGATCGCTTCTACTTCAAGCGAAATGATCTCTGAAATGAATGATATTGTATGGGCCATCAATCCCAGGAATGACAGTATGGAAAAAATATTGCAGAGAATGGATTCATTTGCAAAACCCCTGTTGGCTGTTAAAAATATACAATTTGCTCTTGCGTATAGCCAGGATGTTTTGAATGTGAATCTGGAAATGCAGAAAAGAAAAAATTTCTACCTTATTTTTAAAGAATCAATAAACAATTCCCTGAAATATTCAGAATGCAGCTCATTAACGGTCAATATAAAAATACGGGGTAACCATCTCGAGTTGATTGTACAGGATAATGGAATTGGATTCGAAAAAGAAAAAATTGTACAATCTTCCCAGTCTTTATCCGGCAACGGTTTGCGTAACATGGAAATGCGTGCTAAGGAAATGAAAGGAGCCTGTAGCATTGAATCACAGGCGGGAAAGGGAACCTCCATCCACCTGTGGTTTCCTATCCCCTGATTAGGGTATTGGCTTTATAGTAACTTTACAGGAGTTTTGTTAAAATATATAATTTATGAGCCTGCGTATAGCCATATTTGATGATAATAAAAACATCCGCGAAAGTATTACCATGCTTCTTTCAACAGTTCCGGATCTGGAAGTAGTAGGTTCATTTTCACATGTGCTCGACTGCATAGAAGATGTACAGGAATGCAATCCGGACATTATTTTAATGGATATCGAAATGCCAGGAATGACTGGTATCGAGGGTGTTCGACTGATAAAGAAAGAATTGCCGCATGTGCAGGTTTTAATGCAAACCGTTTTTGAGGATGATGACAGGGTTTTTGATTCTATTTGTGCAGGTGCATCCGGCTATATTTTGAAGAACCACTTAAATACAAAACTGGTTGAATCTATTATGGAATTACAATACGGAGGTTCTCCGATGTCTCCTTCCATTGCCAGAAAAGTATTGGGCAAATTACAGCAGATCCCCCAGCATATTATACCCGAAGAGACACCCGATTACCGTTTAACTCCCCGCGAAAAAGAAGTGCTGGCATGTATTGTGAACGGGTTGAGTTATAAAATGATCGCCGACCAGCTCAATATCAGTTACGAAACTGTAAGGTCGCATGTGAAAAAAATCTACGAAAAATTACACGTGGCTTCTTTAACAGAAGCTGTAGCCAAAGCAATCAATCAGCGCATCGTTTAAAGGACTCTAACACGGATTTAATCCGTGTTAATTCGTGTTCTGAGCCTGTCGAAGAATCCGTGGCGAAACTCTCTGCCATTAATTGCGCATTTCTTTTTAGTCACCAATTATGGTTATGTATTTGCCAGAAGTGGGGATAGCTATGAATTGGAATGAAGCAGAATTTTACTCTTCGAAAATATAAAGCCACATCTATGATTAATAAAAAACAACTTTTTGCACTTCTATTCATTCTTGCTTTTCTCTTCAATCAGCTGATCATTGCGCAGACGCAATCAAAGGCCTCCGATAAATTCCTGATACAGGCTGATATTCCTTTACATATGTTAAGATCAATACAGCTTTCCAATGGAGTTCAATTAGAATATGTAGAGAAAGGAGAATCCTCCGGAACACCCGTTATATTCCTTCATGGTTATACAGATTCATGGCATTCCTACGACCAGGTACTGCCTCTGTTGCCTGAATCAATACATGCATATTCATTATCACAACGAGGCCATGGAAATTCAGGACGCCCCGAAAAGGAATACAGGCCGGAAGATTTTGCGTTGGATATAGCGCTGTTTATGCAAATACTGAAAATTGAATCAGCCATTATTGTTGGGCATTCCATGGGCGGCACGATCGCACAACGTTTTGCATTAGATTATCCTCAAAAAGCAAAAGCACTGGTATTGATTTCGTCATTTGCCTCTTTTAAAACCAATCCGGGAATGGAGGAACTGGCAGGAATTGTTTCGAAGATCGAAGATCCGATTGATTCGGGATTTGTGAATGAGTTTCAGAAAAGCACATTGTTCAAACCTGTTGCTGCGTCTGCTATGAAAACCTATGTGAAGGAAAGCATGAAAGTTCCTGCACGTGTATGGAAAGCGGTGGCCGAGCAGGCAATGAGCGTTGATTATTCTCAGCAACTAAAACAGCTCACGATGCCTGCACTAATTATTTGGGGTAATAAAGATGTTTTTTGCCCTGAGGCCGATCAGCATATTCTGAAGAATGCGATCGGGAGATCAACACTGCTAATATATGAAGGGACGGGACACGCAATACATTGGGAAGATCCCCAAAGATTTACAAAAGATCTTATTTCCTTTATTGACCACATCGAGGCAATGAACGGTATGCTAAAGCAAATTGATTTTACTGACAGTATGCGCCCAGGAATATTTTATTAACATACAGGCAATACAATAAAAAAATTTCTGAATAAAATAGATGACCGTTTGAGATCAATTGTCTCATTGCAGCTAAGTTTTCCTGTTCCTGATTTTAACAGGCTTGGAGCAGAAAAGGAATATGGGTTATGAGCCACCATGATTATTGCAGGAGATAAGTAGCGACACGGTTATGATTACCCATTCATCGCAGATATAAAAATTATTAAGTTGGACGGTTACGGATGACAGACCCTGCTTCTAGCAGGGTTTTTCTATTGTAATATGCCCTATATGATAATGCAGGCAACTTAGGGGAACGGCGCCACGTATTTTAAAACAAACTTTTTTATGAGGAGAATTGCGTCTACCTGTTTTTTTCTTTTCTGTGCCTTCCTGGCTTTTTCGCAGGATGATCTTTTAAAATCTCTGGGCACCGACAGTTTGCGGAAAAATTATGTAACAAATGCTTTTAAATCCTCCAGGGTAATCAATGGACACTCCATGGAATTTATCGGCAAAGGGGTTTTGGATTTTAGGATACTGCATCGCTTTGGACCTGTTAACCAGGGCATCAAAGAATTTTTTGGATTAGACCAGGCCAGTATGAGAATGGGATTTGATTACGGATTAGGTAAGAATTTTACAATAGGCATCGGGCGAACCACTTTGCAGAAGGAGCTTGATGGATTTTTGAAGTTTAGACCTGTACACCAGGCTTCAGGCCTGGGAGGATCACCGGTTTCATTAGTACTTGTAGCGGGAATGTCTATCATTACAATGGAGAACGATGATCCTGCAAAGGATATCACATTTAGTTCTCGCGTTGGGTATTATTACCAGGCAATCATTGGCAGAAAATTCAATCAACGATTTACATTGCAACTGAGCCCAACCGTTGTTCATCGTAACCAGGTTCTTTTAAATGACGACAACGACACATACGCGTTAGGAATTGGCAGCCGGTTTAAACTCAGCAAAAGAGTTGCATTTGTAGTAGATTATTTTTATGTATTGAATGGTTTGCCGAAAGAGCAAAATTTTAATCCATTATCACTGGGATTCGATATCGAAACCGGGGGGCACGTTTTCCAATTACATTTTTCTAATGCAAGTGGAATGAATGAAAGAGCATTCATCACAGAAACGTTTAACGATTGGGGCAAAGGAGATATTCAATTTGGCTTCAACCTGTCCAGGGTTTTTACAATCGGTAAAAAGAAAAGCAAAGCATTGAAGCAATGATGGCTCTCTCTCAAACTCCTTACGAATAAGAGTAAATGTATTGCAGGCCGGTGATCAGTGAGGCAACCAGCCTACAATTAAATGCGTAAAAAAAGAAGCTGTCTACATCTAAAAAAATATAAAAGCTACCTGCATGAAGCTACAAACCCTGGCAATTGGAATTGTGATCCTTGTTATAACTATGTCCGGTTGTGATTACAATAAGAGCGATGTTTTGCCGGATTGCGCTACGGTGCCTGCTCGGTTTGCAACGGATGTATTTCCGCTGATTCAAAACAAGTGTGCTACAGTATGTCATAATGTGTATACTACAAATGCGGGAGGTCCCTTTACGAACTATGCCCAGATAAAAAATAAGGCAGACCTCATCAAATTCATGGTTGAAACCAGGCAAATGCCCCAGGTCGGTACTTTAACAGAGGCCGAAATAAAAATTATTTCCTGCTGGGTTGATGCCGGCGCCGAAAACAACTGATAATGTCCGGGAAATCAAATATTCTTATCGCTGCATTATTAGTAGTAGCCGCAGGATCAATATATATATACAAGGAATACAATCGAACCAATATAAATGTTGCCGGCGAACCATCGGCATTTAATATTAGTGCAATCGCGTTAATACAGGTCTTTACCGACAATGACTCAGCAGCTTCCAGGAAATTTGTAGGTAAAATTATTTCCGTGACCGGGCTGATAAAAAATTTGGATAAAGATGAGCGGGGGTTTTACACTGTTAGTCTCGGCGATTCATCATCCTTGTCTTCAGTCAGGTGCTCAGTTGACAGCACGTATACCGCCAATGCAGCGCTTGTTAAACCCGGAATGACGATAAAGATAAAAGGGAATTGCACCGGTTATAATAAAGATGAATTGCTGGGGCTCGATGTGATTGTTAACAGGTGTATTATTGAAACGAATTGACGGCTATTAAAACAAATAGTATATGCAGAGGGTTTTATTGATTTTAATTTGTTTTTTTATTGGTTCGATTGCATCAGGCCAGGGAAAATTCTTTACCAAAACAGGCAGCATTTCTTTTTTTTCCAAAACCCAGCTTGAAGACATTGATGCTCATAACAGGAGTGTAACCTGTGTGCTCGATACCAAAACAGGGAATGTTCAATTTTCTGTTCTTATGAAAGGATTCGAATTCAAAAAAGCATTGATGCAGGAACATTTTAATGAAGATTATATCGAAAGTGACAAATACCCCAGAGCAGAATTTAAAGGGCAGATCGATAACAACAGCAGTATCGATTATTCAAAAGAAGCAGCCAATCAGGTTAGGGTAAAAGGACCATTAACAATACACGGCCAGACCAACGACCTTGAAACAGACGGTACATTAACTGTAAAAGAGGGTAAAATTTTTATAACATGTGAATTTAAGGTCGAAATAGCGGATTATAAAATTTCGGTGGCAGCCTTTGCGAAAAATAAAGTAGCCAAAACGATCAGCGTAAAAGTTTCCTGTGTGTTGGAACAATTGAAATAGAATGGGGAGTGGTGAAGGGTGAAAGGTGGAGGGTAAAGGGTAAATAGCTAATTATTATTAACATCCAATTCACCACTCACCACTCACCACACCATTCAACCTCGCCGAAATCAAATTCCTGTACATTGACGTTCCTGGTTATCAGTTTGCCTTTGGCTGATACGGCTGTTAGAATGGTTTCAAATACAAGATCTTTTTTCTTCAGCTTTATGGACTTATTTAGCTTGTACAAATTCAGGTTATAATAATCAATAATATTAGCCGGGTCAGATTCTAATTTCCGGTATTGAGTCTCCAAAAAACGGCAGAGGTCTTTTGCGAGCTGAACAGGATTATGATTGTTTCCGGTTATTTGTTTTAATGAGACCGGGTTCGGTAAGCTTTCATCAAACCTGGTTTGATTAATATTCATTCCTATTCCAATGATTGAATACGCCAACAATTCTCCCCTGACTATGTTTTCGATCAGAATTCCCCCTGCCTTTCTGTCACGCCAATAAATATCGTTAGGCCATTTAATGCTCGTTTCCGGTCCTGCATATTTTTTAAAAAAATCATAACAGGCATTGGCCATTGCTGCAGATAAGTAAAAGGATTCAGCGGGTTTGATTTTGCAGGGCTGCAGAACCACGCTTAGAATCAGGTTTTCTCCGGTAGTTGTGGTCCAGGTTTTGCCGCGTTGTCCCCTACCTTCAGTTTGGTTGTGGGCGAAATAAGTGCTTCCATGATTGGCTAGGCCTTTTTGCGCCAGGGCCATGGCATAGTTGTTGGTGCTGTCGACCGTGGGCAGTTCTTCAAAAGGATCGCCGATGGGGTGAAGGGTGGCTTGATGTGGCAAAAGATTACTATTTTTGAGCAGTGCGAAAATACTGCTTACTTTGATTGCAGCGCGATTATTGGAGGAGCAGGATGGGATTGCGATTGAAGTGTCCGCCTAGTGGCGGGAATAGGCATCAAATAACGATCGAGGCCGACTCCACACCACATTTAATATAATTGATCATCAAAAAAGATTTGATTATTGGAACAATTGTCAATGTTAGCTACGCGTCGTAAACGCAAAAGTGCTGGCCGATTAACGAAGAATTCAAAATTATTTAAAGCCATTATTAGCGCTATTCAACAGAAAAAAGGAGAAAATCTCGTTTCCCTTGACTTGCGTAAAATTCCGGAAGCGGTTGCAGATTTTTTTATTGTCTGCGAGGCTACCAGCACTACGCAGGTAAAGGGTATTGCGGATTTTGTTGAATCGCATCTTAGAGAAGTATTGAATGAATCCCCTTACCATCACGAAGGTCATCAGGGTCTACACTGGGTGTTGATCGACTATGTCAATGTAGTTATCCATGTAATGCAACCCGAAACCCGTAAATTTTATAAGTTGGAAGAAATGTGGAGCGACGCAGAAGTTGAGGAACATAATTAGCCTATGGTTTGTAGCTTGCAGTTAAGTTGTTAGCGTTTTGTAACAAAACTGGCATTTAATTGTAGCTATTTATTTACATTTTCTTTATAAACATCAAAAACAGAAACAGGAGAAGCAATATATATGGCACAAGATGATCAAAGACAGAGCGACCGGAATTTTCCGCGAATAAGGCCAAAAGATGATGGTAGTAATTCTCCCAGAAAAGGACCAAAGTTCAGCATCTACTGGGTATGGGCGATTATATTCGCAGTATTGGTTGGGTTTCAGCTATTCGGCTCATTTTCCCCCGATGCGAAACAAATTGATTCTGAACTGGAATTCAGGACAAAAATGCTCGAGACGGGAGATGTATCCAAACTGGTGATTGTAACCAACAAGAATATTGTTCGGGTATATGTAAAAAAAGAAGCGCTTGATAAAGCATTTTACAGGGAAAAATTGGGTAAAAGCTGGCCCGGTGTAAAACCCGAAGGCCCTCATTTTGAATTCAAGGTTACAAAGGCAGATGAATTCGAAAAAAGGATCTCTGCTATTTTTAAAGAACGTCCTCAGCTAGAAGTTCCCATTATCCCTATTCAGGAGGGGGAATGGTTCGGGCCTTTACTTAATTTCCTGCTTCCGTTGCTTGTTATTGTGCTGATATGGATCATGCTGATGCGCAAAATGGGTGGAGGTGCAGCAGGGGGCAGCGGGCCCGGTGGAATTTTTAATATTGGTAAATCCAGGGCAACTCTTTTCGATAAAGGCACTAAAGTAAATATAACGTTTGCAGATGTGGCTGGTTTAGATGAAGCCAAAGTAGAAGTGATGGAGATCGTTGATTTTCTAAAGAATCCAAAAAAATATACTTCACTGGGTGGTAAAATTCCCAAAGGCGCATTGCTGGTGGGTCCACCCGGTACCGGTAAAACACTTCTGGCGAAGGCCATGGCTGGTGAGGCCCAGGTGCCCTTCTTTTCCATGTCGGGTTCCGATTTTGTTGAATTATTTGTAGGGGTTGGAGCCAGCAGGGTTAGAGACCTATTCAAACAGGCCAGGGAAAAATCGCCTTGTATTATTTTTATCGATGAGATAGATGCCATTGGACGTGCCAGGGGTAAGAACGCCATCATGAGTAATGATGAAAGAGAAAGCACCCTGAACCAACTGCTGGTTGAAATGGATGGCTTCAGCGGAGAAAGTGGCATCATTGTTTTAGCAGCAACCAACAGGCCCGATGTATTGGATACAGCCTTATTGCGCCCCGGAAGATTCGATAGGCAGATTTCAATTGACAAGCCCGACTTAAAAGGTCGTGAGCATATTTTCAAAGTGCATCTTAAACCCATAAAGATTTCGACGCGGGTTGATATTCATAAATTGGCAGAACAAACGCCGGGTTTTGCAGGCGCAGACATTGCAAATATCTGCAATGAAGCAGCATTGATCGCAGCTCGTAAAGGAAAAGAGCATGTTGAAATGGAAGACTTTCAGGATGCAGTAGATCGCGTGATCGGTGGCTTGGAGAAAAAGAACAAGATCATATCTCCCGAAGAGAAAAGGATCATTGCCTATCATGAAGCAGGCCACGCCATTTGTGGCTGGTATCTCGAGCATGCCTATCCTTTATTAAAGGTAACCATTGTACCTAGAGGGGTTGCAGCGTTGGGATATGCGCAGTACACACCTAAAGAACAATACCTCTATAATACCGATCAGTTGCAGGACCAGATCTGTATGACACTCGGGGGAAGAGCCAGCGAGGATATTTTCTTTGGAAAGATATCAACAGGCGCGCAGAATGACCTGCAGCAGATTACCCGTATCGCATATTCCATGGTTACAGTGTACGGCATGAATGACAAAGTTGGGAACGTCAGTTTTTACGATCCCGCGGCAGAAAACTCATTCACCAAGCCTTATTCGGAAGAAACCTCAAAACTGATTGACCAGGAAGTGAGAAAACTGATTGATGTGGCTTATGAGAAAACAAAGGCCCTTTTAACAGAAAAAAAAGGACAGGTAGAAAAACTGGCTGAAGCATTACTGAATAAGGAAGTTTTGTTCCAAAGTGATGTGGAGGTATTGATCGGTAAACGGCCTTACGGAGAAAGGAAAACACTCGATGTTGATGATAGTGATAGAACAGATCATACACCAACAGGAGCAATCAGTGAGGGAGTTCCACCTTATGATAGCAACGTTACCAACCATCCGGCCACCTAATTAGAACCTCCCAGGATATGAATGTTTCAGTAGCGAAAGAAAATATCTTAAAAAAAATAAGGAAGGCGTTGAGTAATTCAACGCCTCTTCCTTTTCCAAATAGCGAAGGCAATCATTCAATTTTTCATCCTGCCCAACAGGAACTTGAAATTGAGTTTGCCGAGCAGTGTACCAAATTGCAGGGGAAATTTATTTATTGTTTGAATACAAAAGAACTCGGCATTCAGCTGAATAGTGTTATTCAACATAATAAATGGACAAAACTGTTCTGTTGTGAAGAGAAGCTGGCCATATTATTAAAAGATGATCTGCAAATCAGTTGTCCTCACAATGACCTCGCTACCTGCGATGCGAGTATTACCTCCTGTGAATTTCTGATTGCGCGAACGGGCTCCATTGTATTGAGTGCCGCACAGCAAAGCGGTCGTACAGTGAGTGTTTATGCACCCATACATATTTGCGTTGCTTATACTGATCAGCTGGTTTATGATATTAAAGATGGTTTACAACTGCTGAAAGAAAAGTATCTGCAGGGGCTTCCCTCACTGGTCACATTTGCTACCGGACCGAGTCGTACCGCCGATATTGAAAAAACATTGGTGGTTGGAGTACATGGTCCTAAAGAAGTGTACGTGTTTTTGGTAGAGTCAAAACAACATGCTTAAGAACACATCTGCAACACATGCAAATTTCTCCAGAAAAAAAGATTTTCTTTCTTTCCGATTTTCATCTCGGCATTCCTGATCATAAAACAAGTTTGGAAAGGGAAAGACGTATCATCGCTTTTTTCGAGTCAATTAAAGAGCAGGCGGAAGCCATTTTTATCGTTGGTGATATGTTTGATTTCTGGTACGAATACCGACAGGTAGTACCTAAGGGATATGTACGGCTGTTAGGAAAGCTGGGCGAACTCACTGATGCAGGGATCGCGATCCATTTTTTTGTTGGAAATCATGATATGTGGATGAGAGATTACTTTCAGAAAGAATTAAACATTCCCGTTTATTATGAGCCGAAGGAATTCGAGTTTCAAAACAAGAAATTTTTGATCGGCCATGGGGATGGGCTTGGCCCTGGTGATCACGGATATAAAATGCTTAAAAAAGTTTTTCGCAACCCTTTTTGCCGTTGGCTTTTTGGCGTATTACCTCCGTATATCGGAGTGGGAATTGCGAATTATTTCAGCAGAAAAAGCAGGCAGGCTGCCGATCAAAATGAAGAGCAGTTCGTGAGCAGGGAGCGGGAATGGCTGGTAACGTATAGCATGGAGGTATTGAAGCAAAAACATTATGATTATTTTATTTTTGGCCACAGGCACCTGCCCCTTGATCTTTCGCTGGATACGAACAGCCGGTATATCAATTTAGGTGATTGGATACGTTATAGTACATATGCAGTTTTCGATGGCCGGCAATTGGATCTTCGGTCATATGATGCTGCGATGGAACAAAAAATCACACGCAGATAGTGAAACGCTTCATCATTATATTAGCTCTTTCCGGAATTTTTTCGCCCTGCGTTACTGCCCAGGTTGACACTATCTTTCGTATTCAAAAAACATATCCGGGCGATGTGATAGATTTTTCCGTTGATAATCTGGGTAATATTTTTATTCTTTACCAGAACGGTCAATTAAAAAAGCTAAATCCCGACGGAGATTCACTGGCAGTCTTTAATGATATTCGTCGCTATGGTAAACTCTTTTCGATTGACGTCACCAATCCTCTTAAAATTTTATTGTATTATAAAGATTTCAGTACCGTTGTTATTTTAGACCGGTTGCTGAATAATCGAGCTACTATCGATCTGCGGAAATTAAATTTATTCCAGGTTAAGGCAATCAGCCAGTCTTATGACAATAATATCTGGGTTTTCGATGAGTTTGAAAGTAAACTGAAGCGTATTAGTGATGATGGGAAGCTGCTGGACCAGTTTACTGATTTTCGGGTGCTGTTTGATTCTGTTCCTTCCCCTCAATATATCATTGATCAAAACAAACAACTGTATCTGTATGATTCGCTTAAAGGCATATTCATATTTGATTACTACGGCGCTTTTAAGGGCCGGATCCCATTTACAGGCTGGACCGATTTTTCAGTGATTAATAATTTATTATTCGGAAGAAACAAGCAATACCTGTTTCGCTACGAACCCGGAACTTTTAATTTACAGCGTTACCCGATCCCTTTTTCAATGATCAACAGCCGAAAGATTTTAATTACTCCCGCTAAAATCTATTTATTGCGTGACAATAAATTGGAAGTTTATCATTTTCTGTAACCCAATATTTGGCAGGTTGGTTATTTTTGCGATAAATAAATATAACCCGGATGGAGAAGTTTTTAGAAATGGTTTTTTTAGATAATTCACTCCGGAGTTATTTATACGTGTTGCTGGCCATATTCCTGGCCGTTATTTTGAAACGTCTTGTTTCAAGATATGCAGCAGGACTGCTTTTTAAAATTGTAAAGAAAGTTGCTACCGGCGTCGATAAGGTTTCATTCGTCAACCTGGTCGTAGCGCCTTTGCAAACCTTTCTGGTTATTCTTGTTACAGTTGTTTCATTAGAGAAATTGAAATTTCCTTCTGTCTTCAATTTTTCAATTTATAAGGTTTCTTTCAGGGAGGTAATTGATGTGATTTCAATTGGTATCCTCATCATTTCTTTCATTTGGTTGTTGCTTCGCATCATTGATTTTATTGCAATGATCCTTCACCAGAGAGCAAGCATTGCTTCAGACCAGAGCGATAACCAGCTCGTTGTTTTCTTTAAAGATTTTTTTAAGGTCATCATAGTTATTTTCGGTTTTTTACTGATACTGAAATTTGCCCTTCATTACCAGATCGGAACTTTATTTACGGGTCTCAGTATTGCCACCGCGGCCATTGCATTGGCTACCCGGGAGAGCCTTGAAAACCTGATTGCGTCTTTTATTATCTTTTTCGATAAACCTTTCACCACGGGAGACCTGGTAAAAGTGCAGAATATCACCGGCACTGTTGAAAAAATCGGTCTAAGAAGTACGCGCATCCGCACTGATCAAAAAACATTTGTAACGGTACCCAATAAGCAAATGGTAGATAGCATCATGGATAATCTTTCATTGCGTACTCAACGTAAGGCGACTGTTATGTTGGAGTTAAATGGAAATACAACGCGGGGAGCAGTCAACGATCTTGTGCAGGCAATAGAAAGCTTTTTGAACGGATGTGATAAAATTGAAAGCAATTCTGTATTTCTTGCTGATATCAGTAAAAATGCCCTGATCGTTCAGGTTGAATTTTTTACCGCTTCCATTCCTGCTGAAGATTTTAATGCCTTACGCCAGGATGTAAACCTCAACATCATCGATTTGCTGTCAGAAATGAATATCCAGCTTGCGAGTAAGGAGACGGAGATCGTTGTTGCGAAGGAAGTTTAAGGCTTAAAGTTTAAAGTTTAAAGTTATGTTTTGTAAGATGGCTAGCTGTCTAAAAAACCTTAAACCTTAAACCTTAAACTTTAAACTTTAAACTACTTACCCCCATTAATAATTTCACCCAGTTCCTTATCCCAGATTCCGGTTTTTCCGTACTCAACAACACGGCCTATTTCTTTTCCTTCTTTCATTACAATAATGGTGGGAACGTTAATGATGCCCAGCGCTTCAGCCAGGTGACCGATCGTTTTTTTATCGCGGCCAACTCCGATAAGTGTAACACGATCCTGTGAAAAACCGCCAGCATCTATAAGTACAAAGAGTTTTGGAAGGATATATTTAGTATCGCTGCACCAGGTCCCTGCAAATACAATGAGTTGTAATGCAGACGATTTTTCTTTGAGTGCGTTCAGGGCTATTTCATTCGGTTTGTAACCGGCCTGGTTTTGTTTATACCATTTAAACGAAGTGTCATTGGCGATCAGCTCACGGTTAATGAGTCCCTTAAGAATTTTATCCTGTCCGTCATTCGATACTTCATACTGCGTTTGGGCAAGGGAAAACATGCTGATCAATAGTGCTCCCGCCAATAAGATTCTTCTCATGGTATTCTTTAGATTAGGCTGCAAACTTAATATGCGGAAAACAACAAAACTGTTAAATTACAGGGAGGCTTTTATTTCCAGTAAAAATCCTTTGATCTTTTGAAGAGATTGAATCAACTCAAAGCGTTCCTGCGATTTTTTATTTCTTTTCAGAAAATCCTTCGCTCCTTCAATGGTAAGCTTGCGCCGGCGGAGGAGATCATGGATTAACTGAAGGTTTTTAATATCGATTGGACGGAAATGCCGGTCGCCTTTCCTGTTTTTTCGTGGTTGCAAAATATCAAATTCTGTTTCCCAGTAGCGGAGCAAAGAAGCATTTACATGAAACATTTCTGCTACCGCACCAATTGCATAGTATTGTCGTTGGAATAAAACTTCGTCTTCCGGGATATTGATCAGATCAACTTCGCCTGAAAGCGTTTTCAATGATTTACGTCCCCGGGTTGACTTTGCAGGGGTAGATTCAGTAGGGGTAGGTTCATTAATAAGTACAGGAGTGTTGTCTTTTTCCAGGTTTTTATAAGATTTCACTCTTAGCCCTCCGGCTGGTGAAGCGTTTTGCGTAGTGTTTGTATCGGCAAAATCAAAATTGATCTGGGAATAGTCTTTCATTCGCTGAGAGTTTCATAAAAGCATAAATGATTGCAAAAACTATGCAATAAAGATACGAAGGAGGTTATAGTGAGCGGCGATAATTATTAACGCCCTTAAATGCACTTTTCAAACACTTCATCAACCAGGGTTTTGCAGTTGCAAAAAGCTTGAAAAAAAGTGCATAAAACAACCCTCGTAAATCGCCTGTAACCCTTTATTTTACGTAGATTTGCGGGCATTTAGAAAATTACATTCAAACAGGGTTATACGTACATTCTATGGCTTCAGAAATACAGGAAATTTTGACTCCCGCTTCTAATGGTTATGGTGCAGATAGTATACAGGTTTTAGAAGGTCTGGAAGCCGTTCGCAAGCGCCCCGCCATGTATATCGGGGATATCAGTGAGAAAGGTTTACATCATCTTGTATATGAAGTAGTGGATAATTCAATAGATGAGGCATTGGCCGGGTATTGTAAAAATATCCTGGTAACGATTCATGATGATAATTCTGTTTCAGTGGAAGATGACGGTCGGGGAATACCGACAGGAATGCATTTGAAAGAGAAAAGAAGCGCACTTGAAGTTGTAATGACTGTGTTGCACGCAGGAGGTAAGTTCGATAAGAACACTTATAAAGTTTCCGGAGGATTGCATGGTGTTGGTATCAGCGTGGTGAACGCATTAAGTAGCTTGCTACATGTTACAGTTTGGAGAGAAGAAAAAAAGTTTGAGCAGGAGTACCGGATTGGTATACCTCAATATCCTGTTCGCGAAGTTGGCACCAGTGACCGCACAGGTACGTTGGTGCATTTCTGGCCCGATACTTCCATTTTCACTGCAAGCATTTACAAAAAAGATATCCTGGAAGGAAGGCTGAGAGAATTGTCTTACCTCAATCGCGGCATTCGTATCGTTTTGACAGATCAAAGGGAGAAGGATGAAGAAGGTGTGAACTATATCAAAACATTTTACAGTGAAGGGGGGATTGTTGAGTTTGTTGAAATGCTCGACAAGAATGCAGGCCGCACCCCAATAGTTCCAAAAGTGATTTTCGTTGAAGGGAAAGATAATGTAACCAATGTTATTGTAGAAGTAGCGCTAAGTTATAATGATGGTTACAGTGAACATATTTACTCCTATGTAAATAATATCAATACCATTGAGGGTGGTACTCATGTATCCGGCTTCCGACGGGCGCTGACCAGGGTATTCAAAAGCTACGGGGATAAGCAGGGACTGTTTGAAAGAGCAAAGGTTGAAATTGAAGGCGATGATTTCCGTGAAGGTTTAAGCAGTGTAATCTCTGTCAAAGTTCCCGAACCGCAATTTGAAGGGCAAACAAAAACAAAGCTTGGCAATAGCGAGGTAATGGGTGTTGTAGACACTACTGTTTCGAGAGTATTGGAGGCCTACCTCGAGGAAAATCCGAGAGAAGCCAAAAATATCATCTCAAAAGTTATTCTTGCGGCCCAGGCCAGGGCCGCTGCCAGGAAGGCCAGGGAATTGGTACAACGCAAAAGTGTATTAAGCGGTGGCGGTTTACCAGGGAAACTGGCCGATTGCTCGGACCGGGATCCTGATCGTTGCGAACTATACCTGGTTGAAGGAGACTCGGCCGGCGGAACAGCGAAACAGGGACGTGACAGAAGTTTTCAGGCTATTTTACCTTTGAGAGGTAAAATACTGAACGTGGAAAAGGCCATGGAACATAAGATCTACGAGAATGAGGAAATACGCAATATGTATACTGCTCTCGGGGTAACGGTTGGAACCGCCGAAGATCCGAAAGCGCTCAATATTATAAAGCTTAGATACCACAAACTCATCATTATGACTGATGCTGATGTGGACGGTAGCCATATAGCCACGCTGATCCTTACATTTATTTACCGGTACATGAAAGAACTGGTAGAGCAGGGTTATGTATACATTGCACAACCGCCCCTGTATCTGGTAAAAAAAGGCAAGGATCAGGCATACGCCTGGAACGAAGAGCAGCGGAAAGGACTCGTGGAAAAACTAGGCGGAGGCAAAGAAGATAGTGTGAATATTCAGCGGTATAAAGGTCTCGGCGAGATGAATGCCCAACAATTATGGGATACAACAATGAATCCGAATACCCGGACGCTTAAACAGGTAACCATTGAAAGTGCTGCTGAGGCCGACCTGATCTTTAGTATGTTGATGGGTGATGAGGTCGCTCCACGCAGAGAATTTATTGAATCTCATGCTAAATACGCTAAATTAGATATTTAGTGCCCTTCAATACAGGCAGACATTCTTAAATATTTTTTCAATATTTAATTACCTTTAGTCTGAGGGGTACAAAGAGCCAGGTACTAAATTAAAAATTACTAACCGTCAAATTATTAACTATGTCAGAAGTAACACTCACTGCTTATAATGTAAAAACAAAAGAGAAAAATGTTCCGATGAAGGATGCAGTGATTACAAAAACCGCCAAAGGTGCTTATATGGCCCAGGGTAATGATGGTAAGGGTAACAAACTGACTACCTTACTTGGCGAAGAAAAGGCGTTGGCCGCTATAAAAGCGGGCATTGCCAAACAAGGCTGGTAAGTCATTTTAATAATCTTCTTTATTGCCGTTCATTCCTTTGATCAAAATCAAAGAGAATGAACGGCTTTTTGTTATATTCATGTTCACTCTACAGGCCCCTTGATGAAGTATTTAATGCATGTGATATCGGTTTTTTGTGTTGAATTTTGCATTTCCTCCGTGCAGGCGCAGGTAACGCCTTACCATCTTAATGGAAGTGCCTATAAAGAAGACTGCAATTGCTATACGCTCACGCCGGCGGATTTCACCAAATCAGGATCGGTATGGAATATTTACAAAATAGATCTTAACCAATCATTCGATTTTAAATTCAATGTTTTTCTGGGCTGTAAGGACTTAGATGGAGCCGATGGAATCGCCTTCGTGATGCAGGCAATCAGTACCAGTATTGGAAATACCGGCGCCGGAATAGGCTTCCAGGGAGTTACTCCCTCTATAGGGGTCATCATCGATACCTGGCAAAATACCAACAACAATGATCCGGCTTATGATCATATCGCAATCCATCAAAACGGCGATATTGATCATTCCACCGCGAACAACCTCGCTGGCCCAGTTACTGCCCTTGCGCGCAGCGACAATATAGAAGATTGTAAATGGCATACTTTCCGCATTTTTTGGGATGCGGGTACAAAAACATTGCAAGCAGATATTGACGGAACGGAACGAGTGAAAAAGACCATTGACCTCGTCAGTGCGGTATTTAATGGTGATCCAAAAGTGTTTTGGGGATTCACTGCTGCAACGGGTGGATCTAATAATCATCAAAGGGTTTGCACTTCACTGAATCCCGGGTTCGTTCTTTCCCCCGGTCAGGTAACCTGTTATCCAACTCCTGTTCAACTCCTGGACAGTTCGGCATCATTCGGATCCATACTAAAATGGTATTGGGATTTCGGTGACGGCTCCGTGGATTCCAGTCATCAAATTCCCCCGCCCCATATATATCCTGCACCCGGTAATTATCCCGTTACTCTAAAAATACTAGGGAACAATGGATGCGTATCCGATTCATTTAAACGAAATATAATAATTGGTTCAAAACCCGTAGCCGAATTCACTTATGCGCCAACGATCGCCTGCGAAAATACTCCCATTGACTTCAAAGACCTATCCAATGTAAACTATGGCACCATCACTAGTTGGCTATGGGATATTGACGGGAAACCTTTTTCCACTCAAAATCCATCTTTCACAAGTACTGCATCGGTCACGATACCCGTGCAACTGGCTGTGAGAACAATCGAAGGTTGTATATCCGACATCGCTACAAAATCGCTGGCAATAAATCCCATTCCTTTGATCGATTTCAGCGTGAACGATATTTGTGCTGACAGCGCCGCGATACTTACAGGAATTGAACTCGATCCCTTAATAAACATCAGTCAATGGAACTGGAACTTTGGCGATATGAAAAAGGGAAATGGAAAAACAATTCATCATACCTACACAATAGGAGGGAAGTTTGATATTCAATTATCGGCAACCGCTCAAAATGGATGTAGTTCAATTCCAGTGAATAGATCCATTACGGTTTACAAAACAACGGCTTTTGCCGGGCACGATACCATTGCCGCAAAAAATCAATCCATTGTATTACAAGGAAGTGGCAACGGGCTATTTATGTGGTCACCTGCTACGGGTCTATCTGACCCAACAATACTAAACCCCATTGCCACATTACAGAAAGATGCCGTATACACACTCACGGCCTATACGCCTGCAGGATGCGTTAATTCGGACACTGTAACAATTAAGGTTTATAATGGACCTGCGTTTTATGCGCCAAATGCTTTCACACCAAACGGCGATGAAAAGAATGATCGCTTCCGCTGCCTGGCGGTGGGGATGGCTTCAGTCGATTATTTCAATGTGTACAACAGGTATGGCCAGTTGGTATACACTTCCAATAATTATCAACCCGGCTGGGATGGAACCATCCGTGGTACCAAGCAACCATCCGGTGTTTATGTGTGGATCGTAAAAGGAAAAGATTTTGCAGGAAATATTCATTCAAAGAAAGGTACGGTAGTGCTGATAAGATAAAAAAAGCCCCGGCATTAACGGAGGCTTTATTCGGGTAAGCACAAAAACGGGCATTAAACAAAATTTAAATGGTCGAATTGCTTGCCTAAGATCTTTTTGTCATCGGCGTTCAACCAGTTTTTGAGGATGGTGGCATACACATCTTTAAAATCCACTCTGTGTTTTAGATCGCCATCCTGAAGATCGTGTAGATCGGGTAACGGATTCAGTACACCTTTCTGTTTCAAGCCGCTACCGATAAAGAACATATTGTTTGCCGTTCCATGGTCAGTTCCGCCGCTCGCATTTTGAGAAACTCTTCTTCCAAATTCCGAAAACGTTGTTATCAGTACATCATTGAATCTTCCGCCTGCTTTTAGATCTTTAACAAAGGCAGAAACGGCATCATTCATCTCGGTGAATAATCGCTGCTGCTGGGCTCCCTGGTTGATATGCGTATCAAAACTTCCGAGAGAAACATAGTAAACTTTTGTATTTATATCGGAGAAAATAAGAGAAGCAATAGTTTGAAAACTTTTTCCCAATTCGGTTTTCGGATACGACGAGGCACTCGGATGCAGCTTGCTTTGCTGAAAAATATAATCAGCGCTGCTAACAGTTTCAGCCATTGTTTTGTACAAATAGTCCACCGGCTGTTCGCCTGCCTCGTCTTTATGCGATGAAATTATTTCCTTAAAATATTTTTCGTTGGCTGTCGTGTACAATCTTTTTGGATCCCTCATGGCAAGTCCTTTTGCCTGGTGGCCTTTAAGAGCCATGCTCAACATATCGTCAATTTCCAAAGCCTGTGTTGGTTTGTCGCAACCCGCGCATTGGGCATCAAGATAACGCCCCAGCCACCCTGTGTATAAATATTCATTGCTTTCACTCGCGCTATGCCAGATATCCATGCTACGAAAATGGGAGCGTTCGGGATTAGGATAGCCCACACTATTCAGAATTCCAAGGCTTCCATCATCATACAACTCTTTAAAACCTTTAAGTGCCGGGTGTAATCCGACTTCATCCGTTAATCCAAGAGCCTGATCTTTTGTAATTCCTAATCTCGGTCGGGCTTTGTAATAAATATCGTTGCGAAAAGGGATCACGGTATTCAGTCCATCATTCCCTCCGCTCAGCTGCAATACCACCAACACTTTATTCCCAGGCGGAACAATAGCCCCTTTTTCAAATGCCCTTAAAAAATTAGGAACCATGCAAGCCGCCGTTGCCAAAGAACCTACTTGTAAAAATTTACGACGTTTGATTACCATAAGTTAATAATTACGAAGTACGAAGTACGAAATACGAAGTACGAAATACGAGTAGATTACAAATACATTGCATGCTAAAAAATCAGCCTTCGTACTTCAAACTTCGTACATCGTACTTAACACAATTGATATTCCGGTGTGCTCATTAATTGAATTGTTGCTGTTTTAATAAAACTCTCTCTGCTGCTCGCATCTGTAAATTTTTTTATTGTGTTATCATTTACATGCGCTGTTGTCTGCAACAATATCTTACTCATTTCATCTAAGAGCTTTTCACGCGGTACCCTTTCAAATTTTTTGAGATACATGTTCCAGTCTATAGAACTAACGATCTGGGCGCCCATTTTACCATTGCCCTTATTTTTCCTGGCATCGGCCTTTTTTGCTTCTCCACCATCCATTCTTCCCATCATCTGATCGTCGTCGTCCTTTGGTTTCATATTCAGTTCTCCCGAAACATAAATCATTTGGGGAATACGCAACCTTAGCATTAATGAAGAACTGTCTATCCAGTTTTTTCCTCCCGGCCATCCGGCAACATTGGGAGGATAAAATAGCAATTGACCAAGAAGGCGTTGAAGAAGTAGCTGCACATCTGCATTTTCAATTTCCATGGGAAGTATGCGTCTTATACCGACGATCAGCTCCACAGGCGATTTTATCTTGCTACCGATATTCTTTTCTTCATAGAACCAATCACTCGAAAAGATATCCTTCATGAGGGATTGTATATTGTAATTGTTTTTATAAAACCTCTCCGACAGCCAGTTTATTTTATTTTCATCTGGCTGATCATTTACGAAATACCTGTATATCTTTTGTGTAACAAAACGCGCGGTCTGTTTTTGTTCCAATAAAATATCAAGTACATCATCACCCGTTAAATTCCCGGTTTTTCCCAAAACGGTTTTTTGCCCGGTATCGTGCTGTGGCTTGCGAAAAACAAACTCTCCGGAAACATTGGCGCCCCAACCGGTAAATGAACGGGCTGCTTCCTTAACGTCCGATTCAGTATAATTTCCACGACCGAGGGTAAACAATTCCATTACCTCCCTGGCAAAGTTTTCGTTGGGATGCCCCTTACGGTTCTGATTATTATTGAGAAAGTTGATCATGGCTGCGCTCTTGCTTACTTCGGTTAGTAGATCGCCAAAGCTTCCAAGCGCATTTTTCCTGATCACATCCAGCAATTGCTGCTGATAAAGTATATTCAGATTGCGGCTGGCGAAATGTCCATGCCAGAATAGCGATAATTTTTCACGCAGCTGTTGCCCGCTATTGACCATTTCATTTAACCATGTAAGGTTGAGATTTTTAATATCCTGCCGGGATTGCTGGCGAAATTGCTTTTTTTCTTCATCGCTCAATTGTTTGTTTTGCTTTGCTATCTCATCCATTCCCATCACCAATCCCTTTAAAGCATTGCTGGCAACATCGATATAACCGGGAGATTTCGAAGAAGCTTTAAATAAAGCTTCCACATAGGATTTTTGAGAGGCTGTCGTCAATTGACCAAATTCCTCAGCCATAGGACCAAACCCGGCACGCCACAATAAATGTTGGTTTTTCAATTGATTTGGTACCATGCGGATCTAAAGTTTGGACTAAGACCAAAGGTCAGTTATAAAGTTTAATGGGTTGATAATTAATTTACGTCAGGCTTCGTTATAAGTGCCGGCACCTGAAGCCATACGTCGGGCATTTACTATATTTGAAAACAATAAAACCAATGAGGCTTACGGCAATTAAATATTTCACTCCGCTGCTGATCTACCTGGGAGCCGTTCATTCTTTTTTTTCATACGGTCCTGCCTGCTTCGCCTTATTGATTTATTCCTGGATCGTGATCCCGTTTCTTGAGCTATTCATTGAACCCGATCCAGGCAATTTAAGCGAAGCGGAAGAAGAGATAGCCAAACACGACAAATTGTATGACTGGATACTGTACGCGATCGTTTTATTGCAGGTTCCTGTACTCTTTTTGTTTCTATATTCCATGCAGGATGACACATTAACCTGGTTAGACAGATTAGGAAGAATTGGAACAATGGGGATGCTCTGTGGAGTATTTGGCATTAACGTGGGTCACGAATTGGGCCACCGCGTAAACGGATTTGAAAAAGTGCTCGCTAAGTTGTCTTTAATGACATCTTTGTACATGCATTTTTTTATTGAACATAATAAGGGTCATCATAAAAATGTAGCAACGCCCGGAGATCCGAGCAGCGCAAGGTATGGAGAACCATTATATCGTTTTTGGTTCAGAACTGTTTTTTATAGTTACGCCAGTGCCTGGAGAATTGCAAATTGCGAAAGGGAAAAACAAAATAAGCCTGTGTGGAGCCTGAAGAACGAAATGGTTCAGGCGCATATCATACAAGCTGGGTTTCTTTTATTGATCTACTTTAGTTTCGGAGTAACGATCACCTGTTATTACCTTGTTGCAGCGATAATGGGAATCCTTCTGCTCGAAACGGTGAATTATATTGAACATTATGGATTGACACGTAAACAAATTGCAGCAGATAAATATGAGAGAGCACTGCCTTCTCATAGCTGGAATAGTAACCACGTTGTGGGCCGGCTGATGCTATTTGAATTGTCGCGCCATAGCGATCATCATTACCTTGCCAGTCGAAAATACCAGGTATTACAACATCATGAAGATGCGCCACAGATGCCAACAGGGTATCCGGGAATGATGTTGCTGTCATTGTTGCCTCCTGTATGGTTCCTGGTCATGAATAAAAAAATAAAGCGGCTCCATAAAGTTCTGGCAATTTAAAGGCCTCAGCCAGGTTTCTGTAACAAAAAACGTATTCTAATCCAATAAAAAAGTATACTGGTAAGGAGAATGAAAATGTTTTTTCGTAATCAACAATGAACTGATTTTAAATTTTTTTCATCTGCATCAAATCAATAATACATTTCCAAAATAAGAATGCAATGCCGGTGGCAGCTGTATATTTTTTTCGGTTTGATTGTTTTCCAATAAACAAGCTACTATCCTTGGCAGGGCCAATGAACTTCCATTCAATGTATGAACGAGCTGATTTTTTCCATTGGCATCCTTAAAGCGGATTTTCATGCGATTACTCTGATAGGTTTCAAAGTTAGAGACGGAACTTACTTCGAGCCACTTGTCCTGAGCAGCACTGTACACTTCAAAATCATATGTCATGGCAGAAGTAAAACCCATATCTCCGCCACATAAATTTAATATACGGTAAGGGAGTTCTAAAGACTGCAAAAGCTTTTCAACATGCACAACCATTTCTTCCAGTACTTCATAACTTGATTGCGGATGAACCAGTTGTACTATTTCTACTTTATCAAATTGATGTACCCGGTTCAATCCCCGAACATCTTTTCCAAAGCTCCCTGCTTCTCTTCTAAAGCAGGGAGTATAAGCGGTCATCTTAACAGGAAGTTCTGCTTCTTTCAAAACCTCATCGCGGTAAATATTGGTTAAAGGAACTTCAGCAGTAGGGATCAGGTAAAAGCCATCTTCGGTAATATGATACATCTGACCTTCTTTGTCGGGCAATTGTCCCGTACCGTAAGCCGTTGCTTCATTCACCATATACGGGGGAATATATTCTGTATGCCCGGCCCCAATGTTATAATCCAAAAAATATTGGATCAGTGCCCGTTGCAATTTTGCACCCTTTCCTTTATATAAAGGAAACCCGCTGCCGGTGATCCTGGCGCCGGTCTCAAAATCAACAAGATCATATTTTTTAATGAGCTCCCAATGTGGCACCGCGGTTGCAGGCAGAGAAGGTTTTTTGCCCCATTCTCTCATCACTATATTGTCTTCGGGAGACTTGCCGGCCGGAACCTTGTCAGAAGGAAGGTTCGGTATTTTAAGAAGTGTATCGTTCAATTGTTTCTCTACAACAGACAATTGATCAACGATCGGTTGAATTGACGATTTTAGTGTGGCCACTTCTACTTTCTTTGCTTCAGCTTCATCCTTCCGGCCCTTAGCCATCAGCTGGCCGATTTCTTTTGCGGTTGTATTTAATTTCGATTGTGTTTGTTCTGATTCCAACTGCAGTTTCTTGCGTTCATCATCTAATTGCAATAGCTGTTCAATAAGTTCAGGTTCTTTAAAATTCCTGATAGCCAGTTTTTGCCTTACCAGTTCCGTATTTTGGCGTATGTAGCTGAGCTGTAACATCGCTTTAGTAATTTGCGGCAAAGATAATTGCTGAACGACTACTTGAGAGCTTAGTCTTTTTTTTTATAAACGTCGGCATTATGAATATGCATCCATTTTTCAGGAAATGAAAGTTGCGAAAATCCAAATTGTTCATATAATCCATGGGCATCCCTGGTGGCAAGTAGAAAACGTCGAAGTCCCTGCAAATCGGGATGAGAAAGGATCGATTCCATCAACCACTTGCTTAAACCCCTGCCGCGGTATCCAGCGTCAACAAACACATCGGCCAGATACGCAAAGCACGCTGTATCGGTAACTACACGGGCAAAACCGATCTGTGCATCATCAATATATATTGCGAAACAGATGGACCCCGCGATGGATCTTTTCAGAACATCAACAGGTATATTTTCGGCCCAGTAAGACTGCGTGCTTAAATAATGATGGATATACTTGACATCCAGCCTGTTTTTGTCGGTACTGATGGTGTAATTTTCTTTGGTCCATTCCATTGATGAATGTTTAAAGATATCCTGAAGTGTAAGGACATCAAAAATAAAGCAACTCTTTTGATGATTATTATATTTGCAGCATGCAGGCAAGTGATGATCTTCAAACACGTTGGTGGAAACTGGAAGAGAAAATGATTGAACGTTTCGGTAAAAAGCCCGATCTCGAGACTATTTTGTTTTTAATAGGAATACAGGAATTCGGCGATATACGGCCGAAGTTCACAAAAGAACAAAAGCAGGATCTGATGCATATTGCCGTATGTTCGCTGTTATCGCAAAGCGGTTATTATGATATTGACAGGTATGACGATGATGGGTGGCCTCATTTCAGACAACTAAAAGCCTTGCCTGAATTCAATATGATTGAGCAGGAGATTTTTTTAAAAGATCATGTTTTACTGTATTTCAGTAATCACGACTTTTGAGTAGATTTTTGCCACGAATTACACGAATTACCACGAATTTAATCCGTGGTAATTCGTGTAATTCGTGGCGAGAATCTTATTAATTTTTAAGTTGTACTATTTTTTCAACCCTTTTTATAATCTTTGCACTCACTAAAATTCTATGCTCATGAATTTTCCTGACAATCTTCGTTATACAAAAGATCATGAATGGGTTCGTTTGGATGGTGATATAGCGGTAATTGGTATTACCGATTTTGCTCAGAGAGAACTGGGAGACATTGTGTATGTTGAAATTGAAACAGTCGGAAAATCGTTTTCAGCAGAAACCATTTTTGGAACCGTTGAAGCTGTTAAAACGGTGTCGGATCTCTATTTACCTGTATCGGGAACAATCACTGAATTGAATCCTGCTTTGACAACTTCGCCTGAACTGGTTAATAGCGATCCGTATAATGAGGGATGGATGATAAAAATGAAGGTCGACAATCCTGCGGATGTGCAATCTCTTATGGATGCTTCCGCCTATAGCGATGTGGTTGGAGTATAAAATCTGTTTTAAATTAGACTGCGTATATTAGACGTGGATTCCAATCACTCTAACTTGTGCAGGATTTGGAATAAACTTCTTGGGTACAGTAATCACATATACCGAACACGAATTGGTTTCTCTGCTAAAAGACAGGGACAGTAAGGCTTTTGGGTACCTGTACGATAATTATTCTGGTGCTTTGAACAGCATTATTCTCCAGATATTAAATGATGTAGAACTGGCAAACGATGTGTTGCAGGAAGTATTTATAAATGTCTGGAAGAAAATTGAAAGCTACGATCAAACAAAAGGCCGGTTGTTTACATGGATGCTGAACATTGCCCGTAATGCCTCAATAGATACACTTAGATCCAAAAATTATCAGAACACCCAGAAAAACCGCTCTCTGCCTGAAAACGTAGATGCTCTAGGTAAAGGGTACACAGGAGAACTGAACATTGACCATATTGGATTGAAAAAAGTACTTGAAAAGTTGAAAGAAGAACATCGCGTATTAATTGAGCTTGCGTATTTTAAAGGGTATACCCACGAAGAGATTGCAGAAATAGAAACCATCCCTTTAGGAACGGTGAAAACACGGATTCGGAATGCATTAATACAGTTAAGAGAACATTTAAAGTGAATATTCAGGAATACATATCAAGTGGCATAGTCGAAAGCTATGTATTAGGGTTGGCGGACCATGAGGAGCGCGCCGATTTTGATCGTATGTGTGCTGCTCACGCTGAAGTTCGAAAAGCCAGGGAGTTATTTGAACTTTCTTTGGAAGAGCAGGCTATGCTCAACGCTGTAACACCTTCGAAAAATATCAAGAGTAAAATTTTTGCAGAAATAGAAATAGAAAGCGAAAAAATAAATGATCAATCATTTATTGATGATGATCCACTGTATGTTGCGGATGGTACAAGAAGTGAAGGACCTGCAAAAATAAAAGCCATGGGATGGCTACGTTATTTAGCCGCTGCTTCCATTGCTCTATTAATCATAAGCACTGCGCTTAATTTTTATTTATTCAATCAATATAAAAGTTATAGCAGCAGGTATGCGACATTAATGGCCCAGCAGACAGAGTTGGCGAAGAACAATGACATCATGCGTACGAGACTCACTGCGTACGAAGGCACGATTGCTATGTTAAGGGACCCTGATATGGCAGTTATAAAAATGCCGGGAACCAATGTTCCCACAAGCCCAGATTCGAGCAGTGTGGCCACTGTGTACTGGAATACCAAATCAAAAGATGTTTACCTTTTGGTTAATAATTTGCCCCAGCCTCCGTCAGATAAACAATACCAGTTATGGGCAATTGTAGATGGGCAGCCTGTTGATGCAGGTGTGTTCGATGTTCAAAGCGTTGACGGGCTATTACGTATGAAAAATATGCCCCGTGCGCAGATTTTTGCGGTTACCCTCGAAAAAAGGGGTGGCAGTGTTGCGCCGGAAGGCCCAATGTATGTGTTGGGAAAGGTATCCTGATATAGCTTGTAACCACTTTTTTATTACCTTCCTGCCACTATGCTGGCTTTATTAAAAAAACTCACTTCTCACATCATTATTCCGATCAGCTGGACATTGTTTACAATCATTTTGCTTTGTTTACCAGGATCGACCTTTCCGGGAGGAGGGTTTTTTAATATCCCGCACCTGGACAAAGTAGTACACGTCATTCTTTTTGGCGGGATAGTAATATTCTGGAGCCTCTACTATCTTCAAAAAAATACGATAATGAAGAACTGGCATACTACAGTTGTTTGCATTGGTATCTGCGCGATAACATTGGGAATTTGCATGGAATATATTCAGTTCAATTATATCCCTAACAGGGCATTCGATAAAGGAGATATTATTGCCAATTCAGTCAGCGCCATCGTATTTGGGCTCTTTTTTTACTTTAAGAGACCCGGCTGAAAAAAGAATGGCCCCTGTAGAAACAGGGGCCGTAACCAAAACTAACTGCTTATGAGAAAATTGACTGCTTTAAGTAAATTTTGAAGAACTCTATATATAACGCAAAACCAATGCCATTAGTATAACCCATTTCGTTAAAGAACCTTTAAAACCTTACTGGCTAACTTTTTAGGTGGTTATTGCCCTTACATACGCAAGGTAATCACGTGTAGATTTGTTTTCCCTTCCGGTGATAGATTTTCTCAAACTATTAACATGGGGATAAAAAAATCACTTGTCCCGTTAGTTTTGCCTCGCCATTTTTTCGGCATTTTCAGCGAACTGCAAGGCATCGATAAATTCCTGGATCTCACCATTCATAACCGCATCGAGATTATATACAGTGAGGCCAATGCGATGATCAGTGACCCGACCCTGAGGAAAATTATAAGTTCTGATCTTTGCGCTTCTGTCGCCTGTACTGACCAGGCTCTTCCTGTGTTTTGAGATTTCAGCTTCCTGTTTTCGAACCTCCTCCTCATATAATCTTGTTCGAAGCATTTGCATCGCCTTTTCCCTATTGCCTAACTGGGTCCGCTCCGTCTGACATATGACAACGGTTCCTGTAGGCAAATGTGTTAATAAAACTTTTGTTTCAACCTTATTCACATTCTGTCCGCCAGCACCTCCGCTTCGCGCTGTTTCCATTTTCACGTCGCTGTCTTTTACTTCAACATCCACTTCTTCAGCTTCAGGCATCACGGCAACGGTTGCAGCTGAAGTGTGTACTCTCCCGCTCGTTTCCGTATCGGGTACCCGCTGAACGCGATGTACGCCACTTTCAAATTTCAATGTGCCGTATACATCGTCGCCTGTCACTTCCACCTGTACCTCTTTAAATCCGCCTACGGTTCCTTCGCTTTCACTCAAAATGGCAGTCTTAAATCCTCTTTTTTCGCAATAGCGGAGATACATTCTCAATAAATCGCCGGCAAAAAGACTTGCCTCATCGCCACCTGTACCTGCGCGTATCTCGATAATGGCATTTTTTTCGTCCTGTGGATCTTTTGGTATCAGAAGCTGCCTGATATGCGATTCGAGCTGTTCTTTTTTTGGTTCAAGTTCGGGCGCCTCTAATTTTGCCAATTCGCGCATTTCCTCATCATCTCCATTCAATGCTTCTTTATAAAATTCTATATCGTCCAGTAATTTTTTATAATCATTATATGCAGTCACAATTTTTTCAAGGCTGCGATATTCTTTGCTAACCTCAGTAAATCTTTTATTATTGTTAACTACTTCAGGATTGGTTAGGGCCACTCCCAGGTCGTCAAATCTTGCCTTGATGGCTTCTAACTTGTCTAACATGGTTTTTAATTTACTTTTGAACCCGGCTGAAAGGTGGGTTCGCACACTTCGCCGGCTGGTAATTTTATCCGCCTTTTAGCATGGTGACAAAAAAGGTTGGCAAAGTTAAACGTTTCATTCCTTATATGAGTTTCAGAAAATTCACTGCAGATTATTTATTTAATGGGTATGAATTGCTTGAAGGAGCTGTACTTATTACCGACAGCAAGGGCAGGGTGCAAGATGTTGTAGATAAACAGGATGCAGGAGAAGATGTTCAGTTATTTCGGGGCGTGCTTAGTCCGGGGTTTATCAATTGCCACTGCCATCTGGAATTAAGTCATTTAAAAAACATAATCCCCCCACATACAGGATTGATAGAATTTCTTGTTTCTGTTGTACAAAAAAGAGGATTCGATCAGGAAATCGTTCAGGAAGCCATACGTAGTGCCGAACAGGAAATGTATAACAACGGCACTGTGGCGGTGGGTGATATTTGTAATACAGCCGACGCGGTAATTTCAAAAAGCCGGAGCAGGATCTATTGGAACAGTTTTATTGAAGTATTGAGTTTCACCGACGAACAGGCAGTTGACCGGATGGATCACTACAAAAATGTGCTCACGCAACATGTGCAGCTTCTTTCCCCAAATCATCAGAATTCTTTAACGCCGCATGCTCCCTACACCATCAGTTCTAAAACCTTTCAGTTAATTAATGAAGCAACCAAAGGCCAGATCATCTCGATTCATAACCAGGAGCATCCTGCAGAAGATGAGTTGTATAAAACCGGCGCTGGTGACTATTTAAAATTGTTCCGCATATTCGATATTGACCGGTCGCCCTTCCCCGTTACAGGAAAAAGCAGCATACGATCTTACCTTCCTTATTTCAATAATGGTCAGACTATTTTTCTGATCCACAACACTTATATGCCCGAGGAAGACATCGTGTTTGCAAATGAATATGCTAACAGCAATGGATTAACGCTGGTATATTGCCTATGTATAAATGCGAACCGGTATATTGAAAATAAAACGCCCCCGGTTGAGTTGCTCCTGAATAATAATTGTCATATTGTATTGGGCACAGACAGTTATAGCAGCAACTGGCAATTAAACATCGCAAAAGAAATAGAAACGATGTTGGGTATTCCTTATTTCAGTAATATGCCGTTTAATCAGGCTTTTACAACCGTTTTGAAATGGTCTACCATCGATGGCGCGCGCGCGCTACAGGTCGCTGATCTTTTTGGAAGTTTTGATAAAGGAAAACTGCCGGGTATTGTACTGATTGAAAATATTGAAGAGAAAAATTTAATGAGTAAACGGATATTATAACTCCAGAGCCGTCGACCCGTCGACGGCCTTTACAGAACTTCCTGCAACACGGGTAATGTTTTCATCGTTCCAAAATCCTGCACATGCAATGCATAATAAGTTTCGTAAGCGTGCAGGAGTACTCTCCTGGTTTCTTTATTCAACCTGATCTCTGTTAGTTCATTTGGCTGCATTACCTTCAATAATTGCGAAGTGACAAAACTGTGATTCTGTTCCAGGAAATAGGGGTGTGAAGGTTGTTCGTGAACGAATTCGCCTTCCTGCAAATCAATTATATTATTTTTTGCAGAATAGGTATCACTGAACCGAAATCCATAAAAGCCTGAAAGCTGGAGCGCAAAAAATAAGGGATAATTGGCAACAACAGTTTCATCACTGATATCTAAATGTAAAAATGCATCTTCTATAAAATGAAACAGGTCGGGGTTGGGCTCAGGTTGTTTCAGGGTTTTCTGTAATAATTCGATCATATATAAGGCTACTGAATTTTTGATCACGTCAAAAAAAAGGTAATGATATAAATAGCCCCATTTGAACTCTTTTATGCGCTGAATATTTTTTAGTTCATTATGATACACCACCAGATCCAAAATTGCGGCCGGTTGAAAAAGATTTGCTTTGCCGCTGCCTTTTTTCGACGAGATCCTTACACCATTGACAATATAGGATTGTATGCCGAAGAGTTCAGTATAGATACTAACAATGACACTTGTTTCGCCATATTTAACCGTTCGTATAACGATGCCTTTTGTTTTGTGTACCATCTTTAGACGCTAATTAACACGAATGTGGGGCGCTAATTTACACCAATTAGGGGCCAGTTGACACCAATGAAGGCCTTTTTGGCCAATAAAGGCGCATAATAGTATTCAGCGTAAACCTCCATCATATCTGAAGGTATCAAGCATTACTGGCCCACTTAGTATAAACGCATTCAGTTTAATACCTCCGTCATATCCGAAAATATCAAAGCCCCTCAGCGCCAATTAGTGCCCATATTCGCGTTAATTCGCTTAAAAGAAGTTTCTTTGCGACTGATTCGATCATCATAATAAATGTGTATACATGTGGGAAGTTTTGGCGCGTATCATTTTGAAGTATAGATGGGGGTTATTGATGACGCTGTTAGCAGCTACGATATTCATGGCCTACCATGCGTCGAAAGTGGAGCTAAGCTATGAGTTTTCAAGAGCCATACCCACCGATAATCCCAAATACAAAACGTACCAGGAATTTCGTAAGAAATTTGGTGAGGATGGAAACCTTCTTGTAATCGGCATTCAAACAGATAAATTATTTGTTCAAAATTACTATAATGATTATGCGGCACTTGAGCAATCTATTAGAAAAATTCAATGGGTGGAGGATGTTCTCAGCATCCCTGCTGCTACCAACCTCGTAAAAGATACTGCTACGGAAAAGTTGTTGGCCACCGGTATTTTTCCGCCCGGTATTCTTTCTCAATCGGCTATCGACAGTTCAAAGCAGGTTTTCCTGAATCTTCCTTTTTATAACGGCATACTTTATAATCCAGCTACCAGTGCCTACCTGATGGGTGTCCGCATCAATAAAGATGTGCTTAATTCCAAAAGGCGAAACCTTGTGGTCAGCCAAATTGTACAAGCCGGAAACGAATTTGGTGCAAAAAACCAGACGGAAATGCATTACAGCGGACTTCCGTTGATCCGTACCATGATGGCTACCCGCATAGCAGATGAAATGCGCTGGTTTTTAGTCGGGTCTATTTTTCTTTCGGCAGTGATCCTGTTAATATTTTTTCGCAGCTTAAGTTCAACACTACTTTCCTTGGCGGTTGTTATTATTGGTGTTTTATGGAGTTTGGGAACAATGCACCTGTTGGGGTACAACATAACATTGCTCAATGCCTTAATTCCTCCATTGGTTGTGGTGATCGGTATTCCGAATTGCATTTATTTTTTGAATAAGTATCATACCTCCTATAATGACACCGGTGAAAAGAATAGCGCGTTGATAGAGATGATCCGGCGAATGGGTGTTGTGACGCTGTTTTGCAATATTGCTGCTGCCATCGGCTTTGCTGTTTTTGCTCTAACTAAAAGTGCCATTTTAAAAGAATTTGGTATTGTGGCAGGCATTAATATCATGGCTTTATTTTTTATCTCTATTATTCTTATTCCTGCCGTGTTAAGTTTTTTGCCTTCACCTAAAAAACGGCATACTAAGTACCTTGATAATAAATGGTTGCTTTTAATACTAAACAGGCTGGAGAATTGGTCTCTTCATCATCAAAAATTTATTTATGGATTCACAGCGGTGATTCTGGTGCTGGCGATTACAGGAATATTTCGCCTAAGATCAGAAGGATTTATTGTTGATGATCTTCCTAAAACCGATAAACTGTATGTCGATTTAAAGTTTTTTGAAAAGAATTTCAAGGGCGTTATGCCGCTCGAGATCATTGTGGACACAAAAAGGAAAAATGGGTTACGGATCAATCCTTTACAAATATTTGCCAAGATCGATTCATTGTCTGCATTTATACAGGCGCAACCTGATATGGCCAAGCCGCTTTCTATTGTTGAGGGGATGAAATTTGCGCGGCAGGCGTATTACGACGGTGACAGTTCCAACTATGGATTGCCCAATTCTTTTGATATCAGTTTCCTGGCGCAATACCTGGGAACGAAAGGAGAGGATAGTTCAGGCAGGCAAAGTAATTTTTCCAGGGTCATCAGGAGCTTTATGGATAGTACAAGACAGCAGGCAAGGATCAGCATTAACATGGCCGATGTAGGCAGCAAGCGATTGCAGGAAATAATACAAACAGTAGAGAACAAAAGTTCGCAATTTTTTGATTCAACAAAATATCATATAGAGTTTACCGGGAGCAGTGTTACTTTTTTAGAGGGAAGCGCTTTTATCATCAATGGTTTAAAAGAAAGCATCATGTGGGCATTCCTGCTGATCGCTTTATGCATGCTGTATTTGTTTCGTTCGTTTAAAATATTGATTTGTTCATTGATACCGAATGTCATTCCGCTTATTATAACTGCCGGTGTAATGGGATGGGCGGGTGTGCGCATCAAACCTTCCACAGTACTGGTATTTTCGATAGCCCTGGGGATCGCTATCGATATAACAATCCGCTTTCTCGTTAATTATAAACAGGAATTGCAGGTGAGTACAAAATCTCCCAAAGAGGTGGTGATCGATACCATTCATAAAACCGGCATAAGTATCATCTACACATCCCTGGTGTTAATTGCAGGGTTTGTAATCTTCTGTTTCAGCGGATTCGGCGGAACCCAGGCCCTCGGTTGGCTTACATCATTAACGCTTGTGTTGGCAACGGTTACCAACCTGGTGTTTTTACCCACGCTCTTACTAACCGCCCTGAAAACCGGGAAAAAATAATTTTTGGCGTATAAAAGCAGCAACCACTTTTAAAAGCTGTCTTTATCAAGATAAGCTTAGTAAAGTTGAACAAGATAAGTTTCGCCAAGGATGTTTAACTTGCTCAACTAGAACGTTTCAGTCATCCAAAATTAACGCACATGAGAAAATTGCTATTCATTGTAATGGCTGTACTGCTATGTACAACGCAGATGTTAGCCCAAAACCGTACTATTACAGGTAAAGTCACGGGTGACGACGGGTCACCAATTCCAAATGCTTCAGTTTTAGTTAAAGGGAGTTCAACCGGAACTACCACGCAATCCGACGGTAGTTTTTCCCTTTCAGTTCCTTCAAGCGCAAAAGCGCTGATCATTTCGGCCATAGGCCTTTCAACAGAGGAACTTGCCATTAATTCCATCACTACTACCATTTCTGTTTCATTAAAAAATGCAAACAAAAGTTTAGAAGAAGTAGTGGTGATCGCTTACGGTACCATCAAAAAGGAGGCCCTTACTGGGTCTGTCGGTCAGATAAAAGCAGAACAGCTGAACAAACGACCGCTCAATAACGTTACTACCGCTATTGAAGGTCTTATTCCCGGTGTCATTACCACAAGTGCCAATGGGCAGCCCGGTTCGGGACTCGCTATTCGCGTGAGAGGGTTCGGATCTATCAATGCTACTTCGGAACCTTTGCTCGTCGTTGATGGAATTCCCTATGTAGGTGGTACTTCAAATATCAACCCCGATGATGTTGAGAGCATTACCGTATTGAAAGATGCTGCTTCAAGCGCATTGTACGGTTCAAGGGCTGCAAATGGTGTTGTGATCATTACCACCAAAAAGGGGCGAAAGGGCAGCAACGGCATTTCCGTAAGAGTGATGCAAGGGTTTGCAACACGCGGGCTGCCTGAGTATGAACGACTGGATGCGTTTCAATACTACCCGGTCATGTGGGAAGCATACCGCAACTCTTTGGTTTATCCTGCTACCGGAACAGGCATTTCTCTTGATTCAGCAAACAGGGTCGCTTCCGGGCTAACCACCAGAACAAATATTCAGGGCTTATTGTCTTACAATCCGTTTAATGTAGCTAATAATGCCATCGTGGGAACAAACGGTCAACTGAATCCCAGTGCTCAATTATTATATGCCGATGATCTTGATTGGAACAGAGAATTGCTGAGAAGAGGTCCCCGCAATGATTATTCAGTGAATTTTAATGGAGGCAGCGAGAAATCCGATTATTTTTTATCCATGGGATATGTGAGAGAAAGTGGATACACCCTTAAATCTGATTTTAAAAGATACTCGGCCAGGCTGAATGTAAATGTTCAACCTAAGACCTGGTTAAAAACAGGGCTGAATATCTCCGGTAATTATTCTCTTTCAAACACTGCGCAGGATGGAGGAAGCACTAATTTCGTCAATCCCTTTTTCTTCTCACGCAACGTTGGGCCTATTTATCCGGTGTATGCACACAATATGACTACAGGCCAGTACCTCATCGACCCGGCAACCGGCAAACAGTTTTGGGATTTGGGCAATATGGGAGGCGCTTCGGGTGTGCCTAACAGAACGAGTGGTGGATTTGCCGGGCGACATGCTTTGGCAGAAACGTTATTGGACGAGGAATTGTTCAGAAGAACATCGGTGAGTGCAAGGAATTATCAGGAGATCACTTTTTTGAAAAATTTTAAATTTACAAACAACCTTTCTGTTGATTATCAGATTCAAAATAATAATTCTTACGATAATAATGTGGTTGGTGATGGTGCGCCTGCAGGCAGAAGTCAAAAAACAAGTGTGTCTAATTTAGGATTTGTAGCCAGCCAATTGCTGAACTATGGGAAAACATTAGGAGTTCACCGGGTGGACGCACTCTTTGGACATGAAAGTTTTAATCAGATGAATACTAACGTCAATGGCTTCAAGCAGGGGCAAACAGTCTCCGGTAATGTGGAGCTTGGCAATTTCACCACCATTAATTCTACCGGATCATTTGTAGACAGATACAAAATCGAAAGTTACTTTTCAAGACTGAATTATGATTATGAAGGAAAATATCTTGTTTCAGGAAGTATTCGGAGGGATGGAAATTCAAGGTTTTCTTCTGACTCGAGATGGGGTACTTTTTGGTCGGTGGGTGCAGGATGGAACCTTTCTAAAGAAAACTTCATGAATTCAGTGAACTGGGTGAATCTTTTAAAATTAAGAAGTTCGTATGGGGTAGTTGGTGTAGCAGATGATATCGGATTCTATGCTTACCAGGGTCTTTATACTTTCGCCAATAATGCCAATGAGCCCGGAATTGTTCAAAGTCAAACTCAGACTTTAACGAATACGGAGCTGACCTGGGAAATAAATAAGCAATTTGATATTGGCTTAGATTTTAGTTTATTTAAGAGCAGGTTGAGCGGATCCATTGAATATTTTCAAAGGGTTTCAGCTGATTTATTATTTGATGTACCCCAACCATTGTCCAGCGGTGTTCTGACTATAACCCAAAATACAGCCACCATGAGAAATAAGGGTGTGGAACTGCAACTCAGTGGTGATATAGTGCGGAGCAAATCCTTTCTTTGGAATACGACAGTCAATCTTTCCACCTTAACAAATAAGATAACGAAGATGCCTGCTGATGTTCCTGAATTTATTACAGGAACTAAAAAATATTCAGAAGGACAATCTGTCTTTGAGTATTGGCTTCGTAGCTATTATGGCGTAGACCCCGCTGATGGAGCTGCATTATATCTGGCAGCTAACACAGCTTCTTCTGCAAGCAGAAGGATCGTAAGCAATAAGAGTGGTGGGTCAGACACGCTCACAATCCTGGCAAGCAATGGCAAATTTGAATACCAGGGTACTGCCATTCCCGATCTATACGGAAGTTTTAGCCAGTCTTTCACCTACAAAGATTTTACCTTAAGCGCTTTATTTACTTTTCAGTTAGGCGGAAAAACCTTTGATGCCAATTACCAGGGATTAATGTCTTCCGGAAGTTATGGCGGCGCATTAAGTACGGATATCCTGAAAAGATGGCAAAAGCCGGGCGATATCACTGATGTTCCGCGAATGGATGCAGGCAGAACCACCGATTTTAACGCAACTTCCTCGAGGTGGCTGGTTGACGCATCCTTCCTGAATATCCGTACAATTTCTCTTGCTTATGGCCTGCCAAAATCGTTGCTCTCAAGATTGAATATTTCTACTGCACAGTTTTTTGTGTCGGCAGAAAATGTTGCCTTCTTTTCCAAAAGAACAGGGCTTAATAATCAACAGGCTTTTTCCGGAGTAACATCAAATGCCTATCCTCCAGCAAGAGTTATTAGTGCAGGTTTAACTTTAAATCTCTAAAATGTAAGCAATGAAAATGTTTAAATATAAATTACTATCTCTTTCACTGATCGTGTTGTTTTTTTCTTCTTCCTGTAAGAAGGACTTCTTAGATACGTTTCCCACAAACGGAGTGGCCACCACGGAAGCAACTGCAACTACCAAAAATGGTTATGCGGCTTTGAATGGCATCCACCGGATCATGTATGTACAATACGATCAACAGGGACAGGCCGGGGAAGGTTCCAATAATATATTCAGGGACCTGATGGGCGAAGACATCGTATATCCTCTGGCAAACGGAAGCACCGGCCTCATTGGATTTATGCAATGGGTTACTCATCGTAATGTCAATTCTGCCGATCTTAGATATGTTTACCGTTATTACTATCGCATCATTAGTAATGCAAACGTATTAATCAATGGAATTGATAAGGCAGCAGGACCAGATGCAGATAAAAAAATAATCAAAGGCCAGTCCCTTGCTTACCGGGCGTGGGCACATTACCAGTTGGTTCAGTTGTGGGGAAAAAGATATGATGCCGCTACCAAGCCAAACTCTCAATTGGGAGTTCCCCTGCTCAGCATTAATGTATTGGATGGTCAGCCACGCGCAACCGTGGAGGAAGTATACACCATCATCAATAAGGATCTTGACAGTGCCGCATCGCTTTTAACGGGCTATTCACGTTCCGGTACTGCGGCCAAATCAAACTTTAATGTAAATGTGGTAAAAGGAATGAAAGCCCGGGTTGCATTAACGCAGCAGGATTGGGAAACAGCAGCCACCAATGCCATTGCAGCAAGAGCCGGATTTGCGTTAATGGATACTGCTGCATACAAATCAGGTTTCAATAATATCGATAATCAGGAATGGATATGGGGAAGCCGTCAGATCGATGACCACAATACTTTTTTCTTTTCTTACTTTGCGTACATATCTGCCAATTTTAATTCTACCGTTCTGAGAACGCAACCGAGAGCCATCAACGCAACACTTTACAATGCGATTCCATCCAGTGATATCCGTAAAAGAATGTGGGATCTGACTGGGGCTACCGTTCCTATTCCTCCAGGAGGTGCCAGAGTTGCTTATCAGAATAAAAAATTCCTTGCAAAAAGCGATGCGCTGAGTGTGGGGGATGTTCCGTATATGCGCGCAGCAGAAATGTACCTGATCGAAGCGGAAGCCAGGGCACGCCAGGGACAAAATACAGCAGCTCAAACTGCGTTGTTCACATTGGCAAAGAATAGAAATCTGAACTATGTTCAATCAACAGCTACCGGGCAGGCCCTGATCGATGAGATCTTTTTTCACAGAAGGATAGAATTGTGGGGAGAAGGTTTCAGGTTTACGGATCTGAAACGGACCAATTCACCAATGAACAGGGCAGGAATTCCTAACCATCTTCCGGCGCTGATAATGGTAACTACCATACCAGCCGATGATAAACAGTGGGAGTGGTTGTTTCCGCAGGATGAACTCAATTCCAACAAAGCGCTCACTCAAAATCCTTTATAAGAAACTGTCAGCCTTTAATAAAAAAGCCGCCTTCAATAGCGGCTTTTTTATTTTTACGTGATCATAAATTATTTTGAAATAACGGCGATTATAGAAGATTAGCAGTTATTGCAGCACTTCAGCGAGTTTCCCGGATAAAGCCTCTCCCCTCAAATTCTCCGCAATAACAGTTCCGTTTGGATCAACTAAAACATTGAACGGTATTCCCTCAAATTTGTAAACCTGCACGGCCTTGCTATCCCAGTATGCAAGATCACTCACATGTGTCCATGTTAACTGGTCAGTCTGAATAGCCTGTAACCAGTTTTCCTTTTCTTTATCCAGTGACACACCGAGTATGGTAAAGTTTTTGTATTTGAACTGATTGAATGCTTTTACCACATTGGGATTTTCTTCGCGGCAAGGCCTGCACCAGCTTGCCCAGAAATCAATCAGCACATATTTTCCCTTAAACGATTCAATGGAAACATTCTTTCCACTAGCGTCCGGAAGTGCCAGTTCAGGGGCTTTTTTTCCAACCCAGGAATTTTGCTGTTGTTCAAGGGTTTTGGCATTGCGCTGTGCTTGTTGTGCTTTCCTGTCATCAAACTGTTTTTTGAGATATTTCAGGTTCTGGTCTTCAGGATATTTTTGCAATTGTTTATTTAATTCAGTTTCAAGCTCGGTTACTGGAAATGTAGAGGAAGTAGTTCCTAATATGAATGCTGCAACCACGGGATGGTTGGATGCCGATAGAACCTGTCGGCAATAATTATTGATGCTCTCTAAAGAATTATTCTTTTGATTGGTTGCACCCAATAACACCGAATCATCAGCACTGTGCAATTTCAAACTATCCAGGTTTTTAAAGGCATTTTCAGCTGCACTGCTTTTTTCGCTATAGCCAACGATAAAATCCCTGATCTGCTGGCTGGCCGGCGATCCCTTCACAGAATAAAAATTATCTTTGTTATCAAGGTCGATATTCAGGGTGATTTTTCCTTCATCATTTACCAGCGGTATCATGGGACCGTTTTCAAGCATCACATCGAGCATTCCTGTATTTTGAGGATCGCCACGCAGTGTGAAAGAATTATTTTTTACAGTTACGTATGCCGAATCCATTTGAACGGGAGGTAACTCATTGCCAAAGGGCACTTCGTATAAAAAAACTTTTATAGAATCATTTCTAAAAAGAGCAGGATACTGTGAAGCAAGTTTATCTATATTTTTTATAGTTCCACTTACTTCAAAACTGGCGGAGGACTTTTCATCACAAGAGAAAAAAATGGTAATAATACCGATCAACATCAATGGCCGCAGGTGTAATTTCATAATCTGTTATTGTAATTTTTTTAATAATATTTCATTTGTCAACTTAGGATCGGCTTTGCCTTTCGATGCCTTTTTTACTTCACCTACAAATAAGCCGATCAACCCTTTTTTCCCTTTTTTATATTCAAGCACTTTTTCCGGCATTTTAAAAAGTACCTCATTCACCCATGCAGTGATATTGTCCTCATCTGAATCCTGTATAAGATTTAATACGCCTGCAATTTCCATGGGTGATTGACCCGGATCTTTGATAAGAGATGCCAATATTCTTGTAGAGGCTACAGAGAAATTCAGTTTTCCCTGGTCAATTAACGAAATTAATTCGGCAATTGTTGGTGCCGATACAGGAAAGTAGTTGATCGAAAGGTTGTTTTCGTTCAAGTATGATTTTACAGGACCCAACATCCAATTGGCAGAAGCCTTATGATTATTTACATGTTGAATCAGCTGCTCAAAATAATCAGCAAAATCTTTTTCTTCAGCAATGACTCTTGCATCATATTCCGACAACTGCAGCTCCTGAGTGTAGTGATGCACCCGTTCTTCTGGTAATGCCGGAAGCATGCTTTTTATATTTTGAAGCATATCTTCTGTAACAACAAATGGAGTCAGGTCAGGATCTGCAAAATAGCGATAATCGTTTGCCTCTTCTTTTGTACGTAACGGAAAAGTGGTGCCATTCGAAGCATCAAAGCTTCTTGTTTGCTGAACAATGTTTTCACCTGTTTCAACAAGCTCAATCATTCGTTTCGCCTCATATTCGATCGCCTTTTTCACGTTGCGGATTGAGTTGAGGTTCTTCACTTCCACTTTTGTACCCAGTGTGGTTACTCCTTTTTTTCGGATCGAAATATTGGCATCACAACGCATGCTCCCTTCCTCCATATTTCCGTCACAAATTTCAAGATACCGCAGGAGTTTTCTTACTTCGGTAAGAAACGCATAAGCTTCTTCACCGCTGTTCAATGCAGGTTCAGTTACAATTTCTATTAATGGCACGCCGGCCCTGTTATAGTCAACCGAAGTATTTTCCGGATCCACATCATGTAGGCTTTTGCCGGCATCTTCTTCAAGATGAATGCGATTCAGCGGAATATTTTTTTCTTCTTCTGTTCTGATTGCCACATAGCCTCCTTTACAGATGGGTGTGGTATGTTGTGATAGCTGGTAGCCCTTTGGCAGATCGGGATAAAAATAATTTTTCCTGGCAAAATAATTAAGCCCGGTTATTTCGCAATGACAGGCCAATCCCATTTTAATGGCATACTCAACAGCTTTTTTATTCAGCTTTGGCAAAGTTCCCGGAAGGGCGAGTGTAATCGGACTGATATGGGTGTTGGGTTCTCCCCCAAAAGAAGCGCTATCGCCTGAAAACAATTTGCTCATGGTGAGCAACTGCGCATGAACTTCAAGGCCGATCACTGTTTCGTAGGCATCGTATTGAACAGGCATCAGGAAAATATTTGTTGCAAAACTTTGTTTTAAAACCTATAAGGTCTTTGGAAGCTCTTAAAAATAATCAAGTGGCCTGCAAAGACCTTATAGGTTTTGCCGAAAAGAATCGCAAAAATACCGCATTCAGGGGGGATTTCCTGTTTAGGCCGTGACATAAACCAAAAAAGCCGCCCTGGTAGCAACAGGTCGGCTTTGGAGGGCAATGCTAAAAATTAGAGATTAGCGGTTTTTAATTTCCGCGGTATCTTAACGTCAATAGTTTGGGAATTGCCGCCGCGGTTCAATTTTATTTTTACAGAAGATTTGTCTTTGGATTCACGCGAGGCTTCGGCCAGTGCATCAGCGCTGTTCACCGCCTTTCCTTCAAATTCTGTGATCACGTCATTTTCCTTGATCCCGGATTTATCTGCAGCAGATCCTTCATCCACATCAATCACTTTGACTCCTTTTCCATCATCAGTATCCTGCGCTTTGATGCCGATACGCGGTCTTCCTCCGTATGAAAATACCTGCCCCAATTGTCCGTCATGATCAAAATCGAAATTGAAGTCAGAATTAGGTCCATAGATGGTTGAACCGGGTCTTTTACCCAATACTGCCGTTACTTTATTTTCTTTTCCATCTCTTTTATAAGAAATGGAAACTTTATCCTCGGGCTTAAGCTTACCGATTACTTTCGTAACATCACCGTGGTCTGCTATTCTTTCGTCATTTACTTTGGTAATTATATCGCCTTTTAAAAGGCCGGCTTTTTCAGCAGCACTGTTTTTGGTAATGCCTGTGATCTTAGCCCCACCCTCACCTTCATCGGTCGTAACACCCAGGAAGGGACGGTCTTCATCCAAAAGGAAGTTGTGTCCATCTCCGAAATTCATACTGGAACGAAAAGGAGAGGGAGCAGCAACGCCATAAGACAATGTTTTTTTCTTTCGTACCGATAAATTATCATCATCGTATTCATCAATCGGTTTGCCATTTACTTTCACTTCACCATCTTTGATCTCGATCGTAACCTTCCCATCCTTACTCACATCTTTTCTTTTAATGATGATCTCATCATACTCACCCATCCTGGTTTTGGTTTTTTCCTTGTCTTCCTTGTCCTGGGCAATAACGGCATCGTTAAGGAGCAGCGCGGATATTGCAATGGCTGCGGCAGATAAATACTTTCTCATTACAAAATTTTTATGTGTGAATAACTACGTTGAGTTTCGTAGTTCAAATATAGTATTTTCTTTCAAATACGAAAATTTTCGGAATTGTTAAAAATAGATGCTTATAAGCGGTCGAACTATAATCTTCCAAAAGGAGTTCATCAGGTACTTTCTAGTAGAGGTATAAGTGAAAAGAACGATGCATCAAAGCAGGGATTTTACCTTTTCTATAACCTCTGTTAATTTTGAAGCATCTTGTCCGCCAGCCGTGGCTAGGTTTTTTTGACCACCACCGCCACCTTTAATCAAAGAAGCCACATGTTCTTTCAGAATTTTTCCTGCATCAAGATTCCTGGCCGCCACAACAGTATCGGCTATCCCAATGGCAACAGCGGGCTTGCCTCCGATATTGGCGCATAACACTGCCACATAATCATTCAGGTTATTTTTGAGGTCGTAACACAGTTTTTTTAATGCTTCCGGATTACTCACTTCTACTATATCCCCGATAAAAGTCACACCATTAATGATCTCATCTTTTTGAAGCAGTTCATTACGGATGCCTACAAGCATCCTGTTTTCCATTGATTCAATTTTCTTTTTTAGAATACTGTTTTCCGTATTCAACTCTTCAATAGATCTTACCAGGTCCCTGGGATTTTTCAAAGACTCCCGGATGTCACGGATCTGCGATAGTTGTTTGTTCACATATTCTTCAGCAGCGGCCCCTGAAACGGCTTCAACCCTGCGCACCCCGGCGGCTACTGCTGTTTCGCTGATCAGTTTAAACAATCCCAATTCTCCTGTAGTGCCGGCATGCGTTCCTCCACATAATTCTACCGAGTACTGAGGATCTATGACAACCACCCGTACTTTTTCTCCGTACTTTTCTCCAAATAAAGCCATTGCTCCCAATTGTAATGCTTCTTCCTTCGGCATTTCCTTAATAACAACAGGAATGTTCTGGCGGATTTTTTCATTTACCAGTTTTTCCACGGCTGCTATTTCATCATCGGTCAATTTAGAAAAATGTGAAAAATCAAAGCGCAGGTATTCATCATTCACAAGCGAGCCCTTCTGTGTTACATGAACTCCAAGTATTTTTCGTAAAGCAGCATGTAACAAGTGAGTGGCTGAATGGTGTAATTGAATTTTGGTTCTGCGTGGTTTATCGATCGTGGCAATTACTTCAGCGTTTATATTGTCCGGCAAATTATCTACCACATGAATGATCAGGTCATTTTCTTTTTTAGTATCTGTTACCGGAATGCTTTCCGCGTCGAATGTCAGCGTTCCGGTATCTCCAACCTGGCCACCGCTCTCTGCATAAAAAGGAGTGGTTTCCAATACAAGCTGGAAAGCCTCTTTACCTTTGTTTTTTACTTTTCTGTATTTGGATACTGATGTTTGAACCTCGTGAGTATCGTATCCAACAAAACGGGAGGTTTTATTTATACCAAGCGATATCCAGTCTTCCGTATCTACTGTTGTGGCGGCGCGGCTTCGTTGTTTTTGTTGAAGCATTTCCTGTTCGAAACCTTTTTCATCCACAGAAAGCTTGTTTTCAGATGCGATCAGTTTGGTGAGATCGATCGGAAACCCATAGGTATCGTACAATTCAAAAGCAAATTTACCTGCAATACGATCTGAACCGTTTTTGCCGGCTTCCTGCATCAGCTCCTCCATTTTTTGCAACCCTTTGTCAAGCGTTCTCAAAAATGCGTCTTCTTCTTCCCTAACCACTTTTTTAACAAAATCCAATTGCTGGTTCAATTCCGGAAACACGGTTTTGAACTGTTCAGCAATTACCGGAACCAATTGGTGCAATAACGGCTGCGTGTAATCGAGAGAAGAATAATAGTATCGTGCAGCTCTTCTTAAAATTCTCCGGATCACGTAACCAGCTCCCGTGTTTGCGGGTAATTGTCCGTCGGCGATAGTAAAGCAGATGGCGCGGATATGGTCGGCAATCACTCTGAAAGCAACGGCCTCGCCCCAGCCCCCTCCGGTGGAGAGGGAGACAGATGCATCATATTTCTTTCCGGAGATTCGTTCCGTTGCACTGATAATGCCGCTGAAAATATCGGTATCGTAATTGGATGTTTTTTGCTGAAGCACTCTAACCAGTCTTTCAAATCCCATTCCTGTATCTACATGGCGGGCGGGCAATGGTACAAGGTTGGCGTTTTTCAAACGGTTAAACTGGATAAATACATTATTCCATATTTCGATTACCTGCGGATGATCATTATTGACCAGGTCTTTACCGTCTTTTTGCTTTCTTTCTTCCTGTGTCCTGCAGTCCACATGTATTTCGGTACAGGGACCGCATGGACCTGTATCACCCATTTCCCAGAAATTGTCTTTTTTATTGCCCATCAGGATTCGTTCTTCACCAATCCATTTTTTCCATTCAGCTATTGCTTCTTCATCCCGGGGCAGGTTTTCTTTTTCATCGCCCTCAAATACGGTTACATATATTTTATCTTTTGGTATTTTATAAATTTCCGTTAATAATTCCCAGCTCCAGGCAATTGCTTCCTTTTTAAAATATCCCTTTGCAGGATCAGCAGGATCACCAAAACTCCAATTACCCAGCATCTCAAACATGGTATGGTGGTAAGTATCCACGCCCACTTCTTCCAGGTCATTGTGTTTGCCGCTAACCCGCAAACATTTTTGCGTGTCGGCCACTCGTGTTTCCGGAGCGGCCTTGTTACCCAGAAAATAATCCTTGAACTGATTCATACCGGCATTGGTGAACAGGAGGGTGGGATCATTTTTTAAAACGATTGGGGCAGATGGAACAATGACATGTTGCTTTGATCGAAAAAAATCTAAAAACTGCTGTCGTATCTGTGCGCTGGTCATCATAATCGAATAATCTTTGGGTGTTCAAATGCCAATGAAGCACTATATATTTGTAAACTTTGGCTCTGATTAACGTGGTGCAAAGGTAAAAGAATCCAATAGGTTATATAAAAACAAAGCCTTCACTACGGCTTGGATCATGAAAAAGATCAAGTACTATTATAATACCAATACGCTCCGATATGAAAAACTGGAGACACCATTGCGGGTAAAGCTCTTGCGTGTTCTGGGGTTTTTGTCGGCTTCTGTTGTTACAGCTATCATTATTGTTTCGGTTGCCTACCGTTTATTTCCTTCCACCAAAGAAAAAATATTGATGCGGCAGAATGAAGGCTTGCTGCAGAATTATCTTGTTCTTGATGAACAGACCAGGAAGCTGCAACAACAGCTGGCACAGCTCGAAAAAAAAGATAATGAGGTGTACCGCGCTATTTTCGAAGCCAACCCCATCCCGGACAGTGCACGCGCAAAGGAACTGGAACAGCAAAAGGAGATACAACTGGTACAGGGAATGAGCCAGTTTGACCTGGAGAATTCAATTTTGAAAACGCTCAATAATATCAATCGCCGCGTGACCACACAGGAAAAATCCTATGCGCAGATCGACCAGTTCATAAAAAATAAAGAAGAGTTGCTGGCCTGCACGCCGGCTATTCAGCCATTGAGCAACAAGGACCTTAAACGCATTGCCTCGGGATTCGGCCATAGGATCGATCCCGTATATAAAACGGTTAAATTCCATGCGGGGCTTGATTTCACCGCTCCACAAGGCACTCCCATCTATGCCTCCGCCAACGGCGTGGTCAGAACGGCAGCACATCTTGGTACGGGTTACGGTAACCACGTTGTCATCAATCATGGGTATGGATACGAAACTTTATACGGGCATATGTTCAGAATAAAAGCAAAAGCCGGCCAACGTGTAAAGCGAGGTGAAATTATCGGATACGTTGGAAGTACCGGAAAATCCACAGGACCTCATTGCCATTATGAAGTGCATAAAAACGGCCGGCCTCTGGATCCTGTCTATTTTTTTTACAACGACCTTACTCCGGAACAATTTGACCGCATCGTTAAAATGGCGAGTGTAAGCAACCAAAGCTTTGACTGAAGAGTTTAAGGTTTAAGGTTTAAAGTTTAGGGTTTAAGGTTAAGGTTTAAGCAATCGTAAAACCCATGTAAGAATGCAATCACGACCTGACCATGAAAAAGATTTAATCAGTCTATGACATTGTAAACACATTTAAATTAACCTTTAACCTTAAACTTTAAACCTTAAACCTTAAACCCTCATTAGGTAAATCAAAGTTTCGCCTGTAATTTTGCTGCTGTTATGTTTCAACCCCCGGATATATTGTCGATTGCATATAAACAGCCTTTGATGCAAAACCAACTGGAGATGTTGCAGGAAAGAGAGCAGCAGATACCCGGCTCGGTTCAGTATGTCATCAATAGGTACCGGAAGCATCCACAATGGAATATGGATGACACCGGCATGATCGTATATAATTTTAAGAAAGAGGATCCCAAAGATAATTTTCTTGAATTGCGGTTTTGTGTGTCGGGGAATGTTTACTGCAAGCAAAAGCAGGTAGAATGTGATCTGTGTAAATTCAATGCTTCAAAAAGTTGTGTAGAAAGGGTTGAAAGTATTGATGTTCTCACCTTCAGGTTCTCCACCGTTCATTTGTCGCAGTTTGTAAAACCCGGAAAGCAGAATGATTCATTAACCAATGATGTTCTTCAGTTCTCTCATCAATCTTCTTTTTCGAAGATATTTTCGCTTTGTTCAAAAACGCGGATGGTGCTTGAAGCATTGCTGAACCACAGTTATACGGACAGCCTCGAAAATATTTACATCAACGCGCAAACCCAGATGTTACTGCTGTACACACTCGAGTGTATGGTTGGCGACAAGGATACAGATACTTTTCAGTGCAAATTCCTGGCTAATGAAGCAGATCGCGAAAAGATCATTAAAGCAAGAGAGGTTTTACTGCAACATATAGGTGAGCCTATCACTATTAAAGAGCTGAGTCGTAAAGTGGCTATTAATGAGTGTTACCTTAAAAAAGGATTTAAGGAATTGTTTGGCACCACCATTTTCGATTTTTACCAAAGCCAAAGAATGGAACATGCCAGGTATCTTTTGTATGAGAAAGGACTAAGTGTTACCGAAGTTTCTATCATGCTTGGTTATTCTTCGATCTCCCATTTCTCAACGGCTTTTAAAAAGCATACTGGGTTGAAACCTTGCGAGCTTTTATTTCATGCCTGAGCAACATGCCGGGTCAATCAAAAATTCTATACTGATAAATAAAAAACCTCCTGTGAAGGAGGTTTTTATATAGGGCTAAATCATCTAGTTTTTCTGGATAGAAATGGGTCTTACACAGTGTTCTTCGTAAACATTACATTCCAGTAGTTTTTCAGAGATTCCAGACCTTAAACAACACGTTTTCTTGAAATTGGATTTTGCTATTTAGTGCCTTAGCGGTTTTTCAAAGGCAGATATTAGAGATTAAAAACGGGTTGGTAGCGGAATAAACTTCAAAATCTTTTCGTTTTAAAAGGAAAGGGGAGTAGGAATACTCCCCTTTTTAACCCCTAAACCCTAAACCGTAGAAAAGACTTTATATAATGAGGTTGATATATATCGTAAATCTTCCTGATATTTTTACGAAATCTCTGATTTACATCAGCTATTCGTAATTTCTAACTCGTGTTTTAAAACCATAAATTATGCCAAAAGCAATTTTATGTGGAAAACTCCTAAAGATGAAGGGTTTGTTTAAGAGTTTTAACGATTCTATTTTAAATCGTTCAAATCGAACTCGTCTTTATCAAGTATCAGCCATCCGGCAGCTTTAGATAAATCAATTGTTTCATCAAACATCTTTTGACTTTCTGTACATTTGCCGACTTTTCCAGTAATATTTATGAGTGCAAAGTATCGTGAATTTCAGCAATTGAACCTTCCTTCTATTGAACAGGAAATACTTGCCGCGTGGAACCGGGAAAAGGCTTTCGAAAAAAGTGTGAGTATTCGCGAAGCCGCCACTCCGTTCGTGTTTTATGAAGGGCCCCCTAGTGCCAATGGAATGCCTGGTATTCATCATGTAATCAGCAGAACGTTAAAAGATCTTGTATGCAGGTATAAGACCATGAGTGGATTTCAGGTAAAGAGAAAGGGAGGGTGGGATACGCATGGATTACCGGTTGAACTGGGCGTTGAAAAAATGCTTGGTATCACCAAAGAAGACATCGGTAAGAAAATTTCAATCGCTGATTACAACGAAACCTGCCGGAAAGAGGTGTTAAAATACAAGGACAAATGGGATGAGCTTACCCGTAAGATGGGTTATTGGGTGGATCTCGATGATCCGTATATCACTTTTGACAATAACTATATCGAAACCCTGTGGTGGATACTTAAAGAATTCTATAAGAAGGGTTTATTATATGAAAGCGTAAGTATACAACCTTATTCCCCCGCCGCCGGAACCGGGTTGAGCTCTCATGAATTGAATCAGCCCGGAACCTATAAAGACGTGAAGGACACTTCGGCCGTGGCCATGTTCAAGGCAATCAGAGACCCGAGATCAGCATTCTTATTTGAAGCTGCAGGTGACGAGATTTTTTTTCTTGCATGGACCACTACACCCTGGACCCTCCCCTCTAATCTGGGTTTGACAGTAGGGCCGAATATTGAATACGTACTTGTAAAGACATTTAATCCATATACGCACCTGCCAGTAAATGTTGTTCTGGCAGAGAAACTGGTTTCAAAATATTTCAAATCTGAAGGTCAGGATGCGGACCTGGACGCGTACAAGGAAGGAGATAAGACACTTCCCTGGAAAATTCTCAGCAGTTTCAGAGGTTCCAGGCTTGAAGAGTGCCGGTACGAACAACTTCTTCCTTTCGAGTCCAATAGTCCGGCAAAAATAGAGGGCGATCCTTTTCGCGTTCTCATGGGAGATTTTGTTACCACCGAAGACGGTACAGGTATTGTTCATACTGCTCCTGCTTTTGGAGCGGATGACTTCAGGATAGGAAAAAAATACGGCATAGGTATTCTTGTAATGGTTGACCGCGAAGGCAAGTTTGTAGATGGATTGGGCGAATTCAGCAACCGCTATGTAAAGAACTATAAGGACGAGAAAGATTATATAGATGTGAATGTTGATATCTGTGTAAAGTTGAAGAAAGAGAACCGCGCCTTTAAAATTGAGAAATATGAACATAACTATCCTCATTGCTGGCGGACAGATAAACCCATTTTATATTACCCATTAGACGCCTGGTTTATCAAAACGACCGCGGCAAAAGACAGGATGGTAGCGCTGAATAATACCATTAACTGGAAACCAAAATCAACCGGAGAGGGACGATTTGGCAATTGGCTTGAGAACATGGTAGACTGGAATCTGAGCCGCAGCCGTTTTTGGGGTACCCCCTTACCTATCTGGAAAACCGTGGATGGATCCGAAATAAAATGCATTGGCTCTATCGGCGAACTGAATGAGGAAATCAGGAAAGCGACCGAAAAACTGGATGGGGATACCAATAAAAATTACCTCCACGAAAAAAACCTTGACCTTCATAAACCTTATGTCGATGAAATTGTGTTGGTGAGTGAGTCGGGAATGCCAATGCACCGCGTTCCGGATCTGATAGATGTATGGTTCGATAGCGGGGCCATGCCCTATGCGCAATGGGGACTGGATCATGACAAGCTGAAAGCCGGGGATCCGAGGCCTTTCAAGGCTCCATTCGATCAAAATTATCCAGCCGATTTTATAGCCGAGGGTGTTGACCAGACCAGAGGTTGGTTTTATACTTTACACGCCATTTCAAGTTTACTGTTTGATTCGGTAGCCTATAAAACATGCGTATCGAATGGACTCGTATTGGACAAGAACGGGAATAAGATGAGCAAGCGGCTGGGAAATGTGGTTGACCCTTTCAAAACCCTGGAACAATTTGGTGCCGATGCCACCCGCTGGTATCTTGTTACTAATGCATCACCCTGGGATAGCCTTAAATTTGATCTCGAGGGTATTAAGGAAGTGCAGCGCAAATTCTTCGGTACTTTATATAACACCTACCAGTTCTTCGCGCTCTATTCAAACGTGGATGGTTTTGCATTTAAAGAAAAATACATCCCCCTTGAACAACGTGCCGAAATTGACCGCTGGATCCTCTCATCCCTCCACTCATTGATCAAAAAGGTGACGGCCTATATGGATGATTATGAGCCAACACATGCAGGCAGGGCTATTGAAGATTTTGTTGATGAATATTTGAGTAACTGGTATGTTCGTTTATCACGCAGGCGTTTCTGGAAAGGCGAGTACGAACATGATAAGATATGTGCATTTCAAACCTTATATGAATGTTTGGAAACGATATCGACACTGATGGCGCCCATATCACCATTTTTTAGCGACCTTTTATTCCGCATACTCAACTTGGTAACGGGCCGGCACCAGGTGGAATCCGTACATCATTTACTTTATCCAAAAGCCAATGATGCCTTTATCGATGAACCATTGGAACAGCGCATGCAGCTGGCGCAGGATATTTCCTCCCTGGTTTTATCGCTTCGCAAAAAGATCAACATTAAGGTTCGCCAGCCCCTACAAAAGATCCTGATACCTATATTAAATGACGAGATGAAGGGCCAGATCGAAAAAATTGAGGACCTGATTAAGAGCGAAGTAAACATTAAAGAAATAGAATATTTGAGCAGTAGCAATGGATTTATCAGGAAAAAGATCAAACCCAATTTTGTAGCATTGGGTAAAAAGCTTGGTCCTAAAATGAAGGCGGTAGCCAATGCGCTTTCACTGTTTTCGCAGGAGGATATAGCCTTGCTTGAACGGGAGGGCATTTACAAACTAGCGATGGATAATGAAGAAATCGTATTGCAACTCAACGAAGTAGAGATAAGCAGTGACGATATCCCGGGCTGGATGGTGGCAAATAAAGATGTTTTGACCGTAGCATTAGACGTAACGGTCAGCCCCGAGCTCGTAAGCGAAGGGAATGCCCGTGAACTCGTGAACAGGATACAGAAAATACGCAAGGACAATGGGTATGAGCTCACCGACCGCATAATGGTACAGGTAACTGAAAACGATGAATTAAAAAATTCGATAGCTCGATTTAATAGCTATATTTGCGCCGAAATTTTGGCAGACGAATTGGAACTAGTCCCAGCATTGGCTAACGGTACCGAGATCGAAGTGAACGATATTCCTTTACGAGTTTTTGTTTCAAAAAAAACTTAACAGTATGGCATCCAACAAGAAAGCGGCAAAGCCAGCAAAAAAAGCAAGCGCCCACAAAAAGGCGGCTCCGGTAAAAAAGGCGCCTGCCAAAGCTGCCCGCCCTGCTTCGAAACTTGCGAAGCCTGCTCCTAAAAAAGCTGTGAAGCCGGCTGCAAAAAAAGTAGTCGCAAAAAAACCGGTTAAATCAGCGGTTAAAGCAGTCAAGCCAACCGCGAAAAAATCAATTCCTGTAAAACATAGTCATGCCCCAACAGCAACTAAAAAACCCGAATTGAAAAAACAAGAAGTGAAGAAACCTGAAGTAAAAAATCCAGTTGCGGCCAAGGAAGAGAAAAAGCCGGAAGTAAAACCGGTGGAGGTAAAAAAGCCGACTCTCGTATCGCTGCCGCAACCGAAGAAGCCGCTTCCTCCGGCGAAGCCGGTAAAGGTGGTAATACCTGAGCTAAGAACTAAAACCGTTCGTAAATACGAACCCGAGTTTACTAAATCCGTTTTAGATCAACCAGATCAAATACAAATGGGACCAACTATGAGGTACAGTGATGTAGAATTAACAGAATTCAGAGAGCTTATTCAAAAGAAATTAGACCAGGCAAAAAAAGAGCTTGCGTATTTACAGGGTTTAATTACCCGTAAAGATGAAATGGGGGGTGATGAAACCGAGAACCGCTATATGACCATGGAAGATGGCAGTATGAGCATGGAGCGGGAACAATTGGCGCAAATGGCCAGTCGCCAGATCAATTATATCGATCACCTCGAAAAAGCCATGATGCGTATTGAGAATAAGACCTATGGCATCTGCCGTGTTACCGGTAAACTGATAGATAAAGCACGTTTGAGGGCTGTTCCCCACGCTACCCTCAGCATTGAGGCCAAACAGATGATGAATAAATAATTTCTTTTATACCTTAACAAGTAAAGGGTCGTCATTTGCGGCACTTTACTTTTTTTGCCAGGACTCCCGCATTCTGAGGAAAGATGATGTCAATATGTAGCTTTAACGGATTTCGTGTCTTCCGGTGTACTCTGTGCCCGTACCTCCAGCACCTCTGTGGGTAAAAAACTTTTACATCGTCAGACGCTTCCTGTGTGGCACCAATTTAACCACAGAGGCGACAGAGGTACGCACAGAGGATAGTACAATCAGGAGGTTTTTCTTCGGGGCCGCAGAGGGCAGGGCCATTATAAGTATCATTATGAATGCCATTGCTGGGAGGGCTTTCTTCTTTATTGTATCAAATTGATAATGGAAATGCGAATGAGGTAAAGATTTTGTAGGCTGTTTGCGGATTTCTCTTCATTTTTAGCAACAATTTGCATAACCCCCGATTACTTGCATAGTTAAACAATACAGATGCCAGCACCAAGTTGTTCGCTTATTGTTTCAACATATAACAGGCCAGCTGCATTAAGACGTTGCGCACAGAGCATAATTGCCCAAACTGTATTGCCCGATGAGATCATTATCGCTGATGATGGTTCAGATGAAGAAACAAGACTATTGATCCAATCAATCCAGCAGAAAACGAATATACCTTTTTTGCACGCATGGCAGCCTCATGAAGGATATCAATTGGCCAAGATCCGGAACAAAGCCTTTGTTGCATCGGGTAAGGAATATTTGATACAGGTTGATGGGGATCTTATTCTCCATCCGAATTTTATAAAAGATCATATTTCTATGGCCCGCCACGGAATATTTGTAAGCGGCTCGCGATTAAATATGGACGAAAACCTGACAGAAAATGTTATAGCAGGAAATATCCCTTTTGAAGACATATCAAAAAATAGAAACAATCTGAGCAAAAAATACAATGGATGGTATTCGCCTCTGTTATGCCAGATGAATTACCTGATACAAAGGGGAAATGATAATTACAAGCATGTGTTGGGTTGCAATATGGCCTTCTGGAAGAAAGACCTGGAAGAGGTGAATGGCTATAATGAAAATTTTAAAGGTTGGGGAAAAGAAGACAATGATCTGGCAGTAAGATTAATCAATGCCGGCCTTCAGTTACGTTTTGTGAAATACGGAGCCATCTGTTATCACATGGCTCATGAAATCGCCGGCTTTTCGATGACGATGGGTAACGAAAAGCTACTTAAAAAAAGCATCAAAGAAAAGATCACCTTTACCCCGTTCGGCATGAAAAAAACTCATGTCAACGCGCACGAAGCCTGATTTATTTGATTTCCTGCATAAATACCAGGCGTTTATAAAATCCTTCCTGCTGAATTAATTCTTCATGCGTTCCTCTCTCTACAATTTTGCCTTGTTTTAATACGACAATTTCATCAGCATGACGAATTGTGCTTAAGCGATGTGCAATCACGATGCTTGTACGGTTCTGCATCATTTTATTAATAGCATCCTGCACAAGCCGTTCACTTTCGGTGTCAAGTGATGAGGTAGCTTCGTCTAATATAAGAATGGGAGGGTTTTTTAAAACAGCCCTGGCAATCGTAAGCCGTTGCTTTTCACCGCCACTCAGTTTGTTTCCCCGGTCACCGATATTGGTTTGATAATTTTCATCTTTTTGCATGATGAACTGATGTGCATTGGCCACCCTGGCAGCCTGCTCAATTTCGGAAATGTTTGCGGCCGGACTGCCCAAAGCTATATTATTGGCAATGGTATCGTTAAAGAGAATCGGTTCCTGCGTTACAATGCCCATATGTTCTCTCACTGAATTCAAAGAATATTCTTTAATGTTTATCCCGTCGATCAGCAACTCTCCGCCCGATATATCATGAAATCTCGGAACAAGATCTGCCAGTGTGGATTTGCCTGCTCCTGAAGAACCAACCAGGGCAACCATTTTTCCTTTTTCAATTTTCAGATCGATATTATCCAATACGGGGATGCCTTCATAGGCGAAAGAAACATTTCTGAATTCAATGCTTTTTTCAAAAGAAATCAAACGTTTCGCTTCCAGGGGCTCTTCTACCGTGAGCGGCGCCTGTAAAATTTCTTCAATTCTGTTAATAGCTGCAGATCCTCGCTGAATATTAAAAAAAGCAGTTGATAAATTTTTTGCAGGATTAATGATCATTGCAAATACAGCGATATATGCCAACAGATCTCCTGCTGCCAATCCTGTTTTGGATAGAGCGAGACGGCCTCCAAAGTAAAAGATGATACTTAAAACAACAACTCCCAGGAGCTCCGTTAAAGGCGATGCCAGATCGCGGCGTGCATGCATTTTTTTTCGCACCTCGAAAAGATTCTGATTGATGTTGTAAAACTTCTCCTTCAAAATTCTTTCTGCAATGAACGCCTTGATTACACGCAGTCCGGCCAGGGTTTCATCCAGAATTGAAAGACTATCGCCAAGTAGTATAGCAGCCGATTGGGATTGCTTTTTAAGATTTCTGCTGATACGGCCAATGATCAAGCCCGTTAGGGGTAACAATATTAAAAGAAACAAAGAAAGCGTTGGACTGAGATACACCAGGAAAAGAAGGTATCCCAAAACGGTCAATGGATCCTTAATTAACCCTTCAAGAGTGCTTACGATTGATACTTCAACCTCATTAACGTCATTGGTCATGCGGCTGATAATGTCGCCCTTGCGCTGTTCCGTAAAATATCCGATAGGCAGAAAAAGTATTTTGTTATATAATTCTGCTTTCATACGCGTGATGATCGCGCTCCGGATCGGAGAAGAAATATAATAAGAAACATACAGGAAAAAATTCTTCAACAATGTTGAGATGACGATGAAGATACAGATGAGTCCTAAAACATATATTTTTCCATTGGAGCGGATCTGGCTGTTCAGGTAATCTTTTAGAACAGATGTAACGGAATTACTTTCGATGGTTGCGGCTGTGGGAGCCGTATTCCGCTCAAATATGATATCAACGAAAGGACTTAAAAAGCCAAGTGCAAAAAGAGAAAACAGGGTAGCAAGTAATGTACAGAGTATATACAAAGCCAGTTTGCCCCTGTAATCTTTCAGGTACAACAGTATTCTCGAAAATCGCTTCATTGTTTAAAATCTAAAAGTCGGGGCAAACCTACACGAAAAACAACAACAGGCAAAAGTTAGTGGAGGTTTGTAAGATGGTTTAACAAGCAGTGAGGAATTCGGGATACTGGATACTAGATACTGGATACTAGATACTAGATACTGGATACTGGATAAAGAATACTGGAATGAATTAAAGGATTAGAATATATATTTAAGACCCAGGCTTTGCTTCTTCACCGAACATAATATTCCGACTTCGGCTGCAATTGTATCAAGCATCCAGTATCTAGTATCCAGTATCCAGTATCTTATTTCTGAATTCCAATAAAGAAACTAGCTTAATTTTATCGACTAATTATAGAACCATGCAAGAAGGAAAAAGGCAAAAACAGGTCAGCGGATTGCTGTATGAAGAGCTGAGTACTATTTTTCAGCGGATGGGATTGAATATTATCGATGGAGGCATGATCTCCATCTCATCAGTAAAAATAACACCCGATTTATTGGAAGTGCGGGTTTATCTCAGTCTTTTCCAGGTGAAAGATCCAAAAGCCATGCTTCAAAAAATAGAAGACCGTAAATGGGAAATAAAAAAGGATCTTACTGCACGGGTTGGTAAACAACTGCGACGTATGCCTGAACTCCATTTTTACCATGATGATACCCTCGAACACGCGTTTAAGATAGAGAACCTTCTGAATAAAATAAAGGAAAAAAAGCCGGGGGAGGGAGAGGTTTAAAGTTTAAGGTTTAAGGTTTAAAGTTAGAATATGTTTTTAAACCTTAAACCTTAAACCTCAAACCTCAAACCTCAAACCTCAAACCTTAAACCTTAAACTTTAAACTTTAAACTTTAAACCTTGTATCTACAATTCGCCTGGAGATATTTTAATGCTAAGAAATCAACCAATGCGATCAATATTATTGCATGGGTGAGTATGGTGGCTATTGTGTTCATTACGGCTTCTTTTATTGTTGTGCTGAGTGTTTTCAACGGGTTTGAAGGATTGGTGAAGTCTCTTTACTCAAGTTTTTATACGGATCTCAGGATTTCTCCGGTATTGGGTAAAGTTTTAACGATCAGTTCAGAACAACTGAAAAAACTATCAGCGGTTAAAGGCATCAGGGATTATTCATTGGTAGTGGAAGAAAAAACGCTTTTACAAAACGGAGATATACAGACAATCGTGTATTTGAAAGGGGTAGATGATCATTACAAAAATGTTACTGCGGTTCCTTCAAAAATGATACGTGGAAAGTTTGATCTGGGAACATCAGATGAACCCGGGATCGTATTGGGAAGTGGTATTGAGAATGCAATAGGCGTACAGTCAGACCGAAGCGTTTTTCCATTAACTGCCTACCTGTTCAAGCCAGGTGTGAATATCAATGTTGTTGATCCTTACCAGGCCTTTTCTGCAGAAAATATTGCCACTACCGGCACCTTTTTCATTCAACAGGATATTGACAATAAATATGCCCTGACAAATGTTGATTTCATGAAACGAATGTTGTCTTTGAAAGAAGACGAGTTTGGAAGTCTCGAGATCAGCCTGGTAAATCCTGAAGAAGCAGACCGTTTAAAGAAAGAAGTAAAAAATATTTTTGGTCCTTCCTATATTATTGAAACAAGGTATGAACAAAATAAAGGTCTCTACAGCGTGATGACTTTAGAAAAATGGGGCATTTACGGGATCTTAACACTGATGCTGATCGTAGCAGCGTTTACCATGATCGGCGCGCTTACGATGCTCATTTTTGAAAAGCAGAAAGACATTCAGGTATTGAAGGCCATGGGAGCCACTAACAGGTTTATTCAAAAAATATTTATCAGTGAAGGGATTTTATTGGCATCCCTGGGAACCATTGGGGGAATGATCCTCGCTATCATCATTTGTTGGGCCCAGGTGCAATTAAAGCTGATCGCCATTCAGGGTGGAACATTTCTGATAGATTATTACCCGGTGAAAATGGTACCCGGTGATTTTTTGTTAGTAGTAATGACTGTAGCAGTGGTAGCCATCGTTGCATCCTGGTTTCCTGCACGAAAAGCGGCGATGCAACCGATAGAACTTAAAAGCTAAAATTCTAATTATCATCTTTTTGATCCAAAGTCCCTTTGTGTCCTCCACAAAGAACACAAAGGAATACACTAAGAACACGAAGGGATTTTGAGTGTGAGCTGGCTCTTATCGTGAGATATCATTGAAGGCGGAATTTAATAGTCCCCTAAAGTCGCCGGCAATTGGTTCAGGGCTTTCGCAAGTTGTTCGTCATTGGGAGCAATTCCATGCCACTCATGGCTTCCTTCCATAAAATCCACTCCTTTTCCCATTACCGTTTTCATCAGGATCATAATAGGCTTGCCTTTTCCAACAAAGGTTTTGGCTTTCTCGAGAGCGGCAACA
>JACMLY010000151.1 GCA_014379345.1 Chitinophagaceae bacterium
AGGAGTTTTGAGTACCGTATGGAGTGTTACGATTAATGGTATTTCCAGCCTATGCAACAAAGGGAGAATATAAACGCCGTTCTGGCCGCCGTAAATGCCATACTCATGTTGCAACACACAAACATCAGCACCTGATATATTGATAAACTTTGCGGCTTCGATGTAGTCGCCCTGTTGTTCCTGTGCGATAGAGAATTTGACTTCTTCCGGATAATCGTAATGTTCTTCGGTATCATTCATGGCGATAACCAGGCCGGTATTAGACTGACCTCCACCGCCTTTACTGTCCGTTAAAGAATGATACAGGTTCCGTGTGAAGGTTCCTATTCCGCATTCTCTTGGCGGGTAACTTGCTATAAAAGCGATTTTCATGACTATGTATTGTTTAGGAATGGATATGACTGAGATAACACCAGAAGCCTGAATATGTTATCGACCAGCCTGAAAAGTTGATTATGCAGGAAGCCAACATATTTGCCAGCGTATGAAGTCTATCAAAATAGAGCACATCTGAAACTTAAAAAATATTCACAGCGTTTAACATAAAGTTGGGTCAGCTCCGGGTGAAATAAAGTGAGGTCAACTGCACAATCTTTTATGGTTTCGATAAACAGGAAAACTGTGATCAATAAACCAGTTGAACAAGTTGCTAAGCGAAAAATGAGGTCAGCGAAGGCAGTAATCTATGGAAATAATGATAAGAATAGAAAGCCATACCGATATGGAAAGCAACAAGACATCCACCTTAAAACAATGGCAATGTGATTGCCTCCCGGTATGTCCACGAAATTACCTGAACGATTTAGCCATGGGGCTATCTACTGCCCTACCGGGGAAGTAATATTGTCAGCAGGAATCGAAACGATTAGATCTTTTCTGTTGCAGCGAGTTTCAGCCTTGTAAATTCCATTCCGCTGAAAATCCTGGCCAAATTAATATCTCCTGACTTTTTATAGCTTTCCATATTTGTCTCGTTCACAATTCTCCAGAAGTTTTTAGATTTCAATTCTGCATAGTCTGCAGTTTTGATAAACATACCCAGGATGGTATTCCGGGTTTTAAAACTTATCTGAACCGGAGATTTGTCGAGTGTAACATCGGACAGGAATTTCTCTATCTGGTCATTTGTCATATAGAATCATTTATTTTTTGTGGACTAAATCAGGATCTGTGTCGCAATTATGCTCTTCAATTTGTAGCCCGCAATTGAAGATCAATGACTTAAGTGCTTAGGAATGCGTAAATATAGGCATTTTCACCCACATTTCCGCATCAAACAGCTAGTGGGGCCGATATCCACGCACATTTTCGCGCAATCAATTCTATATTTCCTTTGCCTGGATCAAATCGTGAACATCCAATACTTGCATTTCTATGTATTATTTTGTTATTTTCTACGTTATTGTAACTAAATCCTAACTCTGTGAAAAAAGTCTACTCTTTTTTTATTGCCGCTGCATGGCTTAACCTCGCTATGGCTCAAACTTCTACACCGGATACTGCCGGCCTTCAGGAGCAAAAAGACAAAATCATCTTTGCTTCCACCATTCTCAAAATCGAAAATCTTGGGGAAAACATCAACTCGGATC
>JACMLY010000152.1 GCA_014379345.1 Chitinophagaceae bacterium
CTTCCGATCACTTCATTCACGTCTAAGATGACCGAACCACCGCCACCGCCGCCTCCATCGCCTTCAGCCGTGTAAGGATCGATGTTCGTTAAGTTAACGGGCGAAAGTCCATCTGCCAGGATGCTTGTTCCGCTTCCGATCATCACGTTAGCCGTAATAAGAACGATTCCCCCGCCATTTCCGCCCGGTGTGCCTTTGGCGTTATTCTGGTGACTCGAGCCACCCCCGCCACCCATGAAAATGCGGTTATTGGCTAAGGTGTATCCAAAAGAGGATATTGATAACCCTCCAATACCAGGACTGGCTCCATGGCAAAGGAAAAATGATTCATTAGACCGGCGCCCTCCATTACCTCCAGCACCATAATTTGCTCCACCGGCTCCGCCTGTATTGTGATTGTTTCCACCCCCACCTCCATTGGCCTGCTTACCACGTCCGTATTCGCGATTTGTTATAAAATCGGCAATGCCCTCACCTTTTGGTCCACCTGAATAGTACTGGTCGGGTACCGGCGCCAATGACAGAAAATAATTCGTGACATTGACAGCCCAAACACAATCATATGTTGGCGTAGCAAAGTTCACAAAAGCACCGCCTGCAAAACCCTGCCCACTCACGCTGATCCCGCTATTGAGATAGAGTGTGTCGGCTTCAAGCACAATAACGCCCCCTGTTCCTGACGCAGCGTCCCAGGCGTTTGCTTTCACAGTATCTGCCACTGTCACAATATTATATTGCGGCACCGGGATCAGTTGAACACTTCCCAAAGCATTATAAGAGTGAGTCAGCTGATATCGCAGCAGCACATCATTGCCGGCAACGCCACAGATATAATTATATTCATAGTTACCCGCCTCATCAATATTGCTGATATCACCAAACAAAGCGCTGTTGGTGTTGTCGATGACTGCTCCCTTCATTTGAATGATCAGGACCTTTGTTCCAGGAATAAGGCCTGCAGAACTTGAAAGAGAAAGGCTGTTTGTGGTTGTATTTATTGAGGTGATCCTGTGATATGAATTGATAACCCCGGATATAGTCTGGCCCATTGTTCCACTAAAATAATGGCAAACAAGGAATAGAATAGCTAGCCGTATGAGAGCCGCGTTTTTCATACTGGATATTAGGAACATAATGGTAATAATAATCCCTTGAAAATACAATAGGGTATTTACGTAGGACAATCAGGAATCCCTCAGCAAACCTAACCCTGCCGATGGATCAAAATATTTCTGATAAACGTCGATTCATGAATTCGTAGTATTCGTTCTAAAGAACCCTAACTTTATAGCATAAATTTCTGTTATGCAAACCATTGTTGTTCCTTCAGACTTTTCACCGGAAGCCCGAAATGCAGGATTGTATGCCGCAGAACTTGCAAAAATCTATCAGGCAAAGCTTGTCCTTTTCCATGCATACATGTTACCAACGCCCGTAAGTGAAGTACCCTATGTAATGATAACTGTGGATGAATTACAAAAGGAAAATGAAATATTATTAAAAAAGGAAGTAGAGCATATGGCGCAGACATACGGGGTGGAAACGGAAGGCATCGTTCGTATTGGCATTCCTTCTGATGAAATCCGTGTACTGGCTGAGGATCTGCCGGTAGACCTTGTTGTCATGGGAATGAAAGGGGCAGGCGGAATAGACAAAATGATCGGAAGCACCACAACCAATTCTATCCGCAAATTGAGAACGCCTGTTTTGGTGATCCCACACCATTCCAGGTTTTCTCCGATCAGGAATATTACCTATGCAAGTGATTTCAGCTATGAATCCAACCCACAATTATTCCGGCTTCTGATTAAACTGGCAAAGACATTCCAGGCAAAACTTCATGTGATTAATGTACACCGGCAAAAAGAAGATATGAAGACCCGTCAAATGGAAGGAAAATTAAATATTGAAAATATTTTTCAAGGGATCGAACATACATTTGATGACATCACTCATCAATCGATCATGCAGGGAATTATGCAGTATATGGAAACCCACGCCAGCGAATTACTGGTAATGGTGGAGCACAAGCATAGCTTTTTGGAAAGGATTTTCTCCAGGGATCATACCACCGCAATGGCTTATGAAACCAAAACCCCACTCCTTATTTTACAGGATAAAAACTGAAGCAATCGCCTTTTTGAATGTTTAGCCAGTTCCGTAAGCGGAATTCGCTTAACTTTGCCACCCCAAAATAATCTGGGAATTGGCGGGATATTGTGTGATAATCGCTATCCAATCCCTCAATTTTTTGATCATCTACTGAATAAAATACCAAGTATGGCAACCGTTACAAGAGAGAATATAGGTTTACTCAATGACAAGATCACGGTGAAAGTTGCAAAAGAGGATTACCTCTCTTCTTTTGAAAAAACGTTAAAGAATTATAGTAAAACCGCTAACATTCCTGGCTTCAGAAAAGGTATGGTTCCCACTGGAATGATTAAAAAAATGCATGGCCAGGCCGTATTTACTGATGAAGTGCTGAAAACCGTAGAGAAAGAACTGACCAGCTTCATGGAAAGTGAAAAGCTGGAGATTTTTGCCCAGCCGCTACCGTTATCTGAGAACGACGCCCGACAGATCAATATGAACAACCCGACGGAATATGCCTTTGCATTTGAAGTTGGTTTGAAACCTGAATTCGAAATTGCAGATTTATCAAAGGAACAGATCGCCAGGTATTCGGTAGATATAACAGATGATATGATCAACCAGGAAGCGGAGCGTTTGCAGCTTCGCCATGGTAAAATGACAGAACCGGAGGAAGTATCGGGTGACGATAATGTACTGAATATAACTTTTATTGAAACTGATGCCGACGGCAATGAACTTGAAGGCGGCATTCGTAAAGACAATTCCGTTCTGGTAAAATATTTTTTAGAAGAGTACCGTCCCACGCTGATGGGAAAAAAGAAAGATGATGTGTTGATTGTTCAGCTTTCAAAGGCTTTTGGAGAAAAAGAACTGGAATGGATACTCAATGATCTTGGACTGGCAAAAGATGATCCTTCGGCTGCTGACAAATTCTTTAAAATGTTGATTACAAAGGTTGGATATGTAGAGAAAGCAGAACTAAATGAAGAATTTTTCAAAGCAGCCTTTCCCGCAAAGGAAATTAAAACAGAAGAAGAGTTCAGAAATGAAGTAAAACAGGATATCGAGACATACTGGAACACCCAAAGCCGCAACCATTTGCAACATGAGTTATACCATGTGTTAGTAGAGCATACCAAAATAGAGTTCCCTGAATCATTTCTTAAGAAATGGATGCAGAACAGCGGAGAGCAGACTAAAACCCAGGAACAGGTGGAACATGAGTATCCCGGCTTCATAAACCAATTAAAATGGACCCTGATCACCGATAAGCTCGTTCGTGAAAATAATATTGAAGTGGGCCCTGATGATGTAAAGGCATTTGCAAAACAGCAGTTATTCGGTTATATGGGAATGAGTACCATGGACGAAGAACAACCCTGGATCGCCGAATATATCAACCGAATGATGCATGATAAGAAATTTGTAGAGGATGCGTACAACCGTATTCAAACGGATAAGATGTTTGACTGGGCCGAAAAGAATCTCAATGCTGTTCAACGATCAATTAGCGTGGAAGACTTCACCAAGGAGCTTGACAAACATAAACACCACCAACATTAACGTGTGCTCCCCGTCAGACGAGGACGTCTGACGGAATATTTAACTCCCGCCTGACGGAATTGTATCTCCGTCACACGACGACGTCAGACAGGAGAACAGAAGACAGAAAGACCAGTCTGGCATTACCGGACTGGTCTTTCTGTTTAAAGAAATTCCAATCTCCTAATCCGGAAGGATTTATGCAAGTATGTCAGTTTTTTGGCAGTTCAAAAGTTTGGACGGAGATTTGGTAATAAATCCAATCTAAACAATTAGAAAAGCAAGCACAAATGAATTATAAACAGGAATTTGAAAATTATGCTGTAAAGCATAAAGGCATTTCGAGTAATACGTTGAACGCTTACAATAAATACGTTGTCACCAACCTTACTCCGAATATTATCGAAGAACGTCCTATGAATGTGGCCGTAATGGACGTTTACAGTCGCTTGATGATGGACCGTATCATTTTTATGGGTTACCCCATCAATGATGAGGTAGCCAATATCGTTACAGCCCAAATGCTTTTTTTAGAAAGTACCGACCGCACCCGGGATATCCAGATGTATATCAATTCTCCCGGCGGTAGCGTGTATTCCGGGCTTGGTGTATATGACACCATGCAATATATTACTCCTGATGTTTCTACTATTTGTACGGGAATGGCAGCTTCGATGGCTGCGGTTTTACTGACTGCCGGAACAAAAGGCAAACGAACTGCTTTAAAGCATAGCCGGATCATGATGCACCAACCCAGTGGTGCAATCGGCGGCCAGGCCAGCGATATTGATATTACCGTTAGTGAGATCAGAAAAGTAAAGAAGAATTTATACGATATCATCTCGTATCATACCGGTAAGAGCACCAAGCAGGTAGAAAAGGATTGTGATCGTGATTACTGGCTTACTTCGGAGGAAGCAAAGGAATATGGGCTGGTTGATGAAGTATTGTTGATCAATCCCCGAAAAGATAAGCAGAAAGAGCAGTAATCTCCGCATGATAAATGCGCGATGCCCTGTAGCGACAGGGAGAATTGTGACATGTATTCCCAAACTTGACTATCAAAAACAATATCAAATTTTAAAATCATGGAATTGTATCCGAAATATTTATTGAACGGTTATAGAATGGATGATGAGGACGATGAACCAAAAGAAAAGGAAGAAAAGGCCGGAGAGCTTGGCATGCTGATGAAAAAACTGGAGAAATATTTTTTCCAGACCAGGGCCGTCTACCTGTGGGGCGCGGTGGATGACCGCACCGCCAAAGAAGTAACCATGAAAATGCTTTTGCTGGATGCGGACAGGCCAGGTGAGGAAATTAAGTTCTTTATTAACAGCCCCGGTGGGGTAGTAACGAGCGGAATGGTGATTTATGACACTATGAAGATGATGAAGAGCCCGGTAAGCACCATTTGTATGGGTTTAGCGGCCTCCATGGGTTCTATTTTACTAAGTGGTGGAGTTAAAGGAAAACGGTTGATTTACCCCCATGGAGAAGTGATGATCCATCAGCCGAGTTTAGGCGGACAATTGCAGGGTGTAAGTATTGACCTGGAAATTACTGCCAAACAAACCCGCCGTGTAAAAGAGATCGGAGCAAGGATACTGGCTGAGAATTGCGGGAAAAAAATAGATCAGGTTATGAAAGATTTTGACCGTGATTACTGGATGGATGCAAAAGAAGCCCTTGAGTATGGGATTGTAGACCAGGTGGTGGAGAAGATATAGCAGGTACTCAATGCATTACTATTGAGTATCGGCCGCCAGACAGGCGGTTTTCTTTTTGCATAACACAATTGGATACACCAGAAAAGTTTGTGACCTTTGTACATCTGGTTTGATACAACATTACCTGCGTTACCACAAGGGTATTTAATGAAATGAAATGGCAAAAACAACCTTACATTGTTCGTTCTGCGGGCGTAGCCGTGACGAAGTGAAAATCCTGATCGCGGGGCAGGAAGGGCATATTTGTGAAAATTGTGTAGAGCATGCACGTGAAATCATTGAGCAGGAGCTGATGATACGAAGCGAAACCGCCACTCCTACTCAATTTAAACTGAACGTAAAAAAACCGATTGAAGTAAAACGCTTTCTCGATGAATACGTGATCGGTCAGGACGATGCCAAACGAGTATTGGCAGTTGCCGTGTACAATCACTATAAGCGATTACAGCATAAACCGGTGGAGAATGATATTGAGATTGAAAAGAGCAATATCATTATGGTAGGAGAAACAGGAACCGGAAAAACATTGCTTGCTAAAACCATTGCAAAGCTGCTGAATGTACCATTTGCTATTGTGGACGCCACGGTGTTTACGGAGGCCGGATACGTTGGCGAAGACGTTGAAAGCATATTGACAAGGTTGTTACAGGTTTGTAATTATGACGTAACCGCAGCCGAAAGAGGAATTGTTTACATTGATGAGATTGATAAGATCGCACGCAAAGGAGACAATCCATCTATTACACGTGATGTAAGTGGAGAAGGTGTACAGCAGGGCTTATTAAAATTACTAGAGGGCACCGATGTTCTTGTTCCGCCGCAGGGAGGAAGAAAACATCCGGAACAGAAGCTTATCAAGATTAATACACAGAATATTTTGTTTGTGTGTGGAGGGGCGTTTGATGGAATTGATAAAGTGATCGCTCGCAGGGTAAACACCAATGCCATTGGCTTTAACGTCAATAAAGAGTTGCAGGAACATATGAAGAAAAATCTTCTTCAGTATGTAAACGCCAGAGACCTGAAAAGCTTTGGACTGATCCCCGAATTGCTGGGCCGTTTACCGGTAGTCACATATCTTAACCCACTTGATCAGCCTACACTCAGATCTATTCTCACGGAACCGAAAAACGCATTGATCAAACAGTATAAAAAATTGTTTGAGCTGGAAGGTATCAAGCTTACGATCGATGATGATGTATATGATTTTATGGTGGAAAAAGCGATTGAATACAAGTTAGGCGCACGCGGTTTACGTAGTATATGTGAAAACATCCTGAATGACGCCATGTTTGAAATGCCTTCATCAAAGCAGCACCTGTTTCACCTGGATCTCACTTATGCACAAAACAAATTCAATAAGAGCAAACTGAGTTTATTGAAAGTTGCCTGATACTTTTTATTTAATTCTCATAGAACTAAAAAAGGTCGTCTCGAAAGGGGCGATTTTTTTTTAATATTGCCCGTAACTTTATTCTTAACATTATCTAATTATGGAAGATCTTATTCAACGCCTGATGGCTGAAGGACTGACGGAACCGCAGGCTTATAAAGCCATAGAAGTAATAAAAAATTTCACTAAGGAAAAATTCCCGATGTTCGGTGGAGCGATCGATAGCCTGTTCGATAAATATCAGTCTAAAGAGAATGATGATTTTCTGGACTAACGCGAATGTTTCGCGAATTGTAACGAATTTACACTAATTGCATGCGTGTTACTTCGTATTCTATGCTCGGCGAAGAATTCGTAACCAAAAATGTAAAAGAAAAATTCGCGCTTATTCGTTACAATTAGCGTCCCAAAATTAGCGTCAATTAGCGCCAAAAAATTAGCGTCTCAAGACTTCTCTGGCTATAACAATTTTTTGAATTTCAGAAGTTCCCTCTCCTATCGTGCATAGTTTACTATCGCGGTAATATTTCTCAACAGGGAAGTCTTTGGTGTAACCGTACCCGCCAAAAATCTGTACAGCCTCATTGGATGTTTTTACAGCGACCTCACTTGCATAATATTTAGCCATGGCTGCTTCCTTGGTCATACTCATTCCTTTATTTTTCAGATCCGCTGCCTGCATGGTCAGCATTTCTGCAGCCATGATTTCCGTTGCCATATCTGCCAGTTTAAAAGAAATTCCCTGGAAGTTGGATATCGGCTGATCAAACTGGTAACGTTCCTTTGAATATTGTATCGCGGCCTCGTAGGCTCCTTTTGCAATCCCCAGCGATAAGGCTGCAATGGATATACGACCCCCATCAAGCACCTTCATCGCTTGCCTGAATCCGGCTCCTACTTCACCCAATCTGTTGGCATCTGGAATGCGGCAGTTATCAAAAATCATTTCAGCCGTTTCACTGGCTCTCATGCCTAATTTGTTTTCTTTTTTTCCTCCCTTGAAACCTGGTGTCCCTCGTTCAACCACAAAGGCCGTGGCATTATCTCTCGATCGTGGCTCGCCGGTACGGGCAATAACCACCGCAATATCTCCACTGATCCCATGGGTGATCCAGTTTTTAGTGCCGTTGATCACCCAGTCATTTCGATCTTTTACTGCCGCGCATTTCATATTTCCCGCATCGCTTCCGGTGTTGGGTTCGGTCAAACCCCAGGCGCCGAGCCATTCGGCAGTAGCAAGTTTTGGCAAGTATTTTTTCTTTTGCTCTTCATTCGCGAAGTTCATAATGTGACCTGTACAAAGGGAATTGTGCGCTGCGAGACTCAATCCCACAGAACCGCAAACCTTTGAAATTTCCTGTATCACCGTAACATACTCGAAATAGGAAAGGCCGGATCCGCCATACTGCTCAGGGACCAGTACGCCCATCAATCCAAGTTTTCCCATTTCTTTAAATGTGTGCAATGGAAATTCCTGCGTTTCATCCCATTGCATTACATAGGGTTTAATATGTTGATTCGCAAAATCCCTTGCGGTCGCCGCAACCTGGGCGGTCAGTTCAGAGGTTTCAAAGTTCATAATCTCAATCTTACACTTTTAATTTCAGCATTGCAAGATAAAAAGATTAATTGTAACTGCTAACGACTGTTAGGAGGTCCTGGAATGGGTGATTAACCTGTCGTGAGAGAGGTGAGGTGAAAATTTCACGACTCCCCTCTTACATCTCATCAGGCGTAATCATGGGGACACCGAAAAAAATAAAATATTTTTTTGTTCCACTTTTATTTTTTTCCAAACCCCATTTCAAACATTTCAAAAATTTGAGATATTCCGCGAGTTAGATGGTGCTCCTACGGAGCACATTTTCAGGCTGTGATCTGATCTCGTAGAAACAAATCTGCAGAAGGCAATAGAACCCTTTCTAAATCCAGATGCCATCGGCGTACAAAAACTCCGTCAGGAGTTTAATCTTTGTAGAAATACATCTTAACCTTGAATCCGCTCCATACGAGCGGCATCTTTTAATCATACATGTCAAACAAATATCTTTTTCAGCTACAAACGTTACACTCTGAAAGGGCGTTCTTAAATTTGGCTTTTTGTGGAAAAATTTTGTTGATTTAACAGTCATTCCGGTAGCTAATCTTACAAAACTTTAAGATAAGGAGTAAGCTTTTCAAGCATCTCAGGAGAAATAATTTCAATTTTCAATAATTCTTCCAGCGATAGGTAGCTACCATGTTGCAGACGGTAGCTGATAATAGCGTTCGCAATATTCCATTTAATATAAGGATGATCTTTTAATATTTCTGCATCAGCCGTATTGATGTTGATCTGTTGAATAAGGGATACGTTACACTGCAGAAAGGGCTTTATTTTTTGAAAAGCGGAATCCTGCAAACCATATATCTCTCTTACCTGTTCAACGGAATAAAATCCACCAAGTTTATCGCGAAAATGAAGAATACGGTTTGCCAGTTTTGTTCCAATGCCGGGCAGAGCGATCAACAGGGAAGTATCTGCCGAATTTATATCGATGATCGCATGCGGGCGGGTAGCCATTTTACGGTAGTTGCTTATAATCGCATATGAACTATCACGCTGTTTTTTTTCAAGGTCGTTGCTTTTTAACAGGACGAATGGTAAAAGTTGCTCATACTGTCCTCTTCGCAAACCGTAAATCTTCTTTATATCTTCTGGTTTTCTGAATTTTCCGCCCTTTGAAATGTAGTTCGAAATGGTTTTAATAGTGCGGTCGTTCAGCCCTAATTTTTTCCATCCACCTGCTGAGAGTGTGTTTGGATCAAACTGAAATAGTAGTATGGTTTGTTGATGCTTGTAAGATGGTTCATGATCTGACATATAATTTTCTTTTCCTTCACCTGAAAAATTCTCGTTAGTGTCGCGATCAGTTCTTTTTAACTCAGCCATTTGTTGTTTCATTTCTTCAACGGCTTTTGGATCGAGTGATCTTTTGGGTGTTGCAAAAAATGCAGGCAATAAATAAATTATTACAATGAGAATGATCAGAATCAAAGCGCCGGTCCGCTCTCTCTTAGAAAAAGAAAAATAGTCTTTGATACCCGCCACATAAAAAGTTATAATGGCAAGTTAACACCAGTCTAAAAAATGACCATGAGGTTTTCACGCAATTTATACGTGTATTGTCAGCCCATCGTATGATAACAGTACTCCGTTGGGCAATTCTTTATTGATCTCTTCATGCCGGCCCATCTGGTGGCTCATATGCGTAAAATATGTCTGAGGTATATTCAGTTCCTGCGACAAAATAATTGCTTCGCTGAGCGAAAAGTGTGAGATATGTTTCTCTTTTCGCAGCGTATTCAGTACCAAAACCCCGCTTCCCATTATCTTTTCCCTTTCCTGTGCCTCAATTTTATTAGCGTCCGTGATATAAGTAAAATTTCCAAAACGAAATCCCATCACTGGCATTTTTAAATGCCAGACCATGATAGGGATCACATCGATATCTCCTACCCGAAAAGGATCCATGGCGATGGTATTGAGATCAATTTCCGGAACCCCGGGATATTTCTTGTCGGCAAAGGCATACGGAAACTCACGGATCAGCACTTCCTGGGTCATTTCATTCGCAAATACCTGCATAGGCAGACCTGTAAAAAAATTGTATGCCCGCACATCATCCAATCCGGCTACATGATCTTTGTGCGGATGCGTGAAAACAATAGCATCCAGCCGTTTCACCTTTGCCCGTAACATCTGGTAACGGAAATCAGGACCCGCATCTACGACCAGTGTCGTTTTCCCGGACTGCACCATAATGCTAGAGCGTAACCGTTTGTCCTTTTTATCTTCAGAAGAACATACATAACAGTCGCAGCCGATCATGGGAATGCCGCTGCTGGTACCAGTTCCGAGAAAAGTTATTTTAAGAGGAGAAAAACTCACCGGCCAAAAATACGAAATACGAAGTACGAAATACAAAGTACGAAGTATGAAGTTTGAAGTACGAAGTCAAAATACGAATGAATAAAAAAATAATTTCTCCTATGTTCCTTCTATGTCCCTATGATCCTATGTGGTAAAAAAATCTTGCACAGTTTTGAAACTGTCCCAGGCGCAGTCAATTTACCACATAGGATCATAGGGACATAGAAGGAACATAGAATTTCTTAAACTTCGTATTTCAGACTTCGTACTTCGTACTTTAAACTTCCGACTTCAATCGTATGGCTTCGTACATTTTCCTCGAGTCGGCTGTTAATAATTGGGGTTGGATATTAAGTTGTGGAATGATATCTAACAGGGTGTTAATGCGGCCTTCAGTCTGAAGGAATTTATTCAGTACAACAACTTTTCGTTGTTCCAGTATACAATAGCCACTTTGAAAAGTGCCGCGCTCATAACGGACCACATACCCCGCTTCGTGCAGTATTCTCTCAGCTTTGTCCAATATTGTTTGCGTATATTTCATAACTGCTTTCCAGCGGTTTTTGTTTATTGCGAAACTAGCCTATCTATACAAACATAGGCAGGAGAGCCTGTATTATTTTTCCACAGCCTTTGCAGGATGATTATTTGTTAGTCATCTTGATCACAGGTATAATCATTTCTTCAAGGCTGACCCCACCATGCTGGAATGTATTGCGGTAATAATTGACGTAGTAATTGTAGTTATTAGGATAGCAGAGAAATATATCTTCCTTCGCAAAAATGTAGGATGAATTCACGGTAGGCACGGGTAAGCCGGCTTCTTTGGGATCACGAAATGCCAAAACTTCTTTGCTGTCGTAATTCAAATTACGTCCATGCTTGTATCGGAGATTGGTAGTTGTTTGTTTGTCCCCTATCACCTTGGCGGGCGTTTTAACACGAACGCTTCCATGATCGGTTGCCAGGATCAGGTTGATCTTTTTATCGGCTACTTTCTTCAGGGCCTGGTGCAGGGGAGAGTGCTCAAACCAGCTTTTCGTTACCGATCTATAACTTGTTTCATCGCCGGCCAGTTCCTTTAGTACCTCCATTTCCGTTCGTGCATGGCTCATCATATCAACAAAATTGTATACGATAATATTCAGATCATTGCCCATCAGGTTATGAATATTGTTCACAAGATCCTGTCCGGCCTGGTGGTTTAATACTTTGGTATAAGAAAACCGCATGTCTTCTCTTCTAAGCTTTTTTAATTGCAGTCGAAAAAGTTCCTCTTCGTGTAAATTTTTTCCGCCCTCTTCATCATCATTTTTCCATTGTGATGGAAATTGCTTTTCAATTTCCATGGGCATCATGCCTGCAAAAATGGAATTGCGGCTGTATTGAGTGGCTGTAGGCAGAATGCTGTAAAAAGTATCTTCTTCCAGTATCCTGAAGCTGTCGGCAAATATGGGTTGTATTGCTTTCCATTGATCAAAGCGCAGATTATCCAGCAATAAAAAGAATGTTGGAACTCCTTTCTCTATATGCGGGAAAACTTTGTGCTTAAACAATGTGTGCGACATGATTGGGCCATCGTCGCCTTTCGGATTTACCCATTTTGGATAGTGTCTCGACACAAATTTGAAGAATTCAGTATTGGCTTCATTTTTTTGCGTATGAAAAACCTCACGCATCTCAGGGCTATCACTTTTCTCCATTTCAAGTTCCCAGTAAACAAGTTTTTTATAAATGTCCATCCAGGAGTTGTGGTCGGGATTGCTGTTTAAAGCCATGAACAGATTCCGGAATTCCTGTTGATAAGCAGTCGTTGTTTTCTCTCCTACCAATCTTTTATTGTCGATGATCTTTTTCAGGCTTAATAACACCTGATTGGGATTGACAGGCTTGATCAGGTAATCAGTGATCTGGCTACCGATCGCATCATCCATCAGGTTCTCAGTTTCATTTTTTGTAATCAGAACAACAGGTATCTGTGAATTTAGCTCCTTTATTTTAGCCAGGGTCTCAAGCCCTGTAATGCCCGGCATTGTTTCGTCGAGCAATACCACATCTACCGGATGATCTTTCACGTAATCGAGAGCATCGAATCCGTTTGTCAGGGCATTAACTTCGTACCCCTTATTCTGTAAAAACAATATTTGCGACTGAAGACTTTCTATTTCATCATCTATCCAAAGAATTTTTCCTAATGACATCTAGTAGATTGTGTTTTATGGCTGATTGTGAAGATCTATCCTGCCCGAATATGAAAGAATGCATGTATTGGTTCGAAAGCTACCAAAATTATTTTATCCACTCAGCCTTTGTACTTTTGTCCGCTGAATTTGGCAATAATTTTAACAAATCAGGAGCAGCGAATGACTCATACTCGAAAAATCATCAATGACCCGGTATATGGATTTATTACAATTGATCACCCGCTTTTGCTACATATCATTGCTCATCCGTATTACCAGCGACTGAGACGGATCCACCAGATGGCATTCGCTCACCTTGTTTATCCAGGGGCGGTTCATACCCGGCTTCATCATTCCCTGGGGGCCTATCATTTAATGTGTAATGCACTGAATGAACTGGATAATAAAGGCATACTGATCACCACGGAAGAAAAGGTTGCAGCGAAGGCAGCCATCTTGTTACACGACGCGGGGCACGGGCCCTTTTCCCATGCGTTGGAGAACATTTTGGTAAAGGATGTATCCCATGAAGAAATTTCGATTCTGATCATGCAGTTAATGAATAAAGAATTGAATGGTCAGTTGGATATGGCCATTGAGATATTTACTGATAAATACCCTAAACAATTCCTGCATCAACTTATTTCCGGTCAACTCGATGTTGACCGCATGGATTACCTGACACGGGATAGTTTTTTCACCGGCGTTTCTGAAGGTGTGATCGGGTACGACAGGATCATCAAAATGCTTACCGTCCATGAGGGCCAACTGATGGTGGAAGAAAAGGCGATTTATTCGATCGAAAAATTTCTGGTGTCGAGGCGATTGATGTACTGGCAGGTTTATCTTCATAAAGCCGTCTTAAGTGCTGAGATGATGCTGGTAAAAATCGTTGAACGGGCAAAGGAGCTGATATCGGGGGGAATGAGCGTTCCATCGAGTTCTCCCACCTTTGATTTTTTCTTGAGTAATAATCAATCGGACCAATTCATAAACCATCTTAACAAATTCTGTTTGCTGGACGATTATGATGTACTGGCTACCATTAAAAACTGGATGGCACACCCAGATAAAATTCTTTCTATTCTTTGCAGGCTTTTAGTGGAACGTCGTTTATTAAAAGTTAAATTACAGGCTGAACCCGTTGATGAAGCCATAATTGAAACCATGCGGAATAAGATTTGTCTGTTTCTCGGCGTTACTGAAAAAGAAAGCAGCTATTTTATTTTTGCGGGTGAAGCAGTAAATACAACCTATGATCCTTCTGAAGAACGTATCCAGATACTTTTGAAAGACGGATCGGTAAAAGATATTTCCAAAGTAGATAATGCGCTCATCCATCACACCTTGGCCAGCCCTGTGAAAAAAAATTATATTTGTTATTTAAATACAGATGCCGTCTTATAGTGTAAATTGCTAACAGGTACGGCCACTGCTCATTGCTTAAAGTCTATACTATGCAATTCACTGCATCGCAAATAGCGTTGATCATAAACGGAAAAATCGAAGGAAATCCAGATGCATCTATCGGATCTTTTGGCAAGATCGAAGAAGCACAACCCGGCCAGTTATCCTTCCTGGCTAATCCAAAATATGAAGATTATCTGTATCATACCGGTGCCTCGATCATTATCGTGAACGAATCCCAGACTCTGCAGAAGCCTCTTAGTTCAACACTTATCCGCGTACCGGATGCTTATTCTGCCTTTGCCATCTTGCTTTCAAAATACCAGGAGATGCGGACCCAGCAGATGCATGGAATCCAGGAACCTTCTTATATTTCAAAAACGGCCGTACTCGGAACGAACGTGTTTATTGGTGCTTTCAGTTATATCGGCGAAAATGCCGTCATTGGAAACAATGTTAAAATTTTCCCCGGTGTTTATGTCGGCAATAACGTGCGCATTCATGATAACACAATGTTGCACCCCGGTGTAAAGATCTACCATGACTGTGTGTTGGGAAAAAATGTAACGGTGCATGCCGGTACAGTGATAGGAAGTGATGGATTTGGCTTTGCTCCGCAGGCGGATGGCACATTTAAAAAAGTGCCGCAGATTGGCAATGTTATCGTAGAAGACCAGGTTGAGATCGGCGCCAATGCAACCATCGATCGCGCAACGATGGGGTCTACAGTTATAAAGTCAGGGGCAAAGCTCGATAACCTGATCCAGATAGCGCATAATGTAGAAGTGGGCAATAATACTGCTATTGCCGCTCAGGCAGGAGTAAGTGGCAGTACGAAAATTGGTCATAATGTTATGATCGGCGGACAGGCTGGCATAGTGGGACATATCCAGATTGCCGATGGCAGCAGGATCAATGCTCAAAGTGGTGTTAGCAAATCCATCAAAACGCCTAATACTTCCGTCACCGGGTCGCCAGCTTTCGATTATGCCAGTGCCTTACGCAGCCAGGCAGTAACGCGTAACCTTCCCGAGCTGGAAAAGCGAATCATTGAGCTGGAAAATATGGTGAAACAATTGCTTGCCGAAAAAGCGGGGATCTGATATTACCCGTACAAGTCCCCGAATTCTTTACTATTTGCACACTTCGTATATACTTCCATCTTCCCAGCATTGTTTTTATTGCTGCTTTCCTGAGGCCCAACCTGCTAAAATAAAAATCCGTAAGTTTTCATACTTTCGTGGCTATGGAGATAATGAATGAGAACGGACAGCATTTTCAGCATACTATAAAGAATGAGATCTCTATTTCAGGAGCAGGCATCCACACCGGGCACTCGGTTACCATGAGGCTTAAAATGGCCGAACCGAATACAGGAATTGTATTTCAGCGGATCGATCTGCCCGGTAAACCCACTGTAAAAGCCGATGTAGATAATGTTATAGAAACAACCCGTAGCACCACCGTTGAGGCCAATGGCGCCAAAGTAGGCACCATTGAACACCTGATGGCATCGCTGGTGGGTATGCAGATAGACAATGCATTGATTGAAATTGATGGAGAGGAAGTGCCCATACTCGATGGAAGCGCACACCCGTTTGTTGAACTTCTGAAAAAAGCCGGAAGCAAAAAGCAGGATGCCAAGAAAGTTTTTTACACGATCCAGCACAATATCACCTTTGTAGATGAAGGACGTAAGGTTGAAATGGTGGCCCTGCCCTACAACGGCTACAGGATCAATACACTGATAGATTTTAATTCTCCGGTTTTGGGCACACAGCATGCCGCACTGAAAAACATGGAGGATTTTAATGAAGAAATTGCTCCCTGTCGCACTTTTTGTTTTTTTCATGAATTAGAAGCGCTTCATGCAAATAACCTAATTAAAGGGGGAGACCTGAACAATGCGATCGTTGTTATTGACAAACCGGTGACCCCTGAACAGGTAAAGAGAATACTGAAGGTGTTTAACCTGCCCGACGTGCAGGTAAGTGAAGAAGGAATTCTTAATAATCTTCAACTCAGGTTTCCTAATGAACCTGCCCGCCACAAATTACTCGATGTAGTGGGAGATCTGGCACTGGTTGGGTTTCCATTTAAAGCCCATATTATTGCTAACAGGCCGGGGCATGCATCCAATATAAATTTTGCCCGCAAGATAAAGGAGCATATAAAAAAATATAAATACAAACAGGAGATTCCAAAATATGATCCCTGCCGGCCACCCGTTCTTGATATCCAGGCGATCGAAAAAATACTCCCCCACCGCTATCCTTTCCTGCTTGTTGACAAGGTGATTGAACTGACGGACAGGCATGTAGTGGCTATAAAAAATGTGACTTATAATGAACCTTTTTTCCAGGGGCATTTTCCCGGAAACTGCATCATGCCGGGTGTGTTGCAGATCGAAGCACTGGCTCAGACAGGTGGTCTTTTTTCAATACGGAAGGATTCACCCGACGACTATGATACTTACTTTTTGAAAATTGAAAACTGTAAATTCAAACAGAAAGTTGTGCCGGGCGATACCATGATCCTTAAAATGGAACTTACTCATCCTATCCGCAGAGGCATATGTGAAATGAAGGGATCGATTTTCGTTGGCGATAAATTGGTAACTGAAGCAGACCTGGTAGCCCAAATTGTAAAACGACCTAAAGCCTAAGTATGATCAGCCCCCTCGCACATATCCATCCCGATGCAAAAATTGGAAACAATGTTACAATAGACCCTTTTGCTGTAATAAATAATAATGTAACGATTGGCGATGATACCCATATTATGTCTAATGCAGTGATAGCAAGCGGCACAACAATTGGCAAATCGTGTAAGATTTTTCCCGGCGCTGTAATAGGCGCTATTCCGCAGGACCTAAAGTTTGTGGGAGAAGACACCACTGTGGAAATCGGAGACCATACCACCCTACGCGAATGTGTAACTGTAAACAGGGGAACAAAAGATAGGTGGAAAACAGTTGTTGGCAGCCATTGCCTTTTGATGGCCTATGCACATGTAGCCCATGATTGTATATTGGGTAACTATGTTATTCTTGCAAATGGAGTTCAATTAGCCGGGCATGTTACAGTCGACGATCATGCGATCCTGGGAGGTCTTGCCGGGGTTCACCAGTTCACACGGGTAGGTGCACATACCTATGTAGCCGGACATACGGTTATCCGTAAAGATGTGCCCCCTTACGTGAAGGCCGCGCGTGAGCCGTTGAGCTATATGGGAATTAATATTGTAGGATTGCAGCGGAGCAAAATGCCGAAAGAAACCATCGCTGAGATCTCAAACATCTATCATATACTTTTTGTTGAAAAACATACCACTTCCGCCGCTCTTGCATTAATAGAAAAAAACTTTGATTCGAGCCCTGTCAAGGAACAGATCGTTCAATTCATCAATACTTCGCGCACCGGCATTATTAAGCGTCACTCCAAAATCGGAAATGATGACGATTTCTCTTTCTGAGGTATGCAAACGCTTTAATCGCGATTGGATATTTCAAAAATTCTCTTACAATTTCACCAGCGGACACAGTTACGCCATTACAGGACCAAACGGCTCCGGGAAGTCCACATTGTTACAGGTCATCGGAGGTGCTGTTGCTATGAGTGAGGGAGAGATTAAGTACGAAGTTAGAAGTACGAGGTTAGAATCCGGAATTCAGAATCAAGAATCCCCTATCCGGAACATTCCTGCGGATCATGCATTTAAATATATATCGATTGCGGCGCCTTACCTTGAGGTGATTGAAGAAATGACGGCTGTGGAATTGCTGGAATTTCATCATAAGTTCAAACCTCTTTTGCCCGGCAGCACTATTCCACGGATCCTGTCAATTGTTGGGCTGGAGGCGGCAGCTAAAAAGCAAATCCGCTACTACTCGTCCGGGATGAAACAGCGGATAAAACTGGCCCAGGCCATTTTTTCAAATACGCCTGTAGTACTACTGGATGAACCCTGCACAAATCTTGATACAGAAGGAATAGAATTGTATCAGCAACTGATCAGGGACTATTGTTCGGATAGATTGATTATAGTGAGTTCAAACGATATCCAGGAATATGGCTTTTGTGAAGAAAAAATTTCGATAGTAGAATATAAAAGATAATTAGGCGATGTGATGTGCGATTAGCCGATGTGATGATTAGCCATCGGCTAATCAGCTATCATCGTTGGCTGGCGATTAGCAAATTCAGGTCTGTATATTTCAGATCGAAGCGCTGGCTGAGGTGGAAATTTGTTAAAGCTCCCTTGAATAAATAAATACCGGTGCGCAGGTGCACTTTATGCCAGACAAGGTTTTCAAATCCACCTTCCTCCCCTGCTTCGAGCAGCAGCGGCATCAATACATTACTGATGGCCTGGGAAGCGGTGCGGGCAAAACCGGAAGGGATATTCGGCACGCAATAGTGGATCACTCCGTATTTTAAAAAAATCGGGTGTTCATGTGTGGTTATTTCGGCGGTTTCAAAACATCCGCCCCGGTCAACACTTACATCAATGATCACACTTCCGGGGCGCATATTGCTTACCATTTCTTCAGTCACTACTACAGGCGTGCGGCCACCCTGTGTGCCAAGTGCACCTACCGCCACCTCGCAGGTTTTTAATTGCTTGGAAAGAATGCGTGGTTCTATAACTGACGTCCAGAGGCGGTGACCAATATTATTCTGCAATCGCTTCAGCCGGTATACACTGTTATCAAAAACCTTTACCGATGCGCCCAATGCCAAAGCCGCACGCGCAGCATATTCACCTACAATCCCTGCTCCAAGAATAATGACTTTGGTGGGGGGAATACCGGAAATACCACCCAGCAAAACACCTTTGCCATGGTTGGCCGAACTGAGGTATTGTGCAGCTATCAACATCACAGAGCTTCCTGCAATTTCGCTCATACTGCGTACGATCGGGTAGGTGCCGCTATCATCGCGCAAGGCTTCAAATGAAATGCCGGTGATTTTTTTCTCCATCATCTTTTCCAACAGTTCCGCTTTCATTACAGACATGTGAATAGGGGAAATGATCTGCTGGTTCAGCTGCAGGAATGGAAGATCATCATCTACAATCGGCGCAGATTTTACAAGAATTGGCGCTTTAAAAACCTCGGCCTTATCATAAACGATCTTTGCACCGGCTTCGCTGTAGTCTTTGTCGCGGAAATGTGCGGCATCGCCTGCATTGTGTTCAAGTACAACATTGTGACCATTACTGATCAGTACACCCACGGCATCGGGTGTTAATGCAATTCTGTTTTCCTGGAAAGCTGTTTCTTTTGGAATGCCGATATGTAACTGTGCTCCCTGGGGTTTAATATCAAGCGTTTCTTCTAAAGTTTCGTAACTGAAAGATGTGCTGATAAGCGGTCTTTGCTGGGACATGGAACTTGACAGTTTACAGTTAGCAGTTAATTTAAATCAGTCTTGAAATGTATCCGGTCAAATATACTTATTTATCGCCTAAACGTAACCTGCGTGTCCGGCTATCGATAAAATCAACGTAAATATGGAGTGTATTTTCCGGAAAGATACCGGGCGCTTTTTCTGGCCATTCCACCAGGCAAATATTGCCTGAATAGAAACAATCCTCAACGCCGGCACGAATTGCTTCGTCTTCATCTTTCAGCCGATACAAATCGATATGAAAGATGGCTCCACCGGGAAATAAGTATTCATTAATTATTGAAAATGTAGGGCTGCTGAAAGAACTGCTAACGTGTTTTACTTCACACAAAGCATGAATAAAAGTTGTTTTACCACTACCCATTTCACCATGAAAAGCAATTATTTTTCCGTCGTTTACTGCTTGCCAGAATTGCCTCGCCTTTTCATAGATATCCGCTAGAGCAACGATCATTTCCATGTGAAAGGGTTTAAAGTTTAAGGTTTGAGGCTATTTAGGATCTAAGGTCTGATTGATATAACAATATCATCAAAAACCTTAAACTTTAAACACTTAAACTTTAAACCCTGATTGCAACCACGTGTATTTATTATTTCCTCATTGGTAACACTGGAGAATGCAGACCTGGTAACTTTGCAGCACAAATTAAAATAGATCAATGGAAAAGGTAAATTGGAAAGTAGAAGGGATGACCTGTTCTAATTGTGCGTTAACAATCAGCAAGTATCTTCAGAAAGAGGGTTTGCAGGATGTTAAGGTAAACCCAATTAATGGGGAGGTTGCATTCGAAATGAATGGCGAAAACAATAAACAAAAATGGCAAAAGGGCATTGAAAGTCTTGGATACACTGTTAAGGCAGATTCCTTAACGACAGTGGTACCGCGGAAAAAGATCTTTAAAAGCCATGGACAGCGGTTTTTATTCTGCCTTATTTTCACCCTGCCCCTGATGTTTCATATGTTAGAAGGATTGATCCACATTCACTGGCTAATGAATCCTTGGGTACAACTTGGTTTGTGCTTACCTGTATATATCGTTGGGATGGATTTTTTTGGAAGAAGCGCTATTAAAAGCCTACGCAACGGGATGCCGAATATGAATGTATTGATCGCTATTGGAGCAACCGCGGCTTTCATTTATAGCCTGGTGGGCACTCTTTTAAATTTAGGTGAGGGTTACCTGTTTTATGAAACCGCTGCTGCCATCATTACGCTTGTATTTCTGGGCAATTACCTGGAAGATGCTTCGGTTCAATCAACGCAGAAAGCTCTAAATAATCTGGCTAAATCTCAAAAAGTGATGGCCAATATGATCGCGTTCGATGAAAATCACCATGAGTTGATCTTTCCGGTCGAAAATACACAATTGAAACACGGCGATCTTATCCTGATAAAATCAGGCGAGCAGGTGCCTGCCGATTGTAAGATCTTATGGGGGAACGCGAGTGTTAATGAAGCCATCATTACCGGGGAAAGTCTGCCGCTGGAAAAAAAAGCAAAAGACAATCTTATCGGTGGAAGCCTTGTCATCGATGGAACCATCAAGGCTCAGGTGACCGCCGAGGCGAAGGATTCTGTTCTATCAAACATTATTAACCTGGTAAAGCAGGCGCAAGGGGAAAAGCCACCCGTTCAACAAATGGCAGACAGGATCAGTGCTATTTTTGTTCCGGTGGTCTTAGGCATTGCAGCAGTCACTTTTATTGTTAATTATATAATCCTGCAGGAATTTACACCTTCACTCATGCGAAGCATTGCGGTTCTTGTGATCGCATGCCCCTGCGCGATGGGACTTGCCACACCCGCGGCCATTGCTGTGGGATTGGGCAGAGCCGCAAAAAATGGCGTGCTTTTCCGGAATGCAAAAAGCCTCGAACTTTTCAAAGATATCAGGCAGGTAGTATTTGATAAAACCGGAACCCTGACAACCGGGCAATTTAAGATTGCAAATTTTTCAATACTATCTCGTGCTTTGACTGAAGAAGAATTCAAACGCATTGTTTTTTCGCTTGAAAAATATTCGAACCATCCAATAGCCAAATCACTTACCACCGCCTGGAAACAAAAAAATGAGATCCGATGGGAAAAGATGGAAGAAATAAAAGGAACCGGCATGAGAGCAACGGATAAAGCCGGTGATGAATTCATTGCTGGGTCATACAAAATAGCTGAAGGACTTACAGAAGATAAATCGCATAATATTTATGTTTTAAAAAATAGTCAATTGGTAGGATGGATCGATGTTAAAGATGAAATTCGAAACGAAGCTGCAGGAGTGATCAGTTATTTAAAAAAGAAAAATATAAGAACATTTTTATTAAGTGGCGACCGGTACGAAAAATGCAAAACACTCGCAGGTGAATTGGGCATTGATGAAGTGATTGCAGAACAAACCCCTGAACAAAAATTAAAGGTCATCGAAGAACTGACCAGGAAGTCGCCCACGGTTATGGTAGGTGATGGCATCAATGATGCCCCTGCTCTTGCTAAAGCCACGATCGGTATTTCCATGAGCGACGCTTCACATATCGCCATGCAAACGGCCGATGTGGTACTGATGAACTATGGTTTGAAGAATCTTCCTGTATCCCTGGGATTGGGAAAACATACATATATCACCATCAAACAAAATCTTTTCTGGGCATTTTTCTACAACATTGTAGCTATTCCGATTGCAGCTTTTGGTTTACTGACTCCGACCTTTGGCGCATTGTTAATGGGGTTGAGTGATGTTGTATTGGGAGTGAATTCGGTGCGGCTGTTTGTGAAGAAAGTGGTTTGACCTCACCGGGCTTACGGTAATTCATTAAATTTGAGCCGCTACGGTTTACACGTCGTAGAACAAATTAATTGGCACCACCTTGAATATCCATTGCATCCTTAAACAATACTGGGGCTATGAATCTTTCCGCCCGCTGCAGGAAGATATTATTCAATCTATTCTTCAGGGCCGCGATGTTTTGGCATTGCTGCCAACGGGTGGTGGCAAGTCTGTTTGCTTCCAGGTGCCGGCTATGGCTATGGAAGGCTTGTGCCTCGTTATTAGTCCATTGATCGCATTGATGAAAGACCAGGTAGAGAATCTTCGAAAAAAAAATATCACGGCCTATGCGATCTACTCGGGCATGAGCAGAAAAGAAGTGATCAATGTGCTCAAGGTTGCCGGAGAAAGCAACTGTAAATTCCTGTATGTATCTCCGGAGCGGCTGGAAACAAATCTTTTTCTGGAATATCTTCCATCTTTTAATACCAGTCTGATTGCCGTTGATGAAGCACATTGCATTTCGCAGTGGGGTTACGATTTCCGTCCGCCTTATTTGCGTATCTCCGAGCTGCGTAAAGAATTGCCTGGTGTTCCCGTACTCGCTCTTACTGCTTCCGCTACGCCGGATGTACAAGAAGATATTTGCGAGAAACTGGTCTTTAAAAAACACAGCGTTTTTCGCCAGTCTTTTGAGCGTCCTAATCTATCGTACAGCGTTTTTAAAGTTGATTCCAAGATCAACAAGATCATAGACATCCTGCAAAAAGTTATGGGAAGTGGTATCGTGTACTGCAAAAGCAGGAGGCGAACAAAAGATATAAGCGATCTGTTGAACATGCACGGTATTGTTTCCGGTTTTTATCATGCCGGATTGACGCCTGACGAACGGAGTGCAAAACAGGAAGCGTGGATCAATAATCAGACGAGAACGATGGTTTGCACCAATGCCTTTGGTATGGGGATTGATAAGCCTGATGTGAGGATTGTGATACATGCAGATGCTCCTGATTGCGTGGAGAACTATTACCAGGAAGCAGGCCGCGCGGGGCGAGATGGCAAAAAGGCTTACGCCGTTTTGTTATATGAAGCAAAGGAACCGGAAGAATTACAAAACTTACCGCAGATCCGTTTTCCGGCAACGGATCAAATACGTTTGGTATACCAGTCATTAATGAACTACCTGCAGGTACCCTCCGGATTGGGCGAAGGAAATTATTATGATTTCGATATGAATGATTTTATTAGAAAATTCAATCACGATACACAATTGGCTTTGTATTCATTAAAAGCATTGGAACAGGAACAATTGCTCAGTTTCAATGAGCAGGTTTTTCTTCCCTCCCGAATACAATTCACAACAAACAAAGAAATATTATATGAATTTGAGAACAGTCATCCTGACCTTGAACCTGTTATCAAGACCTTGTTGAGAACATATGAAGGGATTTTCGACCAGCCGGTTTTTATCTATGAAAGAGCCATCGCTTTTATTTTACGGCAGGATGGAGAGTTTGTCAGAAGTTCGCTGAAACAATTGCAGGCTTTTTCAATTATCAGGTACACACCGCAAAAAGATTCGCCCCAGATCTTTTTTATTCAAAACAGGGTTCGCACAGAGGATCTGTTCATCAATGAAGAAAACCACAAGAAACGCAGGCAGCAATTATCAGATCGTATCAGGTCATTTGTAAAATATATCGATGATAAAAAAACCTGCCGCAGTACGATCATCGGAATTTATTTCGGTGATACCACAGTGAAGCCGTGCGGTATCTGCGACACTTGCTTAGATCACCACAATCATGATCTTTCTTCGGAAGAATTCGAAAAAATTCATCGGAAAATTATTGCCCTTATCCAGCCAAAACCATTTCAAAGCAGGGATCTTCTGAATCAACTTCCCGGAATCAAAAAAGAAAAAGCCTGGAGAGTGGTTCATTTTCTCCAGGCTGAAAATAAAATTGAAGTTGATAAAGATGGGATGATCAGGTTAAAGTGAAATGCGGTCGACCATCGAAGGTCGACCCAAAATTCATAAGGACATCTTTGTCGACAGAAATGATTATTTTTTTGATGGTTGTGCTCCTATCTGCTCCATCATTGTTGCGAATTTCTGGATTGACCGGTGCTCAATGATTTTTCCCTGGTCATTAAATTTAAAAATATCAACGTCTTTGAATTTGAATGGCTTACCCGTTGCTTTCATCCCCATAAAATCATTTTTAAAAGTTCCGCTCCAGTCGCCATATACATATACATAGTCACCATCTGCTGCCGCCATCAAATTATCGCCCTTCCAGTCGGGAAAAGCTGTGGCAAAGCTTTTAAGCATGGTTGTTAATGTATCCTTATTTTTAATAACATCCCCGCCCCCATCGCCGTAGTCTGTAACATCAGCTGTTACGTCTTTAAGAACAGAATCCATATTGCCGGTTGCGATAGCCCTCGCACTAGCCAGGGCAGTTTCTTTATTTCGTTCCTCTTTTTCTTCTGCAGAAGTTGCCCCAACAACAGCAGAGGAATCAGAGCCGGTTGGATAAGATGATGCATTGTCTGGTTTTTGCTCACAGGCAGTCAGTAACAATGTGACTGCGGCTGATAAAAGCAGCTTGTTCATGTTATTTGGTATTTAAATAATGAATGGAATATTTTCAAGATAAGTGTTCTAAAACCAACTATTGGAACTCTTTCTTTTTCTTGTACTGCTTCTTCCTCCGAGTCCCAGGGCGCCGAGTAAGCTTCTCGTGATCACATTGGCTGCGGTACGGCCGATCTGCCGGGTAACGGAATTATCCAATACCTTTTCCATAGTGGATTTTTCAGGACGCTTAGATGTTTTCTTTTCTACAGCCTGCTCTTCAGATTTTGCCGCTGCTTCTTCCATTTTTGCATTTAATATTTCATACGCACTTTCGGTATCATCCGTTTCGGCATATTTTTTTGCAAGCCTGGACTTATTCACCAGTGATTCAATTTCGCTATCACTCAACACATCCATTCTTGATTGTGGCGGAACAAGCATTGTGTGCACCAGGGGAGTAGGAATTCCTTTTTCATTCAGCATCGTAATGAATGCTTCTCCGATCCCGAGCTGGGTCAGCAATTCATCCACATCATAAAATGTGGTTTCAGGATAATTTTGGGCCGCCAGTTTAATGGTTTTACGATCGGCTGCTGTAAATGCACGCAACGCATGTTGTACTTTCAAGCCCAGTTGCGACAACACGCCGGCAGGTATATCCTGCGGATTTTGCGTACAAAAGAATATGCCTACTCCTTTTGAGCGGATCAACTTTATAACGGTTTCTATTTGTTGTAATAAAGCCTCCGTAGCTTCCTGGAAAACCAAATGTGCTTCGTCAATGATCATCACGAGTTTAGGCTTCTCCATATCACCCTCCTCGGGCAAAGTTGCGTATAGCTCCGCCAACAGGCCAAGCATGAAGGTTGAAAACAATTTAGGTTTGGTTTGCATATCTGTAACCCTTAACACACTGATCATTCCTCTTCCATCGTCGGAGATACGCAACAGGTCATCTATTTCAAAAGACGGTTCGCCAAAAAAAACATCTGCGCCCTGTTGCTGCAGTTCAATCACCTTCCGCAAAATCGTTCCGGTTGTTGAGGTCGATATCTTGCCATAATCCTTTTCGATAAGCGATTTACCTTCATTGCTCACATATTGCAATACTTTGATAAAATCTTTCAAGTCGAGCAATGGCATTGCGTTATCATCGCAATATTTAAAGATCATCGCCACCACGCCCTCCTGTGTAGTATTTAATCCTAAGATCTTCGACAGCAGGATCGGCCCAAATTCAGTTACCGTTGCTCTCAACCGCACTCCTTTTTCATTGCTCAAAGTCAGCAATTCCACGGGATAGCTGGCAGGTGTATAAGTGCCGCCCATTTTTGACATACGTTCTTTGATCTTATCATTGTCCGTGCCGGCCGCCGCTATTCCACTCAGATCACCTTTTATATCCATTACTAAAACAGGAACACTGGCATTGCTAAGGCCTTCCGAAATCACCTGCAGGGTTTTTGTTTTACCGGTGCCGGTGGCGCCTGCTATCAGGCCATGGCGGTTCATAGTACGTAAAGGCAGCAATACTTCTGCTCCTGCCAATATCTCTCCACCCAACATGGCCGTACCGATACGGAAATGCTCCCCTTTAAAACTATAGCCCTGTTGTATTAATTGAACAAAAGCATCTCTATCAGCCATAAGAATATTTATGAAGGGAAAGTTACGGGATTGAAAGAAACGAGGGACAGAATTTTCTTGGCATGGCTGTAGTGACTATTTTCCTCTATGTCCCCATTATTCTATGTGGTAAATTGAATGCGCCCTGGCAGTTTCAAAACCGTGCAAGAATTTTTTTACCACATAGAATCATAGGGACATAGAAGGAACATAGAATTTCTTAAACTTCTTACTTCGTATTTCGTACTTCTAACTTCGTACATCGTACATCTCACACATCCTCTTCTCTCTCCAACATCAGGATAGCGCTTTGGGGAACTATAAAGAATTTCTCACCCTCATACATCACTTCTGTGGCTGCGTTGAGCAGAAAGATCGCCAAATCTCCCTCCCGGGCTTGAAGAGGAACGTATTTTACCTGCTCTTCATCGCCTTTCCATGATTCATTTTCGATATGCATGGGAATAACATAACCCGGGCCTGTTTTAATCACATAGCCCTGCTGCACTTTTTCCTTTTCCTGGACCCCTGGAGGAAGGTATAGTCCGCTATCGGTGCGTTCGTTGGGTTTTGCCAGCCTGATGAGTAAACGATCCCCAATCACGACCAGCTTTTTAAACTTATTATCTGGAGTCAACCGCATTCATTGGAATTGAAGGGTAAAAATAACGCCAGGCGCCCATTCAGCCTCCTAAATTGTTGAATGTTTGTTAATGCCCGGCCTGACTTATAACCTTATTCTTTTTATCCGGTCTGTATTGCAGGGTTATATTAACAAAAAATTACGGCTGAATTGGGATTACTGCTAAATGCTTTAATTTTATTTACCGTATGTTTATTTCAATTGAATTAAAATCTACAAACAATGGAAGGAAAAAAACCGAAAATTTTATTATGCGAGGATGATGCGAACCTGGGGATGGTATTGAAAAACTATTTAGAGTTGAATGATTTTGATGTTACGCTAGAACGTGACGGAAGGCTGGGCCTCGCCGCTTTTCAGCGCGAAAAATATGATCTGTGCCTGTTAGATATTATGATGCCGAATATGGATGGATTTACTTTAGCAGAAGAAATCCGCGATGTTGATCCCGACATCCCTTTGTTCTTCCTGAGCGCAAAAACCATGAAGGAAGATATCATCCAGGGCTATAAACTGGGAGCAGATGATTACATTACCAAGCCTTTTGACAGCGAAGTGTTATTGCTGAAAATAAAAGCAATATTGAAGCGAAACGAAGAAACGAACCGCGAGCAGGAAAACAGGGAATTCGAAATGGGCAACTATCATTTCAATCCCAAGTTGAGGGAATTAAGTCATAGCGGAAAAATGCAAACATTATCGCCAAAAGAAAATGAGCTCCTGAAATTATTAGCGGAGCATATGAATGACCTGCTTCCAAGAGAACAGGCTTTAAAAAAGATCTGGGGCAGCGATACTTATTTCAACGGAAGAAGCATGGATGTATACATTGCGAAGCTCCGTAAATACCTAAGGGAAGATCCGAACATTGAAATCGTGAATATACACGGCAATGGCTTCAGACTGGTTGTGCCTACACCAGCTGTTTAGGTCATCATCTTTATAAAATTCCTAAGGGCTGCCAGGAGGCAGCCTTTTTTTACGGCCTTGCCACGAATTTCACGAATTACCACGAATTCATACGCGATATGCGTGGCAAATATTTTCGTTAATTCGCGCCCGGTTAGCGTCTATTCGCGTTTCAAAGGTCTAGTTGCAGATTATCACCCCTGTTTGTCGGTTTACGTTTCAGGTGTTCATAGGCTTTATAGGTCACTTCCCTGCCTCGCGGTGTTCGTTGCAGAAAGCCTTCCTGTATCAGGAAGGGCTCATACACTTCTTCAATGGTTCCGGCCTCCTCTCCTACTGCAGTAGCGATCGTGCTAATGCCAACGGGTCCGCCTTTGAACTTATCGATGATCGTTACCAGGATCTTATTATCCATTTCATCCAATCCGTGCTCATCAACATTCAATGCCCTTAGTGAATGCTGTGTAATACCAAGATCAATCACACCATTGTGAAGTACCTGCGCAAAATCTCTTACGCGGCGCAGCAGCCCGTTGGCAATCCGGGGCGTGCCACGGCTTCGCCTTGAAATTTCATTGGCCGCATCTGAGGTGATTTTTGTACCTAGTATATTGGCCGAGCGCAATACGATCTGGAACAAAGTTTCTGCCGTATAATATTCCAGTCTGGATTTGATGGCAAACCTCGAAAGTAACGGTGCCGTAAGAAGGCCGCTCCTTGTTGTAGCGCCCACCAGCGTAAATGGATTGAGATTGATCTGTATACTTCTTGCATTCGGACCGGTATCGATCATAATGTCGATACGGTAATCTTCCATTGCTGCATACAGATATTCTTCAACGACAGTACTCAAACGGTGGATTTCATCAATAAACAATACATCATGTGGCTCAAGATTCGTCAATAGACCGGCAAGATCACCCGGCTTTTCAATAACGGGCCCTGAGGTTTCTTTAATATTTACCCCCAGTTCATTCGCAACAATTCTTGACAATGTCGTTTTTCCCAATCCAGGTGGACCATGGAACAAAATATGATCGAGTGCCTCGCCCCGCATCTTTGCAGCCTGTATGAAAATTTTTAAATTATCAATGATCTGTTGCTGGCCTGCAAAATCCGAAATCACGGAAGGCCGGATATTGTTTTCAAACTCCTTATCCGCTGCATTCAGGGAATTCTTTTCCGTATTCAGATTCAGGTTCGACATGATGGTGAATGGTCTTATGTAAACCTGCCTATGACAGACAGGTGGTCAATGCAAATATAACTTACCTGGTCACAACAATTCTTTATTCGGAGATTGGTTTTTAGGTGGAGAATTATACATGATTGCGACTGAACCAAAATTTAATGAACCATTCGCAGGTGCTGGTAAATAATTAAATAAATTGCTGTTTAAAAACCATAACTAATGAAAATTGGAATTATTGGCTCCGGAATCGTTGGTCAGGTACTGGCCAATGCGTTCAAAAGTGAGGGTCACGAAGTAGTATTAGGTACAAGAAATCCTGATAAAAAAGAATTAGGAGATTTCAAATCCGATCATCCCTCGATACCCGTGTACACCTTTGAAAAAACCGCAGCGACGGCGGAACTGATCGTGCTGGCAACAGCAGGCAGCGGAGCTGAAGAAGCCATCAGAATAGCCGGACTTCACAATTTTGTCGATAAGATAGTCATTGATACAACGAATCCCATACATCACCATCCACCTGTAAACGGGGTGTTGCAATATTTCACAGATATAAATAATTCGTTAATGGAACGAATTCAACAGCTCCTGCCTGAAGCAAAACTTGTAAAGGCTTTTAACAGCGTAGGCAATGCTGTGATGTATAGACCTTCGTTGATTGAAGGAACACCTACCATGTTCATTTGCGGCAATGATGATGAGGCGAAGAAAACAGTAACCGGAATTCTTACTTCGTTCGGATGGGAAACGGAAGATATGGGTATGGTTGAGTCAGCACGTGCCATTGAACCTTTATGTATGTTGTGGTGTATACCGGGATTTCTTCGCAATAGCTGGAGTCACGCGTTTAGATTTTTGAAATGATAACCTCACCCCAAACCCCTCTCCATCCTTCGACAAGCAGGAGAGGGGCTTAAAAGTTTTAACCACCTATGGCTTGCTTTAAATCCATTAATATTTCTTAAACCGCTTTTCATGAATTTTGAAGAATTTAAAACATCTTTATCATTGCAGCGACCACCGGAAAATATATCCGCTTATCTGAAAGCATTGTGGTTTGCCGGCAAAGACGATTGGGAATCCTCGCACCATACTGCTCAGGATATTCATGATAAAAGTGGATCATGGATACATGCCTACCTGCACCGCGAAGAAGGCGATACCTTCAATGCCAATTATTGGTACAATAAAGCCGCCCGCAGAATGCCCGGTTATTCAGTGCAACAGGAATGGGAGGAGATTGTGAAGGAGTTACTAGATACTGGATGCTAGATACTGGATGCTAGGTACCGGATGCTGGATTCCTTGTGTCTTAATGCGGAGATTATAGCATAGCACAGAGTATGCAATTTTTTTATTTTGTCACTCTATATATTTGTTTAATTGCAAAATCAAATCCGGATCGGGGCAATTTTTTAAATATTTTTTTCTTTCAGAATACCTGCATACACCGGGATAATCACCCTCATACAATTCCATATCTCCGATGATCTGGAAATGCAGATGCGGGGGCCAGTGACCATTTTCATGCTTATCGCCAAAATGAGCGATCTCCTGTCCACGTACCACGTAATCCCCTTCATTGATATAGCTGATATCACGTACACTAACATGCCCGTACAAAGTGTAAAAAGGAACGCTGTCTAACTGGTGCGCTAAAACGATGGTAGCTCCATAATCGCCGTAATGATCATTAAAAGCGAAGCTATGCACCATTCCTCCCATGAATGCAACAACGGGTGTGCCAACTGGGCCCCAGACATCAGTACCGATATGTAGGCGGCGTGGTTCGGCGGCCCCCTCTACATCTCCGCCGGTGGAGGGGACTTTCAAATCATTTACAGGTACCGGCCCATCAATAGAACGGACTGTTTTTTGGGTATTGAACAATTCACTCCTGCCATAAAGACCTCTCAGTTCATTATAACCTCCGATCAAGTAGTCGGCGCTTTGTTTTTTTCGTAGGGCTTCTAGGTAGGCAGAAAATAGGTCTGTGTCTTTAAAAATTGTTCCATCCAGTCCCTTATTGTTTTCAGTAAGGTCGATCGCTGATATCTTTTGCTGAACAGGATCAAAGGTTACTACCTGCGCAAAACCCTGTTGATTTTTTCTGATTATATTTTCGACTGTTATCATGTTACCTCACCCCTGCCCCTCTCCATTCTTCGACAAGCTCAGGAGAGGGAAAAAAACGATATTATTTATTGAATGACCACTCTTGCAAATACGGGATAATGATCCGAAGAAAACCTTCCCTCCCAGGTTTGAGAAAGTGTTGCGTGCTGCAAAACTTTTACCGCCTGCTTTATAAAGATATAATCAATCGGCAAATCACCGGTTTCTTTTGATCGAAAGCCATTGAATGTTCCGGCAGGACCGTAGTGCGGGGTTGATGAAATGGATTTCGCATCAACCAGATGCAATGGATCTTTTGGGTTCAGAATGATTTGAATAGGTTCCTGGTTCTGATTGGCATTGAAATCGCCTGTTACGATATAAGGTATTTTGCCGGCGATCTCATTCGAATATTTTAATAACAATTTTGCACTCTCTGCCCTGGCCACTTGCCCGATATGATCAAAATGGGTATTGAAATGATAGAATTCCTTCTTTGTTTTTTTATCCCTGAATTTTGCCCAGGTTACGATTCTTGTAATGGCGGCATCCCAACCTTTGCTGCCAGGAGCCTGTGGCGTTTGAGACAACCAGAATGTTTGTGATTGCAGTAACTGCAAACGGGTAGTATCAAAGAAGATCGCTGAGTATTCACCTTTTTCTTTTCCATCATCGCGGGCTCCTCCTACATATTTATATTTTGTAAGGGCACGGTCAAGATCCTGCATCTGGTCGTGCAAAGCCTCCTGTACGCCTATAATATGCGCTTCATGAAAGAGGATCTGGCTACTGACTTTGTCAACCCGATTGGGCCAGGCGTTCAGACTGTCGCCGGGATTGTTGTAGCGTATATTGAAGGTCATGATGTTTAGGGGATCCTGTGCAAGCAATGTTATTCCGGTGATTATTGAGCAAAAAAGAAGATTGATTTTTTTCATCGTTTTATAGTTTCTGATGCTTTTTGAATATACCCGTAAGAATAGCAAAAAAGAGACCATTCAGAGAAACCTTGTCTCTGTCAGGCCACTATAGTGGCCTGACAAAGACAGCTAAAAACATAACAACAATACAAGAACTATCTGAATTCGGTGGAAAGTTCAGATAGCGTCTTTCTACTGATTAACGTCAGGCCACTATAGTGACCTGACGGGTAGTTAAAATGGTACAAACTAAATGCAAGAAATATCTCAATACGGTCCAGGGTCAGATAGCGTCTTTCTACTGATTAACGTCAAGTCACTATAGTGGCCTGACGTTACGATTGACAAGATGCTCCATAAGCCAATATTGGCAAAACCGTGAATCGCTTCGATCATCGTCACTCCCGAACCTCGCCCGCTGTCCTGTCAGGCCACTATAGTGGCCTGACCCATCAACCGCTTATCCATCTTTTGGGATTTCCTTCCATTTCCCTGATTTTCCACATCCCCTTTACTTAACTTTATTTTCCTCAAACTAAAATAAAGATTCAATATGAGAAGATTTACATGCCTGCTGCTTTTGGTAGTCTACGTTCTGTCATCGGCCTTTGCCCAGCAAACACCACTATGGCTCCGCTATCCTGCCCTTTCGCCCGATGGCAAGACCATCGTTTTTAGTTACAAAGGAGATCTTTACAAGGTTTCGTCCAATGGTGGAGACGCTACTCCCCTTACCCTTCACGAAGCCCATGATTATATGCCCGTCTGGAGCCGCGATGGGAAATGGATCGCCTTCGCCAGCGACCGCTACGGAAACATGGACGTTTATATCATGCCCGCTTCCGGTGGCGAAGCAAAACGACTTACTTATCATTCAGCCAACGATATTCCCTGCGATTTTACGCCCGATGGAAAATCAGTATTGTTCGGTACAACCCGCAATGATATCTATACCTCCGCCCGTTTCCCCTTGCGCGGCCTGTTCCCAAAACTTTATGAGGCACCTATAACGGGAGGCCGTTCGGTCATGTACCTTTCTGCCGGTTCTGAATTTGCCCGATTCAACAACAAGGGCGATAAGCTCATTTTCCAGGATCGCAAGGGTTATGAAGATGCTTTCCGCAAACACCATAACTCTTCCGTTACCCGTGATATCTGGGTGTACGACGTAAAGAAAAAGGAGTACACGCAGGTATCTGCATTTGAAGGGGAAGACCGCGAGCCATTATGGGCTTCCGATGATAAATCTTTTTATTACCTCAGTGAAAAAGATGGAAACCAGAATATTTACAAAACAAGCCTGGACAATCCCGGTTCGGTTCAGGCAGTCACCTCATTCAAAAAGCATCCCGTAAGAAATCTCACCCGCTCATCCGATAACACTATTTGCTTCACGTATGATGGAGAGATCTATACAACGAAGGAAGGATCATCCCCCAAAAAACTGGAAGTTCGCATCAACACTGATGGAAGAACCAATGCTGAAAAAATCCTTCCTATTAATACCGGTGTCACGCAAACTGCGCTTTCACCGAATGGAAAAGAAATTGCGTTCATTGTGAGAGGAGAACTATTTGTTACTTCTGTAGAAGGAGGCATTACCAAACGCATCACCAATACACCCACACAGGAAAGAAATGTGGAGTTTACACCCGATGGCCGTTCGCTTGTTTATTCGGGTGAACGCGAGGGAAGCTGGAATATTTACCGCACCTCGATCGAAAGAAAAGAGGAACCTTATTTTTATGTATCCACGGTACTGAAAGAAGAACCCTTGATCGCAACAGATAAAGAAGAATTCCAGCCCGAATTATCGCCCGACGGAAAAGAAATAGTTTACCTCGAAGAAAGAAATGTTGTCAGGGTATACAATATCGCTTCTAAAAAAAGCCGGACGATCGTTCCACCCGGTATCAATTTTTCTTATGCCGATGGTGATCAAAGTTATAGTTGGTCTCCCGACGGAAAATGGATCGCCTTTACCTCCGGCGAAGGACGCTGGCCAAGCGCCGAGGTGGCGTTGATGAAAGCCGATGGGAGCGGAGAAAGAAAAAATCTTACGGAAAGCGGATTCTTTGATGGCGCCGCTAAATGGGCTTTCGGGGGCAAAGCTTTGTTATGGACAACGGATCGCGATGGCAAAAAACCACTGGCCTTCCAGGGCGCAAGAGAACTGGATATCTATGCCATGTTCTTCGACCAGGATGCATACGATCGTTTTAAACTCACCAAGGATGAATTCGGATTGCTGAAAGAAAAAGAAGACAAAGAAAAAGCAGACGCTAAACCCGCGAATAAAGAAACGAAGGATACCGCAAATAAGATCGCTCCTCCTGTAAAAGGATGGGAACCCAGTCTCGAGGGGCTTGAAAATCGAAAAATGCGACTGACGATCAACTCGGGAAATATTTCTGATTACCTGTTGAGCAGTGACGGCGAAAAATTATTTTTCATGGCCCGAATGGAAAAAGGATACGATCTATGGGTCACGAATCCGCGTACCAAAGAAACCAAGTTGCTCGCAAAATTGGATGGAGGTCCCGCAGGCATGGACGTAAGCAAAGATGGAAAGAACATTTTTGTAGTAAGCGATGGCCGCATCATGAAGGTGGATGCAGAAGCAGGCAAAGTATCTCCGGTAATGGTTAATGGTGAAATGAATCTGAATGCTTTCGAAGAACGTGCCTATATTTTTGACCATGCCTGGAGACAGGTCAGCAAAAAATTCTATGATCCAAAAATACACGGGATCGATTGGAAAGGTTATAAAGATGCCTACACTAAATTCTTACCCCATATCAATAACAATTACGATTTCCAGGAATTACTAAGCGAATTGCTCGGTGAACTGAATGCATCGCACACGGGTGGACGTTACGCGCCACCACAAATAAATACCGATGTCACAGCCAGCCTGGGTCTATTGTATGATGAAATGTACACTGAAAGCGGTATTAAGGTAATGGAAGTGATCGAGGGTGGACCATTCACAAATGCAAAAACAAAAATTAAGAAAGGAGTGGTCATTGAAAAGATCGATGGAGAGACCGTTACCAGTGATGTGGATTGGTCTAAGCTTCTCAATCGCAAGATAGGCAGGAATGTTTTGTTGAGCCTGTACGATCCTGAAACAAAAACACGCTGGGATGAAACCACGAAACCGATCACACAGGGCGAAGAGCAGGGATTGTTGTACACACGCTGGACAAAAATGATGCGTAAAAAAGTAGATGAGCTGTCAGGTGGCAAAGTTGGTTACGTACATGTGCAGGGTATGAATGATGGAAGTTACCGCAGTGTATATGAAGATGTGTTGGGCAAATCGGCTGAAAAAGAAGCGCTGATCGTCGACACCCGCTTCAACGGTGGAGGTTGGTTACACGATGACCTGGTAACGTTCCTTGGAGGAAAAAAATATCTTGGCATGTCTCCCCAGGGAGTGAAGCCCGTATCGAGTGAGCCATTCAATAAATGGACGCTGCCTTCCACCGTATTAATGAGCGAGAGCAATTATTCCGATGCATTCATATTCCCCTACGCGTACAAGAGCCTCGGGCTCGGGAAGCTGATCGGCATGCCTGTGCCGGGAACCGGTACGGCTGTTTGGTGGGAGACACAGATCGATCCAACGCTGGTTTTCGGTATTCCGATGGTAGCCACCATTGGTAAGGAAAACCGGCCAACCGAAAATTTACAGCTCGAACCTGATATTAAAGTGCCTAATGATTTCTCGGCTATTCTTAGTGGAAAGGATCAACAACTCGAAAGAGCGGTAAAGGAAATGCTCGACGAGATCAATAAAAATAAAAATAAAAAAGGTTTCTAACCCGTAACACCTTTGATGGATAGGATTTTCAAGAGTGTACAGTTATAGCTAATCATAAAAAAAAGTCTCACTGAAGGTGGGACTTTTTTTATGAGCCGGACTGTAGGAACTCTTCTAGGCGTCCGTTGCGTCGCACTCTTGTACGTTCGGTAATTCTATTGAGCTGTCTCAATGATGCAATGACTGATTTGTTTGACCCTTAAGTACGGCAAAACCCTTAGCTGTTAAACGCATACAAATCTATTCTCCGGTCCCCTCTGTGCATACCTCCTGTACCCCTGTTGTCAAAATCCGATCGCCCAAGACGATCTCAGCTTTGTAGGTATAATCTCAACGTTATATCTTTACTGATGGATACATTTATTCTGGACGTTCAACGTAGGGAAATTGAATTGAAGCAGGGCGACTTTAAAAAACGGAAGGTCGAAATTTTGCAGGAGTTCAAATCTATTCTGCCGGATGATTATAAATCCGGTCATAAATTTATCAGTGACTTCAGTGTAGCGTTTTTAGACCTGTACAGGGAAAATGCTTCCATTCTCCTCGATTCCTATAAATCTGCCCTTCATGAAAATTTAACCGAATGTTACCAGCATTCAGAAGAACAGCATTTGGGATCGCTTACTGTTGAAGACGACCTGAGTATTCATTCCATCAATTTTCCAAAAAGTAAAACCCAATCAGAATGGGAGCTCAATTATGAAATGGATCTTGATGATACGGTATTTCATCTGTATTTTGAAGGTTGGAAGTTCAAAACAATAGGTCACACGCTCTAGCTCACAAACTGACTGCACCGTTACACCAATACGCTGACGCCCTGCTTAATTTTAAACCCCACAACCAAAAACATATTCATTTCTTACGTTTCATTTATTCGTAGATTAATCTGCCGGGACCGCAACTATCCTTCGGGTTTTTTGTTATAAGTGATAAATAGATCTATCTCTATAAAAAATATTGTAATCGTTGGGGGAACAAAAGGCATTGGGAAAAATATCGTTGAGCTCTTAACGGATTTTAATGTTTATGTCATTGCACGAACAAAAAACGGGCTTGCTGAAACGGATAACTTACATTTTCTAGAAGCTGATGTTACACAACCAATGAATGATTTGTCAGAATTGCCCGATGTGATTCATGGTTTGGTTTACTGTCCCGGAAGTATAAATCTTAAGCCATTCCACCGGTTAAAAGAAGAAGATTTTTTAAACGACTGGCAGATCAATTTTATGAGTGGTGTCAGGATTATCCAGGCTTTATTGCCCAGTTTAAAAAATGCAGAGGGCGCTTCTATTGTCTTATTCAGCACTGTGGCTGTATTAACCGGGATGCCTTTTCACGCAAGCATTGCAGCAGCAAAAGGTGCAGTTGAAGGATTGATACGCTCCCTGGCTGCTGAATTGGCTCCGAAGATCCGGGTAAATGGGATTGCTCCTTCACTTACTCAAACAACACTCACAGAAAAACTAGTCAATACTCCGGACAAGATAGAAAAAGCAGTAAAGCGCCATCCCTTGCAAAGACTTGGCCAGCCCGGCGATATCGCCGAGATAGCTTGTTTTTTTTTATCAGACAAATCAGGCTGGATAACTGGTCAGGTTATGCATGTCGATGGAGGAATGTCAACCATACAAGCATAGCCCATGAAAATCCTTCTTACCGGAGCAACCGGATACATTGCACAAAGACTGTTGCCTGTTTTATTAGAGAATGGCCATACCGTTGTTTGCTGCGTACGTGATAAGAACCGTTTCAATGCCGAAAAATATGCAGCTTTTGATCTGCACGTTGTTGAAGTAAATTTTCTTGATAAAAAAACCCTGAAAAACATTCCGGAAGATATTGATGTTGCCTATTATCTTATTCACTCCATGTCAACCATTGGGGCCGATTTTGAAAACCTGGAAAAAACGTCCGCAGAAAATTTTAAAGAACGTATTGAGCAAACAAATGCCAGACAGGTAATTTATCTCAGTGGAATTGTGAATGAAAAACATCTTTCCAAACACTTGCTTTCCAGGAAAAATGTAGAACAAATATTAGGTAACGCAGGTTTTGCTCTAACAACTTTACGGGCAGGGATTATTATCGGATCAGGCAGCGCTTCCTTTGAGATCATGCGTGACCTGGTTGAGAAGCTCCCCATTATGATTGCGCCCCGATGGCTTCATACTGCATCGCAGCCCATTGCGATCAGGAATGTAATCGAGTATCTTTTTGGCGTATTGTTAAAGGAAGAAACCTACAATCAGAATTTCGACATCGGCGGTAACGAGGTAATTACCTATAAACAAATGCTTTTGCGATTTGCCAGGGTAAGGGGATTGAAAAGAAGGATTTTTGTAGTTCCTGTAATGACTCCCAAACTGTCATCCTATTGGTTGTACTTTGTAACTTCTACTTCGTATACTCTTGCAACAAATCTAGTCGAAAGCATGAAGGTGGAGGTGATATGTAAACCGAACAACTTGCGGGAGCTATTGGATATTCAATTAATCAGCTATGAAAAAGCCATTGAACTGGCGTTTGGGAAGATTGAACAAAACCAGGTATTATCGAGCTGGAAAGATGCACTTACGAGTAATACCCTGTATCATGGCATCTCAAAACATATCGAAGTACCAATCAATGGTTGTTTTAAAGATATCCGTACAAAAAAGATTGATAACAGTGATCGCGTCCTGAATAAAATATGGTCAATCGGCGGGCATACAGGATGGTATTATGGCAACTGGTTATGGTCTGTAAGGGGCGTGTTAGACAAGATGGTTGGCGGCGTAGGACTCAGAAGAGGAAGAAAAAGTTTAACTGATATTTCAGGAGGCGATTCGCTTGATTTCTGGCGAGTATTGCTGGCAGATAAAAAGGAAAAGAGGCTGTTACTTTATGCAGAAATGAAATTGCCGGGAGAAGCCTGGCTCGAATTTAAAATCGATGAAGAAAATATATTACACCAAACAGCCATCTTCAGGCCGCTGGGACTTTGGGGAAGATTGTACTGGTATATCGTATTGCCGTTTCATGGTTTTATTTTTAAAGGAATGATACGGAATCTTGCTGCATCGGGTCCCTTACCCGATCCATCAGCTGCAAAACCTCAATATCATAAAAAATAATTGTTAAATAAATATGCTTTCATACCAGGCAAAGCTTAAACAACAATATCTGAAAATTATTTTTTTATAGTACCAAACATTTAGTCAATGGTATTGTTATAAAGAAAAATATTATGCAAAAAAACATTCTAAAGATGCTTTTAGCCGTAGCTATAAGCTCAGCAACATTTGTTGCGTGTAACGATGAGGAACCAAAAACAGTTGAAGCAACCCCTGAAGTTGCAAAAGAAGAGCCAGTAACTCCGGTTGCTGCTAAAGATATTGTAGATGTGGCCATTGGATCTCCGGACCACACCACATTGGTTTCGGCAGTAACTGCAGCCGGTTTAGTAGAAACACTCAAAGGCGCAGGACCGTTTACGGTATTTGCACCGACCAATGCTGCTTTTGCTGCCTTGCCTGCAGGAACTGTAGATGGTTTATTAAAGCCCGAAAGCAAAGCTGCATTGACCAACATCTTAACTTACCATGTAGTTGCCGGTTCTGTAAAAGCGGCGGATTTAAAAGATGGTCAAAAAGTAAAAACTTTACAGGGTGAAGAACTTAGTGTATCCATTAAAGATGGTAAAGTAATGATTAATGGTGCCAATGTATCCGCTGCTGACCTTATGGGAAGTAATGGCGTCGTTCATGTAGTAGACGGCGTATTAATGCCAAAAAAATAATTTCTTTTTAATCCTTACCTAAAATAGTGGGAGTTGCGAATGCTGCTCCCACTATTTTTTAGGCATGGGGCGGAGATAAGGTTATCATTCCAGGAACTCAGTCATAGAAATTTATGCGACAAGTAACTTTAATTTTATTGACACTTTTAGTTGGACAGACCTTTGCCCAAAACAAAAATATTCTGAAAGAATTAAGCAAGTAGAAAACAATCTATTAAACAAATTTCAAAAATTGACAACAAACAGATTACAATTAATTCCTATCAACCTTTATCAGCGGGAGACTACGCGAATTTTGAAAGAATTAAAATCTTAAAGTATTATTAATCCTGATTTCCCTCAAGCGAAAAACGAACGCACAACATCGCATTTATGTAATTAGGGCAGACATTAACGCGTCCTCAGCTATTCTTCCATCCGACGTTTTGCAATTGGCCTTTTGAATATGACTTGTACGCTATATCTTTATTGAGTCCCGCCGAATGGCAAGATTGCCGGGCCCACGAACCTGCTTGACGGCAGACAGGTAACCATGAACCAACAGCATAAATGCAAAAACGTTAGTGCCAAGGCAAGTAGTAAGCTGCAAAATAATAAGAATAGAAATGGATCAAAAAGTAACAACCAAAGAAAACATTCAATTTCTTACTTCGATAGGATATATAGCTACTCCATTTTGGCAGAATGTAGCGGGGCAATTGCTTATAAATGCTAAAATAAACGATGTGGATGGTCTTTATATTCTTGATTCCGGAGCAGGTCAAACTGTTGTTGATGCCAAACAATTGGATACTTTAAAATTAAAGCTTAACTATAATGAAACTGAATTAACAGGAGGTGGAGTCGGTGCACATAGTATTGAGAATGTACCGTCTTATAACAATAAAATAGAGATTAATAATTTTAAAATAGACAACCTAATTGTCGCTGTAATGTCGTTGGAGACCGCGTGGGAATCATTAGCACGAGTAGGAGCCCATGATGAGATATTTGGTATAATCGGTGTTGATATACTAAAAATAGGCAATGCCATTATTGATTTCAGCACAATGACACTTTATTTGATGCAACCATAGTTATAAATAGCACTATTTAGAAACGCATATCCAGAAAGTAAAAACGAGTAAAATGCCCTGCCACTAACATGGGGTTTGACGTTATGTCGGCTTAGCGAATATGTTCTCAACTTTATATCGCTACTCAACGACTGTCTATCAGCTTCGGTTCCAGCGTGACTTTTTTTAATTCGGCTATTGAAGATGACTTGTACTCTATATCTTTATTGAGTCCCGCCGAATGGCGGGATTGCCGGGCCGACGAACCTGCCTGACGGCAGACACGCACCATTTTTGACACAACGTTTAAGTTCAGTCAGGACTAATACAAAAGGTTTAAACGGTTGGACAAATGCATTAGCCGCAGACACGGTTTGTCTTCTAATTCAATACCTCTAATTAAAAAAACAAAAGTTATGTATCACTACTTTGTAAAGAAACTCGTAAAGAAATCATTTAAATTGTTAAATGACCATGATTACGCCCAGCTAATAAAACCCTTGGCATCAGATGTTAAACACACTTTTGCAGGCGACCATGCTTTGGGTGGTGTAAGGCATGACCTTGCGGCCTTCAAATCCTGGCTGGAGAGGTTGGGCAGGGTGATGCCCAAACTCCACATCAACGTGGTCAACATCGTTGTAAAGGGTTTGCCGAACAATACGCTGGCAATTGCCAGGTGGATAGGTACCGCAACATTAGAAAACGGTGACCATTACCTAAATACAGGTGTACACTTTATTACTATTAAGTGGGGTAAATTAACAGAGTTAGAGGTATATGAAGATTCACAGGCCGTTCACAACGGACTGGAAAAGCAGTACCAGTCAGGAATTTTGGAGGCGAAAGCACCACAGATTCTTAGCTAACTTTTAATTTATAATCAATAGTAAAAATAAAAAACTTTGTCGACCTAACTGTCAAGGTTGCTTGTTGGTATGATAAATCAAAACAAAAAGCATATTACTTTGTGTTCGACATGTAAAACGAACGCACAACATTGCATTTATACAATTGGCGCGCGACATTAACGCGTCCTTCAACATTTGTAATTCTATCAGCTCTTGTTCCGGCTGAAGTTTTTCAATTGCACTTTGAATATCGTTTGTACTGTTTATCTTTATTGAGCACCTGTTGCCAGGCGACCGAATTACCAACCTTCTGGTATCTGATAAAAAGTCCGTTTATAAATACAAAGAGAGCCGGTTCAGATGAATTGCAAAAATAAATCATCATGAAAGCAAAATCAATCAAAGGAAAATCAACAGAAGAAATCAGTTCTGCATTCACTGAAAGCATGGCCGACGGATTCAAGCCAACTTTAGCCATTGTATTCATATCTGTTAAACAGGACAGAGAATCTATTTCCAAATTACTTGACGAAAAAGGCATTCAGATATTTGGTGCTACCACTGCAGGCGAATTTATTGATGGCGAAATTGAAGAAGGCAGTATTGTCATGATGTTGCTCGACATGAATCGAGCTTATTTTAAAATTGAATTTCTTGAAACAAGCAGAGAGACCGCTTTAGAAGATGCAAACAAACTAGGTATTACCGGAAAAGAAACCTTTACCAACCCTGCCTTTATTATAGCAACCGGTGGAGTGTCCTTAGATGGTGAACCATTTGTTGAAGGCATCACACAAGGTTTTGGAAAACCTCCCTCGTCGGTAGACAGGGAAGTAACCATATTTGGAGGTAAGGCAGGAGATGATTTGGCACTTGAATCAACATTTGTTTTTACCAACGGAAAAAGTAAAGACCACGCACTTTTAGCACTCATTATTGATGAAGATAAAATCGATGTTAGAGGCATAGCTACCTGTGGCTGGAAAGCTATTGGTACAACAAAAACAGTTACTAAAAGCGAAGGTAATATTGTGTATACCATCGACGATAAACCAGCATTGGATATGTTAATGAATTACCTTGGCGTTGAAATAAAACTGGATGACAATAAGGAAATCGTGTCATTTCTAAGCTCCTGGTATTATCCATTGCAATTGGAACGGGAAAATGTAGATCCTGTAATACGTACAGCCATGTTTGCCAATCGTGAAGACCGTTCACTTATTTGTTCTGGAAATGTGCCTCAAGGGTCAAAAATCAAGTTTTCGATGCCACCAGATTTTGATTCCATCGAAACAGTCGTTGCAGAATGTAAGGGCATTAAGGACAATGCACAGCAGCAAGCCGATGCCTTGATCATGTTTTCATGCGTGAGCAGATATTTATCGTTTGGGATTGTAATGAAAGAGGAGTTAGAGCAGGTGCAAAAAATTTGGGATGCGCCCATGGCAGGCTTTTTTTCCTATGGCGAATATGGAAAATCAAAAACCGGTAAGTATGATTATCATAATAATACATGCTGCCTGGTGGCTTTAAAAGAAAAATAATCCTTCGACAAACTCAGAATGACCAAAGAATAAACATGAAAGCAAAATCAATCAAAGGAAAATCAACGGGACAATAAAAGATACATTAATGCAAAGTATGGCCGATGGTTTTAAACCAACATTAGCTATTGCTTTTATATCAAAAGCCCTGGATAGAAAGGCTATCAGTGATACTTATCATCAGGAACAGAAAGATGTACTGTTCTATTCAAATAAATTACATCTAAGTCCTAAAAATCTATCGGGTATTTTAAAAAAGGAAACTGGTTTGTCAGCAAAACAAAACATTGATGATTTTATTATCTGGAAGCAAAAAGTCTTTTGCCTGCCCGTTGTGTGCCATAAGGAAGACGCTTTCTATGAATGAACTTCTAAAGCCGATAAATGAAATAATAGAATATGGTCTGGCACCAAATATAGTTAGACCTCACAGAGATGTCTTACTTGAGAAAGCTCTAATTGAAATTTACCGTCTGTCTTTTTATATATCCTACGAGTTTGACGATAGCCATTATCCAGACTTCATCAAATCACAGCTTCCAATCATTAGAAAAAATGTAGAATTTCGAAAGCTTTGGCTATTACAAGGCTATAATAGACATAAAAGACATACACAATCTTTCTGAATGTGGAATCGGTGATGCGATTGATGATTTGACAGACATTATCCTTGATTTACTGGAAATAAAATGGAGAATTGAAAATAATAGTTTGAATAATGGACTAAGGTATTTCGAACATATTTTTTACAGCCATACTAAACAAAATATTCTCGGCCTATTGAACTACATGAAGCAGTTAAATAGTTAAAAAAACCATATTGATTTTCATACAAGCTCTCGAGCAGACAGAAATACTGCACAAACCATTGCATTTATGCAATTGGGGCGCGCCATTAACGGGTCGTTCAGCACCTGGAATTCTATCAGCTTCAGTTCCAGCTGACGTTATTCAACTAAGCATTCGAATATGATTTCAACTGTATATCTTTATTGAGAATCTGTTGCCCGGATGAAGAACCTGCCTGATGGCAGACAAGTAATCACGCCCCAACATCATAAATGCGAAACCGTTGTATGATATTTTAAGAAATGATCTCCGAACGACAAAACATCGACAAAATAAAATGAAAAATTTGGATGAAAAAATGTTAACAGCGGCTTTAAACGGTGATTTAGCGACCGTCGAGGAATTGGTTACTCAAGGGGCAAATATTAATTACACCGACAACTGGGGCAATTTTGCACTATTTGCTGCTGCCTGGGAAGGTAACCAAAAAGCACTGGATTTATTTTACAATTTAGGAGCAAAAATATCATTTGATGATTGTAATCTGCTTTGTAATGCTGCCTACAATGGCAAGGTCGATTCAGTAAAATGGTTATTAGATAAAGGGGAAGACGCTAATTTCTCTTTTACAGATACAGGAGAAAATGCTTTGCATTATACAATTAGTAAAACGAGTGAAATCGACGATAGGACTGAAATTGTAAAAGTTTTAATAGCAGCAGGTATAGACGTTAACAAAAAAACATTAACAGGTAAATCGACTCTTTGCTTTATGCGTGATGCCTACCTCAAAGGTGAATCGCCGTTACATAGGGCTGCAGCATATGGAAATGTAACCATCATAAAAATGCTATTGGATGCTGGTGCCGAACCTTCGATGAAAGATGCAAATGGTGATACTCCTATTTCATGGGGAAGCTGGCACTTGAGAGACGCAGATGTGCTACGTTTGTTACTTTATGAAGGAGTACCCGGTATTCATTAATTTCCCACTAATGGTCAAACTCAATTATCAATCAGAATTTGACGGACAAAAAAGAAAAACATCATACAACGGGCGGCTTGGCAATATGGCGGGGCGACGAATAACGGCAAGCTGTGGTTCTTATCATCATCTTTTGTAACTTTAATCAGCAGCAGTTACGGGCCGACGATCTTCAAATACCGCCAAATCGACCAGGCTGTAATCCGTTGTACGCAACCCCATTGAACGCCCTTCAAACGCAAACTAGTAATTTAAGAAATGGCTAAGATTAAAACAACCGAGACAACAAAAAGCGTCACCGACTTCATTAATTCTGTCAGTGATGAGATAAAACGAAAAGATAGTTTTCAGATCATTGACATAATGCAAAAGCAAACAGGCTTTGAACCAAAAATGTGGGGACCAAGTATTATTGGTTTTGGAAATTATCATTACAAATATGAAAGTGGACACGAAGGTGATATGCCTCTAGCAGCCTTTTCTCCGAGGTCAACTGCTATTGTTTTCTACTTTTCCGAAGAATTTGAAAATAAAGATGAATTATTGCAAAGGCTGGGAAAGCATAAAACAGGAAAAGTTTGCGTTTACATAAAAAGGATTGCTGATATAGATGTTTCTGTATTAAAGAAACTGATAGCCAATTCAGTTAAGGATACAAAATCTCGTTATCCCAATAAACCAAAGAAATAGGGCTGCATACAACAGTGGTCACTGTTGCACAACGCCAATTTTAAAAATTCTCATCTGTAGGTTCGCATTACAATCATTTTAAAGTTTATACGCAGTAGCGATTTTTATTTTTTATAGGGCATTACTGACAGATGAAAAATTTCGATTTCCGCTATAGGGCTTAAAATAAGTTTGATTAAACCAGTTTTTATAAGGCGAAAAACTTCCCCGGATTTTGTTTGCAGCATCGCTATTGTTTTAATATTTGTTTTTGGTGCAGTAAACTTCAGCCACTTCTTCAGGTTATATACCGAGGCTGCCAGCAACAGCATTTTGTTGGCTGCTTTTATTCCTCTTGCATTCAGCCTTTTCATTCCTGTAAAATTTATAAGAGAGCCCCATACCGGTTCTACGGTGCTGCTCCGTTTTCGTTTCATCACTTTGGCTTTTACTGTTTGCTGTCTTGCTTTTGCCCTTTCCAGTTCTGCTTTATAAATACTGTGCTGTACTTTTTTTGTTTTTGCTTTATCTGTAATGCAGCTTTTTCTTATCGGACAATTTTTGCAATCACTTTGCAATGAAAAATATTTTTTTACCGGATGCCCTCTGCCATCGTCCACTACTCTGCCACTTCCTTTTAATAATTTATTGTTGCGGCAGATGTACCAGTCGTTTTCTTCATCATATATAAATCCTTCGCTGCCGCTTAATGCGCCACCGAGTAAGGGTATATAGGGTGTAATGTTTTGCTGCTCCAGGTACTGATAATTTTCTCCGCTGCTGAATGCACCATCTGCCAGCAGTTTTTCTATCTGCAGTCCGTATTGCTTTAATCTTGTTTGCAACGCTTCGGATATCGTTATTAAATCTCTGCAGTCTTTTCCATCTGCTCTAAAACTTTGAGCATTGGTTATAACATGATGCGCTGTATCCACCGCTATCTGTCCGTTGTAATAAAGTTCTCTGGGTTTGCCTGGCTTTACGGCTATTCTTGCATCGGGGTCGGTGGGACTGTAATGGGTTTTGTTGCTTAAATATTTTCCTCTGTCGCTGCCAGGCATCTCTTCATAATTTTTTTCCTGACGCTGGTACCTTGTATCTAATTCTTTTAACTGCCTGCTTTGCTCTTCATCATCTCCATCCATGTGCTGCTGATCTTCATCTGCACGGTTTTGTTTTGCTGGTCTTCGCGGCGATGTGTTTGCTTTTATATTTTCTAACAGATATTCATCTACACCTTTACTTACCTGTTTTATTTCCAAACTGTCTTTGCTTGCATTGGCTTTTAAAAAAGCACCGTCAAGTGCCTGCGTGTGCCCGGCCACCATACCGCTTTGTATACACTTCTCAAATACCTGTTCGAAGAGTTGTTTGAATACTTCTTCTCCATATAATTGACGGCTACGGCTGATCGTCGAATGCCAGGGCAGCGGTTCATCTATATCATAACCTAAAAATAAACGGATGCCCAGGCTATCTGCGCAATACTCCACCAGTTTTCTATCGCTGGTAATGTTATTTATATAGCCAATTAAACACATCTTGAAAAATACCACAGGATCAATGCTCTCCTGCCCTTCGGTGCCATAATAGCTTGTAGTGGCTTTGTATAACCAACGCAGATCAAGTACGGATTGTAAGCGGCGATAATAATTGTCTTTGGGTACTAACTGCTCCAACGTAATAGTGTAGAGCATTTTGGGGTGTAGTTGTTTTTTGCCTTGCATAGTTTTTCTGTAGCAACAACCTTGCTCTTTATTCTTATATTCACATACTGTGCATTAGTTGTGCAACAGGCACAGTGCATTGGTGCACGGGCGGCTCGACGTTTAAACTTCAGCACCTTCGCTTTACTCGGCATTGGTTATGGGGGGACTTTTTCTAAGGAGTTCTGCTTAGTGTAGGCTGACACTGGAACGAACCAAATTCAGGATGTTTTAATACTAAATTTTAATGATCAATGAAAACATTCGCATTGCCTTTATTACTTCTCGTCGTTAGTCTTATAGTTAATGGACAAGATAAATCGGAATATAAGAAATCGTATGCTCCAAAGGAACTACAGGAGGATTTTTTAATTTTTAGAAAAGCATTAGAAACTACATATCCCAGTCTGTACAGATTTACCGACAGTTTAAATTTTCGCAAGTATTTAGATGACCAGTTTAACAGCTTGGATAAACCTATGAAAGAGCTTGAGTTTTACAAAGTAATAGCTTTAGCTTGTTCAAGATCGCATGATGAACACCTCATTCCTACCCCATCCAAGAACTACTACCAATATTTGCAAAAAGTAACTCACTATTTCCCATTTTCTTTAAAAATCATCGACAGAAGATTATATGTTTTAAAAAAAGCTAATACTGACAATGCCTTACCCATTGGTTCTGAGATTCTTTCTATAAATGGACATTCTGCTGAAGAAATTCTAAATAGATTACTACCAGCCATTCCTTCTGATGGTTATATAGAGTCTTTTAATATTCGGCATCTCGAAGATTATAGCATGACCCAAAATGGAAACCTTTTTGATTTGAATTATCCGATCTTTTTCGAAGACACCACTTCATTTAAAATAGAGTTTATACATCCAAGGATAAAATCTGAAAAGAAAATAACAATTGTTTTCGGTATTGATTATAAATTGTATAAAGAGTTTTATTGGCAAAGAATAGGATATAAAGCGCCTTTAGAATTCAATTATTTAAAAAGCAATATAGGTTATCTGCGTATTTCATCCTTTCTTAAATGGCATAGAAATGATTTTAAACAGGATTTCGATAGCTTGTATGACAGCATCTTTACACAACTAAACCAAAGAAATACCAAGAATCTAATTCTGGACTTAAGAAATAATGAAGGAGGAGATAACACGGGGGAAAAGCTAATTACTTATCTTTTAACCAACCCGTACAAACATTACGTTTTTACCGAAGAAAAGTTTATCGGATACCCGCCGGTAGTTGATTATTTGGAGAATGGTAAAGATTTGTTCTTTATCGACTCGGTTGTATATAGAACCAGTGCTGGCATGTATAGACTTAAAAAGGAGTATACCGATAAGGAACCGCTTTTTAATGAGCAAAACCCCAATAAAAATAATTATAAAGGAAAATTGTACGTATTAATAAATGGTGCTTCCGGTTCTATGGCGTCGGTAGTTGCTACTTTTCTGAAAGGTTATAACAGAGCAATATTTATTGGAGAAGAAAGTGGAGGAACAATGGAAGGGAACACGTCGAATGAATACGCAATACTGCAACTGCCCAATACTAAAATACATATAGAAATCCCTCTTATCAAGAAAGGAAACAATGTAGATTTCATTAAAGGGAGAGGAGTTTTTGCAGATTATTTGGTAACACCCAAAATAGAAGATATTACAAAAGGAATCGATACTGAACTGCGCTTTGCACTTGAATTAATAACTTCTCAGAAATGAGAACGCATCACGATCTAATAAAGCAATCAGGAGACGCCACCTATACGACTAGTGATAGAGACTTCTTTTCTAATCTATATCGGGCAGTGAAATAAACTATCGAATATAGTCCTACGTAAGAGAAAGTCTTCGCCTAACGGCGAATTTATGAAATTGGAGCCGACATTAACACGTCCTTCAGCACTTGCAATTCTATCAGCGTCAGTTCCAGCTGTCGTTTTTCAATTCCGCTTTAGAATATAACTTGTACTACATATCTTTATTAGGCACCTGCTGCCCGGCTGAATAACCACGCCCAACAGGATAAATCCGAAAACGCTAGCGGTCATTGTATCGACCGTCAGTGCAAACATCAAACAGGCGACAAAAAGCAAGTAAAAAAACAAACTTAAATTATGACAGAAGGACAAAAATCATTACCAAAATGGATACTTATAGTATCAGGACTTTTTGCATTACTTGAACTTATGGTAAGTTTATTATTATGCTTTTCACCGCAATCGGTTCTCGAGACCGTTGACCTTAACGCAAAAGGCGTTTACTACTTAATTTATATGTGGGCTGCCCGACAATTTGCGCTTGGTTTTATCTTTGGTTTTGCGACATTTAAAAAATCAATTCCTATGCTGACAATTGCATATATTTTCCTTTTAGTGATGTTTGTTGGCGACCTCTTTACTGGAATTTCACAAAAAGAGAATTCACTTGTCATTGGTTCTTTAATAATGTGTATTATTTCTTCAGCATTGATATTTGCAATAAATAAGAGAAAATAATATTTGAGCATGACACCAACATTTTTCGCAAAACAATCCGATTTTAGAAAGTGGTTAGTAAAAAACCATAAAAAAGAAACAGAGTTGTTAATTGGCTTTTATAAGGTTGACAGCGGAAAACAGAGTATGACCTGGACACAATCGGTTGACGAAGCACTTTGTTTTGGTTGGATAGATGGAGTTCGTAAATCCATAGACAATGACTGTTATCAAATTCGTTTTACACAACGAAAACCGACAAGCATCTGGAGTGCGGTTAACATTCAAAAAATCGGGGTCCTAACTCAACAAGGACATATGCAACCAGCAGGACTTGCAAGTTTTGAAAATCGCAAAGAAAATAAATCAAAAATCTATTCATACGAAAATGAAGAAGTGAGATTTTCCCGAGAATTTAAAAAGCAATTTAAAACAAACAAGAACGCTTGGAATTATTTTCAATCCCTTGCATCATCCTACCGAAAACCCTCGACAAATTGGGTAATGAGTGCAAAGCAAGAGACAACAAAACAAAAAAGGTTAAATGAACTTATCGCAGATTGCCAAGCAGGGACTAATAAATGGAAAGACAATAAATACAACAAAAAATGATAGGCAGAAAAGAACAACGAACCGTTACCAATTGGTTTTTGTGCAAGTGTGGCTTCACAAACGAACTTCAGCGACTTGCAAATTCAAGCTGTGACCCTGGATGGACAAACAACTTTCAACTTTAGTTCTTAATTTCAACTATATATTTTCAATCAGCAGCGGTTGTGGGCAGACGGATTTCTAATTCCGCACCTGAACAGAGCCCTTTTCGTTGGCTGCAAGTCTCTTGTGACATACCCTACTGGACTGATTTGTTAGTCATTGCTACCCCCGCCACCTACAATCAAGAACCAATGTCTATCATTTTAAATTACAGGAAGCAGTATGGGTTTAGGATATGCAGTAAGTGCAACGGACGACATCATAAACGACAAACATTCGGACAAAATGAAAAAGACATCATTAATAGTTTTAGTTATTACAGCATCTTTTCTTTCAGGTTTCGCATTTAAGACAGTAATTTCAAAACAAAATAAAAAAACCACAAAAATGAAAAAAGTAACAGGCATTGGTGGCGTTTTTTTCAAATGCAAAGACCCAAAAAAAATGACAGAATGGTATCAAAAGCATCTTGGTTTAACCACAAATCCATATGGGGCAACTTTTGAGTGGTACGAAGGTGCAGACGGCACAAAGAAAGGACAAACACAATGGACTCCGTTTCCCGAAACGACAAAATACTTTGAACCTTCAACTAAGGACTTTATGATCAATTACAGGGTTGAAAACCTGGAAGCACTTGTTGAGGAATTAAAAAAGAACAGTGTAACCATTGTGGACACTATTGAAACTTACGACTACGGTAAATTCGTCCATATCCTCGACGCAGAAGGAAACAAAATTCAACTATGGGAACCCAATGATTGAGTATGACAAGATAGTTGGTGGAGAAACCAAATGACTAGCCAACACTAAAGACACACAAGAGGGGCATGGCGCTAACATTGATATTGCCAATAACAGTAATTTCACATCGCTTTTTGGCAATACGAACTCTAATCCCAAGGTAACAAAATGAACAACCAACAAGTTTTGCTTAAGAAGAGTTTTAATCAAATTGGCGACAAGGTTGACAGTGCATACGAAAATTTTATTCTTGAAAATGTAAATGACCATTGTTTAAGAATCGCAGTTATGCAGGGAGAATATCGATGGCATTATCACAAAAACACTGACGAACTGTTTGTGGTGCTGGAAGGCGAACTCAAAATTGAAATCAGAGACAACGACACCTTGTTTTTAAAACCAGGGGAGTTTATTAAAATTCCTTCTAAAACAATTCACAAAACAAGTGCTGCTACCAGAACAGTAAATTTATGTTTTGAAAAAACTGTAGAAGACACGATTTTTGTTGACTAAACCTACTTGTCAAAAAAATATGCGGCAATTGTGTAGATAATGAGCTAAATATATTTGAAATGAACTGCAAATTTGTTCAACCTATTATGACAAAAAAGTGGTAATAATAAAGTGAACCTTTTTACTGAGACAAAAACGACCGCTAACATTGCATTGTATGCAATTGGGCGGGCATTAACGCATGCTTCGACAATTGTAATTCTATCAGCGTCTGCTCCGACCTATGTTTTGCATTTGAGCTTTAGAATATAACTTGTACTGTATATCTTTATTTAAGTCCTGCCGAATGGCGGAATTGCGCGATAACAAACCTGCCTGACGGCAGACAGGCCTTCTTACCGTTAGGTAGGTGACCATGCCCCAACAGCATAAATGCGAAAACGTTGGACGAGACACATTATTAAAGTCATACAATAAAATGAAAGCGGCAGTTCGTTCAAAATATGGTTTACCCGGGGATTTAAGGATAAAAGAACTTGAAATACCAACTCCAAAGGACAATGAAGTGCTGATAAAGGTGCATGCGACAACTGCAAACAGAACTGATTGCCATGTACTTTTAGGCAAACCATTTATCATGAGGTTTTTTACAGGATTATTTAGACCACGATTATCAATTATCGGATCTGACTTTACGGGGCAAGTTGAATCAGTCGGCTCAATGGTGCAATCATTTAACGCAGGTGATAAGATTATGGGATTCGGCGGTGTATTTGGCTGTGGTTCTCATGCACAATATTTTACATTACCGGAAACTACAGCAACAAATGCAATGATAATTATGCCTGGCAACCTGACTTATGACCAGTCAGCTGCTTGCCTGGAAGGAGCATTTTATGCTGGTTCCGGTATCATCCAATTAGCACCAAAAGCCGGACAAAAAGCATTGGTGTATGGTGCAACAGGTGCAATAGGCTCATCCTATGTTCAATTTCTTAAATACTATAATGTTTATGTTACTGCAGTTTGCGATGGTGAACACAGTGAATTAATAAAATCATTAGGAGCTGACAAAGTTATTGACTACAAAAGGGAAGATTTCACGAAAGACACCGAAAAATATGATTATGTTTTTGATTCGGTAAATAAAACAGGTTTCTTCAAATGCAAACCCCTATTAAAAAAGAAAGGAATTTATGCTTCATCCGGCGGTTTTGAGTATCTATTCCTGGCTTTCTTTACATCGATATTTGGGGGAAAGAAAGTCATATTCCACGTTCCCAAAGACGTTACCGGAACACTTGGTTTTATAAAGGATCTGATTGAAAAAGGGAGCTTCAAACCGGTTATAGACAGAATGTATCCAATTGATAAGATAGCCGAAGCATTTACCTATGTGGCAACCGGTCAAAAAATAGGTACTGTCATCATTACAATGAATGCTTAGCAATTTGCAATAGGTGCAACAATTTTCACATTATTTAAGATGGTCTTTTATTAACGCTTTTCTAACCTCGCCTTGTAACTTCATTCCACCTTTTACCAGCTTTACTGCATGTTTATGTTTGTTTAAATCAACTGGCTTATGTTTTAAACTCCAATTTCCTATCTCAACCATTATCGGTAAAAGATCAATACCTTTTAAAGTAAGGCTATAAATATTTTTTTGTTTATGGCCGGGATCATCTGCTTTACTTATTATTCCTTCCTGCTCAAGCATAACCAACCTGTCTGTTAAAATATTAGAAGCTATCCCTTCTTCCGACTGCATTAATTCCCTGAAATACCGCTTTCCTTCAAACATAATATCCCTGATAATAACCAGACTCCATTTATCTCCAAATACTTCCATTGTAAGATTTACAGGGCAATACGATCTGTGCTTTTCCATTTTTTAACTTATTTTAAAAACCAGTTGCATTTTACAATTAGTTATTTATATTTGCAACCAGTTGCATTTCGCAACTACTGCAAAGATACCCAAATCAATACTATTAATGATTTAAAATTATAAAATGGAACAACAAGCGAAAATCAAAACTTTCAAGATCTTTTTACAGACGTGGGCAGTGCTGTGTATTATCGTTATGAGTATCAACTCTTCGGCCTTTATATTCAAATTCCTCCAGTTTAATCCCGGCGGACCCTTTCACTGGTTAATTTGGGATGACGTGTATGGACATGTGGGACCTATGATATTTGTGATCTACATTGTTTGGGCAGGCTACCTTTTTAAAGCAGCAAAGGACCCAATAAAATCCAAGACATTCCTGGATTTTACTTTCTGGGCCAATATAGCCCACGTTGGCGTAATGGTACCCATGGCATTAAATGATTCAATGTATCACTCAAAATTTTTGACAGATATTCCTTTCATACTATTTCTATCAATCGGTATCTATATGTGGCAACCAACATTCAGTATAAATAAGGCTTAAACCGCAATTCGACTATGAAGACTAAAACATTCACAGGATTAAGTATTGCCGCATTGTGTTTACTATGTATGGTGCTTATTTACCAGAAGCAGGAAGCAAGGCTTTCTAAAAAAAAGCTTGTTAGGTGTTTTCCAACGGGCGAAATGTTTCCACTCAAAAATTCCTATGCGCGAATAGTGTATGATTCCGTATATCAAACTATTGCTGACTTTAAATTGACCGATCAAAATGGAAGCGCCGTAACCAGTCGGTTGTTAAAAGACAAGATGTATGTTGCTAATTTTTTCTTTACAAGATGTGGCTCTATTTGCCCCATAATGACAAAAAATATTTCGCGACTACAGGATGAATTTAAAAGCGAAACCGGCATCCTGTTTCTTTCACATACCGTTGATCCCGAACATGACTCAGTACCCGTTATGTTTCAGTATGCTCAAAAACATCATATCGACAGTAAAAAATGGCACCTGCTAACGGGCTCACGAAAAGAATTGTACGAATTAAGCAAAAGCAGTTACTGCCTGGGTGTAGAAACCGATAGCCCTGATAACTTTCAACATAGTGAAAAGCTAGTGTTGATTGATAATCACCGGATCATTCGAGGGTACTATGATGGAACAAGTCCTGCTGAGGTAGACAAATTACTTCAAGATATAAAGATTCTATTATTGGAAACAAAGAGAGAAAAATCATCACTAAATAACTAAAAAAATAAAAATGACAAGGGTATTAGTGCGCTACAAAGTTCATGCAGACAAAGTTGCATTGAATGAAACACTTGCTAAAGCTGTTTATAAACAGTTGCATGAGGAAAACCTGGAAGGCTTTCGGTACATCACTTTTAAAATGGAGGATGGAGTAAGTTTTCTACATATTTCATTTTCAGCCAACGAACAAGCCAATAAAGCATTTATCAATTTACCTGCATTTAAAAATTTTCAGGCAAATATTAAAGACCGTTGCAAAGAACTCCCGGTAGTTACACCAATAACAGTAATTGATGATTACAATTTTTTCGCTCACCTGAAATAAATAACAAAAAAATAAAAATCATGCTTTTAGAAAACAAAAAAGTAGTAATTTATGGCGGAGGTGGAGCAATAGCCAAGGCCATGGCAAAGGCATTTGCAAAAGAAGGTGCAAGAGTATTTCTCACAGGTCGAAGCAGCTCAAAACTAAATGCAGTCGCTGATGAAATCCTGATGGAAGGCGGTACAGTTGAAGTTGCGCTCGTTGACGCTCTTGATGAAAATGCTGTGAACAAACATCTTGACAGCGTTATTAACGAATTTGGAAGCCTTGACATTTCATTCAACACAACTGGAATTCCACAAACAGGTGTTCAGGGAACTCCCTTAATTGAACTTACATCCGAAAGTTTCATGAATCCCATTTCGAACTATTTAAAATCAAATTTCATCACGGCAACAATTGCAGCAAGAAAAATGTCTGCAAAAAAATCAGGTGTTATTCTAACAATAACTGCAGTTCCTTCTAAATTACCCGCACCACTTGTTGGAGGCATGGCACCTTCATGGGCAGGTATTGAAGCGTTCACCAGAACGCTGGCCGGCGAAATGGGCCCACACAGTATCCGTGTAGTATGCCTTCGTGTAGATGGTATACCCGAAACCGAAACTGTTACAACGGTATTCGGCTTACATGCTAAAGGCTCAGGAATGCCGTCGCACAAAGAGTTTCAGGGCTTAATGGAAAGTTTTACTTTGCTGAAACGGCTTCCAAAATTAGCAGAAGTGGCAAATACCGCTGTGTTCATCGCTTCTGATAATGCAAGTGCCATTACAGGTACGACAATAAACATCACCTGCGGCTCCGTCGTAGATTAAATTACTCCAAACGTCTCAACACGATGGAAACACAACACCAGATTTTTAAATCTTTACCACTTGCCTTAGCCGCGTCACCTCAAGTATTAGCAGCCATTGTAAAAAGACATCATCCAAATAAATAGCAGACAGGCAGGCAAAAACAAAAAAAGGAAAATGTGGCGACAAGCAAGGGCGGCTGGGCGTTTAGGCTTAAAAAAACCCCCATGAAAAATTTTATCTTAGTATTCATTCAAATAATGGGACATAAAATACTCAATGACAATTTTACTATTTACCATTTTTAACATCGGGCAAGCTCAAATAATGGACGAGAAAAACCACTGCCCTTAAAAGGGGTTTTGTGAAATTGGGCAGAAGCGCTAAATTAGAACATTAGTACTTCTAATCAACATTTGTAGTTTATTGAACATTGGTGCCTTAAAAGCACCGGCTTCATAAAGCCCCAAAATGTTAGCGCCTATTAAATTGAAACATGCATAATATAAAAGAAAGACCATATCGTTTACTGTTGTTTGCGGCAATTGCTCTATCGTTAGCGTTTGTTTTTCTTCCAATTGCTCGCAAAGATTTTCAGGACAAAACTATGTTTGGTGTTCCACTAGCTATTTTTGTCTGGATAATTCCTTTGCTTCTTATATTCTTTTGGTTGCTTTATTTACTGACAAAGAGATTTCTTTATTCTAAGACTAATACCTGGACCCATGTTCTTGCTACTGTTTCCACTACAATTCTCATGGTGATCATTCTTTACATTGTCATTAATCCATTGCGGCCTACATCACATAGTTATTATGACACTTCGCTAACGGACAAACAGGAATTAATTGGTAATGCCATGCGAATCCTGTTTATAATATTTGTCTGTGGCCAATTCACTTATCTTGCCAATATTTTATTAGGACTTTTTACAAAAAACAAATAAAGAGCTGCTAACAGGTATTTGCTACATGGCGGTTTGACATTAAATCCTAAGATCCTCCTGACGGATTTTATTTCCACCACATCGCAAATACCTAATCCGTTAACAGTAAATGTATCACTCACAAACCAACATCAACGTTGAAATTGAATAGGCTACTTTGGATTGACTTTTTGCTGGGATTTATAACCGGAATAATTGGCATTTCATTTTCTAATTTTTTAGAGAAATTATTAAGAATCCCAGATGAGGTAATCATAACAATTTCAGTAGTGACGTTGTTGTATTCCTTACTGGCATTATTCCTGGCACAACGAAATTCCTCATTTGTAATACTTACAAAAATCCTGATTATGGCTAATTGGCTGTGGTCATTTGCAAGTGTTATCTTACTATACCTGTATTTTTCAGACGCATCAGTCTTTGGTAGGTTGTTTTTGATATTACAGGTAATCGTTGTAGCCGGACTAGCTTATTTTGAAGGCAAGGCTTTAAAACGGTCAGAGAACAACTACCGCTAAAATTGCATTTATGCAATTGAGGGCAACATTCTCGTATTCTTCAGGGCCTGCAATTCTGTTCAGCAGAAAAATTGGCATGGGAGTCTTTTTGTCGCCTTTTCGCTTTCACAGAATTGCACTCCAAAAAATAGCGTTTCCAAAAACAGGGAAATCCAAAGTGAAACAACTTTAAATAATCAGATAAAAAGCAGAAATATGAAATTAGGAGCATTCTCAATTAGTCTTAATGTAAAAGACATCAAGACGTCAAAACTCTTTTATGAAAACCTTGGATTCAACGTCTTAGCGGGAAACATTGCGATGAATTATCTTATAATGAAAAATGAGAATTCATTAATTGGATTGTTCCAGGGGATGTTTGACAACAACATTTTAACCTTTAACCCAGGTTGGGATGAGAACGGAAAGGAAGTCGAATCTTTTGATGACGTAAGAGAAATTCAGCGACTTCTAAAAGACAAAGGTATCAAACTGGAAAGTGAAATAGCGACGAACACATCTGGACCAGCAAGCATTGTGTTTAAGGACCCTGACGGAAATGTTGTCTATATTGACCAGCACCGCTAAACAAAATTTAATTAAAACGGTGCCTCACATGTGGTTTTGTACCCCAATCGTTACCGGGAGGGGTTGACGGTATTTAAAGATAAAACCCTGCTAACAGGCGGCCTGCCAATGTGTGGGAAGACGTAACCTGTGTTTCAACTTTTTTAATTCTATTGAACGGCATGTCCCGCTTGACATCAATAATTGAGTTGTACAATACGCCAGCAACATTTTATCTTTACCATCAATCGGATACCAGGGCTAAGAAAAAGTAAGAGCCGTTGACTTAACAAATTATATTAAACCGGTTAGACAGCTGGACAGCCTCACCATACGTGAGGTTTCAAAAAACCATCTAATAAAAATATCTGTATGGGTAAATTAGTAGAAATTAAAACCAAGCCAACTTCGTCTAGTGTAACTAGTTTCATTGATAGTATATCAGATGAGCAAAAGCGCAAAGACAGTCACGTTATACTTAAATTGATGGAAAAAGCTATAAAGGAAAAGCCGAAAATGTGGGGCAGTTCTATGATAGGTTTTGGGGATGTAAGATATAAGAGCCCGGCTACCGGTAGAGAAGTAGATTGGTTCAAAATTGGTTTCTCCCCACGTAAGGCTAATTTATCATTACATCTGGGTATTGATATAAAGCAACATGCTGATGACTTGAGTAAATTAGGCAAACACAAGACCGGCGTCGGTTGCCTTTATATTAATAAACTTGAAGACGTTGACATAAAAGTTTTGGAAAAAATGATTGCTACAGCAGCAAAATAAAATAATTTTGTCTATGATATGTGGCGAAAAATGTACAAGAAAGAAGAAAACCGAGATCTTAATTTTCTTACACAAGACTTCGATCACCCAGACTTGCAAGATACTATAATCATGTACGTAAGGAAAAAAATATCCGCAAGATTATCCAGAAAAATGTAAAATAATATTTGGTATGACTTCATCCGAATTTGGGGCATATGAAAAGAGAAGAGAAGCATTTTTCAACAGATAAAAAACTTAACGCACAACATTACTTTATGCCACCAGCGCGCAATATTAACCATTCTTCAGGGCTTCTAATTCTATTACCTTTATTTAGTCCAGCCACAGTGGGATTGCCAGGCTGAATAGCGATGTCCCAACAACATAAATGCCCTAACATTAGCAGTAGTGGCAGCTGGCTCCTTCTATAAACCTTGCAGCCAACCAAATTAACCTTCTTTTGGCTACAACAGCAGTAGATCTGGCTACTTCTATTTATTTGTTCCTATTGAACTTTACAGCATAAAAAAATAGAAAAATGAAAATTAAAATAACAGGTTCACTAGGACACATCAGCAAACCGCTGACAACTACGTTAGTGCAAAAAGGACATGCCGTTACGGTTATCAGTAGCAATCCCGAAAAACAAAAGGACATTGAAGCATTAGGCGCCACCGCGGCCATTGGCTTACTCGAAGATGTTGATTTTTTGGTAGCCAGTTTTACAGGTGCAGATGCCGTTTATTGTATGATACCGCCAAACAATTACTTCGACCATAACCTTGATCTATTGGAGTATTATAGAAGAATTGGTAAGAACTACGCACAAGCCATTAAGCAGTCGCTTGTAAAGCGTGTGGTCAACCTAAGTACCATTGGTGCTCATTTAGAGAAAGGCTCAGGGATTTTACTTGGCGCTCACGATGTACAGAATATTTTAAACGAACTACCAACGGATATAGGGATTACTCATATGCGACCCACTTCCTTCTATTACAATTTGTATGGCTACGTAGATATGATAAAGGCAGAGGGATTTATTGCGGCAAACTATGGTGCAAATGAGAAGATACCATGGGTTTCTCCCATAGATATTGCTGCTGCAATTGCTGAAGAAATTGTCACACCACTTGTTGGCAGAAAAGTGCGATATGTAGCAAGTGAAGAACTTACAGGTAACGAAACGGCAAGCATTTTAGGCGCGGCTATCGGAAAGCCTGATTTGAAATGGCTACTTATTACCAACGAACAAACGCTGAGTGGATTAGAAGCGGTTGGGATGAATAAACAAATTGCTGCCGGTTTAGTTGAAATGTATGCCAGCCTTTACAGCGGTTTATTATCAGAAGATTATAACCGCAACAAACCAGCAGTTATGGGCAAAGTAAAACTCGCGGATTTTGCAAAGGAATTTGCTGCCGCTTTTAAATAACAATATTATATTGTGACATGGCAAACACGCAACTTCATAGATTTAAAACGATAAGTGAATTTCACCAGTTTAGAGAATTACCTAAACCAGAGCATCCATTGATCAGCGTGATAAATTTAGAATTTATAAAGCAGTTGCCTGCCAATGAAATGAGTTTCGTAAAGAATTTCTATTCCATTGCATTGAAAAGGAACTTTAATGCCAAGATGAAGTATGGTCAGCAGGATTTTGATTTTGATGAAGGCATTATGTTCTTCATGTCACCTGGTCAGGTTTTGAAAATTGATGTTGAGAAGGATACAGCATTAAAACAATCGGGATGGATGTTATTGGTTCATCCCGACTTTTTATGGAATACGCCTATGGCTAAAACTATAAAGCAATACGAATATTTTGACTATTCGGTAAATGAAGCTTTGTTTCTTTCAGAGAAAGAAGAAACAATCATTGTTGGCATTATGCAAAGTATTCGGCAGGAGTATCATTCAAACATTGACAAGTTTAGTCAGGATATAATTATTGCTCAATTGGAATTATTGCTGAATTATGCTGATAGATTTTACCACCGCCAGTTTATAACAAGAAGAATAACCAACCATAATATCCTGAATCGTTTGGAAGATATTATTACGGAATTTTTGAGTAGTGATTTATTGGCAAAAAGAGGATTACCCTCTGTCCAATACGTTGCGGAAGCCTTAAACGTATCCCCGAATTATTTAAGCGGATTACTGAAGGTATTGACAGGGCAAAGTACCCAACAACATATACACAATAAATTGATTGAAAAAGCGAAGGAAAAATTATCTACCACTGATCTATCGGTAAGTGAAATTGCATACGAATTAGGATTTGAACATCCGCAGTCTTTCAGCAAGTTATTCAAGACAAAAACCAATCTTTCGCCTTTGGAATTTAGAAAATCGTTCAATTAACAACACCGCTATCAATAGTATTGCAATTGCAAAATACGGGCCGGCATTGAAGCAATGACCATTTTATGGCTCACTGGCATTTGTGCGGGCTTGATCAGCATGGAGGAACATTTGTCTGTTAGACAACTCAGTTACAAGCCAAAATCCTATTCTGAAATTTGAATAACAAATGCTAATGGCACAAAACGTCTTTCACGACTGAATGCAGGTTGAACCAACTACAAACGAAACGCCTTCTGACCGCATCGGAACTGGCTGAGAGATTTATAACAAGGGATTGGCGTAATAGCAGGTGAAGCGCTTCGTATCTTCGATAACTATACTTTTGCTGTTTGGAAGGCGACCCCTTCACGCAATCATAGAAATGACTATGGGTACAAATTCAAACGTTCATACGAGACTTGCAACTATTAACGACCAGGATTTTATTACTTCATTACTTCCTCGACTAACGGAATTTGGACCGCCTTCTTGGCGCGATGTGGCTGGAATGATTTCTACTGATACACAAATATTAGTTGCCAAACTTAGCAATATTCACCCTGGAACAATAATATTGGTGGCGGAGGACGACCAAAAGATCCCATTGGGATTTATTCATTTACAGGGCGGAAATGATTATTACTATAAAGAAAAACATGCTCATATTTCAGATGTAATAGTAGTAGATAAAGCAGCGGGAAGGGGTATTGGACTTATACTGATTAGGGAAGGGGAAGCTTGGGCACGTGCTCAGGGTTTTCGCTGGCTCACATTGAGTGTGTTTGCGCAAAATGTCAGGGCAAGAGAACTTTATAGCCGCCTGGGTTATGGAGAAGATATTATGAAATATGTAAAGGAGCTGTAGTTCGTGCAGCAAACGGGGCGTGCAACAGTACATCTGCACAATACGGGCAGTGCAATGAAGCAATAACCACTTTATCGCTCAATACCGTTTGTCCGCGCCTGACCAGCATCGGTGCAAATTTGTTCGTAATTTGTACTTTGGTTTTTCAATTAACTGCAGTTCCGGGCAGACCAGCATCAAATCCCCGTACTTCGACAATGCAAATCGTTGTGCGTACCCCTTTTTCGAACCCATAGAAACCATTTATAATTTGTTTAACCATCCTTAAATAATATGCTATGCGTAGTGTACAATCAACTTTACTTTACAAATGGTTTGATGAAGTTTGGAACAAAAGCGATGAAGATGCAATTGACGGATTAATGACCAATGACTCAACGGCACAAGGTATTCTGACTGATGATCAGCCCAAAGGCGCAGAAGGCTTTAAAATTTTTTTCAAAGACTTCAAAAGTCGATTTCATGATATTAAAATAGATGTAGACGATGTTATTTCTCAGGACGATATTGAATCAGCCAGAACAACTGTATCAGCTATCCATACAGAAAGCGGCAAGAATGTAAGATTTTCAGGCATGTGTATGGTAAAGATCGTAGGAGGAAAAATTGCAGAAGCCTGGAACAATTATGACTTTCTAAATTTATATGAACAATTAGGACAAAAGCTCACACCGGTAGAATCCCAAAAGCAAACTTAAGGCGGCGTACAAATTTCATTTATGCAATTGCCGGTGACAATGGACGCGCCTTTCAGCACCTGTAATTCTATCTGTTCTGCTCCGGCAGACATTTTTTCAGCTAGGCTTTTGAATAAGACTGGAAAGCATAACATTTTCATTTATGCCATTGGGGCGCCACAAAGTGACAACACTATACAAGCCCTCTAAAATCATAAACGCGAAAACGTTAACGGGTAGTAATCCGAACATCTCACCCTGATTCTTTTAACTAGTAATCAGAAGAGTAAATTATATTTTATACATCGGCACAAAGTCCTTACTGTTAGGGTTAATTATAAAAAAATAAACAATGAACCACAAAGCCATATCAATCCGACCATTCATCGGTGCTAAAGACTATGAATTGTCAAGACGCTTTTATCAGGACTTAGGTTTTGAAGAAACAATCTTATTTCATGATATGTGTTTATTTAAAATTGATCAAATCGGATTTTATTTACAAAAGGCATACGTCCAGGACTGGATAGATAATTCAATGATCTTTTTAGAAGTTGATGATATAGATCGGTATTGGAAAGAACTTTTGGCTTTAGATCTCACGACAACATATCAAGGCGTAAAACTAACCCCTATCCGAACATATGATTGGGGCAGGGAATGCTTTATGCATGATCCATCTGGAATTCTCTGGCACTTTGGACAATTTAACAACCGCTAACAAGTGGTTTTTGTGCAGGCGGAGCGAACGACAATTTGCTTATCAAAGAATAACTGATAAAATAATCCTCATCACTTATGACAGAATGTGTCCCTTTTTTAAAAGTTCGCAACATAGAACTAACTATAAAATGGTTTGAGGACATTGGCTTTACGTGTACAGCCACTAATCATATATGGGAGCCGGACTGCGAACTCAATTGGGCAAGGTTAGAATGGAAAGGAGCTGCATTTATGCTTGGCCCGGATGACAGGAGCTCAATCCCAAAAACCAAAGACACGAGTATTTGGTTTAATGTGGATACAATCGACGACATTATTGAAAACCTTAACAGTAAAAATATTAAAGTAGATATTGAACCTGAGACTTTCTATGGAAGAAAAGTAGTTACGTTCAAAGATATAAATGATTTTGTTGTATCATTTTCCTGCGAATTGCTCCGCTAAGCTGGCTCGAACTATTTCCTCATTTTTCAGGGCGTGAGATTAACGCCTTCATCAGCACCTGTAATCCTATAAACTTCTGTTCAAACGGATGTTTTTCTACTGATCTTTTGAATATGACTTGTACTATATATCTTTATTGAGTCGCGCAACTGCGGGGTTGTCCAGCTGACGATTAACCACGCCCTGATACCATGATTCCAAAAACGTTGGCTGTAAGTTAGTTCCCGATTAAAACACTCAAATGATTAAAACTTTTGCATTTCTCCTGGCAATCTCAATCTCAAGCTCTCTGCTCAGCCAAACTTTTGAAGGGAGAATAGTTTACAGGAATTCTTACAATAGCAAAATACCAAACATGACCACCCGTCAATTTACTTCCATGATGGGTGACACACAGGAATACCACATTAAAAAAGGAAACTACAAATCGGTATCCAATGGAACTTTATTTCAATGGCAACTTTACATTAATCGAGATAATAAGCTGTATAGTAAAATGGCTAATTCCGACACTATCCTTTGGAATGACGGCGCACTAAACGCAGATAGAGTTTTAAGTGCCGTCCTTAACAAAAATGTTTTAGAAGTCCTGGGTTATAAATGTGACGAATTGGTACTGACCTGTAAAAGCGGGATACAAAAATATTATTTCAATTCTCAACTATCCATTGACTCCAAACTTTACGAGAAGCATAAGTATGGCAACTGGTTTGAATTTCTATTCAGAACAAATGCAGTACCGTTGAAGTCCATAGTAGATACTGATCAATTGACATTAGAAAGTGTTGCAATAAAAGTAACACCATCCCAACTCGACACAAGGATGTTTGCATTGCCTGCTAAAGCAGGGATAGCGAAAAGCCCTTATTGACGAAGAAAGCCAATACAGATAGAATATTAATCAAAAGTAAAATGACGATAGCAAAATATCTTTGGGAAATAGGTTCGATAATTTTTGCATTTTTGGGTTCGATTCACCTTTATTACACTTTCTTTACCAATAAATTTTATTCGCGAAATGAAAAAATGGTTCAAGAAATGAAAACTTCTTTTCCAATACTTACGAAAGACACAACAATGTGGAAAGCGTGGATTGGGTTTAATGCAAGTCATAGTAGTGGGATCATTTTTATTGGGATACTCAATTGTTATCTGGCAGCTCAGTATTTCAGTGTCTTACAATCCGACCATTTCTTTTTTATTTTCAATATCCTGACAATTTGCTTTTACGCTTTTTTAGGAAAAAAATATTGGTTCAAAATTCCTCTAACGGGAATATTAATAGTGTTAGCCTGCTTTATTGTTTCATACATTTCGACTATTGTAAACTGATAACAGGCAGAAAAGACCGAATGAACGACATGGTTTTTGTGTTATGGCATAATCACCTAAAATCCATATTCATTGAGATAATTCTTTAGATCCCATCAAGTTGTAAATTAACAATGGAGCAATGGACAATGATACTGTTACAATTGACATCTCTATCACTGCGCCCGTAGAAAATGTATGGAAAGCCTTGACTGATTCAGCTCTGATTTCAAAATGGTTTGGATCCGATCCTAATGGTAAAGTGATGAAAGCTGACCTTGATGTACGCATAGGTGGGGCTTTCGAAGTAACTTTTAGAGATGCGGATCAAACCGAGCACACCTGTAGTGGAATTTATGTTGATGTGAAGGAATTCAGTAAACTTTCTTTCAGTTGGACGTGGAAAAGTGAACCGGGTGTTCAAACGTTCGTCACTGTGGCACTCAGTTCTGAAAAGAATCTAACCCGAATGATATTTCAACATGCTCATCCCGGAACTGCATCTAAACATGACTACTTAAATGGATGGAATGCCACCTTTGTAAAACTTGAACAAATGCTGACCGGAAAAAAAGCGATATGATAGCTTACTTTTTTTTGCTTGCAAAACACATTCACTAATCATACCTCAACTGCGTTTTTGGATTTCATTTCAATCCATATCTCTGAATGCCTTACCATTTGCTTCTGTAATAGACAAATTCACCATGACAAAAGAGGATAAAAAATTAGACAATCCTGTTTGGCATTCATTAAACGAAACTCATTGGGATTTTGGCATCCTGTATAAGAATATGAAATTTTACCATCCTGACTATTGTCCATTTGGTGGTTTTGTAAATATTGATAAAACAGCGATCAGTATCAATAAATATTCAGAACTATCAGATAATTTTTATGTTGTTGGCAATAAACCGGTTTTTGACAATAATCTGAAGTTGAGTAAAGAATTAGTGTGTAATCAAATGCTTGTCGACAAGCCAATTGATATTGAAATGAACGAAACAGTTGTAGAACTGCAAACAAACGACAATGACGATTTATTCAAGCTGGTCAACCTGGTTCAACCAGGCTATTTTAAAACTAAGACATCACGGTTGGGGCACTATTATGGGATATATAAAAGCGGGAAATTAATCGCGGTCACGGGCGAACGAATGAAAATGAACTCATATACAGAAATAAGTGCTGTAGTCACCCATCCTGATTATACGGGAAAAGGCTTTGCTAAACAATTGATTGCTTATGCTGCCAACAAAATATTCGGCGAAAATAAAACACCCTATCTACACGTTGCTGATATCAATTCAGCAGCAATCAGACTGTATGAAAAACTTAATTTCAAGACAAGACGAAAAATCAGTTTTTGGAATCTCATCCCAATGAACAATTAGAAAATAACAAAATGCGAAAGTTGTAAATGCAATACAATAGAGCTTGAATACAAGTTCAACATCATATCTTTATTAAGCACAAGAACTACGAGATGCCCGGCTGACGAACCTGTGTACGGGTGGGCCGGAATTAAATGTAATTAAAACAGGCAAAAGCACTATATGATAATTGCATCCGACGAAAAGGATTTCGATGAGATATACGAGATCATAAATGATGGTGCATCTGCCTATCGCGGGGTAATCCCCGCAGATAGATGGCACGACCCCTATATGAAAAAAGAGGAACTAAAAAGACAAATTGATGAAGGAGTGCAATTCTGGAACTTTATCGAAGAGGAGAAGATCATGGGCGTAATGGGAATCCAGTTTAAAAAAGATGTTTCACTCATCCGACACGCATACGTTAGAACAATAAATAGAAAAAAAGGCATTGGAAGCAAGTTGCTTAAACATCTTTGCGAGATTTCCGCCACACCAATACTGATTGGAACCTGGTCGGATGCAAATTGGGCAATAGAATTTTATCAAAAGCACGGGTTTCGCTTACTGCCAAAAGAAGAAAAAAATAACCTGCTGCGTAAATATTGGACAATCCCGGACCGACAAATAGAAACATCTGTAGTACTGGCAAGTTCCGATTGGATATAATTTTTGGCGCAACGGGTTGAAGACGTAACAGGCAAGAGAACGACAAAAGACTTTATCTATGTTACTTAAAAATAAACATGCAGTTATTTACGGCGCAGCCGGTTCTATTGGCAGTGCCGTTGCCCGTGCCGTTGCGCATGAAGGCGCGACCGTTTTTTTAACAGGACGCACGCTTGATAAATTAGAAAAACTAGCGAACGAAATAAATGCCACGGGCGGCAAAGCCTTCGCCGCAGTAGTAGATGCAATGAATGCGGAGGAGGTGAACAATCACCTGGTTGAGGTAACAAATCAGGTAGGCACGATAGATATATCCTTCAATCTAATTGAAATTGAGAATAAGCAGGACATTGCATTGACACAGATGTCACCTGATGATTTTGTATATCCTGTAGAAAAGACCATGCGAACTCAATTTATTACCTCGACCGCTGCCGGAAGGGTAATGATGAAAAAAGGCTCAGGTGTGATCCTGTCGCTTACGGCAACACCGGGAGGAGTGGGATACCCTCTGGTTGGTGGCTTTGGAGCTGCCTGCGCTGCACTGGAAAACTTTTCAAGAAATCTTGCTGTGGAACTCGGCATCTATGGAGTACGTGCCGTTAACATCAGGTCTGCCGGCTCGCCAGATTCACGGCCATTTAAGGAAGCAATGATAGCCCAGCCTGAAGTACTTGGTTCCGTTATTAATAAAATGAAAGGCGATACCATGTTGAAAGAGCTGCCTCTTATTGCGGACATTGCAAATGTTGCGGTGTTTCTTTCCAGCGATATGGCTGCAAAAATCACCGGCGTAACGATAGATGTTACCGTTGGCACCACTGCCGGCCTAAACCATCGAACAACAGATATAGAAAAAAGCAACGAATAAGCGATCTATGGACAACGAACTCAGATTTAGATTTGCAGACCTGGACGACCTTCGTGACATTGTAAAAATGTTATCAGACGATATTCTCGGTGCAACAAGAGAAAAATTAGAAAGTTCTCTTTCCGGGAACTATTTAACAGCTTTTGAGAAAATAACAAGTGATCCAAACCAGGAATTGACCATTGTTGAAATGAATGGTGAAAGAGTGGCGACATTCCAACTGACATTTATACAATACCTGGTATACCAGGGAGGACGAAGAGCTCAAATAGAAGCGGTAAGAATAAAATCTAATTATCGTGGAATGGGTATTGGAACAAAAGTCTTTGAATATGTAATCAATAGAGCAAAGGAAAAAGGATGTCATTTATTACAATTGACGTCGGACAAAAAAAGACCTGAGGCGATAAAATTCTATGAAAGAATTGGGTTTATTTCAACACACGAGGGAATGAAACTTCAACTATGATAATTTTTATTGATGGATCTTAATAGGCCTGAAATTGATAACTATTTCAAAAATAAGGACCCAAAAACAACCAGGAAATCATGTGGAACACAAATACATTATGGTTTGAAATTGCAATAGTGACCATATTTTTTTTATTCGGTCATATTTTTTTAGGACATTTTGAAGAGAGAAGCCCTCAATGGAGAAAAATATTAAAATATATTGTAACCCTTCTGATCATAATCTCGATATCAATATTTCTTGGACGAAAAATTGCATTAATAGTTTTGGGCGTATCTATTATTCCTGTGGTTTTTATACACGCTGTAATGCTACCCAAAAAAGGAATAAACGGGTGGACCGGTGAACCTAAGTCAAAATACTATGACTTCAGGGGATGGGACAAAAACATTTTCGATATCGACAAAAATGAATTGGAGAAAAAGGGCGAATCCAAAAACACAGGCTTTTAATATCCTATTTATCAACACAACTGCCTTCAACACATGAAAAAGTTATTACAAGATGCGAATTTGGTGTTTTTAAGTGCAGCCATACTGACCCTCCTATCCTGCGGTGCGAAAAATAACAATCCGAAAAAAGAAGCAATAAATGCGATCAACCTTAAAAGAGGTGATCTGGTTTTGTGTGGAAAATCTGACAATCAATTGGGCACTGTTGCATTTGAATCATCCTGTTCCGAAAAAGGAAAAAAAGACTTTAATCTTGGTATCGCGCTATTGCATTCGTTTGAATATGATGAAGCGGAAAAAGTTTTTGCAAAAATCATAGATGAAGATCCGGAATGTGCCATGGCTTATTGGGGAGTTGCCATGAGCAATTACCATCCTCTTTGGGCACCTCCCACCCTACCCGAACTCGAAAAAGGAGCTAAAGCAATTGCAATTGCCCAATCCCTTACAAAAAAATCAAAAAAAGAATCAGCATATATAGACGCTATCGGATTATTCTATAAAGACTGGAATAAAACGGACCATCGCACCCGCGCTGTCAATTTTGAAAAGGCGATGGAAAAACTACATACAGACTATCCAAATGATGGAGAGGTGGCAATATTCTATGCGCTGGCGCTCGACGCAGCGGCAGATCCCGCTGATAAGTCTTTTAACAAACAACGAAAAGCCGGCGCAATTCTAACTGCATTATATCCAAATGAACCCAATCATCCGGGAATTGTGCACTATATTATTCATAGCTACGACTATCCTGAACTTGCTGCACTGGCCCTGCCGTCTGCAAGAAAATATGCTTCCATTGCGCCGTCTTCAGCGCATGCCCAGCATATGCCTTCGCATATTTTCACGAGGCTGGGGCTTTGGGACGAATGTATTCATTCTAACCTGGTTTCTACTTCTTCGGCAAGATGCTATGCCGAGAAAGCGGGAATCAAAGGTCATTGGGACGAAGAGCTTCACGCCCTCGATTATCTTGTTTACGCCTACCTGCAAAAGGCAGAAAATACTCTGGCAAAAGAGCAATACGATTACCTCAAAACCATTCACGAAGTTCATCCACCGAATTTTAAGGTTGCATATGCGTTTGCTTCTATCCCTGCACGTTATTTACTCGAGAATAAAAATTGGAAAGAAGCCGCCAGTCTAACGGTGCATCCGGCAGATTTTCCATGGGAAAAATTTCCGTGGCAAAAAGCGATCATCCATCTAACCCGGGTCCTTGGTTCTGTTCATACAGGCAATATTAATTCAGCTTTAACGGAATTAAAAAGCTTGCAAACAATTCATGATACCTTAATGGAACAAAAAGATGTATATAAAGCCAATCAGGTACGAATACAAATTCAGGCGGCTGAGGCCTGGGTACTTTTCAAGCAGGGAAAACCGAATGAAGCATTAAAGCTTATGAATGCTGCAGCCGACATGGAAGATGAAACCGAAAAACATCCTGTTACGCCGGGAGAAATAATACCGGCGAGAGAGTTGCTGGGAGATCTGCTATTGCAGATGAACAAACCGGAAAAAGCTTTGGAAGCATACGAGGCAAATTTGAAGAAGCATCCCAACCGTTTTAACGGTCTGTACGGGGCGGCCGTAGCCGCGGAAAAGTATAATAACCTTGAAAAAGCAACTACCTATTATCAGCAGTTGACTGCTATTGCAAATTCAACCGGTGCAAATCGCCCCGAACTCGATTCAGCGAGAATGTTTTTAAAAAAGCAGAACCCTAATCTTGGTAAAGTCGTACTGTAAAAACTTCTACTAACAACGCGCATGCAAATGGAATTAATACCGATCAAACAAACATTCGAAGAAAATGATGAACTGGCAATTAATTCCTTGTACCAGGAGACAATCTATTTGACAATTGACTTTTATAAAAAGGTAGGTTTTGTACCCCCGTGGATTGGTTATTTCGTTAAACAGGACGACAGTTTTGTTGGAAACGCCGGCTTTAAGGGACCGCCAACAAACGGAACTGTAGAAATTGCGTACGGCACAATGGAGGAGTACAGAAAACAAGGAATTGGAACGTCGATTTGTAAACAACTGGTTGACCTATCTCTAAAAACTGATTCCTCAATAAAAATAACGGCGAGAACATTATCTAAAGAAAACTTCTCGGCCAGCATACTTGAAAAAAATAACTTTATATGCACTGGCACAGTCTTGGACGCGGAGGATGGCGAAGTATGGGAATGGGTTTTTACAGCAAAGGAATAACCATAATGAATAAACAATTCATTATGGTGATCGTTGAGATATAAAATATTACACGAATTGTCAGTTTACTTATTATTTACTTCAAAAAAAAATTCCAATAAAATGTGATTTTTTTGATGTTGCCGCGAATAATTAAACCAGCATATGGTTGCACAATATTTGATCGCCGGGAAAAAAAGCGAAAATGGCGATCATTCATTAAGTATTCACATTTCTGACCGCGGGTTGGCAATTACCAAGAATGAATTTAACTGATAAATCAGACATATTCCTTTCTGTTATCCAGGCAAACAAAGGGATTATCTACAGAGTGGCAAATTCCTACTGCAGCAATGCGGAGGACAGAAAAGATCTTGTTCAGGAAATAATTGTGCAACTATGGAAATCATTTGACAATTATACAGACCAGTATAAATATTCCACCTGGATATATCGTATCGCATTAAATGTAGCGATCTCCAGTTACAGGAAAGAAAACCGTAAAAAGCACATTTCCAATCCGCTGTCTGAAGATATTTTACATATTGTTGACGCAGGCGTCGCTGACGGAACAGAAGAAAATATTGGTTTTTTACACCAATTCATTTCCGACTTAAAGGAGTTAGACCGGGCTCTTATGTTACTCTATCTTGAAGAAAAGACTTACAAAGAAATGGCCGGGATCATGGGTATTTCAGAAACCAATGTGGCAACAAAAATCGGGCGGATAAAAAACATCTTAAAACAAAAATTCTCAATAATAAAATAATATCATTTATGGAAGACATGGAAATTATAAGTCTTTGGAAATCTTACGCAAAAAAATTAGACGAAAGCCTGTTGCTCAATAGGAAAAATGCAGAAGATATCACTAAAATGAAGGTCGGGTCATTTCTTGCTTCCATGAGACCGTTAAAAATTTTTACAATTCTGGTCGGTATATTATGGGTTGTCTTTGTCGATGTTTTAATTATCAATCTGTTTCATATAGCAAGTCCATTTTTTCTGATCTCGGCTGGCATCCAGGTGTTTCTGACAAAATTGGCCATTGGAATTTACTTATATCAATTAATCCTTATTTACCAGGTAGATATCACTGAGCCGATTTTGGCGACACAGAACAAACTAGCCCGTTTGAAATCCTCAACGCTTTGGGTTACCCGCCTTCTTTTTCTGCAACTGCCGGTATGGACAACCTTTTATTGGACCAAAGGAATGGTAGAAAACGGAAACTTTTTCCTGATCCTTTTCCAGGTCGCAATCACTCTGTTGTTTGTTCTGGCTTCTATTTGGCTTTATTGGAATATAAAATATGAAAACAGGCATAAGAAATGGTTCAGGTTAATTTTTGACGGAAAAGAATGGACTCCGGTAATAAAGTCGATAGAACTGTTGAACCAGATAGAAGAATATCGAATTGAGAGTACAAGCCCTGCCAAAAACAATGGTGATTAAACAGCATTTGCAAAGTCAGAGTATAAGAATCCCTGGCTCAGGTTGTGTGGTACTATTCGTGGTGCCTGAAGAAGTTGAAATCCCATAATTAGCTAAAAAATGGAACAATAAAAAATTTGCACAGCATGCGGTACGTAGTATCCCGCGGGTTTCAATAGCCATGAGCTTTGCCCAAAAGAATTATGGGATGGGATCAGCTTATTCAATATTGGTGGTCACTTTCCCGGAAGCAGCATTTTACGCGTGCCGTTTCTTTCGTCTGGGGGAACTATCCTCTGCGGTGATACCTTTTATATCTCTCCCAGTAAAAAGCATATGGCGGCCATGTACAGTTATCCCAATAGAATTCCGTTACCCCATGATGAGATACAACGAATAAAACTGCAGATGCAATCCATAGAATTTGATGCAATACTCGCGGTTTACGATTACCAGAACATTTTTATAGAGACGAAGTCGATCCTGGAAAACTCGCTGGCTAAATACATGTGATTATTTCTAAAGGTAAGAGGCTCCACTAACAGCAAGTTGCCAGATCGCAGAGATGACGAATGGCATTCGTCGTATAATTCCTAAATTAGATGATAGGATTGTGCAACGACAACTCAAATCAACCTAAAAATGAAAATCTGTGTGGCGCAGGCAAGACCGATCAAAGGTGATATTCCCGCCAATATTGAGAATCACAAAAAATTGGTACAATTAGCCGTCTTTAATAAAGCAGACATCATCATTTTCCCTGAACTTTCGATAACGGGCTACGAACCGGAACTATCTAAAGAATTAGCGACTGATGCTGATGACACCAGGTTTGACGAGTTCCAGGCAATAAGTGATGACAGGGAAATAACCATTGGTATTGGCGCACCTACAAAGGATAGTGCAGGTGTCTGCATCACCATGATCATTTTTCAGCCACACCAATCAAGACAAACGTATTCAAAACAATATTTACATGCGGATGAGGAAGAATTTTTTAGCAGCGGAAAAAGTTCTATCGGCCTGGTAGGAACTCCAAAGAATATTGCGTTTGCCATATGCTACGAACTATCAGTTCCGGCCCATTCTGAGAACGCATTTAAAAGTGGTGCTCAAATTTATATTGCAAGTGTTGCTAAAACTGCCGGCGGCGTAGAAAAAGCCATTAAAAGTCTATCTGATATCGCAAACAAATATTCAATGACAGTGTTGATGTCAAACTGTGTTGGACAATGCGAGGGTTCTGAATGTGGGGGGAAAACGTCAATTTGGAATGATAAGGGCTTATTGGTAGGACAGCTAAATGACGTGTGTGAAGGCATACTGATTATGAATACCGATACACAAGAAATGATTGGTATCACTACAGAATAAATGAATTTTATATCATCATTTCCTAATACGTGCGACTGGCTTTGTAAAAATCGTCAAAATAATTCTTTGGTATTGCATATTCTTGATCTGACCTCAAAACAATAATTTTTTACCTTTAACAAACAGACTGAAGGAACCCGGTGAACGACATACAAATGCCTGTCTGGCGAAGGCTGTCATAAAATGGATAAATAATTATTAAAATTGATTGATTATGAAAACGAACGATGCCAACATAAACGATGTTGATAAATATATTGCCGGCTTTCCGCCCGACACTCAAAAGCTTCTCGAGAAATTCAGGGCAACCATTCAAAAAGCGGCTCCCCAGGCAGAAGAGGTAATAAGTTATCAAATGCCAGCTTACAAATTCCATGGAATGCTGGTTTATTTTGCGGGATATAAAAACCATATTGGATTTTATCCAACGCCCTCCGGAATTAAAGCATTTAAGGAAGAGCTCTCTGCTTTTAAAGGCGCAAAGGGCTCCATTCAATTTCCCCTTGACAAATCCCTGCCCCTGCAACTGATCACTAAGATTGTAAAGTTCAGAATGAAAGAAAATTTGGAAACGGCAGAGATAAAGTCTATAAAGAAAAAGGGAAATGCCTAAAAAGGTTGGCTTGCTGAAAAGTTAACAGGCAAAAGTTTATTATGCATTGTGATTACTCCGTCTTTCCCCAACCTGCTGACGCCACATTGCATAATAAAGTCCTTTTTGATCGAGTAATTCAGCATGAGATCCTATTTCTGAAATCTTTCCTTTCTCCAGTACATAGATCACATCTGCATGCATGATGGTAGAAAGCCGGTGAGCGATCAGGATGGTGATCTGCTCCCTGCTTAACGATACATCCCGGATCGTATTCGTAATATCATCTTCTGTTAACGAATCCAGCGCAGAAGTGGCCTCATCAAAAATGAGCAGTCTGGGATTTCTTAATAATGCCCGGGCGATGGAAATACGCTGTTTCTCTCCGCCTGATAATTTCATGCCGGCTTCACCGAGAACAGTATCAATCCCTTTTTCCGACCTGTTCAATAAATTACTACAGGAAGCCTTATTCAAAACTTGTATTATTTCTTCATCGGTTGCATCGGCTTTCACAAAAAGAAGATTTTCCTTAATTGTACCTGCAAACAATTGCGTATCCTGTGTAACAAATCCTATCCTTCTTCGCAACTCATTATATCGAACCTCCGAAGAAGAAACCCCATTAAACAGGATCAATCCCGAAACCGGGCGGTAAAGGCCCACCAGCAATTTAACCAGTGTAGATTTTCCAGATCCGGAAGGCCCTACAAAAGCAATCGTCTCTCCCAATTTAACCTCGAAGGACACCCCATCGATAGCATTAATATTCGCAGTTTTATGTCTGAAAACAACTTCTTCGAATCGGATATCTTGTAATGGGCCTGTTTCTATCGGAGCTTCGGGCCTGCGTTCAACAGGCTTCTGCATCAGCTGGTCGAAATTACTGATAGAGGCCTCTACTTCGCGATAACTAAGAATGATATTCCCAAGATCCTGCAAAGGACCGAAAATGGAAGTAGAAATAAACTGCATAGCAATGAGTTCACCGGTACTCAACACTTTCCGGAATATCAGCCAGAGAAGTATAAATAAAATGGATTGTCTCAGCAGGTTCAATGTAGTTCCCTGCAGAAAGGAAAGGGTACGCACACGCCTTGTTTTCATCATTTCGAGATCATATATCTTTCTGGTTTGAATCTTCAATCTTCGAATTTCGGGAAAGGTTAATCCAAGGCTTTTAACCAGTTCAATATTTCGAAGGGATTCGGTAATAACTCCCGACATCTTATTTGTTTCCCTGTTGATAGATCTTTGTACAGTCTTGATTTTCTTGCTTAACAATCCCGTAAGGGAACCAAGCACCAGGATACCAATGACAAAAACGGGAACCAACATCCAGTTTTTTGCAACGGAATACCAGATCAGGAAGCCAATACCGACAACCGATGAGAATAAAATATTAATAAAGGAATTAATAAACCGTTCCGTATCGGTTTTTACTTTCTGTAGGATGGATAAGGTTTCCCCGCTGCGCTGTTCTTCAAATTCCTGGAAAGAAAGGCGAAGGATCTGTTTCAATCCATCATTGAAGATCTGCATTCCAAATTGCTGAACGGCCTGCCTGGTAAAGTATTCCTGGAATGCCCTGGCAATCCTGGCGGCTATCGCAATCCCGATCGCGATGCCTAACCAATACAGTACTCCATTGATTAACTCCTGCTCTGAAAGTTTACTGCCGCCCAATGTATAATCATCGATTATTTTTCCGAAGATGATGGGATCGATAAGGCTTAGCAATTGAGCTACCCCGGCAAGTAAAAGCGCCAAAACCACACGCCATTTTTGTTGCTTAAAATATTTCCAGAGAATCTGCATTCCGGCAATTATAACGAAAATGAAGCGTGTTCAACTCAATTCGTCAGAATTAATAAATATGAAAATAATGGAAAGAAGGTCTAGTTCTCTGGAGCGTACTTTGTGCAGTGCCGTGGTCCGTTTCAGGCACAAGCTTCAGGCTATTCAATTCCGATTAGGGCCTTGTCTTTGTGTCTTCGTGACTTCGTGGCAACCTTTTTTGCCACGAAGTCACGAAGACCAGATAATTATTAACCGGGAACAATTGAGGGAGTTATAATTTCAGATCCACTTTTTTACCTGTTTTAGCAGCCAGGAAAATCGCGTCAATAATTTTTAAATCTTTCAACCCTTCTTCCCCATCAACCGGTACAATAGGTTGTTTGCCCTCCAAAATAATCCCTGACATCTCATCCATCTGAACGGTTTGATGGGTTATATGAGGATGCGTTAGTTCGCCTTTGTTTGTACGACCTTTAATAGGACCATACCCGGTAGAAGGTTGTAGTTCTGCAAAACCTTTTTCGCCATTTAGGAAAAAGCGATCCAGGTTGTTCATAGTATAAGTCGACAAACAGGATGCTACTGCACCGCTGGGAAATCCCAATTGAAACTGGATGGTTTCGTCTACCCCCTCCTTGAATTTTACGTGATCGGTTTTAGTTTCTTCCGCCGTAACCCATATTGGCTCTTCACCAATCATATACCGCGCGCCATTGATGGAATAAATTCCTATATCCATCATTGCCCCGCCACCTGCCAGTTTTCTGTCCAGTCTCCATTGATTGGGATCGCCAATTCTAAATCCTGATAATCCCTGGAAAAATAAAACTTTCCCCAGCTCACCATCTTTCCGCATCCGGATAATTTCGAGCGTTTTCGGTTCAAAATGCATACGGTACCCAACCAACAACTTCACTTTTGCCTTCTTACAGGCATCTATCATCTCCTGTCCCTCCTTCGCATTCAGGGCCATCGGCTTCTCGCAAATAGCATGCTTGCCAGCCTTCGCAACCCGTATCACCTGCTCGCGGTGTAAGCCATTCGGAGTGATCACATATACCGCATCAATATCAGGATTGTCTTTTATCCGGTCGAAATTCTCATAGTTGTAGCAATTCTTCTCAGGAATATTGTACTTGCTTTGCCAGTCTTTGATCTTTGATGGTGTGCCGCTGATGACACCTGCTAATTTAGCTTTCTTACAGGTTTGCATGGCCTCTGCCACCCTGCTGCCATAGCTTCCCAATCCCATGATCGCCACCCTCAACACAGGGCCCTGGTAAGGCTGATCGGATAATTCATTCATGGTAGCCGACCCGGAACGGGGAAAAAAAGAAAACGCAACAGCGGAAGCAGTCATCTTTTGCAAAAAATCACGACGTGAATTCATAAACAGAATGTTTTTATAGTGAGATAAGAATTGCAGGCAAGCTATTCATGTATACCATTGTTCACCGGGCTAATTGCAATATCCAGCAAATATTTGATTTATTATAAAAATAAAATGCCACTTGTGTTATGTGTTATAAAACTACTTTCAGTTTGTTATCGCAATGAGTACATATCTTTATTAAAAATTACAAAGCCAAAGAATAACTATACATTTTGAGGTATTGGTTATACTATTTTGTAACGATCCAGACCGAACGCTTTCAGCCGTCCAATTCTCGGGAAGAGTTTATCTACTTATAATTCATTGCTATGACGAATAACCGGAGAGACTTTATTCAAAAATCATTTCAGCTGACTGGCCTGGCATACTTTAAAGTACCCTTTTCTTTCACCAAAGAACATTTCATCAATCCCAATAGCAATAGGTTAGTTCTTTTAGGCACACAGGGAGGACCTTTCATTCGTTCCTATAAGCAAACACCTTCTGCTAATTTAGTTGTTTATAAAAATACTGCCTTTGTTATTGACGCTGGTTACGGCGTAACCTTGAAGCTGAGAGAAGCGGGTATCAGTCTCCCCTCCTTAAAGTATATTTTTATTACACACCATCATTCTGACCATAATCTTGAACTCGGTCCACTTTTATATAACACATGGCTATCCGGTTTATCAGAGCCGATTCATGTGTATGCACCTGCAGGGCTTAAAAATCTGCTTCACCATTATTGGGAATCGAATCGCTTTGATATCGATACACGCATTCGGGACGAGGGTCGGCCAGATATAAGATCCCTGGTGATAAGCCATGAATATTCCGCAGGTATTGTTCTGGCCGAATCTGATTTTCAGGTCAGTGCTTTAAGCAATATTCATCCACCGATTAAAGATAGCTTCGCATTAAAATTTAATCTTGGCGAAAAGATTGTTGTTTTTTCAGGAGATACGGCCTATTGTCCTGCCCTTGCTCCATTTGCATCAGGTGCCGATTATCTTGTTCACGAAGTAATGTACGGCCCCGCCATCGAAAATATGTTGAAAAGACGGCCAAATGCAAGTAAATTAAAAGAAAGTATAATGTCACATCATACACTAGCCGAAGATGTAGGGAAGATAGCTAAACAGGCTAATGTAAAAAATCTGATTTTAAACCATTTCGTTCCACCAGATGATATAACTCTGACCGATCAGTTGTGGATAGATATAGTCCGTAAAACTTTTTCAGGAAATATTATAGTTGGAAAAGATCTGCAACAATTTTTGTTATAGCTCCTTATTACTGCCGGACCAAAGTAAAATATGCCGTAAAAATATTACTACCGGGATGCTATGGAAAAATGCTCCAATGGAAGAATCAAATATTCGTAACTTATATAACCAAAATCTACTGGAATGAAAAATCTATTCATTCTTTTTCTTGCATCCATTATTTGCGTTGCATTCATTCAGGTGAATATTTCCGGGAGTTACAGTTATTTTAACCAACTAACGAAGAATACAAAGACTTATAAAAGCAATTCTCCTGCGGGTTGCAGTCCTAACCTGTCGGCCATTGATTTCAACGCTACGACCAATTCAATCCCCTTACTTGATGGCTGGGGAAACCATCGCATGCCTGTTACTTCCGGCAACGACAGTGCGAATATCTTTTTTCAGCAGGGTGTAAATATGTACTATGGCTTTCACATCATTGAGGCCATGGCCTCGTTCGAAAAATCTATACGATTCGATGATACATTCGCAATGGGCTATTGGGGCAAAGCGCTGGCGTTTGGACCCAACATCAACGATATCGGTTATGCAGCGTCGGCTGATGCAATCATAGCTGTACAAAAAGCAAAATCATTGTACAGTCATTGCACAGCTGTTGAAAAAGCATTGATCGATGCAATGGAAACAAGATATTCTCCTGATACCAGTCAACAAAGGGACCACCTGAACCAATTGTATGCCGATGCCATGAAAAAAGTGCATATTGCTTTTCCTACAAGTAGTGACGCAGCTGCTTTATATGCCGATGCATTGATGATTCAGCACCCCTGGGATCTTTATGACAAGTACTACAACCCCAAACAGTGGACGCCCCGGATCGTTGAGGTTCTTGAAAAGCTTGTAGAACAATTTCCAGGGAATCCCGGCGCCAGCCATTATTATATTCATGCGATTGAGGGATCAAAGCATCCCGAAAAAGGACTTAAAGTGGCAAATCGCCTGGGCAGTCTTATGCCTGGCCTGGCTCATCTTGTACACATGCCTTCACATATTTACATCCGTTCGGGGTATTACAGTGAAGGCGCAGAAGTGAACGAAAATGCAGTGAAGGGATACTACAATTATTTTTCAAAATTTCCGGTTACAGCGAATAATGCCTTTCTATACCTGTCACATAACCGGCATATGCAGGCTGCCTGCGCCGCCATGGACGGTCAATTTGTCAAGGCTTTGAAATACTCGAATGATACACAAAGCAGCGTTGACAGCATATGGATTGACGGAGGCGGCTATTTCGGCGTCTATGCACAATTCATGTACATGAGCCCTTATTTATCGCTGGTCCGTTTTGGCAAATGGGATGAGCTGTTGGCAGCCCAGCCCGTTGCAGATTCAAGAGTTTACGCCAATGCCATGTGGCGATTTGCGAGGGGACTAGCCTATGCCCGTAAACACCAATTTGAAAATGCGGACAAAGAACTACAAAAAATGTTGGCAAACAAATCTAACCCTCAATTACAGGAAAGCCCGACGGCTTTTAATCCGGGTATCGCGGCAGTTGAAGTTGCTGAGAGGATTCTGAAAGCTACAGTTGCTGAAGAGAAAAACCAACTGCCAGATGCCATTAAATTGCTGAAGGAAGCAGTGAACAGGGAAGACTCGATGTTATATAATGAACCGAAGGACTGGTTGCTCCCCGCAAGGCAGTACCTCGGCAATGCTTTGTTGAAAGCAAAACAATATAGTGAAGCGGAACAGGTGTTTAAACAGGACCTTACGATCAATCCCCATAATGCATGGTCGTTGACCGGACTGAGGAATGCCCTGGCTAATCAAGGCAAAAAGAAAGAGCAGATGGCCGTAGAACAAAAGGTGAAAAAAGCATTGTCAAGAAGTGATACGCAAATTACAAGTTCAGTATTTTAATTGATCGGGAACAGACTGGCGCCTCTCATGTCTTAGATCAGGATTGACCGTGCAGATCAGGTACTAAAAACAGCAATTTTAATTTACATATTGGTGCAAATTATGTCCGCTAAAAAACTACCAGATCAAATACCTCCCGATAAGCTGGCACTGTATGAAAAACTGGTTGCAACAAATCCGTCTGTTGAAAGAAAGGGCACTGCATTGCCTTACACTTCTCTCAACGGCCATATGTTCAGTTTTCTTTCTCCCACCGGCACTTTGGCCATCAGGTTGCCTGTAAATGAAAGGGAAGTATTTCTTAAAAAATATAAAACCGCACTGATGGAAGCACATGGCACTATTATGAAAGAGTATGTAGCAGTGCCTGAAAACCTGTTCGAAAAAACGGAAAACCTGAAAGCGTATTTCAACGCCAGCTATGACTATATCAAAACTTTAAAACCTAAGGCCACAAAAAAAATCAAACCCGCCACCAAAAAAAGTAAATAGTTTTCGGGATAGTTTAATTTCAATGAAACTGTTCTTAGAATTGGATCTTTAAAGTGGACGACGTATTCTCACTGAACTGATTGATCTACCGTGTACGGAATTAGATTTCAAATTCATTTTTCGAATACAGCTTCAGTCTATATCTTTATTCAATCTGCTCCCGGTTAAATACAAGTGTATGAAAGAATCACATCCGCTATTAAATCGTCACTATACACAATCGTTGAAGCTATGCAAACGGAAAATGTTGAGTTGATCCAGGAATGCAAATCATGTGGCTTTTCCGGCAACGAAAATTTTTGCAGCCGCTGCGGCCTGGCGTACAAAACAAAACGGATTTCCATGCCAGGGCTGCTGCGCGATGTTTTTCATTTTTTTACACATTTGGATAAAGGTTTTGGGTACACCGTCAAGAGGTTGATCTTCGCCCCAGGCTATATGCAACGGGAATATATAGAAGGGGACAGAAGCAGGCATCAGAAGCCTTTTTCCATGTTCTTCATTTGTGCTACGATCGCTGCCTTAAGCCGTTATTGGATCTTCCAGTTTTTAATTAAGTATTATCATACGGGGAACATTTCCGAAGCGAATTTCTTTCATGAATACATGGTGATTTTTAATATCATCCTGTTACCGCTGCATGCATTCTTTATATACCTCTTATTTTATAAGGCAGGGTATAACTATGCAGAAATTGGTGTGTTTGTGCTTTATTCGATATCCTTTTTCTTTCTGATTGCTTCCTGCATTTCTTTATTGAAATTTATCTGGCCCGAACTCGATACAGCCTATATTGAACTTCCTGTTTTGCTCATCTATAATACAATTACATTTATCAATTTCTTTCATAAACAACCACCCTGGATGGCAGCCATTAAAAGTATCATTGTCATTTTGGGAATATTTTTTCTGATACAAAAGCTCGAGGACTTCATCATTAAATTAATTTCTCAATAATCATAAATGGACAATCAATTTCAGGGCGGCGCAAACATTGCCGTCAAGATCCCAAAAGGCAAATATGAAGAAACGATTGTTTTCTACCGCGATATCCTAAAATTGCATGTAACAGAAAAACCAATCGACAATCCTACCGTTTCAAGAACACATGAAGTAAAATTTGGCAATAACATACTATGGCTCGACTGCGTTGATAATTACACTCATTCAGAAGTGTGGCTGGAGCTCAAAACACCTGATGTTAAAAATGCCACTGACTATTTGCAATCGAAGGGAATAAACACCTGTGATGAACTGGAAAAAATTCCGGAAGATATGCATTGGATAATGGATCCCGCCGGAACTGTTTTTATTCTTGCCAGGCAGGATTCGTGAGCAAAACGAGGATATAATATTGTTCAGCAACCGAAAGCTTAAATACCGGCTACATTTTAAAACCGAATGAAATGAAAATAAACTTTATTGTACTGCTATTAACATGCATGGCATTTTCAATAAATGCCCAAATACCCAACACACTATCTGCCGTTGAGAAAATTTACGGACTTTCAAAATTCTGGCAGGAGGCAAATTACAATTTTGTATATCTCAGTAAACTAGGCAAAAAAGCCTGGGATAGCTCGTACACATCGATGATAACAAGGGTTCAGAACACAAAGAATGACTATGAGTATTACCGCGAACTCCAGCGATTTTGCGCACTACTAAAAGACGGTCATACCACCGTCAGTTTTCCGCAAAACCGGGGAATCGGTTTAATGACAAGTTCGTTCGGCAGTTATAGGCTGTTCACGGAAAATATAAACGAAAAAGTGATCATCACGAAGATCAATGCCGGCAAAAAAGAAGAAATCCCCATTGGAAGCGAGATCATAGAAGTAAATGGAAAACCAACTTTGCAATACATACAGGAAAATGTTGCCCCTTATGTAGCTTCTTCTACAGAATATATACGGGAAGATATAAGTGCTCAACGGCTGCTGGATGGATTAGAAGGCGAAAATTACACGGTAAAAATCAAAAAGCCGGATGGAAAGCTCATCGAGCTGTCTTTGACTCATCAGGCGAGCCCTAAAGAAAACTTATATCCTGATCGTGAAGTAAAACAGGGTCTGACGGAGTTTAAATGGCTGAGCACCGGCCTTGCATATATTGCCCTGAATTCATTTGATAACGAAAAAATCATTGCCGAGTTCGAACAGGTTTTACCTGAACTTGGCAAGGCGAAAGCGATCATTATAGATCTCCGCAATAATGGTGGTGGAAATTCATACACCGGGAAACAAATATTGAAATATTTCACTGAAAAGGAAATTTTGTACGGATCAAAGAGCAGAACACGGATGCACATTGCAGCCTATAAAGCATATGGCTCTTATCTTACAGCAAATGACACCGTAAAAGGAAAGACGGAATGGGGAATGAATAAAGAAGAGACCACCAGGTATTATAATATGCACCAGGGAAATTATTATCACGAATTTGAGTACAGTGGAGACACCCTTCAAACAAATGCTAAAAAGATCATTATACCAACGGCCATTTTAACCGGCCATAAAACAGCTTCGGCTGCCGAGGATTTTTTAATCGCTGCCGATCAAATTGACCATATTACCAAAATAGGACAGCGAACTTATGGAAGTACGGGTCAGCCTTTTCAATTTGAATTACCCGGCGGTAGTATCGGTCAGGTATGTACAAAACAAGATACCTATCCAGACGGAAGGGAATTTGTTGGCTATGGTATTAAACCCGACATAGAAGTTACCCCAACCCTTAATGATTACCTACAAAAGAAAGATCCGGTAATTGAAGCTGCGATAAAACACTTAAAAGAAAAGATTAAGTAAAGAAAGTTGTACAAATTCTTTCGGTCAGTATCTGCTTCGCAGTAGGGCTTGAAAATATTGTCCCTGATTTAAATCTTATAGAATTAAGCAGGCTTGTACAATTATCTCGATTCTCAAATAAATCCATTATTATACTCAACAAGCAATGAAGTATTCTTTCACCCTATCGTAATTGACCAATGGCGGGATTTGGGCTTGATGTACTTACTGATTAAAGAGGAAACGATCCTGTATTCTTTTAAGACTAATCAAATAAAAAGTCACAAAATCATTATTTCAAAGCAATTGCATATCATTATCGGCTAATTTTAGTAAAAAATAAAAATAGCCAACCATGGAAAATCAAGATCATCCAACGCTGGGGAACGGTAAGATCTGCTATATTGAAATGGCAGCGGTCGATATCAATATATCGGCTGCTTTTTATAAGGCTGTTTTTGACTGGCATATACGAAACCGAAGCGACGGGCATACATCATTTGATGACGCAGTTGGCGAAGTGAGTGGCAGATGGGTTTTGGGCCGAAAGCCTTCAACACAAGAAGGGTTGTTGATTTATATAATGGTGGACAATGTTGCTACGACCATTGAGGCAATTATTAGCCATGGTGGTAAGCTTGTGCAACCGATTGGTATGGATGCGCCGGAAATAACGGCGAGATTCAGCGATCCTGCAGGGAATATCCTCGGCCTTTATCAGGAACCTGCATAACAAAGAAAATAATCAGAAAATATTTCCCCGGTTCAAGGGCCGATTGCATCAACCGCTTTAAAATCGCGGAACTTGTTCCCTCTTCAATTTTACTATGTCCATTTTCGAAGCGTTATCAGCTAGGCTCACTAAAAAAATTTGCGTAACCGAAGGGTATCATATAAATTTGTAACCGTAAGGTTACATAAAATTCAAATATGCTCAGAAGAGACGTATTCCAGGCTATTGCCGATCCTACCAGGAGGGCCATTATTAATATGATTTCGAAGCAGTCGCTCAACCTGAATGCAGTTGCAGAAAATTTCGACATAAGCAGGCCGGCCATATCGAAGCATATTAAAATTCTCACAGAATGCGGCTTAATTATTATTAAACAACAGGGCCGGGAACGCTATTGCGAGGCACAGCTTCATAAGCTCAATGAAGTATCTGAATGGATTGAACAGTACCGAGAATTCTGGACCAAAAAATTGGATGCGCTTGAAAACTTCCTGGCAAAGGGCCCTTCTAAAATCAGCAAACGTCAACCTTCAAAAAAAATAAAACGAAAATGAAAACAGAACCATTTGTAATTGAAAAGATTTACAATGCTCCATTGGAAAAGGTCTGGAAAGCAATAACCGATAAAGTTGCCATGAAACAATGGTATTTTGATATTGACGAATTTAAACCCGAGGTTGGTTTTGAATTTCAATTTGAAGGAGGTAGTGAAGAAAGTGCTTATCTGCATTTATGTAAAATCACTGAAGTAATTGTTGGAAAAAAACTGACATATAGTTGGCGGTATGATGGCTACGAGGGCAATTCTTTTGTAACCTGGGAATTATTTGCCGAAGGTGATAAAACCCGTTTAAAGTTGACACATGAAGGTTTGGAAACTTTCCCA
>JACMLY010000153.1 GCA_014379345.1 Chitinophagaceae bacterium
TTGTGACCCCGTCAGGATTCAAACCTGAAACCTTTTGATCCGTAGTCAAATGCTCTATTCAATTGAGCTACGGGGCCCTGGGATATGTTAGATGTGATACGTTCGATGTTAGATGTGTTCTATTTTAATTTGTACCCGCAGATCCAACGGGGTGCAAAAATAAAGCAAAGCGCAGTACCTTCCAAACACAATTTAGTATCAACCTGAGTAAAATCGTAAACGATGAAACTAGCTACATTCCCAAAACCTTATACCACACTTCGTACCTCTAACTTCTAACTTCGTACATCGTACATGTAACATCTCCCATCAATAATGCCATCTCACAAAAGCTTCCATTGCCGCAAATTGTGTAAGTCCAAGTTTGCCATATAGATCTGCTGTAGTAGAATTGCGTTCTTCAGCCCGTTGCCAGAATTCCCTTGTATCTGATCCCTGGAACGGAACCATATCTTTTTGCGACTGGTGAATAAATATTCCATATCTTTTTTTCATGACCTGGTCTGGACTCATAGGAATGGCCATTTCAATTTCGCTGATATCCCATTCCTGCCATGCTCCTTTATACAACCACATCCAACAATTTTTCACCCATTCTTCACCACTGTCTTTTATTCTTTTCAACGCTTCGAACACGATATCCAGGCAAACTTTATGTGTGCCATGTGGATCTGCAAGGTCTCCGGCGCAAAATACCTGGTGAGGCTTTATTCTTTGAAGAAGTTCAATGGTGATCTCAATGTCTTTTTCACCCATGGGGTTTTTTTCAATCGTACCGGTTTCATAAAATGGTAAATTCATGAAATGCGCACGCTCATCACCGATGCCCACATACCTGCAGGTTGCCTTGGCTTCGCAGCGCCGTATCAAACCTTTTACTGCCCTGATCTCAGGCGTATCCACCTGGTTCGATTTCTTTTTTTCGAGATACTTCCTGGCCTCAGCCAGTATTTCTTTTGATTTTTTACTGTCTATACTAAACATCTCTTCAAAACCAACGGCGAAATCGAGAAATCTCGTTACAAATTCATCCGTTACTGCAATATTGCCTGAAGTTTGATAAGCAACATGTACTTCATGCCCCTGGTCATGCAAGCGCTGAAATGTGCCGCCCATCGAAATAATATCATCATCGGGATGGGGCGAAAAAATAATGCATCGTTTCGGATAAGGTTCTGACCGTTCAGGATGATTCGGTAAATGAACATCCGGTTTGCCGCCGGGCCAGCCGGTGATGCTATCGCGCAACATATAATACACCTGCAGATTGATCTCGTAAGAGTCTCCTTTTTCTACCAGTAAATCTCCCAGTCCACTATCCTTGTAATCGCTGTTTGTGAGGCTTAACACAGGCTTTTCGAGTTTCAATGATGTATTGACAACTGCTTTTTTGATCATCTTTGGCGTCCACTCACATTCACCGGTAAGCCAGGGGGATTTAAAACGTGTCAGCTCTCCGGCTGCGGGTTCGTCTAAAACGAAATTGCAATCATTATGCTGTTGTAAAAGAGAAGCCGGGATCTGTTCTGTTACATGACCTTCTACTGCCTTTTGTACAACAGCAGCTTTTCCCTGTCCCCATCCCATTAAAATGATCCTTTTAGCCTTGAGGATCGTGCTAATGCCCATTGTAATGGCCAGTCTCGGAACTTCTGAAATATTGGCAAACTCATAAGAATTTGCGATGCGGGTAGAATTATCAAGAGATATCAGCCTGGTACGGGAATGAATGCTCGACCCCGGTTCATTAAAACCGATATGACCATTGTAGCCAATGCCTAAAACCTGTAAATCTATTCCACCTGCCTCTTCAATTTTTCGTTCATATTCTATACAGTATTGTTTAACATTTTCTTTTTCGATTTCCCCATCAGGCACATTGACATTAGCGGGATCGATATCAACCTGGTTGAACAATTGCACCTGCATATATCGATTGTAACTCTGCAACGCGTCATTATCGATGGGGTAGTATTCATCCAGGTTGAAACTGATCACATTTTTAAAACTGAGCCCTTCTTCCTTATGCATCCTGACCAGTTCGGCATATACTAATTTGGGTGATGACCCGGTTGCAAGACCAAGAACACATCTATTCTTCTCAGCCTGTTTTTCCCTTATGATTTTTGCGATCTCCTGCGCGATATGAACAGAGCCTTTCTGCAGATCGGAGAAAATTTTAACCGGGATACGTTCAAAAGAATCAGTAAGGTCAATATTGAATGATTGAATGGACATACACAGTCAGTTATTGTTGGTTATTTTGAAAGAGCCACGAAATTAATGGCTATTTTTTAAATATAGTGTGCCTTCTTATATCCTGCGACGATCAACGAAAATTTACGCATTTTTCTCTTTGTATCTTCAGTGGTTTACGCAAAGTCTCGAAATGCGAATAGATCTTTACTCAATGCGCCTCTGTGTGAACCTCCTGTATCTTTGTGGTTAAAATCGGTCTATGAAATTCATATGTTTTCTACTGCGAGAGTTTTTTTAACCACAGAGGCGAAGGAGGTAGGCGCAGAGATAACGGAGGATTAAAACATGTTCGGTCATAATATTGTACGGCATTTGTATTGCAGTGTTATTTAATGACTGGTAACAGAATTTGTGAAGCATTCGCTGCGTCATGAAAAATCCGGATAGTGGATTTCTGAAAATCGGTCTCATTGGCTTCATAAATGTTCATGAATTTTTGCGGATTGCGATCTGCCAAAGGAAACCAGCTGCTTTGGATCTGTATCATGATACGATGTCCTCTCCTGAAATTGTGTGCAACATCAGGCAATTCAAATCTTAGTTTTTCGAAACTATTCGGTTTAAATGGAACCGGCGTTTCAAAACTCTTACGATACTTTCCGCGCATGATCTCACCCCGGACCAGCATCTGGTATCCGTCCATCAGGTAGCCAGCACCTTCGGGTACTCCCGGGGTACTCACGCTATCATAACTGAACTTATCCGGAAAAACGTCAATCACTTTAACAACAAAATCGGCGTCAGTCGTTGAGATACTTGCGACCAGATCCGCAACAATTGGTCCGGCCAGTGTTATGTCTTCAGTCAACAGATCGGTTTGAAACACCAAAACGTCGGGTCTTCGGCCCGCGAATCGCTGATCATCGCTCATGTATTCCCTGGTGCGTTCAAAATGTATGTCTTCGGTATACGGAACAGGTTTGGAAGGATCACTGATGTATTCAGAGTAACTGTTTTTTGCCGTGGGTTTCTGCCATGATAATTTTCCATTGAGTTGAAGATAAATCGGTTTTTGTTGCCTGTCGGCCGGAGGCCATTTATCGAATTGTTTCCATTCATTAGCTCCGGTAAAAAAGATAGTTGCTTCGGGAAGCTTCGAAATATCGCCTTTGCCTTTCAGATGATAATTAAAATAAGGGATCTCGATATTATTCTGATACCAATATGAAGTGGATGCCCCAAATTGAACATTTCCTAAACTCGACCCATCATTGGTAGCAGACGACCATTGGCCATGATACCAGGGCCCCATGACAATTTTATTATTGTTTTTACTTTTTTGCTCGATGGCTTCGTATGTTCTCCATGCTCCAAAACAATCTTCCGCGTCGAACAGACCACCCACAACAAGTGTTGACGTTGTAGCAGGAATATTATTTACAAAATTGCGCACGTTGCGGGCCTTCCACCAATCGTCATAGTTTGGGTGTTCATACAGATCTTTCCAGAAGTTTATGCTATCACCCATGAGCTTTCCAAGGTTTTTTAGGGTTGCGGCTTCAAGATAGAATTTGTAGTTATCCTTCGTACGATAATCAAATGCAGTAGGTGCAATTGTGGTTGGTTGAGGGCGGGGCTTACCAAAAGAAGAATAAAAAGCAAATCCATCCATTTGAAAAAAAGCGCCGTTGTGATGAAAATCATCTCCAATAAACCAATCGGTAACAGGAGCCTGCGGACTTACCGCTTTTAATGCGGGGTGACCGCTTAAAGCAGCCATTGTAGAATAAAAACCAGGATAAGAAATTCCGGTTACTCCCACCTTGCCATTGTTCTGCCGGAGATTTTTTACCATCCAGTCAATGGCATCATAAGTATCGCTGGCCTCATCAGTATCTTTGTTTGTTTTTTTATCGGGATTGAAAGGACGGACATCAACAAATACCCCTTCACTCATCCACCTTCCCCGCACATCCTGCGTTACGAGGATATATCCCTCACGCAGGTAATACCGGAGATGACCGTTCCATAATTCTGCCCAGTTCTCTTCACCGTAAGGCGCGCAGGAGTATGGGGTACGCATGAATAATATAGGATGTTTTTCTGTGGTATCTTTCGGCAGATACATGGAAGTGAAAAGTTTAACGCCATCGCGCATCGAAATCATTACCTCCTTTTTCCTATAGTTTTCTTTTATCCAGTCTTCATCCTGACTATTTTGTGAGGAAACAAATTTCATTAAACATATCAATAAAAAAGAAAGAAGCATTCGTTTCATATTAACGATTAATTTAGAACATTAAATGTAGCAAATGTTAAACAACCATTGTAAGCTATGAACGACAATAAACAGCTGATAGAAAAATTCTATACTGCATTTCAAAAGCTTGACTGGCGCAGTATGCAGGAATGTTATCACGAGGAAGCATTTTTTTACGACCCGGTTTTTGAAGATCTTGATGCTCCCAAAGCCAAGGCAATGTGGAAAATGCTTTGTCTCCAGGCGAAAGACCTGACCATTGAATTCAGCAAAGTGGAGGCCGATAACGAATATGGATCATGCCATTGGAAGGCCAGCTACCTTTTTTCCAAAACCGGCCGCAAAGTCGTGAACCGGATCAAAGCTCATTTTAAATTTCACGAAGGCAAGATCATAGAACATATGGATGATTTCGATTTGTACAAATGGAGTCGACAGGCCTTTGGCCCATCCGGATGGGCATTGGGATGGTCATCGTTCTTAAAAAATAAGATACGCACAACGGCAAAATCAAACCTCGGCAAATTTATGAACCAGGAATTACTCCATGATGCATCCACGGAGAAACTAAAATAGGCCCACATGTCAACAAGAAGAAAATTCTTACAAAATTCAGCTATAAGTTCCACCGCTTTGTTATTCGGAAAAGAATTGTTTTCGCATGAAAATGTTTTTGAATCGGTGAAAGAGCAGCCCGTGGTGATCTCGACCTGGGCGCCGAATATAAAGGCGAATGCAGAGGCATGGAAAATTCTTTCCACAGGAGGCAGGGCGCTCGATGCAGTGCACATGGGTGTTCAGGTTCCTGAAGCAGATCCGGAAGATCAAAGTGTTGGATACGGAGGCTTGCCTGATCGCGATGGCCGTGTTACGCTTGATGCCTGTATTATGGATGAGAATGGCAATTGCGGTTCAGTAATGTGTTTAGAACATATCATTCACCCTATTTCTGTAGCAAGACTGGTAATGGAAAAAACGCCGCATATCATTCTTGTTGGTGAAGGCGCTCTTCGTTTTGCACTTGCAAACGGATTTAAAAAAGAAAATCTTTTGACACCTGACAGCGAAAAAGCCTGGAAAGAATGGTTAAAGACTTCCAAATATGATCCAATGATAACACCCGGCGGTTTGATGGAAAAAAATAAACAACAGGTAATACCGGGCCAGTTGAATAATCACGATACGATCGGAATGGTGGCGATGGACGCGAAAGGTGACCTGAGTGGCGCCTGCACTACGAGTGGACTGGCCTACAAAATGCATGGCAGGGTAGGAGATTCGCCGGTAATTGGCGCCGGGTTATTCGTGGACAATGAAATAGGGGCTGCAACTTCCACTGGAGTAGGAGAGGAAGTGATACGCATTGTAGGTTCACACCTTGTGGTGGAACTGATGCGACAAGGTCATAAACCCGAAGCAGCCTGCAAAGCCGCGGTTGAAAGAATTATAAAAAAGAATCCGGAAAAAGCAAAAACCCTGCAGGTTGGATTTATAGCTTTGAACAAGAAAGGAGAATTTGGCGCTTATTCATTGCAAAAAGAGTTTACCATGGCGGTGAGAAACACAAAGGAGGAGAAAGTGTATACGGTGAAGAGCGTTTTTTGAATCATAAGCAGTGAGAAATAATTGGGAAGGAAAGGTACACCAACTCCAGATCTTTTTGCTTTCATGCCGGGGTGCTCTCAGGTGTAACCATTAAACTCATTCACTATTATCACTATGTCAAACAATATCATTCTCGAAGTTTGTTCTTTCAATATTCAATCCTGTATCATCGCTGAAAAAGCGGGTGCTGCCCGTGTGGAGCTTTGTGATAACCCGGTAGAGGGAGGTACAACTCCCAGTCACGGTGCCATAGCGCAAACCAGAGAACGCATCTCCATCCAGTTGTATCCTATTATCAGGCCGAGAGCAGGGAATTATTTTTATGATGCCGACGAATTTGCAATCATGAAAAAAGATATTGAAATGTGTAAGCAATCCGGTTGCGATGGCATTTCGGTAGGCATTCAAAAACAAGATGGAGAGATTGACACCGAAAGATTAAACAGGATAGTAGAATGGGCTTATCCTATGGGCGTTACGTGCAACCGTGTTTTCGATGCGGCTCCTGATCCTTTCAAGGCGCTCGAAGAGATTGTTCAATGCGGATGTGAACGGATACTGACCTCCGGCCAGAAATCTGCTGCGGCGGATGCTGCAGAAATTTTAGCTCGCCTGGTTAAACAGGCAGATGAGAGGATTATCATCATGCCCGGAGCCGGAGTGCGGTCTTCAAATATTGAAAAGCTTATTCTCGAAACAGGTGCTACCGAATTTCATACGTCGGCAAGAAAAGTTGTGGAAAACAATGTTACTCATCAAAATCCGTATATTCTTGATATAGGAAACGTCTATCTCGCAGATGAAAATGAATTGAGAAAGATTTTATCAGTTGCGAAACAATAATTGATTATTTATTTGTCATCAATTTTTTTTTCTTTTATCGGTTTTTTTTTAATCTGTCGTCATCTTCTTTTTATTCTGTCGTCAGCTTCCTTTATTCCGTCGTCAGCTTTTTTTTTACCTGTCTTCATCTTTTTTCTGTCATCTTTTTTCTGTCATCACCTTCTTTTATCTGTCATCCCGAGGTACGAGGGATCTGAGAGACCTGAACAGTTGAACTTCTGAAGAATAGTCAAAAACCCAAATGTTACAGTGCCTGAGATCCCTCGTACCTCGGGTATTTTCAATTTCAAGTACTTTCTATCCTTATCCCTTCGTGTGCAATTTCTATGGTTTCCATGGCTATCTCGCTGCTACGGGCATGCAACTGAGGCCCGGTATATTTTACTGGGAAAGCATTCTGCACTTTCCACACCATGACAGGAGAATGGGTTTCATCAAGCAGGCTGATTACAATATCGCGTCTTTCGATCTGTGAATTCTGTTTTGTTTTCATCCAATTAAAAAAATCGTTATCTCCTTTTTTGATGCCTCTTCTCAAAACAATATTATCAAATTTTGTTCTGCCGGGTATCTTACCGGAGGAATCAACAGGAGAATTACCTTCCCGGTAATCGACCACCTCGTGCGTAATATTCAATCCGGAAACTTCGGTGAACCCGGTTCTGGTGCCGCCCCAGTCAACAATAAAATGATAGGCAGGCATGGGATAAGGAGAGCTCATAATACGGTTGATTAAACGTTTAATGCAATAAATAATACGACGAATGGTCATAGTCTAATTAGCCAATTAGCAGATTAGCAAATGTGAAAATTAGCAAATATGAAAATGATCATTTAAACGCCCGAAAATTTTGAGATTTGAAAAAGGATATGGCTCAATCGAGCAGTAAGTTTTTTACCCAAAACACTATATTTTCATTTTCACTTTTTCATATTTGCTAATCTGCTAATTGGCTAATCTGCTAATCAACCTTCGTAATCTTCAGCATATTCGTTGGTAAATGCAAATGAACGGGCAAACTGCCGGTGTTCACACACACGTCGCCGCTTTTTAGAAATCCTCTTTCCTGTAAAATAGCGATCTGGTCTTTGATAATATCATCGAGGCTCTCTTCTTCGGAATAGTGAAAGGCCCTGACTCCCCAGCTTAAACTTAGCTGGTTTACCAGCGTTTTCTCTTTGGTGAAAATATATAGCGGAGACTGTGGCCGGTAACTCGACAACATAAAAGCGGTGTAGCCGCTTTGCGTCATTCCCACCAATGCATCGGCTTTGGTGTCCTTTGCCAGTTTGCAGGCATTGTAACAAATGGCATCACTTAAAAATGAAGGCGAATGAGGCTGAGGGATCAGATCATCTTCCAGGTTGTACCTGTAATCGGTGCGTTCAACCTGCATAATAATTTTTCTCATAGTCTCAACCACGAGTACCGGATGCTTGCCGGTGGCTGTTTCTCCACTCAACATCACGGCATCGGCTCCTTCTAACACAGCGTTTGCCACATCTGTTATTTCACTACGATTAGGTTTGCTGCGATCGATCATGCTCTCCATCATTTGAGTAGCCACGATCACGGGCTTGGCCCTATGAAGGCTCTTGCGGATAAGTTGTTTTTGAATCAAAGGCACCTGTTCAATAGGAAGCTCAACACCAAGATCGCCACGTGCTACCATGATCCCATCTGATTCAACAATGATGTCCCGGATATTTGTCAATGCTTCCGGTTTTTCTATTTTGGCAATGATCTTTGTTTTGCTTTTCTTTTCCTGGAGTTTGCTTCTCAGGATCACGATGTCCTTTACGCTTCTTACAAAAGAAAGTGCCACCCAATCGAGCTTCTGTTCAATAATAAATTCAAGATCTATCAGGTCTTTTTCAGTGAGCGCGGGTAGTGATATCTTCGTATCCGGCAAATTGATACCTTTTTTTGAAGAAAGAATTCCTCCCATGGTCACCATTACCTTCACATCGTTGTTCTTTTCAATCCCAATCACTTTTACTTCAAGCTTGCCATCATCGATCATGATCATATTACCTACCTTAACATCTGCGTGCAGGTTAGGATAAGATACATAAATGCGTTCCATTGTTCCAACAATCTTCTCGTTGGTAAAAGTCAGTATATCCCCGGGCTTAATGTCAAGTTCATTGTTCGCGATTTCACCCACTCTTAATTTAGGCCCCTGCAAATCCCCTAATATTGAGATATTATACGGCTCAGTGGAGTTTATTGTGCGGATATGTTCTATGATTTTTATCTTGTCCTCATGCGCTCCATGCGAAAAATTGAGGCGGAAAACATTCACGCCGGCTTTAACAAGTGCAAGTAATTTTTCGTATGTATCGCAAGCAGGACCTACGGTGGCCACAATTTTCGTGCGGTGTGAAGTGTGTTCAATTCCTGCTTCTTTATCCATTTCACCGTGCAGGTATTTTGTTAGATCTCTTGCCATTATTTTTATATTCTTATTTAAATTTTTAGTATTTAGTTTTTTCGGTAGTCGGTCGACCACCGAAAACTAGCTCGCTAATATCTTAACAATTTTAAGCCATTCGTCACTGATCCTCTGCTTTGCTTTTACTGCCTTTTCTAATGGCGTATAGTGCATCTTGTTATTTAAGATACCAACCATAACGTTATGCCGGCCATACATTAAACATTCTACAGCGGCATACCCCATGCGGCTTGCAATCAGCCTGTCTAAACAGGAAGGAGAGCCACCACGTTGAATATGTCCTAGTATGGCAACACGGGTTTCTGCGTTGGGCAATCGTTCCTTTACTAATTTGGCTACCTCATAAGCTCCGCCGAAATCATCACCCTCAGCAACCACTACCATATTTACCAGTTTTTTTCTTTTCTCCTTCTCCTGCAAAGACAGTATCAATTCCTCCATATCTGTTTTGCGTTCAGGTATCAGAATATGCTCAGCGCCCGTGGCAATACCACTGTGCAAGGCAATATAACCCGCATCACGGCCCATCACTTCTATTATAAACAAACGATCGTGAGCGTCGGCGGTATCGCGGATCTTGTCAATAGCTTCCACGGCAGTATTGACTGCAGTATCAAACCCGATGGTAAAATCAGTGCCGGCAATGTCTTTATCTATGGTTCCAGGTAAACCAATACACGGAATATCATATTCCCTGGCAAAAATATCTGCACCGCGGAATGATCCATCACCTCCTATCACAACAATACCATCAACGCCGATCTGTTTTAAATTGTCGTAGGCTTTTTTTCGCCCCTCTTTTTCAAAAAATTCCTTACACCTGGCAGTCTTTAGGACAGTACCACCACGCTGTATAATGTTAGCCACGCTGCGCGAATGCATGGGTACGATATCGTTCTCGATCATACCGCTATACCCCCGCATGATACCAAATATCTCTAGTCCATAATAGATACCCGTTCTAACAACAGCACGGATAGCGGCATTCATACCCGGTGAATCGCCTCCGGATGTCATGACGCCGATTTTAGTCACCTTATTTGCCATGAAATGAAATCAGATTTTGATTAAAAACTTTCAATAATCGGCAAGAAACGTTGAAAACTATTTAGTGTTTCAATAAATGAGGGCCAAAAATAAGGTTTTGTTTTGATTAACAAATTGTACATCGTACACATTGCCACCGTCAGGCAGATCGGCAGCGCAGTTCCTAAAAGGAAGTTTAAGGTTTAAAGTTTAAGGTTTAAAGTTTTTTTCTTACAGGCAACTATGAATAACAACTTTAAATTTTAAACTTTAAAGTGTAAACTCTCATCGTAAAAACACACAAACCTTTCGTCATAACTTCTACCACGCGGAATAAAAATTTGCCTATCTTAATTGGCTAAAATCAGCTTTATGAAACGTTCCGTGGTGAGGCTTTTAGTGATTGCTATGATACCATGTAGCGGCATGGCCCAGTTGCAATATCCTGAAACAAAAAAAAGCGATACAGTAGATAATTACCATGGGAAAAAAATAGCTGATCCCTTCAGATGGCTTGAAGATGATAATAGTGACGAAACAAAAACATGGGTATCATCACAAAACAAAACAACCCAACAATACCTTTCATCCATTCCCTACCGGCAGCAGGTGAAAAAGAGATTGGAGGAACTTTGGAACTACCCACGCTATAGCTCTCCATTTAAAGAAGGAGTTTATTATTATTTCTATAAAAATGACGGATTACAAAACCAGAATATACTGTACCGTCAAAATGGGTTGAAAGGGATTCCTGAGGTATTTCTCGATCCCAATAAACTATCAGAGGATGGTACGGCCGCTGTTGGCGGCTTGAGCTTTTCACTGAACAGTAAATATGCTGTCTATACTATCTCGCAATCAGGTAGTGATTGGCAGGTCGGGTATATTATTGATGTAACCGCCAATACAAGACTTCAGGATAAAATGGACTGGCTGAAATTTACCGGTTTCAGTTGGAAAGGCGATGAAGGATTTTATTATACGCGCTATCCTGAGCCGCAGCGGGGAGAACAATTAAAAGGAAAGAACGTATTACCGCAGGTTTATTATCATAAGATCGGAACCGCACAAAGTGAAGATCTGTTAATATATCAGGATAAAGAACATCCACAACGGTTTGCCGGCGTAGGACTCACGGAAGATGAAAGATTTCTTCTTCTCTCTATCTCAGAAGGCACTAGCGGTGCAGAAATATGGTACAGGGATTTTAAAAACCCGGCACAGCAGGATTTCAGGCTGCTGATACCCGGATTTAAGACCGAGCCAAATGTGGTAGACAATGTTGGTGGAAATTTATTATTGCTTACCAATGATGGAGCTCCTAATTATAAATTGGTTCTTGTTGATCCGTTAAAACCTTCTACAGAAAACTGGAAAACAGTGATACCTGAAAAAAAAGAAGTGCTTCAGTATGTATCTACCGGCGGCGGCTACCTGTATGCAGGTTACCTGAAGGATGCCTCAACCCGGGTATATCAATACACTTATGAGGGTAAGCTGGTTCGTGAAATTAAATTACCTGGCATTGGTACGGCCGGCGGCTTCGGAGGCAAGAAAAAAGATAAAGAATTTTTTTATGTTTTTACCTCTTTCAATTACCCTCCCACCATTTTCCGGTATGATATGGAAACCGGAAAATCGGAACTTTTCCGCAAGTCGGAGGCCAAATTTGATCCAACTGCATTTGAAACCAAGCAGATTTTTTTTAAAAGTAAAGATGGCACAAAGGTTCCCGTTTTTTTAAGCTATAAGAAAGGAATGAAACTAGACGGTACGAATCCGGTTCTGCTATACGGATATGGAGGCTTTAATGTTGCCGTGACACCCGGCTTTAGCGTGTCAAATGCTTTTTTTATGGAACAGGGGGGCATTTATGCGGTGGTGAATTTACGTGGTGGCAATGAATATGGCGAGGAATGGCATAAAGCCGGTATGTTCGAAAAAAAACAAAACGTCTTTGACGACTTTACAGGTGCGGCTGAATACCTGATTGAAGAAAAATATACTTTACCCAGTAAGATCGCCATCCGCGGAGGCAGCAATGGCGGATTGCTGGTTGGTGCTGCCATGACCCAGCGGCCCGAATTATTCAAGGTAGCAATACCGCAGGTTGGCGTAATGGACATGCTTCGTTATCACAAATTCACGATCGGGTATGCATGGGCCGTGGAATTTGGGAGCAGCGACAATAAAGAACAATTTGATTACCTGTATAAATATTCGCCCTTACACAATTTAAAAGAAGGTGTGCAATATCCCGCTACACTGGTAACAACAGCCGATCACGACGACCGGGTAGTACCGGCTCATTCTTTCAAATTTGCAGCGCGTCTACAGGAAGTGTATAAAGGCGAAAATCCGGTCATTATCCGGGTCGAATCCAAAGCCGGGCATGGAGCCGGAAAACCGGTTGTGAAACAAATCGAAGAAGCTGCCGATATCTGGAGCTTTACGATGTATAACCTGAATATGCCATTTAAAGATAAGTCAGGCAATACTCAAAACAAGGACAAGCTAAAAAGCTTTTAATTAAGAAAAGCGTTTACCGGCTATAGAGGGATGACATCCTTGTTCATGGTGATACATTTTATCATTCATTTCAAAGGATGTCATCCCTCAATAGCATCCTTCAATAGCTTCAAAGACCACGAAGTCTAAAAATCATGTTATCGGTTTTCATGAAATCACTCTTAGTAATTAAAAAATATAGTTTTCGTCAACTTCTAAGCGCTGGCCATTAATTTTGAAGGATGAAAATTTTAGTTACAGGAGCCAACGGACTTCTTGGTCAGGAATTAGTTGGTTTATTACTACAGAAGAAATATGAAGTAATCGCTACCTCTAAAGGCCCAAACCGTCTGGAACTTCCTTCAATAAATAATTTTGCATACCGCGAACTTGACATTACAGATGGACTAGCTTCGCAGGCAGTTTTAAATGAATATCGTCCTGCTGTGATTATTCACGCTGCCGCTATGACGCAGGTGGATGAATGCGAGTTGAATAAAATCGATTGTTATAACATCAACGTTACTGCTACCCGTTTTTTAATAGAAGCTGCAAAAGACATTCATGCAAAATTCATCTATGTTTCTACTGATTTTATTTTTGATGGATTAACAGGCCCGTATACGGAAGATGATGAACCGAAGCCGCTCAACTACTACGGCAGTACAAAACTATCGGCGGAAACAGAAGTGATGGAATCGGGCCTCAATTGGAGTATAGTGCGAACTGTGTTAGTAATTGGAAATGCATCCGGTACAAGATCGAATATAATAACCTGGGTAAGGGAAAAATTAACGAAAGGTGAAAAAATAAAAGTAGTAGACGATCAATTCCGTACTCCCACCTTTACGGAAGATCTTGCTAAAGGTATTCTTTTAGTGGTCGAAAAAGATGCTACGGGTATTTTCCATGTTTCAGGAAAAGATTTATTAACTCCTTACCAAATTGCTCTGAAAACGGCCGACCACTTTAAGCTTGATCATTCCCTGATCGAAAAGGCAGATGTCACCTCTTTTTCACAACCTGCCGTACGACCTCCCCGTACAGGATTTTACATAGAAAAGGCCAGAAAAGAACTCGGATACGAGCCTCTTTCCTTTGAAGAAGGCTTGCAAAAATTTTTTCCCCGATAATACGCCCGGGTTATTCTTTTGCATACATTTATAAACCGCTGAAATGGCTGGATATCTGTTACATTCCGGGATCCAGACTCATGCAGAACACAACAGGAATATGTGGCGACGCCAGAATTGATGACTGGTAGAATGAAATTATTACCGTTGTAGAACCAGGCATTTTATTTGGAAAAATTGAATGAAAGAATTTCCTGTAGCAACAGGCACGCATTAGTAGTCACCATCATAACAGATCATACATGGATTTTGGCCGAGTGAACAATATCGATGCAGTAGATTTTTCCCTGCCGCCGGACCATACAATCACGAAAGAAGTCCTTAAAAGTTTAAAGCCAAATAAAAAGCCAGTCCAGTTACATGTTGGTTGTGCAAAATGGGGCCGGGAAGACTGGATCGGTAAAATTTATCCTAAAGGAACCAAAAGCAAAGATTTTTTATCGCATTATGTGCAATATTTTAATTGTATCGAATTAAATGCCCTTTTTTATAACCTGCAGCCAAAAAAAGTAATTGAACGATGGGCGTCATTGGCAGGAAATGATTTTCGTTTCTGTCCGAAATTCTCTAATTCCATCAGTCATATCCGCCAACTCAAAAATGCCGACCAGGAGACAGATCGCTATATCGATCACATGTTAAGCTTTGGAGACAAACTGGGACCGTCTTTTTTACAACTGTCTGACCGCTTCGGAACAAACAGGGCAGAGGTCGTTGAAAATTATATTCAAAGCCTGCCACGTGACTTTAAGACTATTATCGAGTTACGTCATCTTGATTGGTTCTCAAAAAATGAAGCTGCCGATAAAATATTTCCTTTATTCAGAGAGTTAAAAATTGGAACAGTAATTACCGATACATCGGGTAGGAGGGATTGCCTGCATATGAAACTGACCACTCCGATGGCGTTTATACGGTTTGTAGGCAATAATATGCATCCAACCGATTTTTCAAGAATAGATGGCTGGGTTGAACGTGTGAGAACCTGGATTGACAAAGGGTTGAAGGAAATTTATTTCTTTATTCATAACCATGAAGAATTGAACTCACCTGAATTGTGCAAATATGCGATTGAACAATTCAATAATAAATGTGGCACAACATTAAAAGTGCCGCGACTCTTGAACGGCGAGGGAGGGAGGCTTTTTTAAATGGTCAGTTTTTCTTTTTTCGCCTGAGCCTGACTGCTCCATTTTGCGTTAAACTACTTGATAAATACAATTCAAAACGGTTGATACCGTCGCTCACAATCATCAGGGCAGTGTTCGGTGGAATACGGCCAAGGTTATCCGCAAACATACTGATCTCATTGATTTCAACTACGGTATCGAGCGCGAGATAAATATTTAATGAACGGCTCGAGAGTTCCTGGTTGGCCAATACCGGTTTTTTGTTCAGGAACACACTGATGCTATCGCCGTCAATATCTCCGTTATCATAAAAACTGATCCTGATTGAATCGGATTCAACTTCGATATCCTTGGTGTAAATATTTTTTCTTTGAACAAATTTTTCTACCAGCTGCTTTTCGGTATTTTCCGGTAAGGTTTGTGGAATATTCGCTGTGTTACCCGGAGTTATATCTGCCACTGCAATTTTTGCTTTTTCATTTTGGCGTGCCGTGATAACAAAATCTTCCTGCTGCGGCTGCCATAACTTTTTCCCGGTTACAGAAGTTTTTAATACGCTGTCCTGATCCTCCTTTATATCCAGCAGGAAGTTGACCCTGATTTCGGGACAGGTATATTTATACCTATCATCGCTGTAAAAAGCGCCGCTGACTGTATTTTTTACTTTCGAAACCATCAGTATGCCGATGAAATCCATGGGACACTCAATCCCGTCACGAGTGGTAGAAGCATAAAAAATAACCGGAATTTTATTGATCTTGATCTGGCGGCTTTTAGCATTGTATGTACCGCGAATAAAAAAACTCTGATATGAATCTTTGAAATAATATCCGAAGATGCCCTCTACCTCATTGCCTTTTTGTCGAAGTATCAATTCTGTCAGATAATTATTATTGCTGCCTCCGATCATTACATCGGCCTTTCCATACCACGAGCCGGTAATTGTTTGAGCAAAGGGGACGTAAAAAACAATAAGAGCTGATAATAACAATAGGATTCGTGGCATACGTGAAGATAATTAGAAAAAATCAAGCCAATTGTTGCAAGAATTAATAAAGTGCTAAAATTCTAAAGTGAATTAGCCGATTAGCCAATGTGAAATGCAATCAGGTATAACCCATAGTATCTTTCAATGTTTCAATGTTCACGTCAGCATTTGCTAATTGGCTAATTTGCTAATCTGCAAACTGGCGCACTGTTTTCATTTCAAATACCTTTTCATTTCCCGCTCTGCATCACGCTGTTTGGCTGTATCACGTTTATCATGCAGTTTTTTCCCTTTGCCCAGGCCTATCTCCATTTTGGCCAGGCCTTTTTCATTGAAAAAAATTTTAAGTGGAACGATGGTAAGTCCCTTGTCTTTTAATTTACTTTCAAGTTTCGTCAACTCTTTTTTATTCAATAACAATTTCCTGTCGTGCACGGCAATATGATTGTTGGTGGCACCAAACCGGTATTCTGCGATATGAAGATTGCGCACCCATAATTCTCCTTTCTGAAAAAAACAGAAGCTATCTACAAAACTGACCTTGCCCTCGCGGATAGACTTCACTTCCGTTCCCATTAATACCATGCCTGCATCGTACTTGTCTTCGATGTAATATTCATGATAGGCTGACCGGTTTCGGATTTCACTCATGGTTGAGGGTTTGTGGTTTGTAGTTTGTGGTTGGTAGTTTATAGTTGCAAAGTGAGGTTAGCAGGTGGGTCATTTGTGATGAAGCCAGGTAATTTATATGCACCTTAATAATTAACCACAAACAATCAACTACAAACCATAAACTAATTCTTCAACAACCAAAGCACAGCAGCCAGTTTTTCTTTTAACTGTTTCCGCGGAACAATAAAATCCAGAAATCCGTGCTCCAATAAAAATTCGCTACGCTGAAAGCCTTCCGGTAAATCGCGTTTGATGGTTTCGCGTATAACCCGTGGTCCTGCAAATCCGATCAATGCGCCTGGTTCGGCAATATTCAGATCTCCTAACATACCGAAAGATGCAGAAATGCCACCAAACGAAGGATCTGTTAATAAAGAGATATATGGTATTTTGGCGTCCGTGAGTTGAGACAGCTTTCCTGAAACTTTTGCCAGTTGCATCAATGAGAAAGCACTTTCCATCATGCGTGCTCCACCCGATTTACAAATGATGAGCAGGGGTGCCCGATGTTCCAGGCAATAGTCTGCAGCCCTTGATATCCTTTCGCCCATCACACTTCCCAGCGAACCACCGATAAATTCGAAATCCATGCAGCCTGTTACCAGGGGTTGCAAATTTATCTTTCCAGCGGCAATACGTATGGAATCGGTGATATCCGTTTTTGCCCAGGTTTCGATCAATCGCTTTTCGTAAGATTTTAGATCGGTAAACTGCAAAAAATCCTTCGACCTGATATTTTCAAACAAAATATCATATTCATTGTTGTCATAAAGAAGTTCAAAATATTCAGCGCTGCCGATCCTGTGATGATAATTACACTTAGGACAAACAAAAATATGTTCGCGTAATTCAGTTACGGTACAGATATAACCACAATCCGGGCATTTGCTCCATAAGCCTTCCGGAGTTTCTTTTTTTTCGGCGGTACTTGTCAGAATGCCTTTCTTAATACGCTTAAACCAACTCGTTTTCGATTCTTCACCCTGGCCGTCCTCTCCAGCGAGGTTGGCTTCGAAATCCTCGTCATGTTTCATTCGATGGTGTTTAGTTGCGGCTAAGATAGGAATTTTACAATAAGTGCATTGGCAGGTATAACAGGCCATCGTTTGGAAATTGAGTTCAACAGAACAGTAAAAACAGAAAGTTTTTTGCGAAAATTGATTTTTGGAGTTGCTGCGCTATTTTTGCGTAAAATTTTAAGGCTCTTGATTTCTTATTGGCTGCTCCTGTTTTCATTTTTTCATGCCCAGGCGCATCTGTAAAGACAAAACACACAAAATGAAATGGTCTGAATTCTTCACTTCGTCTGTAGGCAAGAAATTCGTGATGGCTTTAACAGGACTTTTTCTCATCTCATTCTTAATTATTCATGCCGGAGTGAATGCATGCATTTTTGCAGACCTTCCCATTTTTGATGAAAATGATAATGGTGATATGTTTAACCGGGCTGCTCATTTTATGGGCTCATCCTGGGTGATCCGGGCGTTGGAATTTGTATTGTTCGGTGGTTTCATACTCCATATCATTCAGGGCTACATGCTTGAAGCAAAAAACCTAAGCCGAAGAGGGGTAGGGTATAAAATAAACGTTGGCAACAAGGCGAGTAAGTGGTATAGCCGTACTATGGGTTTGCTGGGTACATTGTTGCTACTTTTTCTTATCATGCATATTTCTCATTTCTGGGTGCCCTCCCGAATCACGGGTTTGCAGGAAATAGAAGGCAAGGTTTACCATAATCTTTTTCAACGCATGGCAGATGTGTTCCAGGATCCTTTCATCGTATTATTATACGTGGTCGGCTGTATTTCATTGGGGTACCATTTATTGCATGGTTTTCAGAGTGCGTTCAGAACCTTGGGCGTGCATAATAGTAAATACGTGAATTTGATCAAAGCAACAGGAACAGGTTTCTCAGTAATTGTGCCGCTGATATTTGCATTGATGCCGATCAGTATTCATTTTCGCTGGGTGGGTTGATGAGGTTTAAAGTTTAAGGTTTAAGGTTATTGAGGATCGGAGCGTGGGTGTTATGAATACAAGTTCTTTGTTTAGATAAATGGTTCTGGGTCATAGAAGAAAATGTATTTCATCTCCTGAATTCTGTATTCTCTATTCTCTATTCTGAATTCTGTCATTTTAAATTTTCAAATTAAATGCTTGATTCCAAAATTCCTCCTGGTTCATTAGAAAGCAAATGGAACGATTATAAAGGCCATGTGCAACTGGTAAATCCTGCCAATAAAAGAAAGCTTGAAGTCATAATCGTTGGCACCGGGCTTGCCGGTGCATCCGCCGCCGCTGCATTGGGAGAACTTGGCTATAAAGTGAAGGCTTTTTGTTTCCAGGATAGTCCGCGGAGAGCGCACAGCATTGCAGCACAGGGAGGGATCAATGCAGCTAAAAACTATCAGAATGATGGCGATAGTGTATTTAGATTATTTTATGATACCATCAAAGGTGGGGATTATCGTGCACGTGAGTCAAACGTTCATCGCCTGGCAGAAGTAAGCACAAATATCATCGATCAGTGTGTGGCACAGGGTGTTCCTTTTGCAAGAGAATATGGTGGATTGTTGAGCAACCGCTCATTTGGAGGAACTCAGGTACAAAGAACTTTCTATGCTGCAGGACAAACCGGACAGCAATTATTAATAGGCGCATACCAGGCTTTGGAAAGGCAGGTGGCGCTTGGGAATGTAAAAATGTACACCCGGCACGAAATGCTGGAGGTAGTGACCATTGATGGAAAAGCAAGAGGCATCATTTGCAGGAATTTGGTAACAGGTGTATTGGAAAGATTTTTTGGGCATGCAGTACTGCTTTGCTCCGGTGGATACGGTAATGTGTTTTATTTATCTACAAACGCTATGGGCTGCAATGTAACAGCTATCTGGAAAGCCCATAGAAAAGGAGCCTATTTTGGCAATCCTTGTTTCACCCAGATCCATCCTACCTGCATTCCCGTGAGTGGCGATCATCAGAGTAAATTAACATTAATGTCGGAGTCTTTGCGGAATGATGGAAGAATATGGGTTCCTAAGAAAAATGGAGATAACCGGAAACCCGCCGACATACCCGAAGAAGAAAGAGATTATTACCTGGAAAGACGTTACCCGGCATTCGGCAACCTGGTGCCCCGTGACGTGGCGAGCCGTGCTGCAAAGGAACGTTGTGACGCAGGATACGGCGTTGGAAAATCTAAGATGGCCGTGTACCTCGACTATGCTTTCGCGATTGAAAGATATGGAAAAGGGGAATCATCTAAATTAGGGATCGAGAATGCAGACACAGAAACAATAGCCAAGCTTGGGAAAGAAGTTGTAAAAGAAAAATATGGTAACCTGTTCGATATGTATGCGAAGATCACTGGCGAAGATCCCTATCAGACGCCGATGCGGATATATCCTGCTGTGCATTATACCATGGGAGGCCTATGGGTAGATTACGAATTAATGAGCACGATCCCGGGTTTGTATGTATTAGGCGAAGCAAATTTTTCTGACCATGGCGCTAACAGATTGGGTGCATCCGCATTGATGCAGGGTTTGGCAGATGGTTATTTTGTAATCCCATACACTTTGGGAAATTACCTGGCAGATGATATCAAAACTTCTTCCATTGCAACAGATCATCCTGCATTTGTTGAAGCAGAAAAAACCGTCAGTGACAGGATCAATCAATTGCTGAATATAAAAGGCAAACAAACCGTTGAAAGTTTTCATAAACGTTTGGGTAAGATCATGTGGGACAAATGTGGTATGGCGCGGAATCAGGACGGGTTAAAACAGGCAATCAAAGACATCCAGGAATTGAAAAAAGAGTTCTGGAGCGATGTCCGGATTCCGGGGTCGGTCAATGAGATCAATACGGAATTGGATAAAGCTAACAGGGTGGCTGATTTTATTGAGCTCGGAGAACTGATGTGTATCGATGCGTTGCATAGAAATGAAAGTTGCGGAGGCCATTTCAGGGAAGAAATGCAAACAGAGGAGGGCGAAGCATTGAGAGACGACGTCAATTTTTCGTATGTAGCCGCCTGGCAATACCAGGGCGACCACAACTGGCAATTACATAAAGAAGAATTGAAGTTCGAGATTGCCAAACCTACACAAAGAAGTTATAAGTAATATACCTCAATACCGGTTGACTCAGAATGGAAGAACCAGATTATCTCTTCGTCTACGGCACATTACGAAAGGGTGGAAATAATCCAGTGACAAAAGAGATTATAAACGATCTGGAATGGATAGGCGAAGCTGAAATAAAAGCCAGGATGTACGACATCGGAAAGTATCCAGGCGCGTTGCGTGCACCAGGTAAAAAGACTGTTATTAAAGGAGAGGTACTGAAAATAATACATCCTGGAAAAGTGTTCAGAATTCTGGATGAGTATGAAGGTTTCGATCCGGATGAACCATCAAAATCGGAATACCGTCGCGATCCCGAAAAATTGCAATTGCCGGATGGAAGAGAAATTGTTGCCTGGGTTTACTGGTATAATTTTCCGGTGCAAGGAAAAAGACTGATAAGGCACAAGGATTATTTTGAATATTTGAAAAAGAAGAAATCTGCATTGTATGGAACATAATGGAATTAATCTTACGTTGAAAGTCTGGCGTCAGCCTAATAGTAATGCGAAAGGAAATTTCGTAACCTATGAAGTGAAAGATGTTTCGATCGAAATGTCATTTTTGGAAATGTTTGACGTGCTGAATGAAAGACTGATCCGTGAAGGACAGGATCCGATCGCATTCGATCACGATTGCCGCGAAGGAATTTGTGGTTCCTGTTCCATGTATATCAATGGCCGGCCGCATGGCCCCTGGCATGCTACTACTGTTTGTCAATTGCATATGCGTGCATTTGAAAATGGTGATACCATCGTGGTAGAACCTTGGAGAGCCGTCGCCTTTCCTGTAATGAAAGATCTGATGGTCGACAGAACTGCCTTCGACCGCATTGTACAGGCAGGTGGATATATTTCTGTTAATACCGGAAATGCTGTTGATGCCAATGCCATTCCCGTCGAAAAAGATAAAGCAGACGCTTCTTTTGCTGCTGCAGCCTGCATTGGATGCGGAGCCTGTGTGGCAGCCTGTAAAAATAGTTCGGCGATGTTGTTCATGTCGGCAAAAGTTGCACATCTGGCACTTCTGCCTCAGGGCGGTCCTGAAAGAAAAAAACGGGTGCTGAATATGGTAGCCCAAATGGATAAAGAGGGATTTGGCTCATGTACCTTCACCGGAGCGTGCGAAGCTGTTTGCCCCAAGGAAATTTCCATCACCAATATTTCCAGGTTAAATGCTGAATACCTGGTAGCCGGGTTAACAGTAAGCGGGTGATATGTACGATTTTAGATGTACGAAGTACGAAGTTAGAAGTACGAGGATTATAGAAGCAGAATTATATATAATACCTTTAGATTCAGACCTCGTACTTCGTACTTCTAACTTCGTACTTCGTACATCGCACATCTAAAATCGTACATATCACCGCTATGCAATACAAACTTCCTTCACAAACCCGCATAGGTCATATTCATTTAAAAGTTTCAGACCTCGAGAAAGCGTTATCATTCTACAGAGATATATTGGGATTTGAAGTCATGCATCAATATGGATCACAGGCTGTTTTTATTTCGGCTGGAGGTTATCATCATCATATAGGGTTAAATACCTGGTATAGTAAGAACGCACCTCCTGCACCCATAAAAACCTGCGGTCTATTTCACACTGCAATACTTTATCCGACGAGAAAAGACCTGGCTATTGCTTACCAAAGATTACTTAAGGCAAATTATCCATTAACCGGCTCAGCCGATCACGGAGTATCTGAAGCTTTATACCTCGATGATCCAGATACAAACGGCGTTGAACTGTATTGGGACAAGCCAAGGGGTTTGTGGACATTTGATGAACAAGGAAATATTGAAATGAAAACGGAATACTTAGACCTGAATGATTTGCTCCTCGAAATTAACAGATCCTGAAAACGGTACACTATGGGTATCCATCCAAACGCTACAAAAGAAGTTTTACAGTACATCGATAGCATGCCCGATTTCTCCCAAGCCATCTGCAAAAAATTACGAAACGTTATTTTAAAAACAGATAAAAATATTATTGAAGACTGGAAATGGGGACCAAATTATTCCTATAACGGAATGCTTTGTGGTTATGGATCATTTAAGCACCATGTGAAATTTACTTTTTTCAATGGTTCCGGAATGAAGGATGCAAAAAATTTATTTAACCATTGCGTAGACAATGAATTCAGTCGTTCAATTAAATACACGGATGTACACGAAGTTGATGAAAAAGCCATTACTGAATATGTAAAAGAATCTATTGCGGTAAATAAGAAAGGTTTTAAAAGGATTGTACAAGATAAAACGGTTGTGGTGCCGGAGGATCTCTGTAAAGCGTTGGCAAAGCACAAACAGGCCCTGAATTTTTTTGAAGCGCTGACTTACGGATATAAAAAAGACTTTGTAGAGTGGGTTACCACAGCCAAACGAAATGAAACCCGGATGGACAGGATTGCAAAAACCGTGAATATGTGTACGGAAGGAAAGAAAATGAATGATCAATATAAGTAAACCGGAAGCAGGCCTATGTTCCTTCTATGTACTTATGTTTCTATGTGGTAAAATTATTGCGGAGTTTTGAAACTTACCATATGCAGGCAATTACCACCTAGAAACATAGATACATAGAAGGAACATAGGAAAAAATATTCTCGATCATGAACACCTGGTTAATTCATTAAGAAGGTAACATCACACCCCTCAAAACAATATTGAAGCAAATTCCCTGCTTGAGGCTGGCTGTTATTTCTTACCTTTGCGCCTCAATTTTTATCACAGCATGATTTCAGTTAATAATGTCACCCTTTCCTTCGGAAAAAGGGTATTGTTTGATGAGGTGAATCTTTCTTTTACAAAAGGTAACTGCTACGGGGTTATCGGGGCTAATGGAGCAGGTAAGTCTACTTTTTTAAAGATACTCTCCGGAGAACTGGACCCAAATAAAGGAACTGTCGACATCACACCGGGTGAGCGTATGGCGGTTCTGAGGCAGAACCAATTTGAATTTGATGAGTATACTGTCTTGAATACCGTTCTCATGGGGCATAAAAACCTATGGAAAGTGATGCATGAACGGGATGCGATCTATGCAAAAGCTGATTTTACCGAAGAAGATGGCATGAAAGCAGGTGAGTTGGAAGCTGAATTCGGTGAAATGGGCGGTTATACCGCAGAGAGTGATGCCGCCAGCTTATTAAGCGAACTGGGTGTTGAAGAGGTTATGCATCAGTCTCTCATGAAAGACATAAGTGGTGCTTTGAAGGTGAGAGTATTATTGGCCCAGGCATTGTTCGGCAATCCGGATATTCTTATTCTGGATGAACCTACCAATAATCTCGACGTTGCCACCATCTCTTGGCTGGAAAACGTTCTGGCAGATTATGAAAATATAGTGATCGTTGTTTCGCACGACCGTCACTTTCTCGATGCGATCTGCACGCATGTGGCCGATGTTGACAGGCAGAAGATCAAAATTTACACTGGAAACTATACTTTCTGGTACGAATCAAGCCAATTGGCTGCCCGCCAGGCAGGAGATAAGAATAAAAAAACGGAAGACAAGCGCAAAGACCTGCTTGAATTTATTGCACGATTTAGCGCGAACGCATCTAAAAGCCGGCAGGCAACTGCTCGTAAAAAAGCTCTCGAAAAATTAGTAATAGAAGATATAACTCCTTCGAACAGAAAGTATCCGGGCATAGTGTTTAAACAATTACGTGAGGTAGGCAATCAGATCCTCAACGTTGAGAAATTATCAAAGTCGTTCGATGGAAAACCCTTATTCAATAATATTTCCTTTACGGTTAACAAGGGCGATAAAATTGCGGTAGTAGCCGACGATCAGATGGCGGTTACAGCATTTTTTGAGATCATAAATGGAGAGGCAGGTGCCGACAAAGGAAAATTCGAATGGGGTACAACCGTTTCCAAAGCATATCTGCCTAATGATAATACCAAGTATTTTATCGATAACCTCAGCCTGATGGACTGGTTAAGACAGTATGTACCTCCTCATGTTACGGAAGTTGACGAGCCCTTTCTAAGAGGGTTTTTAGGAAAGATGTTGTTCAGTGGCGATGAAATTCTTAAAAAAACAGGCGTACTCAGCGGGGGAGAAAAAGTTCGTTGTATGATCAGCCGCATGATGCTCCAGGATCCCAATGTAGTTATTCTTGATGAACCTACGAATCACCTCGATCTCGAATCTATACAGTCTTTCAATGAAAGCATGGAAAATTTTAAAGGGATCGTTTTGCTTTCCTCCCATGACCATACTTTTTTACAAACTGTTGCCAATAGGATCATAGAATTGACTGCTACCGGAACTATCGATAAGCTGATGACTTTCGATGAATATCTGGAAGATAAGAAGGCAAGAAAAACAAAAGGCGAGCTGATAACCGCCTGATAAGTATTATTTCTGTTTTTTTGTTGCAGAAGCCAACCGGTAACTTCCCCCTATCTGGCTGTAAAAAGCTTTTGCAGCTCCTGTCAATTGAACAAAACCAGTCCATCTTTTATTGGTGTACTGGAAGGTTGGAGAGAAATATCCAAAAGGCAAAATTCCTTTCTCACTTCTTACTCCATCTGCATTGCTGTAATTTTTTCCTAAAGGTGTTCCGATAGCAATTTTGAAGCCTATTGACCCATTCCGAATCTTAAAAGCGAGCTCGGTATATAATCCCAGAGTAATAAAATGCCCTTGCCGATGAATCAGCGTGACAGCTGAATCAGGTATTTTTTTTCTGAATTCCAGGTAATTTCCAAATTCATAGTGATAAGAAGATTCGGTTCCAATCCGCAATTCGTGTCTGGTTCTAAATGGAATGGTATAGTTAACTCCGGCATTTAAACCCAATCCACCCCAAAACTTATTACCAGCATTTTCATTAATGATTTTACCATTTCTTAAGCTATTGACGATGTCCAATGTATCATACTTCCTTACCTGATAATTACCAAGTGTGATATTTCCCCCATAGTAGAACTGGTATTTTTCACGCGCATGACTTCGATAAACTGAAGAACGGTAAATAAAAACATTATCTGTCAACCGGTCATTGGCTTCGCCGCCTCCCAGTAAAATGCTACCATAGGTAGCGTTCTTTATTGAATCGATCTGCAAAGGGGTAGTGTGGTAATTAGGCGTATTTCCGTTAAATGGGCTAAAATAATAAGCTTGCCTAAACCCGCAGCTGCTTAAGAATAATAGAAAAATAATTGATGCCAGAGTTCTTTTCACGTTATTTATGGATGAGCTTGTATTGATTTTATAATGACAAAACAACGGCTTGATATGATGCATGCCAAAATTATCTAGCGCAGAGATTTTCATAGATCATTGAAAAACAACCGATCAAACAATAAAAGCTAACTTTAAACGCTAATAGAAAAACCTTTTTTGTTTGACCCTGAGGACTCTGATATTGTGCTTATTAAGTGCTGCTTCACTAACCACTGCTTTTGCTCAGGCTCCTGCGGATGCCAGGCCATTTTCCAATCTTCGAAATAAGATTGTATCTACAGTGAAGGATACGGTGAGGATAGATTCGGTTAGCCTAATACCCCAAACCGTAAAAATTGTCGGTATTGCAGATTCGTTTTATACCGTAGACTATTTGAATGCACTGGTGATCTGGAAGAAAAGACCTTTGATGGATAGTGCACTGATCAGCTATCGCGTGTTCCCGGCTAAATTGAATGCTTCTACCCGGCGAATGGTGTACGATAGTGTTATGAATAATTTCATTACAAAGCCATTTGTTCCCGACTTTGGCACCAGGCAGGAAGACCGGTTTTTTAATTTTGGAAACATCAATTATAACGGAAGCTTCGGCAGAGGCATTTCTTTTGGCAATGCGCAGGATGCCGTGGTCACTTCAAACCTGAATCTGCAGCTAAGTGGATACCTTGCAGACAGCATTGAAATCGCTGCTGCGATTACCGACAACAATATTCCCATACAACCCGACGGTACTACTCAGCAGTTAAATGAATTTGACCGGATCTTTCTCCAATTCAAAAAAAAGAACTGGCAGCTCAGCCTGGGCGATATCGATATCCGCCAGAACCAATCTTATTTTCTTTCCTTTTATAAGCGGCTCCAGGGTATTTCTTTTGAAACCACCACGCAAATAACCGACTCCATCACAAACAAAATCCTTGTCAGCGGCTCAATTGCAAAAGGAAAATTCACGAGAAATATTTTCCAGGGACAGGAAGGCAACCAGGGACCTTACCGGCTAAGCGGTGCCAATAATGAATTTTTTTTTATCGTGCTCGCTAATACGGAGAGGGTTTTTATCGATGGGGAATTATTACAGAGAGGCGAAGACCAGGACTATGTTATCAACTATAACACCGCGGAAATTGCCTTTACGCCTAAAAGGATGATTACAAAGGATAGCAGGATACAGGTTGAATTTGAATATTCAGATCGCAATTTTCTGAATGCAAATTTGTACCTGTATGATGAGGTAAATATTACAGACAAACTAAAAGTATTTGTAAGTGCCTTTAGTAACAGCGATGCTAAAAATTCTCCGATAAATCAGACCCTGGACTCCAGGCAAAAAAAGTTTTTAGATTCTATTGGTGGAAATATCAACCAGGCTTTTTATCCGAATGCAACGCTTGATACTTTTTCAGTCGGCAAAATTCTTTATAAAAGAATCGACACCGTGAACAGCATGGCAGGTGCAAGAGATTCCATATACCTGTTTTCGAATAACCCCGACAGTGCCAGGTACAGTTTATCTTTTATAGACGTTGGCCAGGGTAATGGTGATTATATCCCTGATTTTAATGGAGCAAATGGGAAAGTGTACAGGTGGGTAACGCCAATGAATGGACAAAAACAGGGAAGATATGAACCGGCCGTTTTTTTGGTGACGCCAAAAAAGCAGCAGATAATCAGCGTGGGTATAAACTATAAAATAACTCCTGGTACCGTGGTGAGTACCGAAGCGGCTACAAGTATTTATGATCAAAATACTTTTTCCTCAAAAGACCAGGCTAAACAGCAGGGATATGCTGCGAAACTGAAAATAACGAATACAAAAGCAATAGGGAACCTCAAGAGAGGCCTGACCCTGACAAGTGATGCAGGGCTGGAATTTGTAGACTCCAGATTCCGGCCGGTTGAGCGAATACGCAATGTGGAATACACCAGGGACTGGGGTTTGCCATTGCAGGTGGCACCCGAAGATGAAACCATTATTACAGCGGGTGTTCAGTTAAACGACCTTAAAGCTAACACGATCCGTTACCAGTTTACAAACTATTATCGCAGCAATGTATTTAAGGGATATCGGAACAGCTTGTATCAATCACAGGAGATCAAGGGCTGGAAATTGAACAACACATTTCATTTATCGAACGTAAGCTCAACCAATGAAAAGGGTTACTTTTTGCGGCCTAACCTGGCTGTTACCCGAACATTTCCCAGGCTCGGTAATTATTTATTAGGAATCGGCTATGCTGTAGAACACAATGAGATCAGAAATAAGATAACGGATGCAGTCTCTCCGCAGAGTTTCTCCTTCCGTACACTGCAGGCGGTTATTAAATCATCCGAGACAAAACAAAATCGCTGGGGACTGAGTTACTTCACAAGAACAAATTCATCACCTTACGGAAAATCACTGATAAGAACTGATCGCAGTCAGAATATAACTTTGACGGCGGAACTTCTGAAGAATGATCGCCATCAGTTTCGTTTCAATACCACCTATCGTAACCTGGAAATAATAAGGCAAAACCTCATCGGATTAAAACCCGACAATAGTTTGATTGGTCGGGCCGAATACCAGGTAAATGAATTTAAGGGACTCGTCAATGGAAACGTTTTGTATGAAGTAGGCGCTGGTCAGGAACAGAAAAGAGATTTTGCCTTTCTCGAAGTACCTGCGGGGCAGGGTGAATACACCTGGATCGATTACGATGCCAATGGCATCCAATCCCTGAACGAGTTCGAAGTTGCATTGTTCCAGGATCAGGCGAAGTATATCCGCATATTTACCCCCACCAATGAATTTATCAAGGCTAACTACAATACTTTCAATTACAGTATCGCATTCAATCCCAGGGCCGTTATTAATGCATCAGAAGCGAGAGGACTGCCTAAGTTTTTTGCAAAGATCAATATCCAATCATCGTTGCAAATAAATAAAAAAGAACTTGCCAAGGGAATCGTTCAATTCAATCCATTTGCGCGACCTCTTAGCGATACCTCCTTAATAACATTGAATTCTGTATTCATCAATACTTTTTCGTTCAACCGTTTTAGTTCTAAATGGGGGTTTGACGTGAATAATTCCCGCAACGGCAATAAATCTTTATTGACATATGGCTATGAAACCCGCCGATTAATTGATTGGACCGTAAGAGGCAGAGTGAATTTTTCGCGCGCAGTATTATTCGATATGACAGCAAGAACAGGCGTCAATGAATTACAGAGTTCAAATCCCAAGTTCGGTAACAGGAACTATAAAATCGATCAGTCTTCTCTTGAGCCAAGAATTACTTTCACTAAAGGAGCTAACTTCCGAACTATCCTGGGATATAAGTTCAGCAATAAAGAAAATAATGAGGGAGATCTGGAGACGTCTTCTTCACATGCCGTAAATACAGAGGTAAAATACAATATTCTGCAAAGCACCTCTATATTGGCTAAGTTCACTTTTAGCAATATCAGCTTTAATTCTAAAGCTAGTACAGCAAATACAAATAGTCCTGCATCCTACATCATGCTGGATGGACTGCTGCCTGGCAAAAACTTTCTATGGACCCTTGATTTTACAAAAAGATTATCCAATAACCTTGAATTTAATATTCAATATGAAGGTAGAAAACCCGGCACATCACGATCAGTTCATATTGGAAGGGCATCAATAAGGGCACTGTTATAAGCGCGCTGCATATACGAACCGATTGTCATTTCGAACGGAGCGCTTAGTCTAACTATAACGAAAAGATGCCCGCGCAGTGAGAAATCGCATTATGGTTTGCTTTCTGCGACTAGCAGGCATTTCTCCATTTTAAGAGATACCCCCTATCGGTCGAGATGACAATTCTTTTTTTTATTTCGAGTACAAAAAAAACCGGGAGCAAAGTGCTTCCGGTCTTTTAGGTATTGGATGAAAATTATCTGTCAAATATTATCCGAAGATTCCACCTTTTTTCAAAGTTCTTACTCCTTCACCGATTTTGAAACCGTTGTGATAAACTTCAATTTTGTAGTCTCCTCTTTTAAAATCACTATTTTGTCTCCAGGCGAATTCAACACGTTTGGTTTTGCCTGTTTCAATTTCTACAGGAACCTTAGCAGTGAATGTTTTTTCACCATCTTCACGTGTAGTGAAATTTCCTGAACCAAGTGCCTCAACTGATACAGGTTTTCCTTCCGGATCTGTGATCAATACATATACATCAGTTGGACCTGATTGAGCAATACGATTATTTACATCAAACGAAATAACCAGTTTGTCTACGCGTTTTGCAGTAGAAGTTACTTTTTCTTTACCACCATTTTTCTCATTAATTGGGGTAATAGCTATACTGTTAGCATTTAATGTTGAAGCGATATCAACCTTTGTTTCCAGACCTTGTTTAACCACTTCGAGTGTGTCTTTCTGCGATTTGTAAGTGTCTCTTTCAACAGTTACAGCAGCTTTTTCTGTAGTTAAAGTTTGGTTCTCCGTAGTTAAACGAGCTACTTCCTGTTCAAGGTTAGCGATCTTGTCGTTCAATTCGGTAATTAAGGACTGTGCCTTTTTCTTTTCAGCGGCTGTAAGCTTATTCTTTTTAAGAATGCTGCTGATCTGGCCTTTCAATTTTGAGATCTCCGTGTTGCGCTCAGAAAGTTTGCCTTCTATCTCATTATTATACCCTGTTAAGGAATCCAAACGTGATAGAGATGCATCAAAACTTTTCTGCAATTCATTTTTTGAAGAATCGACTGCTACATATTGTGTTTGCAGTTGAGTCATCTTCTGATCGTTGTTATTTTTGTCCCATAAGAAATATCCCCATGTACCGAGAATACCTACAGCGAGTAAGCCAATAATGAGATTTTTTGAATCTCGTCTCGGTGGCTGATTTGGCGGTGTAGCTGATGGATAATTGGTTGTACTCATAAAAGTGTATTTTTTCAGATGTTATAAAATGAATGCATTGTGAAACCTGTAATTGAAATTCATTTGTTCGGGTAGGGGAAGACCAAAACCATGCCAGAATTGCCTTTATTACAAATAATTAAATGTATTCGGTTCACTAAAACCAATCCCATACTAGCTTTCAACAAAATACAATTATTTCAGTACTTGCCTTTTTATACTAATATTGCCTCTCGTTTTTGTATAATAATTGCAACTTATGTCTGCAGAAAAGATAATTAGCGAATGGAAAAGAAAGGTTTATAAACCTATTTACTGGCTTGAAGGCGAGGAGGGATTTTTTATTGATAAGGTGATGGATTTTGCCGAGCACCATATTTTACCGGAATCAGAAGTGAGCTTTAATCTCACCGTTTTTTATGGTAAAGATGCGAACTGGGCTGACGTAGTAAATGCCTGTTGCCGTTATCCGATGTTCGCAGAACGGCAGGTGGTTTTATTGAAAGAGGCCCAGCAAATGCGCGATATTGATAAGTTGGAATCATATATCGAAAAACCCCTGGCTTCAACCATTTTTGTAGTATCCTACAAGGAAAAAAAAGTAGACGGGCGCAGCAGGTTGGCGAAGTTGCTGAAAGAAAAAGGCGAAATGCTTTCTACAAAAAAAATGTATGAGAGTCAGTTGCCGGAATGGACGAGGGAACTTATTCAATCCAAGGGGAACACCATATCCCAAAAAGCACTGTTCTTACTGGTTGATCATATCGGCAATGACCTAAGCCGGATAGACAATGAAATAGACAAGGTTCTTGTGAACCTCGGCGAAAGAAAAAATATTACAGAAGATGATATTGAAAAATACGTCGGGATCAGCAAAGAATACAATCCTTTTGAGTTGCAGGACGCATTTGCAAAAAAGGATTTGGTGAAGGCCATACGCATCATCCAGTATTTCGAGGCCAATCCAAAGGCGGGCCCTATCCAGTTAATATTACCAACGCTGTATAATCTTTTTAGTAAAACGTATATGATATTCGGGCAGTCGGCAAAGGATGAAAAACTCATCGCTTCCAATATTGGTGTGAATCCTTATTTTGTAAAAGACTACATGACCGCTGCAAAAAACTATGGCTATGAAGGTGTAGAGAATGCCTTGTTGTTATTACACACTTATAATCTCAAAAGCGTCGGTGTGAATGATATCGGAACTTCAGACGCCTCTTTGATGAAAGAAATGACTGCAAAAATTTTATACGCGAATTAACGCTGATGGGAAAATACATAGCAAAAGAAATCCGGATAATCAACGCTATCAATATAACTGGTATTTTAATTTGCGTCAATTAGCGCCCCTATTAGCGTCTATTCGAGTATGAAAATATGCCAGCGTATCTTTTTTATCTTTGGCAAGTTGTTCTTTCAAGGCTTCCAGGCCGTCAAATTTCATTTCCGGCCTTAAATATTTTTTTACATACACGCGAAGCGTCCTACCATAAATATCCTCGTTAAAATCAAATAGATTTATTTCAATCATAAACTTACCGTCAGAGAGAGTGGGTCGTATTCCGATGCTCATCATTCCTTTCAGCCTTCGTATTTCAGCCTTCTTACTTAGTACCCTTCTCTCCAATTCCGCCTCTACAACATAAATTCCATAGGCCGGTATCAATTTTTCCTTGTCACTGATTTCGAGATTTGCCGTTGGGTAGCCAAGCGTTCTTCCCAGTCTGTTTCCTTCAATCACCTTTCCTTCAAAAAAATAATCATATCCAAGCAAATTATTGGCTGCATCAATATCTCCTTCAGTCAACGACTGCCGGATACGGGTAGAGCTCACTGCATTTTCCGCTATTGTATGTGACGAAATTTCTATTAACCGGAAGCCTGATTTTTTACTGTATTCTTCCAGCAACAGGTAATTGCCGGATCGGCCCTTACCAAAATGGTGATCATACCCGATAATAATGGTATGCGGCTGAAATTTTTCAAGGAGGAATTCTTCAATATATTCCTGCGCGCTCATCTGCGAAAAGCGTTGATCAAATGGAACAACTACGAGGTGGTCTATCTTCAATGCCTCCAGCAATTCTATCTTTTCTTCAATAGTATTGATAAGAGAAATAGGAGGCTGGGCAGAACTAATCACTTTCCGTGGATGCGGATGAAAAGTTATAATAACCGTTTCCCCCTTAATACGTTCTGCTTCGGCTTTTAATTGTAAAAGGATCTGCCGGTGTCCGAGATGAACGCCGTCAAAAGTTCCAATAGTAAGAACGGCGTTTTTGAACGACGGCAAATGAACTATATCCTGGTGTACTTGCATATTTAGGAGCTGCAAAGTAAATACATAATTGAAAATTGAATATTGAATATTGAATATTTAGTTTTGTTACTCAATTTACAGTATGAGTTTATATTCGAAAAGGGGCGTTTCAGCACAAAAGGAAGAGGTTCACAAGGCTACCGAAAAGCTTGATAAGGGTTTATATCCTTATGCATTTTGCAAAATATACCCCGACTTTCTGACAAACGATGAGCAATGGGTGAATCTGATGCATGCTGACGGCGCAGGTACCAAAAGTATCCTTGCTTACCTATATTGGAAAGAGACCGGTGACATTTCCATTTGGAAGGGAATTGCCCAGGATGCAATTGTAATGAACCTGGATGATCTTCTATGCACTGGTATCCATAATAATATCTTATTCTCCTCTACTATTGACAGGAATAAAAAACAGATACCCGGCGAGGTATTGGAGACCATTATCAATGGAACGCAGGAATTTTTCGAAGAGCTGAAAAAATTTGGTGTGAATATTCATTACCTGGGCGGTGAAACGGCAGATGTGGGAGACGTGGTACGAACCATTGCCGTAAACGGAACCATGAGTGCACGCTGGCCTAAAAACAGACTGATCACCAATGAAAATATCCGGGCAGGCGATGTTATAGTAGGATTTTCCAGTTCAGGACAATCGGGTTACGAGAACGAATACAACAGCGGGATTGGCAGCAACGGGCTTACCAGTGCGCGCCACGATGTATTGCACAGGAACTATGGACTTCAATATCCTGAATCCTACGATCCTTCACTGGAACAGCAGGTAGTCTATCTCGGTAAATACCATCTGACAGATGAGATCGAAGTGGCATCGGCTTCCTCCATTGTTCACACGGATGTTGGGCGTCTTTTATTAAGTCCAACCCGCACTTATGCGCCGTTATTAAAGATATTATTTGAAGAACATTTCGAAAATATTCATGGATTGATCCATTGCAGTGGGGGAGGACAAACAAAATGCATGAAGTATCTGCCCGATAATTTTAGAATCATCAAAGACAATTTATTTGAACCACCTGTTATTTTTAATCTTATTCAGAAATCCTCCGGTTCTGATAACCGCGAGATGTACCAGGTTTTTAACATGGGGCATCGGTTAGAAATATTTACAAATCCATCAGCTGCTCAAAATATTATTGAAGTTGCAAAATCATTTGATATAGATGCGCAAATTGTAGGAAGGGTAGAGACAAATGCTAAGAAGGAGCTGGTATTGAAACTGCGTAATGATGAAATTATATATTAATCAATTTCGGTCGACGGTCAACGGTCGACCGAATTTCACTATTACTTTTCAAGTTGGAAAGCGATGGATTGTCTTCTATACGCTTTTACAATTTGACCATTTTGCTGGGCAGGTATCCATTTTCCACTTTGCCTGATTACCCTTGCTGCTTCTGCCCTGAGTTCATCTGGCCCATTCGTCACATTGATATCACTGATCTTTCCTTTCTTGTCAACTATGAATTCTACAGTTACCGTTCCAGATATATTATTCTTAACTGCTTTAGCGGGATAACGCAGGTTTTGAAGAATATATTTTTGCCATGCCGGAGAACCTCCGGGGTACGTGGCTTCTATTTCTACTTTTGTAAAGACCGGATCAGGCCTATCTGCGGGAAGAGTATCCTGGATTATATCCGCCCTCTCAATTTCTCGTTGAGCTAATTCCATTTCCCGTTGCTCTTGGGTGAGTGCTTTTTGTTCATGCTGAATTTCAAGATATTTGGTCTCAGCCATTTTCCGCTGTTGCCATTCCAGTTCGCGCTGTTTTTGGACAAGAGCTTTTTGTTCATGCTGCAATTCAAGATACTGGTTCTCCGCAATTTTTCGCTGAACCATTTCTATCTCCTGTTGTTTTTGAAGAAGCGTTCCTTGTTCATGTAGAATAGCCCTGGCTTCAGCAAGTTTACGGTGAGTTATTTCCTGTTTTAATAGATCTTCTTTGAGCCGAACGCTATCCCTAGTATGTTTATTACCAGGGATCGTATCTTCGAGCGCTCTATTCATGTTACCAAAGTTATAATCCACAATGCCCTGCAATATGCTGTTAGCGATTTTTTTCTGGTTTTCAGATTTTGAAATAAATGCAACATCTTCCTTGTTGGTGATATAGCCACATTCAATCAAAACAGCAGGGCAATGCACAGCATCCAGCATCCAGACTTTGCTTTTACTTGTTTGTTTTATTGCATCCACCTTGTAAAAGCCAGTTATATGTTTAATAATTTCCTGACCAAGTAATTTGGATTCATCCATTGTATTTTGATTCTTACCGGTAATATATAATTGAAATCCATTTGCCGGATTCGGGTTGAGACCCGAACTGGTTTGTATTTTTGGCGCAGCTGAAACATGTACGGAAATAATTAAGGATGCATTAGCCGCCATCGCCATTGCTGACCGTTCCTTAAGGGATGGATATTTGTCTTCATTCCTTGTCATCACAACATTTATATTATAAGCAGTGGCAGCGAGGTTTATTTGCCTGGCGATCGCCAATGCCAGGTCCTTTTCCATTAAGCCATCATCATTTTTCGCACCTGCATCTTCCCCGCCATGTCCCGCGTCAATCAATACGGTAAGCGGTTTCGAAAGCTTGTGCGGGGCGATTTCATGAACCTGTTTAGTCAACCTTGGCCTGTCGGGTGTTTTTGCATACAATGCAATTGCACAGAATAGCAATAGCGACAGCGGCAATACCATTATACGGGTCCAGTAATTGTATTTTTTGTTTTTGATTTGTGTTATCATGGCAATACGTCTTTTAATATGGGTTTGAAAAAAATAATTGGAAATGGTTGATTTCTTAACGTGGATACTTTGCATTATCAATAGTTCAGCATAGTCATGTTGATTATTGCCAGATATAGAGTGCTGGTCTGCCAGGAACTCATGGATCGCCTTTATTTCTTTTTTGATCAGATGAAAAAAAGGATTGAACCAAAGCAATATGCTTACAAATTCAAGAAAAAGTATGTCTGCCGAGTGGCGTTGCTTTACATGAAATAATTCATGTCTGAAAATTTGTTTCCCTTCCTCACTATTCAGGTCAAGGCGGGCATTCCAGAAAATAGATTTGAAAAAAGAGAAAGGAGTGCCAGGCTCTGTAGTGTTATACAGCTTCAGGGCATTGATATATTCGTAGGAATATTTTTTAGAAAGAGCGCGTATGTAATTAAGTGATCTTCCCAAAACGTATAATAGAATAATAACACCTATTCCATACAAAATAAATATAGCTGTTTGCGTTGTAAACAATAAGGCTAAAGAATTTGATTTCGTACTTTCAACAACATCATCTTCCCACCGGTTCACGGAAATAATATCGATAGACTTGTAAACGATTTGTCCACTGGTAGAACCAGGTTCAAAAAAGATGGGAATTTTTACAAAAGGGAGTACAATCGACGCGCCTGTGGCGGCCAGAAGATAATATCGGTTATAATGATGAAATCGCTTATTGCGAAGCAATAGCCAGTAATACCCATAAAGTATTACCGAGCAGGCGATCATCTTTGCGATCAGCGTGAGTATGATCATGGATTTGTGTTTTTGGATGATCTGATTTGTTGCAGCAATGCTTCAAGCTCCTCAACACTCAATTTATTGTCGGTAACAAACTGTGAAACCAATTTCGCAGGAGACCCTTCAAAATAACCTTTTACAAGATTATTGATGCTTTTTTTACCGTATTCCGCCTTCATGATCTTTGGGCGGTAGAAATTATTACGTCCCTGAACATCGTATTCAACAAATCCTTTTTCAACAAGTATTTTCAGAATAGTAGCAATAGTATTGGAATGCGGCCTGGGGTCCGGGCTATTATCAAGCAGATCTTTCAGAAAACCCTGTTTTAATTTCCAAAGCACCTGCATTACCTGTTCTTCGGATTTTGTTAAACTTTTCATTATAACTAATAATTTAGTTGTAGTTCAAATGTATAACTAATTTTTTAGTTACAAAGTATTTTTATTTAATTTCAAAAAAAGTTCGGCAATGATTACAAAGCGCAAGTTTTAGATGGAATACTACTCAAATGCGGTACAGTTGCTGGTTACACGAAATCGTTCGGATAATAATTTTTGATGTTTATTAACAGTAGTGGATTAGTTTTTCCCTTATTCCGCGTTATTTATTTCATAATCATTATGAACTTCCAACTTCGATGATTATTTTTGCAGACGGCTGATGGATGGTTATTAACTACCCTTTTGCAACCCCCTCTGAACTCTATATGTCTTTGTTGTTGATCCTGTACCCCTGAATGGGATACATCAATTATTATTTTAAGATATGAGACAGCTCAAAATTGCTACACAGATTACAAATCGCGACTCGCAGGCAGTAGAAAAGTATTTACAGGAGATTTCAAAAATTTCTATGATCACTCCTGAGGAGGAGACTGTGCTTGCCCAGCGTATCAAGATGGGTGATCAAAGGGCTTTAGACAAACTGGTACAGGCAAACTTACGCTTCGTCGTTTCTGTTGCCAAGCAGTACCAGCACCAGGGTCTTTCATTAAGTGATCTGATCAACGAGGGAAACCTCGGATTGATAAAAGCAGCCCAACGTTTCGATGAAACCAAGGGTTTTAAATTCATTTCTTACGCAGTATGGTGGATTCGCCAGTCCATTTTACAGGCGTTGGCAGAGCAGGGCCGATTAGTCCGCCTGCCTCAAAACAAAATTGGCACTTATAACAAGGCTAATAAGGCTTATATGGCTTTCGAGCAGGAACATGAAAGAGAGCCAAGTACAGAAGAGTTAGCTGAGTTGTTGGAGATGAGTGAAACCGAGATCAACAATATCTTTCAAAGTAATACCCGCCATACATCACTGGATGCCCCCGTGCACGAAGCAGAAGATGTAGCGATGGGTGATCTTTTGGAAGGTGGCGATGATACCGATGACGATGTGATGAAAGATTCTTTACGTAACGAGATCCGCCGGGTATTGAAATCATTGAGTCCCCGCGAAGCTGAAATTGTGAACGCTTATTTCGGCCTGGATGGCGAAAATGGGGTAACAATAGAGCAGATCGGCCAGAAGTATGACCTTACCAAGGAAAGGATCCGTCAAATCAAGGAAAGAGCCATCAAACGCTTACAAAAAGCGCGTTACAGCAATGCCTTGAAGGCTTATTTAGGATAAGATTTCATTTCCATAAGTTTAATAGTAAAACCCCGTCATAGATGGGGTTTTTTCTATTGGTGTTAAATAATTCTATTGGTGTTAAATAAATAGCCGGGCTTTCGTTCAATCCCTTATGTTTATAACTTTGTTTATATATGCTGAATCGATCCAGACTTCTGATTGCGCTGATTATTCTGATGGAATTCATAACCGGATGTGAAAAATCTATTTCCTTCACTCCAAATAACGCCGAACCGTTGGTTGTTGTGGAGGCTACTATTGAAAACGGAGAGGCACCCCTGGTTATCCTGACAAAAAGCCTAAATTATTTTTCTAAGATAAGTCCTGAACTTTTAGCCGGTTCTTTCGTGCGAAATGCGGAGGTTTTTATTTCCAATGGAACAAAAACACATAAACTGAAGGAATACGAAGTGCCTATTGCGAACAGCCTTTCCGTGTTCTATTATTCAACAGATTCATCAAGCCTGTCGACTTCATTTGCCGGTGAATTTGCAACCAATTATACGCTTACCATCAGGGCTGATGGCAAAGACTATTCGTCCAGTACAATGATTCCCGCGTTAGCAAAAAAAATTGACTCACTGTGGTGGTTAAATGCGCCTAATAAAGAAGATTCGAATAAGGCAATACTAATGGTTAAAACCACTGACCCTCCGGGACTTGGGAACTATATCCGCTATTTTACAAGAGTCGATGATGGGCTGTATTTTCCTGGTCTTAATTCTGTTTTTGATGATCAGATCATTGATGGAAAGACCTATTCGATACAGGTAGACAGGGGAGTGGACCGAAATGCAGAATTTGATTTTGATGAATATGCTTTCTACGACAAAGGAGACACTGTAACCTTAAAATTGACTAACATTGATAAAGCCACATTTGATTTCTGGCGAACGATGGAGTATAGTTATTCCAGCATAGGCAATCCTTTTTCATCTCCTACAAAAGTGCTCGGAAATATCAATGGTGGAGCTCTTGGATATTTCGGGGGTTATGCTGCGGATTACAGAACGATTGTTATTCCAAAGTGATTGTTCACAAGCTATCCAGACACCGGTAGACAGGGCCGGCGGATTGTTCTTTAACCGTTATTTTTGCCCAATTTTAATTTATTATATGGAGATTTCAGAAATTGAAAGGATACATTGTTTAATCATAGGATCAGGACCTGCGGGATATACGGCGGCTATTTATGCTGCCCGGGCTAATCTGAAACCGGTGCTTTACCAGGGCATTCAGCCCGGCGGTCAATTGACCATTACCACGGAAGTGGAAAATTATCCCGGCTATCCGGACGGGGTACAGGGGCCCGAAATGATGGTCCATTTCGAAAAACAATCATCGAGAATGGGCGCTGATATTCGGTATGGCCTGGCTACAAAAGTCGATTTTACCCAATATCCTTTTAAAATATGGATAGATGAGGATAAGCAGATCGAGGCCGAATCTGTCATCATTGCTACCGGAGCTTCCGCCAAATGGCTCGGATTACCCAGCGAAGAACGTTTGAACGGCTATGGTGTCAGCGCTTGTGCAGTTTGCGACGGGTTTTTCTTCCGGGGAAAAGAAGTGGCTATCGTTGGTGCCGGAGATACAGCAGCAGAAGAAGCATTATACCTCTCAAAGCTTTGTACAACTGTTCATATGATTGTTCGACGAGATCAGATGAGGGCTTCAAAGATCATGCAGGAAAGAGTTCAGAGAACTCCCAACATTAAAATATACTGGAACTCCGAAACGGAGGAGATTGTTGGAGAATCCAAAGTAGAGGCATTTAAGATCAGGAACACCAAGACGAATGAGATGAAAATGATCCCTGTAAGCGGTTTTTTTGTGGCGATCGGTCACCAACCCAATTCTGATATTTTTAAGGGATGGTTGGAGATGGATGAAGGAGGTTATCTTAAAACCACCCCCGGTACTTCCAAAACAAATATTGAAGGGGTTTTTGCTGCAGGGGATGTTCAGGATAAGATTTACCGTCAGGCAGTTACCGCCGCGGGAAGTGGTTGCATGGCTGCGCTGGATGCTGAAAGATTTCTCTCTTCAAAAGAATTAGGAATTTAAACCGTCTTGCTGGTTTGTAATTCTCTTGTGCTTGAGTGATTTCCTTTGTGTTTTAGTGTTAGTGGTAAAAAAAATGCCACAAAAACACAAAGAAAGAAACTTCGTGCCGCACGTGATGTTCTTCAGATCCTGATTTCCCATTAGACAATAAAGTTAAAACGAATCTGTGTATCATATCTTCCCGGTAAATTACTTACTCGTTCCAAGCATTTCATTGTTATGATAACTATTGAATTAAAGGATGTCCGCATACAGGCCCACCATGGCTTGTACAAAGGGGAATCAAAAACCGGCAACATATATCATATTGATTTATGTGTAACCTTTAAAGAAGGCAATACGGGCTTTGATAAACTCAGTGATACTATTGACTATGTAGAACTTTATGAAATTGTTAAGCAGCGGATGCAGGAACCTGCACATCTATTAGAAAAATTGTGTGATGAAATGATAGAGCGGATCCGGCTGAAATATCCATTCATCACCGAAGCATCTATCTCCATGTATAAAATTCACCCACCCATTGAAAATTTTGAAGGCAAGGTAGGCGTTACTTTGTATAAGATATTTGATGTATAAAAAGGCTTTCATACTACCCTTACTATTGTTCATCATTCCTTTCAAACATCAGGCACAGGATATACCCCGCCTATATAAAGATGCCTTGCAATTTGAGGCTAAATTTAATGACAAGGAAGCGTTACAGAAATATCTGGAAATTCTGCGTTTTCAACCTAATAATCCTGCTGCAGTCTGCAAATCCAGTGAATTATATGCCCTGTTGGGTAGACGACAACCGACAAAAGAAAAACAGTGGGATTATTACAAACTTGCCAAGTCATATGCAGAGCATGCTCTGAGGATTAGCCCAAATTCTGCAGAAGCTAATTTCGTAATGGCATTTGCCTTGGGGAGGATAGCCATTATTTCTTCAGGAGAAGAAAGAATGAATGCAGTAAAGGAGATCAGAACTTATGCAGAAAAAGCCGTACAACTGGATCCTAAACAATATAAAGCATATCATGTGCTGGGAAGATGGCATTATGAAGTAAGTGACCTTAATTCGGTAGAAAGGTGGTTGCTGAAAATGGCATATGGGTCATTGCCCACATCAAGCCTCGCACTGGCCATCCGCAATTATGAGAAAAGCAAACAACTTAATCCCGCGTTTTTATTGAACTATCTCGAACTAGCCAAGGCCTATAACCGAAAAGGTGATGAAAAGAAAGCAATAGAATTTTTGAATACCATGATAAAGTTGCCTCCTTCTTCGTCAAATGATGCTGCCATCAAAACAGAAGGAATGAAATTAATTGAGAAATGGAAATGATACTTTTGAAAAGAATGTAGAATGTAGTATACAGAATAATAGTTATTGTAATAAAAGAATAAAATAAAATTAATAATGCTACAGATGCCTTCTAGATTCTGTATTCTCTCTCAGATCACTTTTCCCTTCCACTTGCCGCTTCGTATGTATAGATAAGACGCTGTAAAGAGTACTGTCCAATATAACCATTCCGACATCCAGCCAATCGTGATGGGCAGCTTGAATACTTCTAACACCAGGTACACATAAATGCAGTATAGCACGATCGTGATCGCTTCGATATACAGCGTGATCTTTGAATTCCCTGTTCCGGTAACGGCATTTAGCCATACTGTTGAGAACGACATCAGGATCAGCGCGGATGACACGATGCGTACCACGGGGATAGCGTCCTCGACGAATGATTCACCCTGACTGTAGATAGACAGAAAAAGATGTGGAAAAAGATTTAAAATGATAGCAACGCCCAATGACAGGGCCATGCTGATCCGCATTATCTTATTGATCAGGGTAATGACCTGCTCTTTCTTTCCCTGACCAATGACGTTGCTGACCATAGTATTGGTTGTAGCGGCAAATGCCCAGGTGAATACGCCAAAAAACCCAAAAATATTTCTCATCGTATTGGAAATGGCAAGGTCGCGTTGTCCATGGTGTTCAATCAGGATATAAAAAAAGATCCAGCTTATTAAGCTGATCGCGTGTTGTGCAATTAACGGTGATGACTGAACCAGAATTAGCCTTGTATTGATGCGATCATATCCAAACTTTCCATACAACGAAAAACGCTTGCTGATTCCCTTCATATGGATCACCAGAAACACAACAAACATTCCAATCGCTTCCGCTATGATCGATGCAAAGGCTGCTCCGTTAAAACCGAGATTTGGAAATCCCCAGTGACCATTGATAAGTGTATAATCGAAAAAAATATTGGCAATGGTTTCGGCGGCAGTGCCCGCAACCAGGTATTTGCTCTGATTGGTGCCCACCAGCAACGCATTTCGCATCTGGTAGATATACAAAAAGGGCAAACCCCAAATCCTGATGCGCAGAAATTCTATGCACTGATGATACGTTTCTGAAGAGTCAATGGCATTCCGTAAAATGACTGGCGCCAGGAAGTAGGTGATCAATATCCCTGAAGCTGCAATTACAAGAGATATCCGCACCCCCTGCGAAAAAAGTTTTCCTATTTCGTCCACACGGTTTTCGCCGGCGCGCCTGGAAATTAATGCCTGCAATCCATTGTTTAATCCAAATCCAATCGCAGCAAAGATCAGGTAGTACACGCCTGTTAACCCTGCAGCCGCCAGTTCCTGTTCACCCAACTGTCCAAGGAAAATATTATTTGTAATAAAATTGATCTGCGGCACCAGCAATGCAAAACTGATAGGCAAAGCTATTTTCAGTATTTGCCTGTTAGTAATTGAAACCTGTAAACTATCAGAGGAAGTAGTAGCACTCATAAAAAAGGTTGCAATGTACAGGTTAGGGTTTAAAGTTTAAGGTTTAAAGTTTAAAGTTTAAGCCATGTGATTTGTTGTTAAACCATAAAACGTATGATCTCATCCAACAACTTTAAACTTTAAACCTTAAACCTTAAACTTTAAACCCAAAGCCCGATAACAGGAATTTATAGTATTATTGCGCCCTGATATTATGACAAAACCTGTATTTGATATTGTTCCTGCAGCATGGGCCAAGGATGAACTGCTGAATAGCATATTCCTGATCGAGATCAGTGAAAAGCTATTCGGATATCTAGTGTATAATAAGGAACAAAAACAGCTGTTGGGATTGCGTCAATATCATCTTGATATTTCAACCGAGAGACCAACAGCCCAGGCATTGAACGAGATCATTTCAAATGATGAGCTGTTACAACAGCCCTGGAAAGAAGCGGTAGTGATCTACAATTTCCCCGATAGCAGTCTTTTACCGGATCAATATTTTGACATTGGAATGAATAAATCCATTTCTGAATTGCTTTTTGGAAATGCTTTCAAGGGACAAATACTCAGCGAAAAGATCCCGGCCTGGGATGTATACAATATATACCGCGTGCAACGCGATATTCATTCTGTGATGCAGCAAAAATTTTCCGACGGAAGGTATTGGCATTACTATTCTATTTTGCTTTCTACCATCGATAAGCAAAATGAAATGGCTCCGTATTTTTTAAAATGCATTTTTTATCCTGAAAAGTTTGTGGTTGCTTTTTTCAAAGACAAACAACTGCAGTTGCTGCAAACTTATCAATATGAAACACCTGAGGATGTGTCTTACTACCTGCTGAAGATCTGCCGGCAATTTGACGCAACACAGGAGAATCTGAAAGTGAATGTGGCGGGTCTAATCGAGCAGCAATCAGCCTTGTACACCGAACTTTTAAAATATTTTCAGGATCTTGAATGTGATCGTATACCCGATGCAATTCAAACCAGGGGATTGCTTCAGGATTTTCCCGAACATTATTTTTCACCTATTTTGAAAATGGCGATATGCGTATAATAGGAGGAGAACTGGGAGGTCGAAAGATTGCCCCGCCTTCCAAAATGCCACATACCCGGCCCACCACTGATATAGCCCGGGAAGGGTTATTTAATATTATAGAAAATAATCTCGACATAAGCTCATTAAAAACATTAGACCTGTTTGGTGGAACAGGTAGTATCAGCTACGAACTCGCATCAAGAGGCGCGCGTGAACTTGTCATAGTAGAAAAGGATGCGGCTATGCTTGAATTCATTAAAAAAACGGCTGCAAATCTTGCCCTGGAAAATTTCACCATTATCCGTAGCGACGTTTTCAGATTTATTGAACAATGCAATGATAAATTTGACTTCATATTTGCCGGTCCTCCTTACGCTTTAAATTCTATTGATGAACTTCCGGTAAAAGTTTTCGAAAAACGGCTGCTTAATGCCGGTGGCTGGTTTGTTCTTGAACACACCCCACGAAATAATTACGAATCTTTTCCCGGTTACTCTACACAAAGGAACTATGGTACCACGATCTTTTCTATTTTCACCAACAGATCTGTGAATAATAGCAACTAATAATTCCCAACGATCCTGAAAAATTATGGCAAATCATTTTTTTGTTACCGGTATTGGTACGGGGATTGGGAAAACACTCATTGCAACCATACTGGCAAGGGCCCTCGATGCAGACTACTGGAAACCTATTCAGGCTGGTTATGAAAAAGAAACAGATAGCGATTGGGTTCGTAAGAGGCTTCACAACACCATCATTCATCCTGAAGTCTATAAACTTAAACTTGCTGCATCGCCTCATATTTCGGCTCGGGAAGAAGGAGTGCACATTTCGGTTCAACAAATTGCTGAAAAAATGCCGCCTAAAAATCGTAACTTAATTATTGAAGGTCCCGGAGGGATAATGGTTCCATTAAACGACCGGGAATTTGTGACCGACCTTGTTAAATTTCTTGATATAAAAGTGATACTGGTCAGCAGAAATTATCTGGGAAGCATCAATCATTCGCTGTTGACATCGGAAATATGTAAACAAAAAAATATCCCTGTCACAGGTTGGGTTTTTAACGACCAATACCTGTCTTATGAACAGGAAATCGTTTCCTGGAGTGGCATTCCGAAAATAGCCTCTGTTCCCTTTGATGAAGATCTGGATCTTATGTTTATCGACAAGCAAGCTAGTCTGGTTAGGGCGCAACTGGCAGCCTTTTTATGACAAAAAAAGAAATCAGGAAGATTCAACTTGAAAAAAGAATCCAGCTTTCATCAAAGGAGTTGCAGGACAATACAGCCTTGATCACGTCACAATTTAAAACCAGAGTTTATCCTTCTTTAGAATTTCTTTTATCCTATTATCCCTTATTGGAGAAAAATGAATTCAATGTTGCAATTTGTGAACAGGCGATAATCGAGAGCCGACCTTCCGTCAAAATTGCCTGGCCAAAAATTATGTTCAATAGGGATGTTATGGAGGCACATCTTATTGACAAGAACAAACTCTTTATTAAAAATAAGTTCAACATACTGGAGCCACTGGATGGTGATGTGGTGCCACCAGAATCCTTAGACATTGTATTCGTTCCATTGCTTGCATTTGATAAAAAAGGATTCAGAGTAGGGTATGGTAAAGGTTTCTATGATCGCTATCTTCCGGCTTGCAGGGACGATGCTGTTAAAATTGGTTTTTCGTTCTTTGAAGCTGTACACAAGATCGATGACATCAATGAATTTGATGTACCTTTAAATCTTTGTATTACACCGACTTGCATATATGAATTTTAATGCTCCGTTGTTAAGGCCTATCCGGATTTTATTGTTTCCTTTTTCTCTTGTCTATGCTGCAGTGGTTTGGTTGCGTAACTGGCTGTTCGATAGAAAAATATTGTCTTCCACTACTTTTAATTTACCAATTATTTGCGTAGGCAATTTATCGGCTGGCGGTACCGGCAAATCTCCGCTGATAGAAATACTGATAAGCTTTTTGAAAGACAAATACAAAGTAGCTGCCTTAAGCCGGGGATACAAACGCAAAACACAGGGATATGCCCTGGCAAATGCAACCACTACTGCCCTCGAAATTGGAGATGAGCCCTTTCTGTTCTATAAAAAATTCCCTGAAGTTACCGTGGCGGTAGGAGAGGAAAGACTTGTTGCAATTCCTCAACTGCTGCATGATAAGCCCGACACCCAGGTGATCCTTTTAGATGACGCGTTTCAGCACCGCTCGGTGTTAGCGGGGCTCAATATTGTATTAACGGATTATAATAATCTGTATACGCGAGACTGGTGGTTACCAACAGGAGATCTTCGAGATGAAAGAAGAAGTGCTATCAGAGCAGATATACTGATCGTAACAAAATGTAAAAATGACCTGACGGAAGAAGAAGCACAGGACATCATCGCGGAGCTATCACCAGCGAAACACCAGGAAGTTTTTTTTACAACGATCCGGTACGGGTTACCCTACCATATCGTCAATCATAATAATATCACGATCCATGATTCACTGGAAGTATTACTGGTAAGCGGCATCGCCGATCCGCGGCCACTAAAAAAATACCTGCTTGAACATTCACAAACCTATTACGAAATATTATACAGCGATCACCATATTTTCAGCATAGACGACTGGAAGGATATTCTTAAACGCTTCAATAATATACAACATACTGATAAAATTATTCTCACTACTGAAAAGGATGCAGTTCGCCTGATGAAATTCAACAATGAGTTAAAACAAATGCCTGTTTATGTTATTCCCATCAGCATTCAGTTCCTGTTTCAAACCGAAAGCCGCTTTCATGATTTAATCAGTAAATTCATCACTAATTTTAACCATAAATAGGCAACCATCCAATGGGAAGAAAACAAACAAAGAAAAAAAAGAAAAAAGCCTCGGATCCGGATCTGGTTACAGGCGTTTTAGATATCACGCGTTCTGGAATGGGATATGTGATCGTTGACAAGGAATCGAACGACATCATGGTAAGGCCAAATGACTTTAATACGGCATTGCATGGCGACACGGTTAAAGTAAAAGTTTCCAATGAGCCGAACAGAAGCAAACGCCAGCAGGGATTCGTGGCCGAGGTTGTGAAAAGAAAACAAATAGAATTCATGGGGCGGCTGCAAATGAATAAGAACTTTGCATTTTTTGTGGCGGATGTCGATAAGCCTATGACCGATATTTATGTTCCATTGGAAAACTTAAACAAAGCAACAGAAAATGATCGGGTGATCGTTAAGATCGTTGAATGGGAAAAAAACAAAAAACCGCTGGGGCATGTTGTACAAATATTGAATGCAGCCGATGAAGGAGATTTTGCCATGAAGGAAATCTTAATGGAAAATGGTTTTCCATTGTTCTTTCCCGAGAATGTGATGGAGGAGGGAGGAAGGCTGCCCGATATTATTTCACAAGCGGATATTGACAAAAGAAAAGACTTCAGGGAAACATTCACAGTTACCATTGATCCCCTTGATGCAAAAGATTTCGATGATGCCATTTCGTTCCGGGTGTTGAAAACGGGAAATTATGAAATAGGTGTACACATTGCCGATGTAAGCCATTTCGTTGTGGCTGATTCGGACCTGGATAAAGAGGCGTACCAACGGGCCACCTCTGTATATTTACCTGATCGTGTTTTGCCAATGCTGCCTGAAAGGATCTCTAACGAACTATGTTCTCTGAGGCCACATGAGGATAAACTCACTTTTTCAGCTGTTTTTCAAATAACGCCGAAAGCGGAAGTGAAGGAATACTGGCTTGGAAAAACCGTTATTCATTCAAACCATCGCTTTACCTACGAGGAAGTTCAGGAAATTATTGAGAAAGAAGAGGGCCTTCATAGCAATGAAATTTTGATCTTAAACCAGTTGGCCCAAAAATTCAGGAAACAGCGTTTTAAAAAAGGAGCGATAAATTTTTCTTCGCAGGAAGTCAGGTTCAAGCTTGATGAAAAAGGCAAACCGATCGGCATTGTTATCAAGGAAAGTAAAGAAGCTCACCAACTGATTGAAGAATTTATGTTGCTGGCGAATAAAGTGGTTGCCGGTCATGTAGGAAAAATAAAATTCAATAAAAAGGAAATTCCTTTTCCTTACAGGGTTCATGATACACCCGATGAAACGAAATTATTGCCATTTGTGGCCTTTGCAAAAAAATACGGCCACACATTCGATACAAGCACGCCTGAAGGCATTGCGTCATCTTTTAACCAGATGTTGCAGGATGTGCACGGCAAACCGGAGCAGCATGTGTTGGAGCAACTGGGCATACGCACAATGGCAAAAGCCGTTTACACTACTGAAAATATCGGGCATTACGGGCTTGGATTCGACCATTATTGTCATTTTACTTCACCCATCCGTCGTTATCCCGATGTGTTGGTGCATCGTATTTTGGAAGATTGTCTGAACAATACTATAGAACCCGATAAAAAACTTGAAGGCAAGTGTAAGCATTGCAGCGAACGTGAACGAGCTGCCATGGAAGCTGAAAGAGCTGCCAACAAATACAAACAGGTTGAGTACATGCAACAGTTTTTAGGCGAAGAATTTGACGGTGTTATCAGCGGCGTTGCTTCGTTCGGTTTCTGGGTAGAAACGGTGGACCATAAATGTGAAGGACTTGTAAGCCTGAACAGTTTGCTGGAGTTCGATGATTTTAGATTAATTGAAGGAGACTACAGCCTCGCTGGTATGCGTAGCGGACGCAAATTTAGAATGGGGGATAAAGTGCGTATTAAGATCGTAGCGGCGAACCTTACGAAAAGACAACTCGACTATGAGTGGGTGATCAGCACTATGCTGGCCGAAGACCGGCAGCAGCCTGACGAAGACAAAAAAGATCACAAGAAGAAGAAAAGCAGAAAAAAGACTCATTAAAACAGGAGCGGATGCATTCATTTGAAGAGCTTTCCAAAGAATTTGGGAATATATTTTCCAGCCGCCATTTTCCTGATCAACCCGGATCTTTGTATGACCCGGCAGAATATTTTTTGGGGATCGGTGGAAAACGTATCAGGCCTGTTATATGCCTGATGGGAAATGAGTTATTCGATGTGATCAACCCTGATACATACGCAGTAGCTACTGCCATAGAACTATTCCACAATTTCACGCTGATACATGATGATATTATGGATAAGGCGCCCCTAAGGCGTGGAATGCAAACAGTTCATGAAAAATATGGTGAACCAACGGCTTTACTATCGGGTGATGTTATGTTGGTGGTGGCCTATGACTATCTGAACAGGATAAAACCAGGGTATATCAACAAAATCATCCGACTTTTTAATAAAACGGCCAAGGAAGTTTGTGAAGGGCAGCAACTGGATATGGATTTTGAAAAACAGGATATTGTTCAGCTGCCCGATTATCTTAAAATGATAGAATTGAAAACTTCTGTATTACTTGCCTCAAGCCTTCAGTTAGGAGCAATACTTGGTGGAGCGCAGGAAGGGAACCAAAAGCATTTGTATGAATTTGGCAAAAACCTGGGTATGGCTTTTCAGGTTCAGGACGACTACCTCGATGCTTTCGGCGATCCTGAAAAATTCGGGAAGCAGGTGGGCGGTGATATTGTGGCTAATAAAAAAACTTTTTTGCAGATTCATGCTATGGAAGCCGGGTCACACACCCAGGTAAATGAACTAAAAAAACTATTCAGTGAAAATACGCCGGATAAAGTGAACAAAGTGCTGGAGATCTTCAGGCAGTGCGGTGTTGATAGCTGGGCAGCCGATCTAAAGGAAAAATATCTTACACAAGCCTTTAAACATCTGGATGAAATTGCTGTTCTGTCATCACGTAAAACTCCTTTAAAGCAATTGGCTCATTTTTTAGTACAACGTGAGCATTGAATTATGTTTTCATACCGTTTGTACGATGTTTGCCATTGTCAACTTTTATTGGCTGGAAGCATGACGCGTTTTAAAAAATTATTCCCTCCCTGTCATGCTGAAGCACGAAGCATCTTAAGGACTTCGGTTATTAAACCTTTTAATTATTATCGGCTTTCCTGATCGTTAAAGCCCATGAGATCCTTCATCCTCAAAATGAAAAATAAAAGAGGCAAGGACGATAAACAAAAGGAGAGGATGATAAACAAAGGATGTGGATAAAACAATACACTTTCTTCTTGTGATCTATCATCATAAATGATTTGCTTATCCGTTTTTTTAGGTTAGCCTATTTTCCCTAATTTAACCACTTAAACCAAAACGAACATGTCGAATTCGCTGTTTCGAACAAAGCAGATCAGTAAAATCATTGCCGATGCGGAAGCAGGTGCCGGTTCAAGTCATGCGACAAGTCTTAGTCGGGTACTTAGTGTTAGAGACCTTACTTTTTTCGGGATTGCCGCTATCATTGGTGCTGGTAGTTTTAGCAGTATGGGCTCGGCAGTGGCCAGTGGCGGACCAGGTGTTATCTTTCTTTTTATTATGTGCGGCATCGCATGCGGTTTCACTGCCATGTGCTATGCAGAATTTGCAAGTCGCATTCCGGTAGCGGGTAGCGCTTATACTTATGCCTATGCATCATTTGGAGAAATGATTGCATGGATAATCGGTTGGGCATTATTGATGGAATATTCTATTGGTAATATTTATGTCGCTTTTGCATGGAGCGATTATTGTACAAACCTGCTCGAAAGCATGGGCGTAGGTTTGCCAGCATACCTGACTACTAATTACAAAGCTGCCCATGCGGCATTTGCAGACAATGCCACAGGAGTAACGTTGGAGGCATGGAATAATGCACCTATTGTTGCTGGCCTAAGAATTATTTTCGATATGCCGGCGCTTATTATTAATATTCTTATTACCTGGCTTGTATACAGGGGTGTTAAAGAAAGCCGCAATGTGAGTAATGTTATGGTGATCATCAAACTCGCGGTGGTATTACTGGTTATTGTAGTGGGGGCGTTTTATATTGATCCGGAAAACTGGAATCCTATAAATGATGTGGGTGTTAAATCTTTTCTGCCTAACGGATTTGCTGGTGTCATGGCTGGTGTATCGGCCGTATTTTTTGCATATATCGGGTTCGATGCTGTTTCTACCATGGCCGAAGAAAGTAAAAATCCCCAGCGTGATTTACCTCGCGGAATGATCTATTCATTGGTAATTTGTACCGTTGCATATATCCTGCTTACATTGGTATTAACTGGCATGGCCCATTACAAGCAACTCGATGTGGGTGATCCGTTAGCAGAAGTGTTCAAAATAAAGAATATCAAATGGATGGAAGTATTCGTGTCGATATGCGCGGTTGCTGCTATGACCAGCGTAATGTTGGTTTTTCAGTTGGGCCAGCCAAGAATTTGGATGAGCATGAGCCGTGATGGGTTATTACCAAGACAATTCCAGAAAATTCATCCCAAATACAAAACCCCTTCCTTTGCAACGATCGTTACAGGATTAGTAGTAGGTGTACCAATTTTATTTACAGATGAGAAATTTGTATTGGACTTTACCAGTATCGGAACTTTATTTGCTTTTGTTCTGGTTTGTGGCGGAGTATTGTTGATTCCAAGAAAAGAAAAACAGGCAGGCAAATTTCATTTGCCATACATCAATGCAAAATTTATCTATCCATTAATTATCCTTGGAGCATTAATAAGTCTTTATATTCTTTATCCTGTTTATTTTCAAAGTTTATTTGAATTTAATTTAACAAGTGCTGAATCCGAGGCCGCAAAAGCAGGAGTGATGATGCCAACACCCGAAAAAAATCAGGAAGCACTCGATGTGGCTTTAACTGCCAAAAGAACATTAAATATCTCAACCATTATTTTCTGGTTAACTTGTTTGGTGCTTTCTATTTTGGCTTTTATAAAAAATCTTTCTCTTATTCCTCTTATGGGGTTATCAACTTGTTTGTATTTGCTTACGGGTATGTCAGCTTCAAACTGGAAATGGTTTTTTGCTTGGTTCGGAATTGGATTGTTAATTTATTTTTTATACGGGTACAGGAAAAGCAAACTCGCGAATGGTTCCTGAAGTTTGGCCTAGCTAGTGTATTATTGGTGTTCTTGGTGATCCTCCTGATTGTAAGGTCAAGGGGTTCACTAAGAACACAAAGGAAGACACGGAGCGTATTCAAAACGTCTGAAAATAACAGGTCAAAGAAAATAAAACTATTACCTTGTTGATTTAGAGGATAACTAACTTTGTTCTTACATCTAAAATCCTTAAAATCTCACGCATCCCGGTATGAAATTTCAGATAGGCGATAAAGTATTGATTCTTCACTCCAATGAAGAGGGGGAGGTGGTTGATATCATTAATAATAAAATGGTGATGGTTGATGTACGTGGCGTCAGGTTTCCCGCATACAATGATCAGTTGGATTTTCCTTATTTTAAGAGGTTTACCGAAAAAAAACTTTTCCCTGAAAAGCAAGCCAAAAAATTCATTGATGAGGTGCCGAAAGAGAAGAAAAAAATCATTGAAAAAATAGTCGATGGCATCTGGCTGACCTTTATACCGGTAATGGACAGTGATGAATTTGGCGATGAGATTGTGGAAGAGTTAAAAATACATCTTGTAAATAAGACCGCATCGGCGTATAAGTTCAAATACTCACTCAGTTATTCCGGTCAACAGCCTGGATTTGAAATTGCAAACCAGATACATCCCTTTGAAGACTTTTACGTGCACGATATACCCTTTGAGAATTTTAATGATGGCCCGGTGTTTAGCCTGGAATTTTCTCTAGTCACACCGGATAAAAAGAAATCAGATTATTTTGAAACTTCTCTCAAGCTAAAACCCAAACAGGTTTTTACAAGGATTGAAGAATTAAAGAAAAAGGGTGAAGCAACATTTTCATATAAATTACTGGATACTTATCCAGATAAAACAGAGGAGATGGTAATCGATACCCCTTCATTGTCCGGGGCAGGATTTCGTATATACGAAGTGTCTCAGGCCCGCCAACATCTTGAACCTGCAAAGTATGAACTGGATCTTCATGTAGAGAAGCTCACCGATAACTGGAAATCCATGGACAATTTTGAAAAACTGACCCTACAACTTAAAACTTTTGAAAAATATCTTGACCTGGCAATAGCCCATCACCAGCATACAATGATCGCTATCCACGGAATAGGCAGCGGAAAGCTGCGCGATGAAATACATGAAATACTAAGGCTGAAAAGGGCTGTAAAAAGTTTTGTGAACCAGTATAATCCTGCATATGGGTACGGGGCAACGGAGATTTATTTTCAATACTAGGAAGAATACAGAATGTAGAATACAGAATTCAGAATTCGGTATGAAAAGTCAAGCGAGTCCATCGCGTCTTAGCGTCTTTGCGGGCGTTTTTATTTTATCCGCGATACATTAAGAATTTTGAACCTGCTCAATCCCGATACTTAAAGTATTTTTGCTGTTGACTACAAACCGAGCTATCGTTCCATTTTAAAGTGGGAAGGAAAGTCCGGACAGCTTAGAGCAATGCACCGGTTAACTACCGGGTCTCCCGAATATGTTCGGGGGAACAGATAGTGCCACAGAAAATAACTGCCCCATTCCTGTTTACAGGGCGGGGGAAAGGTGAAAACGTGAGGTAAGAGCTCACGGTTGCAGCAAGTAATTGTTGCGACGGGTAAACCTTGCATGCTGAAATGCCATGTATACCAGCTTCTACGGGCTGCTCGTCCGTTGTTCCGGATCCCGGAGCAGGTTGGAGGGTAGGCAGATAGATCGCCACAGTAATGTGGAGACCAGAGAAATGATAGCTGTTCTTTCGCATCGCGAAAGAAAACAGAATCCGGCTTACAGGTTTGTAGTCCTTTTTTTTCACGCTAATGAGCGCTAATTGGGGCGCTAATTAACGCTAATAAGCGAATCAATAGATAAATCTGATCTGAATAGGTAGGGCAACCAGCAGTAATTAATTTACCCGCGACTATCAAACTTATTTGCGTCAATGCGCACCCCAATTAGCGCCCATTAGCGTAAAAAAAGTTCCATCAGCCATGCCAGACCGAGATGTACGATCAGACCTCCCCAGATTGACCGGGTATTGTAAACAATTACACCTAACAAAATTCCACCGATATAAGAAGTAATGCATTCGAACAAAGGCTTGCCGAAATGTATGGTACAATAAAATGCGGCCATGGGTAAAATGGCGTCTTTGCCTACATATCTAACAAAAGCAAGAACCACCAGGCCCCGGAAAAATGATTCTATTGTTAGAAAATCAGTTCCGTAGCTAAGTTCATACAAGAGGGTATAGAAAAAATCATGATGTGTATAAGAGTATATAAAAGATATGTTTTTTACTTTGGGATAAGTATGCTGAAAATCATTCATTGTACCCGCGATTGCCAGAAGCGGAATTGAACAAAGCAATAACAGGAGGTATGGTTTCCAGTTAAAATTCCCGTTCATGCCGGCCACCGGCTTTTTGTATTTACCCCATAACCAGATGCCATAGATTGCTGCCAACATCAAAATGCATTTTATCGGCCAGTTAAAAACCAGTCGCAAGAATTTGTTCCAGGGATAAACAGTGACGGAGTCACCAAAAAAATAAGAAATATCAAAGGAAATCTTAACTGCAAACAAAAAAGGGCAAAGCAATAGTAAACTGAAAAATTCTTTTTTATAAGGTATTACTTTGCCTGATAAAAGAAATTGGATGCCATAACAGGTAGTGAAAACGAAAGCATATAGCGAGAAGAATGCAACAAGGCGGACCCAGAAAGATTGATAATTTCTGATGGCAGACTCAATCCCGATAGTGTAGTTGAGGGAAATTAACAGAGACACTAAGAGCGTGGTTAATACCCATACTTTTTTATTACCATCCTTAAAATATTGCCTGAGGTAACCGAAAATCTCCTTCATTGTAAAATGAAAATTGCCGGGGACAAGTTAGTTATTTAGCCCAGAAAGCTGGCTTTCATTTTTCCCATTAGATCTATATCGATCATTTTGTGCGAGAGCTTGATCATGTTGCAAAATGCGAGTCCATGCGAGATCCCATGACCGATCATTACAGGCTTTGAAATACCTAAAACAGGCGTGCCTCCATATATTTCAAAATTGAACCGATCGAAATACTCATGTTGTATCTGCTTGCGTTGCGTAATTTCATAGATGGATTCGGATAATTTAAGGATCACATTTCCGGTAAACCCTTCACATACCATTACATCCGCCTTGTCCATAAAAACATCTCTTCCTTCAATATTTCCGACAAAATGTATAGATTCATTGGCCTTTAGAAGGGGATAAGCTGCCTGAGCAAGAATATTTCCTTTGCCTTCTTCTTCACCTATATTAAGTAATGCTACCCGGGGATTTTCTATGTCGAGTATATGCTGCGCGTACAATGAGCCAAGGATCGCGAATTGGTTCAAGTTTTCAGGCTTGCAATCTGAATTCAGTCCAACATCGAGCAGCAGGCCTGTTCCCCCGTCCTCTTTGGGAATAACTGATGCAATGGTAGGTCGTAAAATGCCTTCAAAAGCTTTGATACTGAAAAGAGCGCCAACAAGCATAGCGCCCGTATTTCCGGCACTAATGAAAGCGTCCGTTTTACCGGCTGCAAGCAAATGAAAACCTATCGCAATGGAAGATTGTTGTTTTTCTTTAAGGGCCTTGGTAGGATGCTCATGCATGTCTATATTCTGCGATGCATGGATCACTGTAACCTGCCTGGAAACGATTGAATGTTCGCGTAGCAATTGATTTATACGAGCCTCATCACCAATCAAAAATAAATTAGCCGGAGCAACCGACTCTGATAAATATAGCTGAACACCTTTCACCGCTTCCTGTGGTGCAAAGTCTCCCCCCATCATATCTATGCCAATATTCATCTCCGGCAAGCTAAAGTTTATTGTAAAAAAAGGGAGAGTTATTTAACCGGCGATTTTTCCACCACCACTTTTCCTTTATAATACAATTTTCCTTCGCTCACATGCGCACGATGACGTACATGCATTTCGCCTGTTGTACTGTCTTTACTCAAGGTGAGCTTTTCAGCTTTATAATGAGTTCTTCTTTTTGCTCCCCTTTGCTGGGAATGTCTCCGTTTCGGATTAGGCATAACTCGATTTTATGACTATGGTTTAAAATTACCAGCGGTCGACCGCTAATTGATTGTTTAAAATTATTTATCCAGGTTTTTGAATTTTTCCAAACCCTTCCATACAGTACTTTCAGGGTTCTTGTTATTCTTTAAATCTAGTTTTTTCAGCATTTCCAGTACCTCCTTGTTACAATATGGTCCTCCGATCTCTTCCTCCGTGCACATCCGTTGCATGGGAATACTGAGATTAATGAATTCATAGATCCAGTCGGCAATATGCAGATGGCTTTCGCCTTTGGACATATAATAAACATCGGGATCTTCCTCCTGGTCGTTCATGGTATCCGGATTATCGACCATTTTTACCACAATGTTGAATTCATCCCATAATTCTAAAGGGAGATCATTGCCACATCGGTCACAGGGCGCTTCCAGTTTTCCGCCTACTTCAAACTTCAAGAGCATGAAACCGCTCTTTTTATCCATTGTAAGCTTCACGTGAGCAGAACATTTCTTGAAATCCTGCTCCTGGTATGCTATAAAGAACTTATCCTCAATATCGTATTCAAACTCATGAATTCCAGGCTTTAACCCCACAAATGCTATATCAAAATTCCTTTTGCTGCTCATGGGCTAGCTTTTAAAGAGTTTGCAAAGGTAGGGTAAAACACTTTAAGAACGGTGATTGTCAACAAAAACTTAGCAGATAATGGCAAGAAATGCAAGGTAAAAAACGGTTTACAACAGGCAAAAAAACAGTTGTGTGCGACGCGCTACCGTTGCGGTTATAATCCTCAGATCAAGCTCAACGCTGGCGTTGCGTACATAAAAAGCGTCGTATTCAAATCGCTTTTTGACCACTTCCTGGTTTGCAACAGGGCCGTGGAAGCCTTTTGCCTGTGCCAATCCCGTTATACCGGGCTTTACAAATGTTCTGAATTTATAGCCGGGAATGGTTTGTGCAAACGCATAGCAATCTGAATGCATATGGGGGCGGGGGCCTACAATACTCATATGACCGAGAAGCACATTAAGAAACTGGGGGAATTCATCAAGGTTATAATTGCGAAGAAATTTGCCAACTCTTGTAATCCTGGGATCATTAGGAACCGCGCGCTTGTTATCAGATTCCCGATTGACGATCATGGTCCGGAACTTGAAGCATGGAAAGCTTCTTCCTGTTTTACCCACCCTCCGTTGAATAAAGAATACCAGTCCACGGGAATCGGCAGTGATGATTAATGCAATGATGACAGAAAACCAGCTAAGGATAAATAAAATAAATAATACGGAAACGAAAATGTCAACCACTCTTTTAAGTATGAAATAAGCCCGCTTATTATCCACATACGATCTCTGCTGAAAATTTTTATAGCCCTTACGCTCATTAAGAAATAGAGGAATTGATGTTACACCCGAAATCATGACGCTGATAATTTGGTAAAATAGTTATTAACGAAAACGCGGTCTGTAAACCATTTTACGAAGCGGATTATTTGCTGGTTGCTTCCATAGCTCATCAGATACTTTTAGCAAAAGGCTCAACCGAAATTCAATAGCCGAAGGAAGCAACCTTTTACCGCTAACACCAGTATATGAACCAGCCAGACCCTCACTTCTAAACGCTACATTGAATGAGCCTCGAAAAAGATATATTAAACGTATTGGCATACTTCGACATCTTTCACTATCCGGTTTCAAAAAAAGAGATTCTTTTATATTTACAAAGCAGACCCCGCGACAGTGAGGTCACTAGTGCGCTTAAAAGATTACAGGCAGACAAAAGTGTTTTTAAGCATGAAGATTTCTACTTTCTTCGCAACGACCCTTCTGTAGTAGATGAAAGAAAAGATAACAACAAAAGAGCTCAAACTCTTTTAAAAACTGCTTACCGGATCTCCTCATTTCTGTTTCAGTTTCCTTATGTCAGAGGTATAGGTATTTCAGGTTCGTTATCGAAAAATGTCGCGGATAAAAATGCAGACATCGATTTCTTTGTTATTACCAAATCTAATCGGTTATGGATAGCCAGAACACTTATGCATCTTTTCAAAAAACTTACATTCATTGTTGGAAGGCAGCATTGGTTTTGCATGAACTATTATATTGATGAAGAGGCTCTGCAGATAAGCGACAAGAATATTTATACCGCGATAGAGGTGATAACACTGGTGCCTGTATGTGGCAACGGTACAATCAAAAATTTCTTTGATGCCAATGACTGGGCCCAGATGTATTTTCCTAACTATGATCTGTCTACAGATTCCCTGAAAAAAGCGAAACACTCTTTCCTTAAAAAACTTTTTGAAGCTTTTTTCAACAATTCATTTGGTGAGCGGCTTGATAATTATCTCATGAAGCTCACTTCCACAAGATGGAATAGGAAAGAGTTACAGGGAAAATTGAATATAAAAGGCGGCCGTATGGGACTCAGGACCAGCAAGCACTTTTCAAAACCAAATCCGGCTTTTTTTCAACAGAAGATCTTACTGCTATACGAGAGTAAGCTAAAAGAGATTGACAAAAGCCTGAAAGTAAAAATGGCTTAAGGTCAATTCTTCTTTTGCAGGGAGATGATATAATAATCCCCTATATATTTCCAGGGCCATTTACTCTTCAGGATGTTCTCCTTTTTTTTAAGATACCGGTACGAACGTGGATGCCTTTCGGCAAAATGCTCAATATAGGAGGGAGGAACCACTACGCACAGTGCCTCAATATTCACAACGGTGAAAGATTTTTGAAGGATTTTAGTAATCTGTCCCGGATTATAATACCAGCATTTGAAATATTTTCCCTCAATATGCGATCGCCTCCCCTGACTGCTAAAAAATCTCCTGAATGCAGTCTTGAATTTTCCTTTAAATATCAATAAGGTTTCCCACAGACAAAATTTAGGAAGCATCACAAGCGTAATGATGCCATGAGGTTTAAGTAAATGCTCAAATTCGCATAATACTTTATCGAGTTCCTGTGTACAATTTAACCCCGCAAAGTTTGAAAAAATAAGATCGTAAGGCCCTCTTTTCTTAAGCTTACCCAGTGATGTATATGAACAGAGTTCGGTCGAAACATTTTTCTCCAGGTTCTGTTGTTTTACTTTCTTTCTGAGTGTATCCTGCATGCCCTGTGAGATATCGGTAGCATGTAATTTATGTCCGGATCGCGCAAAATAGATGGCATCCTCACCCGTACCGGCATTTAGTTCAAGGATATTACTTCCGGGGCGAATGAATTGCAGGATATGGTCCCTGACACGATTTCTTTTATAATTTACAATTGAATTATGAGCATATTCCTCATCAAATACGGCAGATTGCTTATTAAAAGCAGCTGTGGCATCAATCTCTTGTCTGATATGTCTGTATTTGTTCATTCAAATAAATCTCAAAACATTTCCATTTTTCTTTTGGCCAAAAATGCAGCGGGAATATAATAAATGACGGAAGCAGCTCTTTTCAGATTACCATAAGATAAAGCTACCGGATTACTGAAAAAAGTTTTTATAGTTTCAAGGCCCAGGTGTTTCCGGTAATTTTTATGAACATACCTGTGCAGGTGTTTATAAAATGCAGGAGGATATGTATTGTTGAACATCAATTTCAGTTCATCCGAATCGGTCCAGTTTGATTTTTCCTTTAGCTGATCCTTTACTTTTTCAAAAAATTTCGTTCCCGGCAATGGGTAGGAAACGGAGATGCCCAACTCGTATGGCAATAATTCATTGATCATTCGTATAGTTTTATCGATATCTTCTTTTGTTTCATCCAGGTAGCCGAACTGGATGAAAAATGAAGGATGCACGCCATGTTTTTTTAGCATCCTTGTTGCCTCGTATATCTGGGCAATAGTAGTTCCTTTGTCCATCGCATCGAGTATCTTCTGAGATCCGCTTTCGGCACCCATCCATGCATTTTCACAGCCCGCCCTCGCCAATGCCTGAATATAATTTTCCTGTACAAGCAGATCGGCCCTGGATTGAATTTTAAATTTAAAATGAAGGTTCTCTTGTTCAACAAGAGTTGCAAATTCATTTACCCAGCCTGGCTTCAAACCGAAAATATCGTCGCAAAACCAAATATGATCAAAGCGGTATTTTTTCTTCAGCATTTTTAATTCCCCTGTTACATTTTGTGGAGAACGGGAGTTATACCGGTTTCCATAAATTGGCTTTGCACACCAGTTACATTTAAAAGGGCATCCCCTTGTGGTTCCCATATTCATTGAAAAGTATCCCGAACTCTTCATCCACATTTTCCGGTATGGCTCCATATCAATAAGATCCCAGGCAGGGAACGGCAGGCTATCCAGGTCTTTGATCACATTTCTTTTCGGCGTCTTGATCGCCTGGTTGCCTTCTACATATGCCAATCCTTGTATCGAGGCAAAATCGTTCGATCCACTGGAAATGGATCTGGTCAATTCCAGCAAGGTTAATTCTGCTTCGCCCAATAAAATAAAATCAGCCCCCTGTTCTAAATATTCCTTGTAATGATCGGTAGAATCGGAGCTGGATAAAATAACTATGCAATTCCGTTCCCTGGCTATCCTGATCATTCGGTATGCTGCTTCGCGCATATTGGTCAGGCACATTTTGGTGAGGTAGTTAAAACCGTCATCATAGATAACAAAAAAAGCAGGACGCTGTTTTTCAATCTCAGCTACTGCTTCATCCGGATTCACGGCGAACATGGTATCGAATAATGAGACTTTGTATCCGTTTTCTCTTAAAAATGCAGCAGCGTATAAGGTTCCAAGCGGCGCATAGGGTTGGCCTTTTTCCCATTGCTTGGGGTCGAAACGTAAGAAATAAGAATGTGTAAAAAGTATTTGATCCATTCGCCTTTTTTAATTCATTCTATAATTTTGTTTTCGGTGTCAGGTTAATAGAACATACGCATTTTCTGCAGGTGCTGTTCGTTTCCATATCCAGCGTTTTTCTAAAATGAATGGCTTCTTCACTATTCAAAATACGATCAAGCGGCTGCTCTCTCATATTACCTATAGCTTCATGAAAAAAACATGGTTTTACTGTTCCATCGGATTCTATTACTGCTGATACCCATGGGGCGTTACACCTTTTATAAGGAAAGTCATTCAGGCCATAAAAAGCGGCGTAATAGTCATAAATTTTCCGCAGCTTATCGGGAGTTTCAGCAATGAATTTTTCATCGAATTCTGTTTTGTATGCGGCAACAATCAATTCGAGGATCGCTTTCAATTCAGGCAATTCTTTCTCCTGTATTAATATTTCATGCTGCCGGGGTTCAGTCCACAGAACTTCCCGATTAAACGCGTGGCTGCTCACATCCGCCGGTAAAAAACTGATCTGGTTTAAACCGATATTATTTGCGGTATCTATTATAGCTGCCCAATTCCTGAAATTCAACCGATGGATCACAGTTCTGGCCGTGATTTTCAGATCTGGTTGAAGCTTTCGTACCGAATCAACACCTTCCCTCAATTTGCGGAAGGCCCCCGGAACATTTCTTATTCGATCATGCAACAATTCATCCCCATCCAGAGAAAGAATAATGTCATCTATGTTGTCAACAATTTGCAGTGCGTGGTTTTTGAGTAATAAGCCCGTTGACAGGAGACTGATCTTTACATCTGTTTTTTTTAACATCTCACAAAATCGAAAAAAATTCGGATTCAGTAACGCTTCCCCGCCCGACATTACTACCTGCCGGGTACCAAATTTTTTTAATGTCTCTAATAAGCCCGAAATATCGTTTTCGGTTAACTGTTTAAGGTTTTTGTTATCCTTCCAGATATCACACATCACACATCTGCAATTACAGGCGCTATGCGGCATTAAGATCACGATCGGCAGTGAGCTGACGCGATCCGTTTGTAGTGTGCGGTATCGCTGAAATGTGTGATATAAAGATTGTACGGTCATTTATTTTTTCTTATTCTGATCCAGTGGAAAGGGTTCCTGATTGTAGAAAATTTATTCAGTAACGAATTTGGATCATACAAAATGGAATAGTTGAAATTTTTACAATCTTCAATGGAATGATGGAAATAATGACCGGTCATTTCAGGAAATCCGATCGCTGAAAAATAATCGTTGGTTCTTTTGCGAGCTTCCCTGATATCATTGACGCGATAGAATGGTGAATCAATGATATGCAGCTCTCCGCCCTCGCGGAGATGTTCCAATGCGTTAGTTATTATTTTACTGAAAGAATCGAAGTATTGAATGGAGGCTGCAAAAACAATGATATCAAATGAACTTCCATATGCCTTTAAATGATATATATCTCCGTTGATAAACGATAAATTTCCCTGTTCCCTGAACACGAGGCCGGCCTGTTTCAATTCCCGTTCATTGATGTCAATCCCTTTTATTGCACTGTTGGGAATTTTAGATAGCTGATGTGAGAGCCATCCGTTTCCACAACCAATCTCTACAATCGAGACAGGCCCTTTTCTTTTTAAATAATTGACTAATCGTCGACAAGAATTTTCGCGTACACGCCATTCCTTTGCATGCATATGATTTTTGGAGATCAGTGGCAGTTGTAACAACTCTTCGTCGGTATAGATCCTATTTTCACGCGTGCGCAATGCAAAATATTTTTCGTTGAAGGGGATAACATTTCCATTTTGCATTATTAACCCCATGCCTGCATCCATATTCAAATCTGCAATGTTCATTGGATGGATTCGAGTTTAAAAATGAAATTATCTTCTACCAGGTTTTTGCTCATATGAACACAGATCAATTTAATCTGGTTTTTAATCGCCATACGCCTGATCATTTGTATATCGCAGCCATCACACAAAACCATAAATACATTTGTTGATGGGTGTGCATAGCTAAAGAGATCATTGAATAACTGTTCAAAATATTCACCATTTAAGCCACAGTACCATGCATAGTCTGATTCTGTCCTTGGCTCCTTTTTATAATATGGGGGATTGATAATAATATAGTCAAATATTTGCAGCGGGATATCCTTAAACAGGTCCGATTGGATGATATCTATTTTCACCTGGTTGATACCTGTATTTTTATTGAGATAACGTATAGCCACCGTGTTGATATCACTTGCCGTGACATGCGCCCCCCGTTTAGCAGCAAACATTGAGATCAGGCCGCTTCCCGCGCCCAACTCCAGTAACGAATATTTATTCAACGGCTGCGTGGCTATATATTTCAGCAATAATTTGGTGCTCGAAAAAAATCCCGGATGGAATACTTCAGGTGGAATTATTAAATCAATGCCCCTGTACCGGTATTTTCTGACTTTCGACAGATATTTTACAAGGAATGGTTTGTACATACCTCCAACAATATATTTTACTGCATTCCTCATTGATTCTATTAAAGCTGAGAGACTTGAAATCAATTCTCTCTATGTTATTACTATGATTCTACTGTTCCTATGTGGTAAATTTTTTACCACATAGGAACAGTAGAATCATAGGGGAACACAGAGCGTTTAATTAATAAAACAATATATATTTAGAATCCTTCGATTTCTGGTTGTCTGTATTTCCATAAAATCTGCAAAGCTTTTAATTCATATGGCTTCCTGTAAATCCCCGTCTTATACCTGAATGAAGCGATTGTGCGGATAAAATTTCTTTTAAACCCGTTTAGCCTTACATCGGAAATAGTGGGATAATAGCCATTCAATACGGTTTCAAAATTTTTTATTTTGTCAATCATTTCCGGCGTCAGCCAGGGCGTGAGCGGATTTTTTCGCAAGTCGAATTTATCCCATTGCGGCCCTATCCAGTCCTCCAGGTTTTCAGGAAATCGAAAGCCGCTCTCTAGAACCTTATTATACATTTCAGATCCTTCGGTGGGTACCGGGCTGTATACGTAGATTATGATCTCCGTTTTTGGGTTGATCTCTTTTATTTCTTTAATGAAAGCAATATCCTGGTCTATTTGCTTCATAACTTCTCCCGGCGTGTTGGCAGGAGTGCCAAGAACGAACGAGTATTCAGGAATGATATCAAATTTTGCCATTCTTGCGGCAAAGCTTCTTATCTGCCCGGCCGATTGCGTTCCGCCCTTGTCCATCTTTTTTAATATTTCATCATTTCCTGTTTCTGCTCCAAAAAAGATCATTTTACATCCCGATTCACGCATTAACGCCAGCGAATCATCTGAATATTTATTGATCGTATCAATCCTCCCTTCACCCCACCAAACCATTTTTTCGGGTTTTATCATTTGCGAAAATTCCACTACACGTTTTTCCGATACAAAGAAGTTATTGTCGTGAAATTCGATTGCATTTCCGCCAAAATGTTGTTTCAGATACCTGATATCTTCATAAATCATTTTAGCCGATTTCCCTTTCCAACGGCCATTGTATATCGGTACTACCGCACAAAATGAGCACTTGAACGGACACCCGAAACTTGAATGATAGGCAATTGTTTTGCTTCCCAGGTAAGTTTTTCCCAGATATTTGCCTATGGAGTAAAAGCTGTTTAACTTTTTATACGGTAGCAATGGCAGTTGATCCTGATCATACAATTCATCCTTTTTTGTTTTGACGATCTGGTCATCTCTTTTATAAATAAGGTTTCCGATCAGTTCATAGGGCTTATTGTTTTCCAGTGCATCTAATAAAGCAGGAAAACATTTATCACCGGGTCCATTAATAACAAAATCAACGAATCCGGAGTGTAAAACTACTTTCGATTGATTGGAAGGAAAATATCCGCCCCAGATGATCTTTATTTGCGGGTATAATTCCCGGATCTTCTTTGAAATGGGTATGGCCTGTTGCAGCTGGGGGCCAGGCATGCAGGTGAGGCCAATGTATTTAAACTCATTTTGTGCCAGGTAACTAAATATCTTTTCCGCCGGATCAGTCTCCATATTGCCGTCTACGATTACATATTCAAACAATCCTTCAACGGATGCGGCAACAGATAAAATTGAATTGGGTATGCGGGGTTTAGACCTTGCGCTTCTTGGATTAAAGAGGATTAGTTTGCTCATCATTACAGGTTGAGCCGCCGGCAATAAGGGCTGGACAGCTGGTTTCTTATCAGAAACGGCTTATCTTATGAGGTAGTTGCCTGGTAGACCATGTTTTAGTCGCCAGGTTCCATAAGAGCAATGGATATGAGAAAGCGTATGAACCTCGGAACTGAGGTTGGCCCTGTTCAGCATCCGAAACAACAGGATTTTATGAATTCCGTGCTGGTAGCTGCCGGTTAATTCCAGCTCACGGTATTCAATCACCTGAAAGGGGAGGGGTAAACGCAATTTTTCAGAAATGCCCTCATTAAACTTAAATTGATCTTTTGATCTCAATTCCTGCATATGGTTTTTTCCCAGTGCGTATACCTCTTTAAAAGCATGGGACTGCACTGTAGAAATCACAATTTGCCCGGCTTTCTCAACCTGTGCACAGGCCTTCCCTTCATGACGCAGGGAGATGAGATAATGATCCTCCGACACTGGTCCATGCAGGTCTGTGGGGAAAAGATTGAACTCGCCATTGTAACTAACACTGATTAAAGAAATTGTTCTTGGAAAGGAATAAGCTATTTGTACCTGTTTATAAAGATTTTTTTCCAAATAAACGTTTCCGGGTTTCCGATTATACAGCCGGTTATCTATTTGTGTGATCCATTGATTAAATGTATTAACGAAAAGGTGTTTTCCTTTTACTCCTTCGTAAATAAATATGATGCCTTCCGGTACGGTAAACTGGCTGATCTTTTTCATTTGGAGCCGGGCCAGGCAATTTTTTTCAGGTAACAATTCAGTGGCATCATCAATCTCGTGGCTAAATATAATCTCGATCACCTCGTCCCCGGAAATACTTCCGGATGCAAATGCAAATATCAACGGACTATATCCAACAAATGCGTGGAGCTTTGTAATATCTTTAATCACTGTATTGTTTCGTGTAAGATATCCATGAATGGGTTGTGTAAAAGACTCCCTGGCCAGGCAGAGATACTCCTGTGAATAGAGCAGGCCATTGAATTTATTCAGTATTTTTTTTAGTAGATTGATATTTAAAACTAGGAATATTTTTTTCTGTATGAGAAGAAAATACAAGTATGCCGGCTCTAATAACAATAATAAATAAGTTCAGCAGAACACGAAGAGATATCGGCTGGAAGCTTGGATTGAATCAATCCTATGTCAAACAGGCAAGAGGAGCAAGGATCTTAATTTACCATGGTGTATGTGTAGATGACCCATTTCGGTTTAATTCCCTTTTTGTAAACCGAAGAGCTTTTGAGGATCAATTGAAGCTTTATAAGCAATATTTTAATATCGTTTCACTGGATGATTTTTATCACCAGCGTTTCAGCAAGGACAGGTATAATATTTGTCTCACCTTCGATGATGGTTTTGCCAATAACTACCGCCATGTTTTGCCACTGCTGGAGCTTTACCAGGTTCACGCCAGTTTTTTTATCACCGCTATACGTGATGCAGGCTTCGATATTTTATGGAATGACTGCCTGAGCATAGCCGGTAAATATGGGCCTCGCAAATTTATTTTCAAAGGTGAGGAATTCAAGAAAAACCGCTATCGTAAATATGTATCGGCATCATCGGGTAGACAACTCGGAAATATCCTGCTTTCAACCGGGTTTGAAGACAAGGTAGAAATGATGGACCTGCTGGGATCATTCAACAAAAATGCAGACGCCGATTATTGGTTGCAGATGACCGTTGAGCAGGTGAAAGCATTATCTGCAAGTAAATGGGTGACCATTGGCAACCATAGTTATTATCACAACGATTTAGGAAAGATGCCGGTTTCGTTAGTAGGGGAAGACATTTCGCGGTCAAAACAATTTCTTGAAAATGTAACGGGTAAAGAAGTGAAGGCTTTGGCGTTTCCATATGGTTCATATACCAGAGAAGCCGCCGAAGAAGCAAAGAAGGCTGGATTTACACAATTACTTGCTACCGAGTTTCTTTTCCCTGAAGACACAAACGACGCAACGTTCAGGGAAAGACTTACAATCAATCCATTTATTTCCAACACCAATCAATTGCATGCAAATATCACCGGACATTATAAATAGCGCTGAAAATAAGGAATATACCATTTCCAGGTTGAACAGGGAAAATATAAAGGATGTGGCAAAGCTTTATGCAGCGGTTTATAACGTTGAAGTGGAGGAGAACTATTTTGTCAGTAAATATGACGCGTTATATACGGGAATCGAAACTATAGGAGTCATTGCGTACGACAAGAATACGCAGCCTGTGGCATATTATGGAGTTGTGCCCTGTTTCATGCAATTCGAAAATAAAATAGTGCTGGCAGCCCAATCAGTCGATACAATGACGCATCCGCAGCATAGGTACAAAGGATTGTTTCATAAATTGTCTAACATCGCATTTGATCTGTGCAGTTCAATTGGCATAAAGCTGATCTTCGGGTTTCCAAACCAGCATTCATTTCATGGCCTGATGCAATCAGGTTGGAAAATGAGCGAGACAATGTATTGTTTCAGAATTCCGGTGAACAGTTTACCACTGCAATCTCTTTCAAAAAAGATTTTCTTCTTCAGAAAAAAATATGCATCATACGGCGATTTTATTGTTAAGAAGGATTTGTTACCCTGTAAGGGTATCCCAAACTCCGTTGTTGCCGACGGATTTGCCGGAGTACACAGAAGCGAAAACTATTTGCAGTATAAAGCATACAACCCAACAAAAGTAATCCAGTTTGGTGAAGCTCAAATCTGGGTAAGTATTAAACAGGGTCTGATCATAGGAGATATAGCAGGAGCAAATGAAAACAATTTTGATGCTGTAATTGATCAATTGAAAAAAATGGCGAAAAAGCTCGGTATCCGGCAAATATTGTTTCACTGTAGTCCGGGTACCCGACTGCACACCATGTTCTCGGCGAAATATGAATCGACGCCTTCATTCCCGGTTATTTTTAAAGATTTCGAATCAGGAATACCACTGGAAAAAATTAAATTCACTTTTTCCGATATTGATATTTTCTGATATTCTTTTCCAATTCATCATGAACCTTGTCTTTACGAGTTATGTAAGTTCACCAGAGTATCACCTGCCGGAGGCATGGCTGAACCGTATTAGGGCCTTTACCGGAATATTAGAAAGCCTGGCCTTCAATAACAAAGTGATCAGTATTGAAAGAATCAATTTTGAAGGAAAGTATGAACGCAATGGTGTTCAATATTATTTTATGCGGTTGAATAAGAAAGTGATCCGTTTTCCCTGGGGTATGCATCGATCTATAAAAGGGCTTCGACCGGATGTGGTTTTCATAAATGGATTTATTTTCCCTCTGCAGATTATTCAACTAAGATTAAAACTAGGAAAACAGGTAAAAATTATTGTTATAAATCGTGCGGAAAAACCCTCATCATCATTAAGGAAATTCCTGCAATGCCAGGCCGACAAATGTGTGAATGCTTATTTGTTTGCATCGAGGGAAATGGGAGCAGATTGGGTAGTAAAAGGAATTATTGCCCGGGAAAAAAAAATAGCCGAGATAATGCATGCCTCCTCTTTTTTTACTGCTATTGACAGAAACATAGCTCTAAAGAAAACAGGAATTACCGGAAAATACATTTTTCTGTGGGTGGGAAGGTTGGATGCTAATAAGGATCCTCTCCTGGTTATAAAGGCCTTCGGACAATATGTAAAATCTCAACCTACGGCACGATTGTACATAATCTATCACACTTCGGAGCTCAAATATGAAATAGATCAATTTTGCGAACGGGAAAACCTGCAAAATATAATTCAGATGATAGGTGCCGTGACGCATGAAGAAATGATCTATTGGTATAACAGTGCTGATTTCATTGTTTCCGGTTCACATTATGAAGGTGGAGGCGTGGCGGTTTGCGAGGCGATGTCATGCGGATGTATACCCATTGTTACCAATATTCAGTCGTTCCGAAAAATAACCGGCCCGGGTAAATGCGGGATACTATATGAACCTGGAAATGATAAAGAGTTACTGACCTCATTAGTAAAAACGAAGGACATGGATATTCAGGCCGAACGGGCAAAGGCTCTAGAACAGTTTAAAGAAGAACTTTCCTTTGAAGCAATTGCCAAAAAAATAAACCAATTACTCGCCTCTTTATAGTAGAAGTAATTGCCCTCCGTCCCGTCTGTACCACCTCCTGCACCTCTGTGGTAAAATTGGTGTTAAACCTGGGAAGTCTCCGAATGCGAAGAGATTTAACCTCAGCGGTAAGGGAGGTAGGCACAGAGTGAAAGGTGTTAAACAGAACATATGGATAATCTAATATAAATGTTTCCTACAACAGTATCTCCGAAAGTAAGTATTATCATGCCTACCTATAACCGGGCAGCTTATATCCAGGAAACAATTGAAAGCATCCGGAGTCAGACCTATTGCAATTGGGAATTATTGATCATAGACGATGGGTCTGATGATAATACAGAAGAAATGATCGCTCGCTTAAAAGATAACAGGATACAGTTCCATAAAGCCGGAAGAATAGGGATTGGCGGAAAAATAAAAAACATTGGTTTAGACAAAGCTATGGGTGAATTGATAGCGTTTATAGATTCAGATGATTTATGGCACAACACAAAAATGGAGAAGCAGGTTGTGGCCTTACAAGAACATCCTGAAGCTGGATTTTCAATGACCGGCGGATACAATTTTCGACAAAAAAACAGGCCGATAGAATACTTCTATAAGGAGCGCTCCGGAATAAAATATGGCAGTATTTTTATTTCTATTTTCAAATCTGAAATAGCCGGATTTACGCAGACGCTGATGCTACGTAAAGATTGCATAAGTTCAACAGGAGCATTTAAAGAATCGAAATCATTTTCTGATGTGGACTTCATCATCAATCTGGCGCGGCATTTCAAAGCCCTGATCCTCTATGAACCTCTCGTATTCCGTCGCCTGCACGATACAAACTGGAGCGATCCAAACTGGATCAAAAGCAATCATGAAGGAATAGAAATTATTCGAGACCATAAAAATCAACTTCCCCGTAAAGTAGTGCGGGACGCATTGTTCAGGCTGTACATTAATTTTGGTGAAAATTATTTAAAAAGACAGAAAAGGACAATGGCTATCAGTAAATTTATAATAGCATGGCGATACCACCTTTTTAGCATTGTTCCAATCAAAAAAATAGGCAAGGCTGTGTTGAAACGTTTTGTATAAAAGAAGAAATAACCGACTAATCAATGCTCAATTTTAAATCACCAGTGTCCGGAGAAAATCTTTATATAATGCGGTGCTCAATTCCTGGCATATACTTCAGGCTATCCATTTTGATAAGGGCTTTGTGTTCGTTGTGTCTTCTCGTCGTGGGGGGGGTGTAGCCAAGAAAGGACAATAAGAGAGGGGGTACAAAGGAACGCCGAGAAAGAACAA